>NZ_AUDJ01000002.1 GCF_000425405.1 Ferrimonas kyonanensis DSM 18153 | reverse complement strand
CTGGACCTACGATCTCGATAACACCAACCCAGCCGTGCAAGCCTTGGGCACAGGCGCGACGGCCACCGACACCATCACGGTTCATTCAGCAGACGGCACACCGCATCAAATCACCGTCACTGTTAACGGTACCAATGACCGCCCTGTTGTATCTGGCACCTCAAGTGGCGCAGTCATCGAGCAGGGCTTAAACACGGCAGGAACCCCTGATGCATCCGGGAGTTTAACCGAGACGGATTTAGATAAGTCCGACACCATTACGTGGGCAATCAATCAACCACAAGGCCAATGGGGAACGCTGTCGATTGATCAGCATGGTCAATGGCACTATCAGCTAGATAATTCAACCGGCGGCGCGGCAGATAAGCTAGCGGCTGGTGAACATCAGTCAGAATCATTCTGGATTACCGCAACCGATTCAGCCGGGGCGACCGTCCCCCATAAAATTGTTATCGATGTGCAAGGTAGCAACGACAAACCAATCGTCAGTGCGTGGACTCAGCTTCCTGCGGCAAAAGAGGATCAACCAGTCACCATCAAGGCTTCTGATTTGCTAACCCATGCCAGCGATGTCGATACTAGCGATATATTGCATGTGACCAATCTGCAAGCCACCCACGGTAGCCTGACTGACAACAAAGACGGCACCTATACCTTCACGCCAGACAAAGATTTCAATGGTGAAATTCGACTCACTTATGATGTGGTTGACGGCCATGGTGGTAGCGTCAGTACTCAAGCTAAGTTCGACCTTACCGCCACTCCAGATAACGCGATTATTACCGACGCACAAACCAAGGCAGACTTAAGGGGAGTGACTGAAGATCGTGGTTACATCGATACCCACTACCAATTGCATTACGACGGCAGATTAAACATCCAAGACCCTGATGCGGGAGAAGCACAGTTTGATCCGAATATTGGTCCGCAAACCTATCAAGGTATTGGCTACGACACCAAATTAGGTGGGCACATACTGCTCATGCGCGACGGCCACTACACCTATACGCTCGACAACCGCAATATACAGAACTTAGCGCAAGGTGAAGTTAAACACGATTCAGCGGTTATACGTTCTGCAGATGGCACCACACACACCATTGAGCTAACAGTTCACGGAACCAACGATGCCCCAACCATCAATGCACAGTTCCACTCCGTGACCGAAGGTGGAAGCACTCTAAAAGGACAAATGGTTGGCCACGATATAGATACAGGTGCGACATTGACGTACAGCGCACCGCAGATTGATGGTTTGGTGGTTAATCCGGACGGCAGTTATAGCTTCAACCCTGCTCACTCGACCTATCAATCGTTAGCATCAGGTGTCACGAAAACCCTGACTGTTCCCGTGACAGTCACAGACGAACATAATGCGAGCAGCACACAAAACCTCTCAATTACGATTACAGGGGTTAATAACTCTGCCGTTATCGGCGGTGTCGACACTGGTGACGTAACCGAAGGTAATGCTGGACAGAACATGTCCCCAGATTATGCCCAACCAGGCATGGCGAAACTGGGACAGGCTGCATTAACAGCTGACGGTAAATTGAATATTGGCGACCCAGATAGCGATGAATCTCAATTCGATACTAAAGGCGGCGCTTGGAATAACTCTTATCATGGTCAGTACGGACATTTACTATTAAATACTGATGGCACTTGGCATTACCATGTTACCGCGGGAAGTGTTGATTGGGTTGGTAATCGCAAAACAACCGTTGGCACAACCATTGACCAGCTTGGTGAAAATCAAACCCTGACTGACACCATTACCGTGTATTCAAAAGATGGCACAACGCACGATATTGTCATTACTATTCACGGTAGCAACGACCGACCTTACTGCGCTTCTGAAGTACAGCTCAATTCAGGCAAAGAAGACCTGGCTCAAACCATTACAGCAACCGAGTTATTGGCAAATACTGTTGACGTAGACGCCAACGATACAGGTAAGCTCACCATCGCGAATTTGCATGCTGATCATGGCTCGATTCAAGATAACCACGATGGGACCTTCACCTTCACTCCAAGCCATAACTACAACGGCAGCGTCCACTTCACTTATGATGTGAAAGACGCTCATGGTGGTACCACACACACTGGCGCAAATACCTCTCTTGTAGCAACCCCAGACAAAGCCATTATCTCTGAGGTAACCACTGGAAGTGTTATTGAGGATGGATCACATGCGACCCACAACAACGGCACCACAACAGAGCTTGCCAATGGACAACTTCAAGTCATTGATCCAGATAGCGGCGAAGATAAGTTCCAATACAGCCAATTTGGTGAGACTCGCATTCGCGACCCATTTGGCGGCATGCTTCGAATTGATAGCGCGGGTAATTGGGGATATAGCGTCGACAACGCGGCTCTTCAACACCTAGCACAAGGGCAAGTTGAAACGGTCACCTATCGCGTACACAGCTTCGATGGTACCGCCTACGACCTGAACATCGATGTCATCGGTACCAACGACGCACCCACCGTCACCAGGGTGGTGCTCAGCAACGGCACAGAAGATACACACTATCAAATGCAGGCGAGTCAGTTCGGTTTCACTGATGTCGACACTGGCGATACGCTGCATTCAATCGCCATCACAGATCTGCCGCCAGCGGCTCAAGGTAAGTTTGTACTCGATGGCCACGACATCACGGCAGGTCAAAGTATTGCTACTGCCGATATCGCTAAGCTTCAGTTTGTGCCTACAACGGATTTTAACGGTGACGTTCAATTTAAGTTCACCGTTAATGACGGACATGTCGATTCACAAAAAGCCACCAACACACTGCATATTGACGCGGTTAGCGATGCTGCGCAAATCAGTGGTACCGATACAGGCGATGTGTATGAATCAACTTACGCTGATCGCTCCCCGGATTATCAACGCGGTATTATATCTCACCTCTGGAACGACTCGATACATACCTCAGGCAAATTGGACATTGTTGATCATGATGCTGGTGAGGCGCACTTTGACAACAATGCTCCCGCTTATCAGTATCTTGGGCAGTATGGGCGTTTGATATTGCAAACCGATGGTGATTGGTATTATACCGTAGACGTCGGCGACAGTGCTGTAGGACGAAAAATAGATGCATTAAATACCGGAGAGAACCTCACTGACACCATAACGGTCCGAAGTGCCGATGGCACAACCCATGATGTTGTCATCACTATTCATGGGGATAATGACGCACCTTTCGCTTCCTCTGAAGTACAATTACAGCCGGGCAAAGAAGACCAATCACAGACTTTCACTCAAGCACAGCTATTGGCTAACAGCATCGACGTTGATAGTAGCGATGCCGGTAAGCTGAGTGTGGATAACCTTCGCGCAGATCATGGCTCCATTCGAGATAACCAAGACGGAACCTACACCTTCACGCCAGACCATAATTACAACGGTCAGGTGCACTTCACTTATGACGTAAAAGATGCACATGGTGGGGTTACTCATACAGGCGCTTCTACCACGCTGTTGCCGAGCAATGATGCTGCCACACTGCAATCGACACAAACGTCCAATTTTGTAACTGAAGACCATCTAAAATCAGGTACGAGCACCAATGAACTATGGTCAGGTTGGAAAAACCTTGATATTCAAGATATTGACTCACCATCAGAGGCAAAAGTTACTCAAATAGAAGTCAACGGTGTTAAGCACAGGGTACCCGCAAATTTCGCTATGAATCTTGCAGGCGCCCACGGTACCTTCAACTTCACTCATTCAACCGATGGCCACGATAAATGGAGCTACAGTGCGGATAATAGTCACGCTGAGGTTCAATCACTGAGTCATGGCGAATCATTGACGGATACCATCACACTGATCACAGCGGATGGGACGCGAATCCCGCTGACAGCCAAAATCGTAGGCACCGATGATCATGTGATCATTGATACTCCTGATGCGTTAACGGCTGCATTAGGAACGGCCGTTGAAGATAAGATCACCTCTATTTCAGGCACCCTAATCGCGCACGATTCCGACAGTAAAGATTCCGTCACGTTCAGCGCGGGCGATTCTACTGGCGCCTACGGTACGCTTCATGTGGATAGTAATGGCCAATGGCATTATGACCTGGACCACTCAAAGGCCAATGCTCTACAACAAGGTGAGACCAAAGCAGAGGGCTTTGATATCACAGCGACATCGACTGACGGCTCAACCGCAACCAAACATATTGAAGTGCTGGTTCAAGGAAGTAATGACCAGGCAAGGATATCTGTTACATCGAATCCCGATGTCCATGAAGATGGCTCTTCAACGCCTGTCGAGATGATATCAGGTAAACTGAGTGCCCTGGATCCTGACCACGACCAATCTGCATTCTCACCGGATGTGGGCAAACGCCATGACCCATTTAACAGTGGTGTTCACGGTGGCCTTCATATAGCCAAAGATGGCTCTTGGACCTATACCGTTAACAACAGCCAAATTCAGCAACTCGCCGCAGGTCAAGAAGAACACGTTCAATACAACGTACATACTGTTGGTGGTGATTCGCATGTCATTGATATTAAGATCGTAGGGACCAATGATATACCAACCGTGTCGGCAACCACTCTTGCCCACGGCACAGAAGATACACACTATCAAATGCAGGCGAGTCAGTTCGGGTTCACCGACATCGATACCGGCGATACCCTGCACTCAATCGCCATCACTGATCTGCCACCAGCAGCCCAAGGTAAATTCGTACTCGATGGCCACGACATCACCGCCGGTCAGAGTATTGCTACTGCCGATATCGCTAAGCTTCAGTTTGTGCCTGCGACGGATTTTAACGGCAATGTTCAATTTAAGTTCACCGTTAATGACGGACAGGTCGACTCACAAGAAGCCACCAACACACTGCATATCGACGCGGTTAGCGATGCTGCACAAATCAGCGGGCAATTGACTACCGAAGACCGTTCTCACGTCACTGAGGATGTCAGAGTGAGCGGTCATATGTTGTCTTCCGATTCGATGACCCTGCAGGTGCATGACCCTGATTCAGGTCAAAATTTCTTTATTCCAACAGGAGCATCAGGCACCACCAACGCACAATCAACCGGAACTTGGGTCAATGGTGACAACAATGTGGGCCAGTTCATTCTTCATGCCTCTGGACAGTGGCTATTTAGGGCAGATAACAACAATCCCAAAATAGACCAACTCGGTGCTGGGCAGCAAATCCAAGACACCATTACAGTGCAAAGTGCCGATGGTACAACTCAGCAGCTCATTGCCGTCATCCACGGTACTAATGACGCTCCAATTGTTTCGACACAGGTACAACTGGCTGCAGGGCAAGAAGATTCCGTTCAAGTAATCAGTTCAACAGCACTACTAGCGAATTCTAGCGACGTCGACCTCAATGATGTTGGCAAGCTGTTCATCGATAACTTACATGCTGATCATGGCACAATCGTCGATAATAAAGATGGCACATTCACCTTTACTCCAGATCATAATTACAATGGTCAAGTGCACTTCACTTATGACGTTAAAGATGCACACGGGGGAACAACGCATACAGGAGCAAACACTTCCCTAGCCGCAGTCAATGATGCTGCCACTATCACAGGTATTGACGCTGGCTCTGTCACAGAAGATAAAAATGTTCACCCTTCTGTACAAGGCAACTACTCCAGTAAATTAGAAGCTCAGGGGCAGCTTACGGCCATCGATCCAGATGCTGGAGAATCAGGCTTTGACTACCACACGCTTATCAACGCTCCCTCACATCCTAACTGGGCACCTTACCAATCCGCACTTGGTGGTGAGTTAGAAATCGATCAACAGGGCAGATGGCACTATTACATCGATAACCGTAAGCCTGAAGTACAGAGCTTAGGCGCAGGTGAGACCCTCACGGATAGCGTCACTATCCATTCCAAAGATGGAACGCCACATGTTATTACTCTCACAATTAATGGCACCAACGATGCCCCTGTTTTATCGGTAACTCAGACGACACCAACAACAGGTACGCTTACCGAGACCGATGTTGACCTGAATGACACTCACACCTTCTCTGTCGTCAGTTCAACCGGGCAATTCGGTTCGCTATCGGTCGACCCGGATTCAGGCGCTTATGTATACACGGCCAATGGTTCGGTTGCGGGAATGAGTTATAACTCAGCGACGCACACCTACCATGGCACCGATGTATTTGAAGTAAAAGTGGCCGACAATCATGGTGGTGAGTCGTCGAGGTTCATCACGTTTGATGCCAACGGTCACGTTTCCGTTGTACCAGGACAATCACCGACGATTTCAACTTCAGTGCCTGCCAATCCATTGGTCACCACCACGCAACCAAGTTTACCAACCGGGACAAACACTCCGCCCACGAATGCAGTCACTGTCGACTTAGCAGCATCGAGTGACACTGGTCTCTCTGATACCGATAACCTCACTAAGGACAGCACACCAAGAATCACTGGACACACGGATATTCCTTACTCACAAGTCACCGTTTATGATGGCTCCACACCTATTGGACATGCGGTGTCTGATGGCGCGGGGCAATATAGTGTAGCGGTGAGCAGTTTATCGAATGGCGATCATAATCTTTCCGCCAAAGCACTGGCTCCTTGTTCAGTTTTACCGGCAACATCATCAATCCTTTCACTGCATGTTGATACTGGCATTGCGCCACTGCAAGTGTCATTAACCCATGACACAGGAAGCAACTCGACTGATTTGGTCACTAACGATGGCTCGTTGACAATCACTGGGCAAGAGGCAGGCGCAACCGTTGAGTATTCGACGGACAACGGACACACATGGACGTCTAGCTTCACCCCACAACAAGGCTCGAATACAGTCAGCGTGAGACAGATTGATACCGCGGGAAATGTGTCGGCCGGCACTTCGGTGAGCTTCACTCTAGATACTACGATAAGCGCCCCCGCAGTCTCACTGCACAACGATACTGGGCGATACTCAATCAACACACCAGACTTGATCACCAAAGACTCGCAGCTTTCCATTCAGACGGAAGCCGGTGCAAGAGTAGAATACTCAAAGGACAGCGGACACACCTGGACAGCAACGTTTAATCCAGTGGAAGGTGTCAATGACCTACAGGTAAGACAGACTGATATCGCTGGCAACGTATCTCCAGCGACACACTTTAGCTTCACCTTAGACACCACTCCCGGCACGGTCACGGTGAATCCGATATCACAAGACAATGCGTTGAATGCGGCTGAAAACAATCAACCACTGGTGATCACCGGAACGACCTCTAATATAGCGCCTGGAGATGTAGTCTATGTCATTGTAGGTAATAATCACTTTTACGATGCAACAGTAAAATCGGATGGCACATGGTCATTGACCTTAAGCGCCTCTGCACATCAAAACATATTGGCAACTGATCGCGACTACCCAATCCAGGTGGGTACTGTTGATACGGCAGGCAATTCAACGCCTCGTATTTCCACCCATCTGTTAATTGATACGCAACGTCCGATCCCACATATTGCTGTTGACCCAGTGACACAAGATAACGTGCTCAATGCCCTTGAGTCTGGTCAAACTATCTCGATAACGGGCACAGTAACTGGCGATTACCACCCTGGTGACATAGTCAGTTTGAAGATAAACGGTGCAACCATTTCATCGCTTACCGGCTCAGTTGATGCGAGTGGACACTTTTCCATCCCTGTGGCTGGTAGCGTATTGGAGCATGCCAATATTCATACTAGCTATGCAAATGGTCAGTCTGGCTCGATACACTCAATAGAAGCCACAGTAATAACAACCGATGCCGTCGGAAATGTTGGTAGTGCAACGACAGGTTCCCAGGTATTCAGCGTTGATACTCAAGTTAACCTACCGACAATTACCTTTGAAAACCCTGGACCGGATGGCCTTTACAGCAAGGCTGAAATTGCCCACGGTCACCCAAATACAGTCACCGCGACAATTACCCCACCGGGCGATGCTAAGGTTGGTGAACACCTCGTTGTTAATGGACAAGATCACGTACTGGATGCCCATACGCTCCAGCATGGATTACAAATTGAAGTTAGCCCTGGCTCTCAAGTACAAGTCACCATGACTGACGAACACGGAAATACAGCGGGCAGCCAAGGTGTTGCCGCCAGTGCAATCCCAGAACCGATCGTTGTTAAACCGCCATCGGGAAGCCATCAAGTGTCCGCTACCCTTGGTGTTCCGCCTCTTGCCCCATCTCAAACGCCTGTTCCATCGGCACAAAACGGCTGGCGTATCCATCTAGCCAATGGTCAGTATGTAACAAGCCATCATGGGCAATATGGAACTTTAACCATTGATCCTCAAACCGGTCATTTACATTACCAGGAGCAAGCCCAAGTCCACACGGGACCACATGGTAGTGCTTCGGGTACTGGCCAGCATGAGGATAAATTTGAAGTCGCGCTTCAAGGGACAAATCAGGATGAAGTGGTTGCCCACGTAAATGTTCAGATACTCAGTCATGGACCAGGGCATAGCGGTAAACTTACGATTGGAACTGAGGTGGTTGATATGACGATCACACCTATTGTCCATACACCTCACCCTGCTCCACCACCACCGCCAGTTCAGCATGACGAGCCTGAAATTGCGTCTCACGAGGACTTTACGGTTACGCTAAGCGATGAGAGTTCTCTCGATCTCTCTCAGCATTCTCATCTAGAGCCAGATCAGAAAACTGACCGCCAAGGTTCAGCGGCTTATTTGGATGCTCTCGGTATTCAGCCGAATGCGTCACCTACCACTGGTCACGATCAACCCGCAGACATGGACATCGTGCTTGCACAAGTCGACCAACAGCATGCGCTAGATTACGACCAAGCGCACTTGGATACGTCGGATGCAATACAACACCATGATGCGACCACTGATCACAACCAAGATAGTGATAAACACCACCATAATGACTTAGATGGGCTACCCGACATAGACCCAAATAACTAATGGTTGGTAGTTAGTATTAATGGAGTAAAACAAAAGGGAGCACGCTATGTGCTCCCTTGTTAATGATGGTTACCCGCGCCGATTGGAACAGAGAAACGTCTGCAATTTTTTGAATTACCTTTCTCCAAAGGCAACGCTGATGTTGGTGTAGATCGGCTTCCAAAGGTATTGGAACACTGACTTCTCGCCGGTAGTGATATCCACCTCACCTGTCATACCGGGAAGAATAGAAAAGCTCTCAGGGTTATCACGGAAGTATGGCGTTTCAACAGACACCACCACTTCATAATAGATTTCACCGCGTTCACTTTGGCTTGTGGTCGGTGAAATACTTTCAACCTCCCCTTTTAACGCACCAAAACGGCTGTAATCAAATGCATCAATCTTGATTCGAGTTGGCTGGCCTACGTTCACGAAACCAATGTCTCTCGGTGATAAGCGAGCTTTAAAATCCGCTTTACCGCCGACAGGAACAATCTCAACCACTGTCCCGCCCGGTTGAATAACGCCACCGTTCTGTGTACTTGGCAGGCTTTGTACCAAGCCTTGTAGTGGCGACACTAACATGGTGTTGGTCAATTTCGCTTGGCTTGAACGCACCCTTGCATTCAGCGCAGATAAATCAGATACCGCTTTGGATCGATCGTCACTCACTTTGGCTTTTGCCTCGGCAAGAAGTTGGGCGATTTTTTGCTCATTGCTGTCTGCCTGCTTGATGAAAACCGACTTCTTACCGCGGGTTTCTTCTATTTTTTGCTCAATACTGGCCAGCTTTTGGCTCATTTCAAGCACACGTAAACGAGAGATGTTCCCGGCTTTGTAGCCTTTTTCCAACAGGTTCAGCTCTTGTTTAGTGGCATTCAGTTCTTTCTCATAGCTAGGTAGAGACTTTTCTACGACACGCAGCTGCTCAGCGATCTGCTCACTGTCCTTTTCCAGCACAATGCGTTTTTGATAGTAAAGCCCTTTCTGAGCATTCAGCTGCGCCTTTTGTTGGCTAACGATCTCTGGAAAATCAATTTCAAATTCCCCAAAATTCGGTTCACGGTTATCCAATAAAGCGTTCATACGCTCGATACTGGCAAGCAAGGTCACTTGTTGAGATTTCAATTCTTCAAGGGCCGTGCGCTGGAACGTAGCATCAAATTCAACAAGCGGTTGCCCTTTCTCGACCAATTGACCTTCTTTGACGAGAATTTGCTTTAACTTGCCACCGATTGCACTTTGTAATACTTGCTTTTCCCCTTCCGGAATCACTGCGCCCTTTGCTTTAGCGATTTCATCAACTTGAGTAACCACCGACCAAGTGACAAAAGCAGCGATACATAAGGCAACAGACCATGTCGCCAGTGCCAATGTACGAGCCGTATTTTGTGATTCAACAAGCTCACCGTAACGCTTGCCGGTCTCAATAGGGTGTTTAGCCATTAGCGACTCCTTGCTTTGACTCTGGTTTATCTGCTGTTGGTTGCTGCGCCTTAGATAACGATTGACCCTGGGATAACGGTTGCTCCCGAGTCGATTGGGGTTCTGAAGGCTGCTCTAATGGGCCAGCATAAACGACTGCCCCCTCATCCAGTACCACGACCTTATCAGCAAGCTTAATCAAATCAGGATCATGCGATGAATAGATCACCGTTGCTTTTCCTTTTTTTGCCGCCAAAAACTCACCAAATACACGCTTGGCATTGGGATGGGCATCAGGCACCGGATTATCCATTAGGAACATTGGGTAGTCATAAACCAAGGCTTTCGCATCAATGAGAATCTGAGCGACAGTGCCTGATAACATATCAAACAGGCTATCCGGTTGAATGCTGCTTATCGAAGTATCCAGTCCATCTGGTAATGTGGAGAACCAGCGCTTACCTCCGACCATTTCGATCGCAGAGATCATTTTTTGCTCTTCAACTTTATGTCCATCGCTCAACCACTCTCGAATACTCAAGGTAAGCAAATCAGGATAAGCTGCTCGAATGAAACACCAGTGACGATAAAGCTGCGGGTCGTACTGAGCAAGATTTACCCCTTTCAGTTCTACCATGCCGTTTTGAATAGCCTGTAACCCCGACAACACTTCAATCAATGTCGATTTACCACTTCCTGAGGGGCCAGTGATCGCCACAATATCGCCAGCTTCAACATCAAAACTGACTCCGTTCAATGCAGGGCGACTCTGCTTAGGGTAACGGAGAGTCACCTGATCTAACTTCAAATTCGGTGCGACCGTTGGCAGTGGGTGATGCTGGTAGCTAAATTCACGTTCAGACGGCTGAGACAGAATGCGATTCACCTGCAGTTTGGATTGATTAAAGCTATTAAAACGCATCGCGCTGTTTGCCAACACCTGTGCAGGCCCCGTCACTTTGGATATCAGCATCATTGATGCAATCAAGCCACCCGGCGTCATCACTTGTTCAAAAATGAGCCCGATACCCAACCCCATCACGGCCAACGTTGAACCCACACCAATAAAGTAATACATCGAGGTATAACGACTCTGCAGAACCGATTGATTGAACGCCACCTTAGAGGCAAGCAGGTTGGCCTTTTGGAATCGTTGGATCCAGTACTCTGAAAACCCAGCACTACGAATAAAGGTAAGCTTAGATGACAACTCATTGGTCATATTTTGACGATTAGTTCCTGCAACCGTCGATTGCATAGCGCGTTTACCGCTTGAGCGTATCGACCGCTTTGCTAACAGGTAATATAGAACTAAAGAAACGATAGGAACCAATACCAACCATCCACCCAAAACACCTATCGCCAGTACAAAAATGGCAATGAAAGGCAAGTCAAACAACGCATTACCGAGTGGTCCAGATAACACTCCTGAAATACGTTCGGACAACATCACTTGGTTTTGCTGACTAGAGGAGGCCGTTTGCTGGTTTTGAGCATAACTATTTTTTAGTAGGCGTTGGACCAGAGATTGAGATATTTCACGACTGACTCGGTTGGATACTGACGCAAACACACGACTACGCAATGTTCTAAGCCAACCCATCATCACAAACAACAAGGCTGCCCCAATGGCAATTCCTTGCAGTTCGTGCCCAGCATCACCACCGATAACATGGTCATAGATCGACATCGTGATGAATGGCACTGCGAGAGCAAACAGATTGGTAATAAAGCTGACCAAGAGCAATTTAGGAATGATAGGACGAAAGGCGTGTAGCCGTTCACCGACCCAGTCAGGAGAGGCCTTCTCCAATGGCTCCCCTTCTATCACAATGCAAAATTGAGGAATGTCAGCAACCTCTGCATTGCCATCAACAGCAACAAACTGTTTTGACTCTAAATGGCCAGAAACCAATTCAGTTTCCCCAAGAACCAGCAAAACTAATTTGTGCTCGCCTACCTCATCGAGGTTAGCCACTAACCGATAGGGCAATGCAAGCCGATCAAACAGGGAAAACACATCGTCTAGTGATTCAATGCCATTCTCATCGACCCATTGCTGGGCAAACAGTTGGATATTCGCATTTACCTCCAGCTCCTTGAGAACAGAAAGGCTTTCAGCTTCCAGTCGGTTCATCGCCTCGCGTTGATTGTCTGTTTCTGTATGGCGACTCGCATCTAAACGATTCATGCAATAGCCTCCTGCTGATTTGTACTTACTTCGGTCATCGAACCGCTTTCCACAGTTATCGTTCGACTCGCCAATTCGCGAAGTTTGCCATGATAGCTCACCATCAGTATCGTGCGTCCTGCCAACACCTCTTCTTGTAACACTTTAACCAGATTACCGAGTGCATTGAGGTCCAGCGAAGAATCCGGTCTTTCTAGCATGATAACGGGTTTGTCACTCGCTAATTGAGCCGCGATATTGAGCATCTTCACGTTGCCCATACTCAACAATGACGCACTCGTATGGCCAATTTGTGTTTCTAACCCATCAGGTAAACGCGTAATTTCTTTGGTTAATCCCAAGCGCTTAGCATAGTCATTGGCGCTTTGCGTTCTCTCAGGGTCAAAGCCACATAAGTTGTCCAAAATCGTGCCCGAGACCAATTGCCCTTTCACACCGCAGTAAGCTGTCACTTGAGCGACAGATGCAATGGAAACGGCTTTGCCATTAATTAGGTATTGACCCGCGGCCAAGTCATCAATCCCTGCTATCGAAGACAATAGGTGACTATTGGTATGACGATCTTCACTCTCTAACAACACCAATTCGCCTTCGTTTAACGTCACATCCGCACGAGCGAGTTCACCGTATCGTTCAACCGTTGCTTGCTTGATTTCCAAAGTCTTAAAGTCAGATAAATTAAGCTCAAAACCTGAATACTCAGGTAGTGATAAGTCATCCAACTTTTCTATGGCCTGGTTAGCACTGTGTATTGAATTAAGCTTTATGCGAATCCCAACCAAAGCGCTTAACGGTGCCACTGCTCTGCCTGATAAGATAGAACATGCCGCTAATCCACCGGTGGTTAATTGACCATCCAATACCCACAAGCTGCCGGTAATCACCAGCAAAACGGAAGTCGCAAGTGCCGCAAGCTGAATACACTCTTGAGCGAAAGCACTCTGCTCTTCTTCCCGAGCTTTAGATTGGGCGCGGACATTATTAAGCGATTTAAACTGATTAAAAATTCGAGACTCAACAGCCTGACGTTTAATACCCTGAATGGTCTGGCTAAGAATAATCAAGAAAGCTTTTCTCTCCTGTTCATCTTTAGACGCTTCTTCACTTAAGCTTTTAACGCGAACAGAAGAAAGCCAAACAATGCCGAGCGTGATGAGCCAAACTGCCAAAGGTATCGCCACTAGCTCACCTCCGATATAGGCCACCAACCCCAAAAAGATCAATGCAAAAGGCAAATCGATAAAGCCAGAGATTATCCCACCAGAATACCAGTCCTTAACTTTGGATACCGATCCTAGCCCCTCTTCGACACCACCCACACCGAGCTGGCGAAGGTGAGCTGAAGATGCAGTCGTCACCCTTTCAACCAAGGTTTGGTAAGTCGCTTTTTCGGTATTGCTAGCCGCCGCTGACAAAAGCCAGGTACGAACAAAACGTATGAGCGCTTCCATGGCTACCGCTAGTGTCGCCCCTGCTAAAAGCAGTGTGGCAGTACCATAACTGTGATTGGGAAGAATGCGATCGTAGATCTGGAGAACCGTTAATGGAACGGCTAATGACAAGAGGTTAATAAGCAAAGAAGGCACTAAGGCTTTCCTTACTACCCCTTTGTTTTTTAATGACGTTACAGGCATACACAATCCTTATCCATGCTCATGAAATAAGATTGGTACATTCCACGTAGTTATGCAAGATAAGATGCTGATTTAATTTAATTTAAACACATCGCTAAATTTTGTTGTTTCGGTCAAACCTTACCGCCAAAATCGCGTGTTATCTCTATTAAGGGCGATGTTGAACCAACCCCAGCAACCATCGGCCTGTTGGTTGTTCTGATCCTGTGACCATCAATCGAGGAGTCGCGTTGGCTGGCAACCAAGCGATGAACAACGTCATAAGACTAGGTATGCCTGCGCACCAGATGATCAGCTAAGCTAAGGAAAGCCCTTGGGAGGGCCCTTGTCGAGATTCAATTGCTCACCACCTTGACCCACAAACAAAATGCTATCGAAATACCCCTCCAGCTGTTTAATGCGGGCACTGACCGCCGCCTGAGTAAAAGTGAGTCGCTCTGCCACCCGGCCAACGTGGCGTTCTCTGGCCACTTCCACAAAGACTCTGACCCCTTTTACCTCCAGTTTTACTTCATACATTTGTGGCGAAATAGGAACAACCGAATTTTGTCGTGACGATAGAAATATATCGTTTTTCTTTTCTTTGGCGGCGCCCTATCTTGCGCCCATTCTCCACATCGGAGCCACCCGTTAACCCATTGTAAGGGTTTCATTTAGATGGGGTCTGACTATGTATGACAGTGAATTCAGAGCTGGCGTGCGCGACTTTGTCGACAGCCGCCGCTTTGGCCGCGGTTTTAGCCGCAGTGGTGATTTCACCATTAAGGAAAGCGAATTGCTCACCCGCTATGGCCACACCATGGCTCAGCTGGCCAGTGGCGAGCTGACACCGGTTGGCGAGCAGGAGCATCGATTTGTCGCCGTGGTGGCGGGGCTGCGTCCCCCCACCTCGGCATTGGAGAGGGTGTGGCTGAAATACCGCCAGCTTAGCGAGTGCCGTCGACGGCTGTTCTGTGTGCAAGACAGCCGATCCGTGCCACCGCCCTCAGACCCTTATCTGTTTTATGACGACTGAATTGAGTAACCCATGAATATCTGTTTTTTGATGTACCCCTGGCACCGAATCGATCCTGCCTTTGACTCGACCCTGCGGCTTATTCACGAGTGCGTAGTACGAGGCCACACGGTAGCAGTCACCACCCCCAACAGCCTGACCATGCGCGAGTCCACCGTCTATGGGTTTTGCGACGTGGTCACCACGGGCAAAGGGGTTTCCGACAAACCGGAACGCTTCTACGCTCAGGCCCAGCTTAAACGGGTGAAGCTGCCAATGGCCGGATTTGACTGCATTTTTATGCGTGCCAATCCACCGCTGGATACTCTGGCACTCAATTTTCTGGACTCGGTGAAACAGGACACCCTGATCATCAATGATCTGGAGGGGTTGCGCATCGCCAACAACAAGCTCTATACCGCGGGCTGGAGTGGCGCAGCGGGTCGGTATATTCCGACTACCCATGTGTCAAAAAACAAAGAGTACCTGCAACAGGTTCTGGCGGAAAACCAGGCCGACAAGATGATTCTTAAACCTCTGAACGGTTTTGGCGGCCAGGGCGTGATTGTGATTGAAAAACGGGCTCAGCAAAGTGTCAGCTCCCTGCTGGACTTTTACATCGGCAGTGGCGACCGCACCCATTACGTGATCCTGCAGGACTACATCGAGGGCGCCGAAGAGGGAGACAAACGGATCCTGATGCTCAACGGCGAACCCATCGGTGCCATGCGCCGAGTGCCCGCGGCCAACGACGTGCGCTCCAACATTCACGCCGGAGGCAAAGAGGTAAAACACAGCCTGAGCAAAGAGGAGAAACGCCTGTGCGCCACCGTCGGACCACAACTGGTGCGCGATGGCCTGTATTTTGTGGGACTGGACGTCATTGGTGACAAACTGCTGGAGGTTAACGTGCTGAGCCCCGGCGGCATTACTCGGATTAACAGACTGAATCGCACCCGGCTGCAACGTCAGGTCATCGACTGGATGGAGAACATCGTCCATAGCCGAGAGTTGTTGTTGCAACGTAAGACCATTTATCGTCAGGCCATTAATGATGCAAACGTTATCGCTGTCTGAGGCTTTGAGCCTGATTGCGCGTCGCCAACCCTTCCATGCCGAAGTCGATGGCGTTGCGCAGCTGAAAATTGAGGCTTACCTGCCTGTGGTCAGCTGCGCCATCCACGCCGGCCATCGGCTAAGCACGAAGCTTACCGACCAATGCCTGCTGAGTGCGGAAGAGCGCCGATTTGAAGAGGATCCGGCCACCGACCTCTTAATCGCCTCCCAGCCCATCACCCTGGTGGGGTGCGATTCCCGATTCGAATACGACCTCAATCGGGCTCAGGCGCTGTCGACCTATTTTAAGTCGGCCTGGAGCAAGCCAGTGTGGCGGCGACCGTTATCGGCCCGTAAACGCAACCAGTGCCAGCAGAAACATCGGCGCTTCTATCAGCTCTATGACGGGCTGATCGCGGCCTTGGAGCAGCAGTTTGGCCACGTGCTGGTATTTGACCTGCACAGTTATAACTACCAGCGGATTGAGCGCAAGGTGCCGGTGTTTAACATCGGTACCAGCCAGATCGATATGGAACGTTGGGGCCCGGTGGTGCAGCGGTTTAACCGAGAGCTGGGCCGAATTCGCCTGCCAAACCTGAGTGTGGAGTCCAGGCTGGACGAGGTGTTTCAGGGGCGGGGCTATCTGATTGCTCATACTACTGCCCGGTTTGATCGCACCCTGGTGCTGCCGACCGAAGTCAAGAAGGTGTTCATGGATGAACACAGCGGCGAGCTGTACCCCCAGGTAATGGCAGCGCTGGCCCTTGGGTTAAAAGAGGCGTTTACTCAAACCTCAGCCCGATTTGAGCGTCAGTTTAATCGCCGCCGTCAGGCCAGCAAGCACCAGATGCTGGCCTCGCGCATCGACCCGAACGTGGTGGCACTGGACAACGCGCTGTACCAACTGGCCAAGGGCATGGAAACCCTGCCCTACATCAACCCGGTGAACCTGCAGCAGGAGAAACAGCGGTATCTGGCAAACCCGAACCGCTATCGGCCTGACTTTCGCTACCGCCAGCAACGTCTGAACCCGTTTGCATTCCGGGAAGGGTTGTACCGGCTGCCATTTGACAGCGTTGCCGATGTGGGGGTACGCCAGTTGTATCAGCAGGTGGCTGACAACCTGTCGCTGCGGGTCGAACTGATCACCTCCGTGGGCAGTGACCGGTTCCGCTACAACAGCCTGAGGTATTACGGCAGGCCCGATGAACGCACGCTGAAGCAGGCAGGGTTTCTGTTGCAGGCCGCGACGATGCCCGAGGTCAATGACACCAGACTGACGGTAGACCAGGTGTGTGAACGGCTTAGAGGGCATGCCCGCGAGCATGGTATCGCCTGCCAGGTACAGACCAGCGGCACCCTGGCCGCTAAGGCGATGGTGATGAGCGAACAGGCCAGCCTGATGATCAACCGCCATGCTCGATTTAGCGAGCGTGAAGCGAAGGCGTTGGCCCATCATGAGCTTGGGGTACACATGACCACCACCATCAATGGTCGGGCGCAGCCACTGAAACTGCTGTCGCTGGGGTTGCCGGGGAATACCGAAACTCAGGAGGGACTGGCGATACTGGCAGAGTACCACGGTGGTTGCCTGACACTGGGCCGGTTAAGGCTACTGGCGGCGCGGGTGGTGGCGGTGGACTCCATGCTCAGGGACGACCACCTGCCGACCACGGTCAACCGGTTGATCGAGGAAGCGGGACTGGACCAGGACGACGCCTTTACCGTGGCAGCCCGTGCCTATCGCGGTGGCGGCCTCACTAAGGACTATCAATACCTGAGCGGGTTTTGCATCATGTTGTCACTGCATCAACAGCGAGATTTGAGTCCGCTCTACACCGGAAAGTGCGCCTTGGCCTACCTGGATATCCTGGAAGAGTTGTGTCAACGAGGTTGGTTAAATTCGGCGATGCCACTAACGCCTGCCGATTCCCCCGACAGTGAACCGGTGATGACCTTTGTGCTGAACAGCCTGACTCAGGCGGCCTGATCGATCTAATCCCCGTTTTCGGGCGGGGATTCTCTGGGCTTAACCCGGCGACTTGGTTATCATTCGGGTATGACTGACATTAAGGCTCCGCACATGATAATTAAGGACAACGCCGTCGTTTCCATCGCTTACACCCTGTACCTGGAAGATGGCCAGAAAGTCGACGTGGTGTCGGCCGACGACCCGGTGATCTACACCCACGGCAGTGGCATTCTGGCCGAAGGGTTGGAGAACGTGCTGCTGGGTCACAAAAAGGGCGACCAGCTGAAAGTGACCCTGACGCCGGATCTGGCCTTTGGTGATCACGACCCACAGATGGTTCAAACGGTGCCTGCCGACATCATCAAGGGGGCCGACGAGCTGAAGGTGGGCATGCAGATCGCCGCCGATACCGATCAAGGCCCGATGGAGTTAACCCTAACCGCCATCGAAGGGGACACCATTACCCTGGATGCCAACCATCCGCTGGCCGGTAAGACCGTCATCTTTGATGTCAAAGTATGCGACGTGCAACCGGCACAAGAGGACGACAGCGCCTCGCTGCAATAAACACTGCAAGACCGAAGTGAAGCGAGCCTTAGTGCTCGCTTTTTTCTCTTCTGCACCATGGCAACGACTACACTGATAGTGTTCCGTCCTCACTCAGGAGGTGACCCATGGGTGTCGCTATCAGTGTCATCGATTATCTCGAGGAGCTTGGGGTGCAATACCAGCTGGTTCCTCACGCTCACAGCCAATCATCCATTCAATCTGCCCTTTCCGCCGGCGTTTCCGCCAGGCAAACCGCCAAGTCGGTCATGTTGGAAGACAATGAAGGCCGGCGAGTAATGGCCGTGATTCCTGCCGCCAACCGGGTGGTGATTCAACAACTGAGTCAACAGCTGAAACGGGAATTACACCTGATCCCCGAGTCCAAATTAAAGGGCCAGTTTGACGACTGCGAACTGGGCGCCCTACCCGGCGTCGGTGATCCCTACAATGTGCTGGCGGTGTACGACGATGCCCTGGAAGGGGAAGACCATGTCTATTTGGAAGCCGGTGATCATGAACACCTGATCCGCATCAGCAACCGGGGCATGAAGACGCTGATGGCCGACCACCCCCACGGTCGCTTCAGTGCCACCGCGGTCTACAACGAAAAGCCCCGCCGCGCCTGGGATTGGCAATAACCCGAGGGCGGCGCCTGGCGTCGCCCGTTGATTCGTTGGCGTTGTGAGCCTGGCGCAGGCTCACAAGGCTCGTACTAACGTCATTACCCGATGATCACTGCCACCAAACCGGGCATTGATGGTCGACTGCCAGTACAACTCGTAGCCACCTCGGCAGATCTCCTCCCCGCCCTGCTGAGCACACACCAGCGTCACCGGCTGTTCCAGCCACCAGTTGACATCCTGCTGAATGCGGCCACTGACACTGAGCTTCTTAATACCACACAGATCGACCCGGCTGGGCTTGCCGACCTCATCCAGCATCAACCGACAATCGAAACGCGCTTGCGGAGCGAGTATCGACAGCCGCAACTGACCGCTGACCTCCAGCGCGATCTCCACCGGTGCCAGCCTCGCCCGCTCATGATAATGCCCGGTCACCGCGCCCGGCGACATCCAGCCCGCCTCATCATCGCCTGCCACCGCCCCGGGGCACACTCCCTGAACAATCAGGGCTATCAGCAGCCTTACCGAGTTTCTGTTCATATCCGTCACTCTTATGGTTGTAGCGACGACCGGGAATCGCCCCGACCAACACCGAAACAGCACCAGAGGCGCAAGCACCGCTGGCGCTCACTTTCCTCTCATGGAAGTAAAGCGACAGAATCGGCCATAAATGGTAAAAACAACGCAGTCGTTGAGGCTCAGAATAGAACGGCGACGGTGGATTCCGTCGCCCTTGGCGCCGAACTCAGCCTGAGGTCTGGTTTCCAGGCTGATGGCAGCGTTGCAGCAGGTCTTCAAAAAAAGCACTGCCCTTGCGGCGGGCAAAGACAACATTGCGCTCAGGAATGGTCTCGGGTTGTTGGTAAGTCTGCAGCGCCTGCTCCATGCTGGCCTCCCGAATCAGGTGGATCAACGGCAGTGGCGAGCGATTGGTGTAGTTGGAAGGATCGTCCATAGGTTCGCCGTCGAAGCAATAATCCGGGTGAAAACTGGCGAGCTGATACCGGCCCTCGTACCCCTGCTCGACCAATAGCGCCTCGGCCAGTTCCACCAGGTCCAGGTAGGCATAAAAACCCTCGAAGCCCCGAGGCAAAATGCACAGCGTGGTCTCGGTTTGCGGGTGAGAATCCAGGTGCTCGCATTCCGCCACCAGTCTGGCCAACACCGCTTTTACCTTGGTCTGTTCAATCACCGCATAACGGATGCTGTTTCGCTCCACTTCACGGCGGGCAAAAGGGCACAGGTTATACTTCATGATCACCCGTTCTACCCAATGCCGAGTGGCAACTATCGATTCTGTGTCTGGCACCCTCTGCTCCCTTGGAATTGACGCGGCAGCCGAGCTGCCTAAGCGGCGCCAGCATAGCACAGTAGGGTGATCCTGATCACACCGTTACAGCACCAGCATGCCCCCATGGCTGACAACGGCCACCGAAGTCAGACTGAGCCGCAGGGTTCGATACCCCGGTGGCTGCCTGCCAATCCAGCGGTCGGCGGCCATCATCACTGCAAACGCCAGTGCCAAAACCCCTAATGCCACCGGAATCGGCGCCAGCACCAATGCCAACCAGCCGACAATACTCGGCCACATGGAAAAATGGATCTGCCAATTACCGGAGCCGGCTAACAGCCCCTGGTACCAATGAATGCCACCGAGAAAGGACAGAATGATGGCACTGTATTGCACAAAGCCAATCTGAGCCTGAACGGAGTCGATCACCCCGGCCATCAGCAACAGTGGCAATGTAACGAAAGGAATCAGCCCGGCGATACCGAGCCAGAGAGCATGGCGGGACATAAGCGGCTCCTGATGGCAATAACCTTAATCAGTACGAACGCCGCTTGGAGCTGGATCGGTGTTACTGAGTCACCATTTTGGCGATCGCCTCTGCTTTTTCTTCGTCGGTCATCTGCGACGGTGGCGGTATCATGATGCCTTTCTGATAAGCGGGCCGAGCCGCCAATTCCGCCATCCAACGCTGCAGATGCACCAGACCGTCTATCTCAATGCCGCTCCATTCATGAGTCCGCACCCAGGGCCAGGTGGCAATATCGGCAATGCTGTATTCCCCCGCCAGGTAAGGCGTCTTGGCCAATTGCGTGTCCATCACCTCAAACAGGCGACGCCCCTCTTTTTGATATCGCTCGATGGCCGCAGGAAGGGTTTGCGGGAAATAGCGATAAAACACGTTGGCCTGCCCCATCATCGGCCCCACTCCGCCCATCTGGAACATCAGCCATTGCATCACCACCGACCGCTGCTTGGCATCACTGGGTAAGAATAGGCCACTCTTTTCTGCCAGATACAGCAGGATGGCACCGGATTCAAACACCGCGAAATCATCATTACTGTGATCGACAATGGCAGGAATACGGCCATTGGGGTTGATGGCAAGGAATTCAGGCTGCTTCTGCTCCAAGGCACTGAGGTCCAGAGCATGGACCCGATACGCCAACCCCATCTCCTCAAGGGCAATGGAAATCTTATGGCCATTTGGGGTGGCGGCAGTATAAAGATCAATCATCGAACGCTCCTTATTGATTAAACGCCGGGCGACTGCCAACACGCTGGTACCATCGCTGAATATTGGGCCACTGATCGTCCAGGGTAATGCCCAGGTTGGCAATGAATCGTATGAACACAAAGCCACTGATGTCGGCCACGCTAAATCCAGGGCCCGCCAGGTGCAACGACTCGCCCAGCCGCTGCTCCAGGGTCGGCAGAAACTCCTCTACCCTCAACCGACTCTCCTCACCCCAGGCTTTGACGCAGCGCTCCCGATCCTGGTACACGCCGGTCAGATTTCGAAATGCCTGAAACCCCACCATCAATCCCTGCAACTCCACCATGCGCAACCACATCTCCACCTGGCCTTTTTCCAGGGCCGTGGTGCCAAACAGGGAGTGATCTCCGGGATGAAGGGCATCGAAGTAACGGCAGATGGCAATGCTCTCGCACAAAGAGGTGCCGTCATCCAGCTGCAGTACCGGTATTCGGCCATTGGGGCTCAGCGCCAGGAACTCTTCGGACAGATTCTCGCCGCCGCGAACATCCACCTGCACCCGCTCGACCTCCAGGTTCATCTCTGCCAAAAACATGCTGACCCGCTGAGCACTTGGGGTCATCGAGGCTTCATAGAGTTTCATTGTGAATCCTTTTACAGAACGATCGTTTAGATTAGAATCTACCCATAACAGAACGAGCGGTCAAGAATTAACTCATACGGAGGTCCCGTGGCCAGACAGTGTCAATTTGAACGCCACCAGGTGCTGGAACAAGCGATGCAGCTGTTCTGGAAACAGGGCTATGAAGCCACCTCGGTGGCAGACCTGGTGTCACAGTTGCAGATCAACCGATTCAGCCTGTACAACAGCTTTGGCGATAAACAGCAGCTCTATCATCTGTCACTGCAGCACTACCTGAACGAGCATTCGCTGCCACGACTGAAGCCCCTGTTTGACGCCAATGCGGACCTGACCACGCTGGTCGAGTTCATCTCCGCAATGGCGGCGGATCCCGATAAAGCCAGCCTGGGCTGCTATGTTCAGGCTGCCCTGCTGGAGCGCCGGCATCAGGATCCTCATGTCAAAGCCCTGGCCGATCAGTTGTTTGCCACCTTGAGGGAGGGGTTTGAACATTGCCTCGGCCAGGCGCAGCAGCGGCGACAGATTGCCGCCTCCCACAACGTCAAGGAGCTGTCGGCCTGGCTGCTGCTGCAGATGCAAGGGATTCGAGTACTGCTACGAGCCGGCCAGCACCAGGCCCTGAAACTGGCGGTGAAGCAAATTGTTACGTTTTTAACCCATTGCTGAAATGACTCATTCAGGTGCAGTTAAGTGGTTGCCGGTCTATCCTGTTAACCATCTGATTCCTTGCAAGGAACTCCCTATGCGAAACACACTGCTCGTCGGCGCCGCCGCGCTGGCCGCCACCCTCTCCGGCTGTAGCACCACACCGGATACGCAAACCCTTGACGGTGAGGTGTTCTACCGGGAACGCATTGCCATCCCTCAGGACTCCGTCGTCAAAGTAGCCCTGCAGGACACCTCCAAGATGGACGTGGCCGCCGAGACCCTGGCCAGTACCGAGTTTAAAGCCCAAGGCGGCCCCCCTTATGCCTTTTCACTGAGCTACCCGGCCAAAGCCATCAAGGCGGGAATGCGCTACACCATCAGTGCCCGCATCGAGTCGGCGGATGGCCAGTTGATGTTCATCAACACCGAGTCCGTCGCGGCCTTCGGTGACCAACCTCTGAGCGTACTGGTGAATAAGGTGGCCGCCTCAGCCACCACGGCCCTGACAAAGACTCAATGGCAACTGACCGACATCGACGGCCGCCAGGCGGAACTCGGTATGGGGGACAAGGCGGTAAGCCTGATGCTCAGCGACGACGGCATCGCCTCCGGCTTTGCCGGCTGTAATCGCTATCAGGGCCGTTTCGATATCAAGCCAGACGGCATTCAAGCCGGTCCGTTTGCCGTCACTCAGATGGCATGCCCCACTGGCATGGAGTTGGAACAGCACTACCTGAGCACCCTGGATCAGGCCGCCGCCACTAAGGTGGTGGGCAACAGCCTGCTGTTGATGGACAGCGACGGCAAGGTGCTGATGAGTTTTCGCGCCCAATAATTCGTTTCGTCATTGCTGCCACCGTTCCACTGCCTGGTGGCAGCAGTGACTTTTTCCACCCCTAGCCCCGCAATTTTCCTTATTCCCCTAAGTCCGTATACTGACCACTCCCCCCCTGCATGGAGTGCTGAAGATGTCTCTCTCCCCCCTTGAAGGTGGTTGCCAGTGTGGCGCCATTCGCTACCGTACCTCGGCCGCCCCCTTTGCCTCGGAATATTGCCACTGCGGCCAGTGCCGCAAAGCCGTGGGCGCAGTGGCGGTGGCCTGGATGGACTTTAAACGGGATCAGGTGCACTGGCTGGGGCCAGTCCCCACCGAATTCGCGTCATCGCAACACGTATTGCGAGGGTTTTGCCCTCAATGCGGCACCAGCCTGAGCTTTCGGGATGATCGCCACCCGAACTTCCTGACCCTGTCGGTAGGCTCGCTGGACGACGTGAATCGGGTCACGCCCAGCTATCACATCTACACCGATGACCAACCGCACTGGCTGCACATCGACGACGACGGCCCCCGCTTTGGCCGGAATCGCGGCGCCCAATAGCGGATGCCAAAACGACCTGCGCTTGGCGCCATCCTCAGGTACCCTTACCGGGATAAAATCAGAACTCAAGGAGATACGATGAAAACTACCCTGATCACCTTAACCATGCTACTGATGCTGGGCGGTTGCAGCCCGGAAGTGGGCAGCGAAGCCTGGTGCAAAGCGATGAAAGAGAAACCCAGCGGTGACTGGACCGCCACCGAGGCTAAAGATTACGCCAAGCACTGCGTATTCTAAACGGCTGAACTGACCAGCAGGTTGCCGTCAAAGTCCAGTCTCTTTGTCGGCCACCCCAGAGCAATCAAATCGCACCAGAGTGGATTAAAATCCCCTGCCGGATACTATAGAATTCAGTGTTCTCAAAGAGATCCCCGGTATGAATTGGTCCTTGTTTACGATTCTGGTGCTGTTGGTGGTTCTCGGCATACAACAGATTCGATATCGACAAGCGATAAAACAAAGCCAACGGTTTGGCTATATCCTCGATCACGTCGAAGCCTTCATCTACGTTAAAGATCGCCACCGACGCTATACCTACGCCAATAAACCGACTTTGACCCTGTTTGACATTACCAAATGCCAATTGGCCGGCTTCAAAGATCAGGACTTCTTCTCCCCAGAAACCGCAAAACGAATCGAAACCCTTGACCTTAAAATTTTAAACCGGTCGCCATTAACCCATGAAGAGGTGGTTTCAAAGGAAAATGGCAACACCACGGTGTATCTGGATACCAAGCACCCTTTGCTCAACCGAAAAGGAGACGTTGAAGGGATTCTTGGAATTTCCACCACTGTCACCGAGACTTGGAACCTTCGTAAGACTCTGGAACATCAAGCACATATCGACCCATTGACTCAACTCTGTAATCGGCAACAACTCGACAAGGTCTTTGCCCTGGAGCTGCAGCGCTGCCAGCGGTATCAGCATCCGCTGAGTATCATCATCGCCGACATTGACCACTTTAAAGAGGTCAACGACAACCACGGTCACCAGGTCGGAGACGCCGTCCTAAAGCAATTTGCCAGACTGCTAGAATCACACTGTCGCGTCAATGACTGCCTGGGCCGGTGGGGAGGCGAGGAGTTTTTGCTTATCTGCCCGCAAACCCATTTGCAGCAAGCCAGCCAACTGGCAGAGCGCATTCGCCATCAGGTCGAGCTGTTTTCCTTTCACGGTATTGGCCGGCGTACGCTCAGTCTGGGAGTCTCAGAATTTAAGGCCAACGATACCCCGACCAGCCTAACGGAACGGGCCGATGAGGCGCTTTATCGCGCGAAACAGCAGGGACGAAACCAGGTCTGTACAGAGACGTCAGCGCTGACGCCGCTGTAAATCAAACCGGTTGCTCATTGGTCACCACGCAGTTGCGCCCTTGCCGCTTTGCCTGATACAGCGCGACGTCGGCGTCCTTAAGCCACTGCGCCACTTCGGTATGGGCGAAACTTGACTGAAGACCGGCGCTGATGGTTACAGACACCTCACTATTGAAGTGTTCAGACTCGATTGCTCGACGAAGCTTATCGATGATCATGGCGGACTGAGCCACATCGGTGTGGGAAAACAGAATCAAAAACTCATCACCGCCGAGGCGAAACACCAGGTCGCCTTGACGCGTATGCCGGTTGATGCAGGCTACCACCTCGGTGATGACCCGATCGCCAACATCATGGCCATGGCGGTCGTTAATGGCCTTAAAGTTATCGATGTCCAACATGGCGATGGTGGCCTGTCGCTCATACGCAAGGCTGCTGGACAGAAACGACTCCAATTGGGTTCGGTTGAGGGCCTGGGTCAGCGCATCTCGAGTGGACAAACTCAACAATTCGGTGTGCAATCGAACCACGGCGTTCATGACAAAATGGGCCACACAGACGCAGATAATCAATGCCACCATCATCCTCAGCGCCAGCAATGGCGGCATTTGCGAAAAGCCAATTACCGCGCTGCCGGCGATAATCCACAGGTTCGCGGTCAGCGACACCCGTGGCGGGGCGAAAAACACCAGTCCCATGGCAATGGGAAACAACCAATAAGAACCCAAAGGGCCCAGGGTGTAGAGAGTCAACAAGGTCAAGGCCACCAGCAACATGGCTGGAATGGGATAACCCAGCAGGCCTTGATTTCGCTTCAGCACCGACAACAACTCCGCCGACAGCACCACCCCGAACAACAGGCAACCTGAGGCCAATAGCCACTCGCCAATCAGCAGATTCTTAATGCCCAGGGGGTAAAATGTCAGCAAGGTGACCAACAGCAGCAGTTTTAACGCTCGAGTACGGGCGCTGTTATTGACCAAGCCGTTAAAGTGCACCTGCCAGAACGGCGAATGTTCCGGACCGCCACTTTGTGCCAGCAGCAATTGTCTGCCGCGAGACAGCGCACGGCCAACACCATGGCTTAGGGTTTTCCAATCCATTCAGCCCCCCCTTCTCGGACCGAAATGGCATCGGTCTCGGATGGTTAATCCCCTGTATTAATTAACTTAATCATAGTCAATTCTCACCGTGCCTACACACCGTTAGCCCAAAGATACAGCGACAGCAACCACTCCGGCATATAGCCCACCCGTTTCGATACCACGGTACCCTGGTCGTCGACGATCAAGTAGGTAGGAAAGGCCACCACATCCAGATAGCGGGACAACTCGGCACTGCCAAGCAACACCTGCTGAGGTGCCTGATCGGCAAACGGGGTCAGAAAATCGGAAACCTCATCAAGATCCGCATAGGACAATGCCACCGGCACCACGTTTTTTCCCTGCCCCTGCCACTGAGCGAGGTGCGGAAAGGTGACCTTACAGATGGCACACCAGGGCGCAAACAGATACACCAAGCGGCGATCGCCACCGCTGAGATTGGAAAATTCACCACTCGGCTGCCACCGCCCTTGCTGCTGGCTGATTTGCGGCAGGGTCAGCGACGGCAGTTGATCCGATACCGGCTCCATCATCAGACTTCGAATCCAACCCCCTAACCACAAGGCCAACAGCAACACTACGACCAGTTGCACGCCTTGCTTTATCCATCCAATGCCTTTTTCCACAGAGATCCTTAAAAAAACGGCCCATATCCTAATGATATAGACCGTTCATTGACGATGAAATTTCACCGGTTCAATCCGTTTTTCCCAACCCGAAATGCAGGAAGGTCTTATCGGTGGCCATTCGCCCCCGGTGGGTGCGCTGAATGAAGCCCTGCTGAATCAGAAACGGCTCGATGACGTCCTCGATGGTTTCCTTCTCTTCACCGATGGCGGCGGCCAGGTTGTCCAGCCCTACCGGCCCGCCGGCAAATTTCTCGACGATGGTCAGCAGCAGTTTGCGATCTAGAAAATCAAAGCCCTCACTGTCGACGTCGAGCACGCCAAGGGCTTCGGCAGCCACCTGTTTGTCGATGTTGCCCTGGTATTTCACTTCGGCAAAATCCCGTACTCGTCGCAGCAACCGGTTGGCAATCCGCGGCGTGCCGCGACTGCGCTTGGCCACTTCCACCGCCCCTGGCTGGTCCAGCTCCAGGTTCAGCACCTGGGCGCTGCGGCTGACAATGGAAGTCAAGTCGCCAACATTGTAGAACTCCAGCCGCAGCGGAATGCCAAAACGCGCCCGCAGCGGCGACGTCAGCGCCCCGGCGCGGGTGGTCGCGCCAATCAGCGTAAACGGCGGCAGGTCCAACTTAATCGAGCGGGCCGCCGGGCCTTCACCGATCATGATGTCCAGCTGATAATCTTCCATGGCGGAGTAGAGGATCTCTTCCACCGCCGGGCTGAGCCGGTGGATCTCATCGATGAACAGGACATCGTTAGGTTCCAGGTTGGTTAACATCGCCGCCAGATCACCGGCTTTCTCCAGCACTGGTCCCGAGGTGGACTTAATGCTGGCATCCATCTCATTGGCAATAATATTGGCCAGAGTCGTCTTACCCAGCCCCGGAGGGCCAAAAATCAGGGTGTGATCCAGCGCTTCTCCGCGCTGGCGGGCGGCGGCGATGAAGATCTCCAGCTGGCTGCAGACCTCCTTCTGACCGGTGTAATCGGTGAGTTTCTTCGGCCGCATGGCCCGATCGATGACCGATTCCTGAGTGTCCTGCTCTTGTGGGGCAATCAGCCTGTCTGCTTCAATCATCCACGGGCTCCTACATCATCGCCTTGAGGGCGTCTTTAATCAGTTGCTCGGAGCTGGCTCCCGGGGCATGGACCTTATCCACGGCCTTTTTCGCCACCGTGGCTTTGTAGCCCAGGGCCTCCAGCGCGGCAATGGCGTCTTCAGTGGCATCCGGTGCGGTGATGAAGGTGTCCTCCACCGCGTTGCCCAGGGCAAAGCTGTCGGCGTTGGGAGTCGCCAGCGATGCCGCAAAATTCTTCATTCTGTCGCGCATCTCCACCACCAGTCGTTCGGCGGTTTTTTTGCCGACCCCAGGAACCTTGGTGATACCGGTAATGTCTTCCCGCTGTACTGCCGCCACAAACTGCTCCGCCGACATGCCGGAAAGGATGGCCAGGGCCATCTTGGGGCCGATGCCGTTGGTCTTTATCAATTCACGAAACAGGGCCCGCTCCTGCTTGGACGCAAAGCCGTACAGCAGCTGTGCGTCTTCACGCACCACAAAGTGGATAGACAGCACACAGGGCTGTCCCAAATCCGGTAACTGGTAGAAGCTGGTCATGGGCAACTGCACTTCATAGCCAACGCCATTGCAGTCAATCAGCACTTCCGGTGCTTGTTTTTCAATCAGAATTCCGCTTAGTCGTCCAATCACATCGTGTCTCTTTATCGTAACCGGCCGCGCACTCGGGCCGTAACTTTTCCTGCCATGGCTACCATACTCTCTCGGGTATGGCTGTGGCAAAGGGCGATGGCCAGGGCATCGGCGGCATCGGCTTGCGGGGTGGCTGGCAACTTGAGAATGCTCTTCACCATATGCTGGACCTGGGATTTCTCCGCCCCACCGGTACCCACCACCGCCTTTTTGATCTCGGTAGGGCTGTACTCGCTGATGGGCAGGCCCAGGTTGGTAGCAGCCACAATGGCCACTCCCCTCGCCTGTCCCAGCTTCAGCGCCGAGTCCGGGTTGCGCGCCATAAACACCCGCTCGATGGCGAACTCATCGGGCTGAAACTGGCGCACCAACTCACTGACGCCGTCGAAGATGCACTTCAGACGCGCCGGCAGTTCACCGTCCGGGGTGCGAATGCAACCGCTGCCCAGATAGGTGTGGCTGCGACCCACCTTGCGAATCACCCCGTAGCCGGTAATTCGAGAGCCCGGATCGATGCCCAGGATGATGGTCATTCGCCGAGCTGCTCCATGATGTCATCGGCGATGTCGGCGTTGTGATACACCTCCTGGACGTCGTCGTGATCTTCCAATACGTCGATCAGGCGCAGGAACTTGGGCGCCGTGGCAGCATCCAACTCCGCCTTGGTTGAGGGAATCATGGTCACTTCGGCGTTGACCGATTCCAGCCCGGCCGCATCCAGAGCGTCTTTTACCGCCCCGAATTCCACCGGGGTGGTGTACACATCGATGCTGCCGTCGTCGTTGGTGTCAACGTCATCGGCTCCCGCCTCAAGGGCAATCTCCATGATTTGATCTTCATCGGCACCCTCGCCGTAGGAGATGACCCCCTTCTTTTCGAACAGGTAAGACACCGAACCGTCGGTACCGAGGTTGCCGCCAGACTTAGTGAAGGCGCTGCGCACACCGGATACGGTGCGATTGCGGTTGTCGGTCATGGTTTCCACCATCACCGCGGTTCCACCGGGTCCGTAGCCTTCATAAATGATGGTTTCCAGCACCTGGCCATCCAGCTCACCGGCGCCGCGCTTCACCGCCCGATCCACGGTATCCCGGGTCATGTTGTTGGACAGCGCCTTATCGATGGCGGCACGCAGACGTGGATTCGACGCCGGATCCGAGCCGCCCTCGCGGGAAGCCACGGTTAGCTCACGAATCAGTTTGGTGAAAATCTTACCGCGCTTGGCATCCTGTGCCGCCTTGCGGTGCTTGATGTTGGCCCATTTACTGTGACCTGCCATAATTTCTCTCCTGTTACCGGAATTCACTTCCGGCCTGAAACAATAAAGCTGCCCGCAGGCAGCTTTGTTATTCGTCTTACTGGTCCTGCTTCGGTTCCTGTTTCACCAGGTCGATGGCCAACTCCTCCAGCACATCCGGATTGGCCGGGCTGGGGGCGTCGGTGAGCGGACAGGCCGCCGTGGTGGTCTTGGGGAAGGCCATCACGTCGCGGATGGAGGTGGCACCGGTCATCAGCATCACCAGACGGTCCAGACCGAAGGCCAGGCCGGCATGCGGTGGCGCACCGTAGCGCAGTGCTTCCAGCAGGAAGCCAAACTTCAGTTGTGCCTCTTCGTCATCGATGCCCAGAATGCGGAACGCGGTTGCCTGCATCTCCTGGTCGTGGATACGCACCGAACCCCCACCCAGCTCACAGCCGTTCAACACCATGTCGTAGGCGTCAGAGATCGCCCCTTCAGGGTTGGCTTGCAACTGTTCTGGCGTCATGTTTCGAGGCGCGGTAAACGGGTGATGCAGGGCGTGGAAACGACCGTCGATCTTCTCAAACATCGGGAAGTCCACGACCCACAGCGGCTTCCACTCGTCCACGGTCAAGCCGAAGTCTTCGCCGGCCTTCAGGCGCAGCGCGCCCATGGCATCGGTCACTACCGAGTAGCTGTCGGCGCCAAACAACAGGATGTCGCCGGCTTCGGCGCCGTTACGCTCGACAATGGCATTGATGATGTCGTCGGTCAGGAACTTGGCCACCGGAGACTGAACCCCGTCGATGCCGTTGCCCGCTTCATTGATCTTGACCCAGGCCAGACCCTTGGCACCGTAAATGCCGACAAACTTGGTGTAGTCGTCGATCTGCTTACGGGACAGCTTGGCGCCACCAGGAATACGCAGAGTGGCAACACGCCCTTCAGGATCGTTTGCCGGGCCGTTGAAGACCTTGAACTCCACCTCTTTCAGAAGATCGGCTACGTCAACCAGTTCCAGCGGGTTACGCAGGTCCGGCTTGTCGGAACCAAAGCGGCGCATCGCATCGGCGTAGGTCATGTGCGGGAACTCGGGCAGGTCCACGTCCAGCATTTTCTTGAACAGAGTGCGAATCATCGCCTCGGTGCTGGCCATCACCTGCTCGGCGCTCATGAAGGAGGTCTCGATGTCGATCTGAGTGAACTCAGGCTGACGATCGGCACGCAGGTCTTCATCACGGAAACACTTGACGATCTGATAGTACTTGTCCATGCCGGACATCATCAGCAACTGCTTGAAGATCTGCGGCGACTGCGGCAGTGCGAAGAACTCGCCCTTGTGAGTGCGGCTTGGCACCAGGTAGTCACGAGCCCCTTCCGGAGTGGCCTTGGTCAAAATCGGCGTTTCCACGTCCAGGAAGCCGGCATCGTCCATAAAGCGGCGTACTTCGGAGGTCACCTTGGCACGGAAGATCATCCGTTCGGTCATCTCGGGACGACGCAGGTCCAGGTAACGGTACTTCAGACGCAGGTCTTCGTTAACGTCGGTGTTGAAATCGATGGGCAGCGGCGCCGCCTTGTTCAGGATGGTCAGTTCTTTACCCAGCACCTCGATGGCACCGGTGGTCATGTTGGCGTTTACCTGACTGTCGGGACGGGCACGAACCAGGCCTTTAACCTGAACACAGAACTCACCGCGCAGGCTGGAGGCGGTTTCGAACACCTCTGGCAGGTCAGGATCGTAAACCACCTGAACTATGCCCTCACGGTCACGCAGATCGAGGAAAATCACACCACCGAGATCACGGCGGCGGTTTACCCAACCGACCAGGGTAACTTCTTGGCCCACCAGGGCTTCAGTAACGAGTCCACTATAATGGCTGCGCATCGACGGATCCTATCTAAGTTGTTGGCAGTACGGGAGCCTTGCGCCATCGCCAGGCCCATACAGGAAAAATTCGGCAAAACCGGGATTATAAAGAAAAGTCACCACTTTAAGAAGTCGTGGTCGCCTTTGTTTCGACTCAGTTGCTCAGTTCACAAGCAGATGAGCAGATTTACAGCAGTTTGCAGGGGAAAAGCGGCGTCTATTATCAGTTTACTTGCTGGCGTCAGGCGTCGGCACTACAATCGGCGCGTCACCTGAAGAGAACCGTTCCAAGATGCCAAAGCACGATAAGATTTTTGCGACCCCTCAGCAAGATATCCCTGACTTCAGTTTCAATGAGCAGGTCGTTTCCGTTTTCCCCGATATGATCTCCCGTTCCATTCCCGGCTACGGCGCCATCATCGATGGCATCGGCGCCATCTGTGCCCGAGTGGCGCAGGATCACACCCGGCTCTATGATTTGGGGTGCTCACTGGGCGCAGCCACCCTGTCCATGCGCCGTCATGTGGGCGAAAACCACTGCCGCATCATCGCCGTCGACAACTCCGAAGCGATGGTCAGCCGGGCCCAGGAGCACCTGAATGCCTTTGTCAGCGGCACCGATGTGGAGTTGGTGTGCGCCGACATCCGCGATGTGGCCATTGAAAACGCCTCGATGGTAGTGCTGAACTTCACCTTGCAGTTCTTGCCACCGCAGGATCGCGCCGAGCTGATGAACAAGATCTATCAGGGGCTGGTGCCCGGTGGTGTGGTCATCGTCTCTGAAAAACTGCGTTTCGAAGGCGAACGTCTGCATCAGTTGCTGGATGAGATGCATCTGGACTTCAAACGGGCCAACGGCTACAGCGAACTGGAGATCAGCCAGAAACGTACCGCGCTGGAGAACGTGATGAAACCCGACAGCAAGCAGCAACACTACCAACGCTTCAAGGACGCCGGTTTCAGTGAATACAGCAGCTGGTACCAGAACCTGAACTTCACCTCGCTAATGGCCATCAAATGATCGAGTTTAAACAGTTCTTCCAACGCATCGCCGATTCCAAGCTCAGCCACTGGCTGGAGACCTGCCCGACCCAGTTAAGCCAATGGCGCAAGCTGCACGCCCACGGCGATTTCCCCAAATGGGAAAAGGTGGTGGCGAAGATGCCGATCATGGAGCTGGACCAACAGGACATCAAGACCCAGGTGATGTTTGGCAGCGGTGCCCAGCTGGACGACGGCCGCACACAGAAACTGCACAACCTGCTCAAGTTCTTCCATCCCTGGCGCAAAGGCCCCTACCACCTGCACGGCATCCACATCGATACCGAGTGGCGCAGTGACTGGAAGTGGGATCGCCTGCTGCCCCACATCAGCCCACTGAAGGGCCGCACCGTGCTGGACGTGGGCTGTGGCAGTGGCTACCACATGTGGCGCATGCTCGGCGAAGACGCTGAACTGGTGATCGGCATCGACCCATCGGATCTGTTCCTGGCCCAGTTCGCCGCCATTAAAGCCATCGCCGGAAATCCGGACAGCATCCACCTGCTGCCTCTGGGCATTCAACAACTGCCTGAGCTGCGAGCCTTCGATACGGTGTTTTCCATGGGCGTGCTGTATCACCGCACCTCCCCCATCGATCACCTGTTGCAACTGCGCAACCAATTGAACAAAGGCGGGGAACTGATTCTGGAAACTCTGGTCGTAGAGGGGGACGAAAACACCATACTGGTGCCACCAGGGCGATACGGCAAGATGAACAACTGCTGGTTCCTGCCCTCCTCAAAAGCCTTGAAACTGTGGCTGGAAAAGTGCGACTTTAACGATGTCCGCATCGTCGATGAGGCCGACACCACCCTGGGCGAACAGCGGCAAACCGACTGGATGACTCACCAATCGTTACAAGATTATCTGGATCCGACCGATTCCAGTAAAACTGTCGAGGGACATCCGGCCCCCAGACGTGCCATACTGATCGCCACAAAATAGAACAAAATCATGAATATCGACCTTACCCAAGGATAAGGAATCAGAGATGAAGATGAACCACCTGCTCGTACCCCTCGCGACGTTGTCCCTGCTGGGCGGCTGTGCGAACCTCAACGGCGACAACGAGGCCGCCAAGCAAGCGCAACTGGATCAGCTGGTTAACCAGCAAACCGAACAGCTGCAAACTCTGATAGTCGATACCTGCACCCCTAAGGCAGACCCCAACCAACCCTACATGGAGCAGTTGGTCACCGAGATGGCCGGGGTCAATGCCCAACTGACGGCACTGGTAGAGAAACAGGCGGTGCCAGTGGTGACCTGTCCGGAAGTCAGCACCGAATCCCCCATCGGGGACAAACTGATTCTGGGTGAAGTCGAGCGTACTTATGTGCAAGAAGTGGGCATGGAGTTTGAAACCCGGGTCGACACCGGCGCCGAGTCCTCCTCCATCGACGCCCGTAACATCACCCTGTTTGAGCGCGACGGCAAGCAATGGGTGCGTTTCGATGTGCCGAACCGCGAAGCGCCGGAGACCGAAGCCAAAACCATTGAAGCCAAGGTTGAGCGCATCGCGCAGATTAAAAAAGGTGCCGCCGACGGCAAACAGGAACGTCCGGTGATTCGGGCCCGCCTGAAGATTGGCGACTACGTTGCCGACACCGAACTGAACCTGAACGATCGCAGCCACCTGGATTACCCATTGCTGCTGGGGCGTAAGTTCATCAAAGACATCGCCGTGGTGGACGTCAGCCGCAGCCATGTCCAAAGTAAAAAACCGGCCAAAAAGCCTGCTAAACCCACTGAATAACGGACCTGTTCTCAATGGCCTCTAAGAAACCCTTCTACTTCCTGGTCGCGTTGCTGCTGTCCTTGGGCATCGGCTCCTCGATCTACCGCCACGTCGTCGACGGCATCCCCCTGTTTCCCGGCGCCCAGACCACCAACTGGACCGTAGAGGCGCGGGTTGCGTTTCAGGCGAATGGCCAGCCCATTGAGGTGTCCCTGGCCCTGCCTGAAGATCCCGGCTTTGAGATCCTGTCTGAAAGCGCCGCCTCTCCAGGCTATGGCCTGACGGTTGCCCGTCAACAGCAAGCCCGCCGCGCGGTGTGGACCAAGCGGGAAGCCATGGGACAGCAGGAGCTGTATTTCACCGCCAACCTGGTGGCCAGCGGCCGTTCCGGTCTGGCCGAATCAGTCCCACCGTCAGAGCCACAGGCAGAGACCTGGGCCGAAGGTGTGGACACCGCCGCCCAGGCCCTGATCGATCTGGCCTGGAGCCGCAGCGCCACCAACCTGTCCTACGCTCAGCAGATTGCCAAGATGCTGTCCGATACCGAACAGGCTCAGAATGTGGCCCTGCTGCTCAGTCACTACAAGCCGGAAGATCTGATGGTGCAGCTGCTGCACTCCGCCAAGATTCCAGCCCGGGTCGGCCACGGTTTGCGCCTGGAAGACGGTCGTCGCCGTCAGTCGTTGGTACCCATCGTCGAAGTGTATGACGACGGAGCCTGGCACCTGTTTGATCCCCTGACCGGCACCAGTGGCCGCGAAGAGAACATGCTGCTGTGGCAACGCTCCAGCGCCTCGGTTCTGGACATTACCGGCGCCGCCAACTCCACCGTGACCTTCTCCATCATTCGCGATACCCGTCCGGCAATGGCCACCGCTCTGGATATGATGAGCGCCAAAGGGCTGGCGTCGTTCTCGCTGTACTCGCTGCCTCTGGAAGAGCAGAGCCTGATTCGAGGCCTGATGCTGGTGCCCATCGGCGTGCTGGTGGTGGTGTTCCTGCGTGTGTTGGTGGGCCTGAAAACCTCAGGCACCTTTATGCCGGTGCTGATCGCGCTGGCGTTCATCCAGACCACCCTGCTCACCGGCTTGATTGGCTTCTTGCTGATTGTTGCCGTCGGCCTGTACATTCGCGGCTACCTCTCCAACCTCAACCTGTTGTTGATATCGAGGATCAGTGCGGTGGTGATCGTGGTGCTGGGGATCATCGCCGGCTTCACCGTACTGGCCTACAACCTCGGATTAACCGAAGGTTTGACCATTACCTTCTTCCCGATGATCATCCTGGCCTGGACCATCGAGCGGATGTCGATCCTGTGGGAAGAGGAAGGCCCTAAAGAGGTCGCCATTCAGGGCGGCGGCAGCCTGCTGGTCGCCACCATCACCTACCTGTGCATGGTCGCGCCACTGGTGCAGCATTGGGTGTTCAACTTCCTGGGCATTCACCTGGTGATTCTGGCCGGGGTGCTGATGATGGGCCAATACACCGGTTACCGCCTGTTGGAACTGCGCCGCTTTAAGCCTCTGGCAGGAGACGACTGATGCTGTTTTGTCACCCATCCAAGCTGAAAACCAAAGGCATCATGGGGATGAACCAACGCAACATCTCCTACATCGGCCGCTATAACCCGCGCTCGCTGTACAAACTGGTGGACGATAAACTGCGCACCAAACAGATTGCCATGAAGGGCGGCATCGACGTGCCGGATCTGATCTCGGTGATCGGTCAGCAGCACGAAATTAAAGACCTGACCAACCGCATTCGCGGCTTCGCCGGCTTCTGCATCAAGCCGGCCCAGGGTTCCGGCGGCAAGGGGATTTTGGTGATCACCAAGGTCTCGGAAGGCCGGTATTTCAAGCCCTCCGGAGACGAAGTCACCCTGGCCGAAATGGAACGCCATGTCTCCAACGTCCTGGCGGGGCTGTTCAGCCTCGGTGGCAAAAATGACGTGGCGGTCATCGAGGCCCTGATTCAATTTGACCCGGTGTTTGAAGGCTACTCCTTTGAAGGGGTGCCGGACATTCGGCTGATTGTCTTCAAAGGCTATCCGGTGATGGGGATGCTGCGGCTGTCCACCGCCGCCTCAGACGGCAAAGCCAACCTGCACCAGGGCGCCGTCGGGGTCGGCATCGACATCGCCACCGGACGAGCCCTGAGGGCGGTGCAGTTTGACCAACCGGTGACCCACCACCCGGACACCAACAAACGGTTGTCCGACATGGCGGTTCCCCACTGGGATCGGTTGCTGACCTTGGCCGCCGGATGCTACGAGATGTCTGGCCTGGGCTACCTGGGCACCGACATGGTACTGGACACCGAACGGGGCCCGTTGCTGCTGGAACTCAACGCCCGCCCCGGACTGGCGATTCAGATCGCCAACGGGGAAGGCCTGTTACCACGGCTGCAACAAGTCGAATCACTGCCTGCCCATCCTGTGGATGTGGCCACTCGAATTGCCCGTTCCAAGGAGTGGTTTGGCCGTGAACGCCAATTGGATCAGACTGCCTAGCGCACTGATTCTGGCCGGATTGCTGGTAAGCCCCTCGGGGCTTGCCGGCACTACCCTGGATCTGTGTCAACAACTGATTACCCCGCCCGAGTCCAACAGCGTCATTCAACAGCAGCGTTACCTGGCCCAACTGGTACAACTGACCGATCAACTGCGCGCCGCACCGTCGCGAGCGCAAGAGCTGGCTCAGTGTCATCACCTGGCCAGCAAGGCGCTGGCGACGCTGGACCACCAAGCCAGTCAACCGGTGACCCAATTGACCGCCGAGGCGGCCTACCTGAATCTAACCACCGCCAGCAAACGGCAACTGCGACTGGATCGGGTTGACTGCCAACTGGATGAAACGACGGATCCGCAACCGGCACTGCTGCCACTGCGACGTCAGGATGTTGGCCGTTACCTGTACCAAAGCCCCGGCGAACGCTGCAGCCAGTACGTATGGCTCGGCTGGGAGAATCGCGGCGGCAACGACACCCGACTGCTGCTGGATCGCATTCTGCAGGCCGCCAGCGACCATGCCAAGTCACAAGGCTATAGCGACAGTGTTGAGCATGCGCTGGCGGGCAACTACCTGGACTCGCCACAGAAAGTGTCGCGCTGGCTGCAATCGTTGCCGGTATCACAGGCGGAATTGCCCTGGCAACCCCATGCGGTCCCCCGCTACCGCAACCTCAATCCCGCTCAGCTGAGCCAGGCCGCGCTGCAAGCCCTGACCGCAACCCTGGGGCTGACTCTGGCCAAGCTCGATAACGGCAGCTGGCAAGTGTGGGATCAGCGCCGTTACCTGGGGGTGGTAACATTGACCCCGGGCAAGCGCACCGAACTGCGAGTGATTCAACGGCACATCGTCGGCCACCATTTTGGTGTCGCCGAGGTGGTCTACCGCAGCAAGACCAAGTGGCGCTTCAGCCACGTCGAGCAACTGCTGGCCCGCCAATCTCAGGCGCTGTATGCCCTGGCCGGCCAGCCATTGGCAACCCACCAGGGCCAACGGTGGGAAGCGGATCTACAGGGACTGACCGCCGCCCTTGGCGAAGCGCTGGCCCACAGCGCCTCGTTCAGTGCCCCATTGGGCCCCTTGCCTCCGGCGACGCCCCAGGGGTTTCAGGCCAGCGAATTGTTTGACGCCGAGATGGCGCTGGTGGTCTGGCGCCAGGATAGTCTCGATGAAGCCGGGTTAATGCAGGCCCAATCCCGGCTGTTTCAGCACTATTTTCATCACCCGGCGCCGTCACACTGGCGCTGGTGGAACTCCCGCCCACAACTGATCCGCCAGGGACCGCTGCTGTACCGCAAACAGCTGAGCCGCCAATTGGCGGCTCAGCTCATCAGTCGGTGGCAGCAGGGCCAACTCAGTGGCTCACAGCTGTGGCGGCAACTCTATGTCGACACCAATCACCAGCCCATGACGTCCACGTTGGACGCCCTGGGAGTGGGTTTACACCAGCGCCAGTAACTGCTCCTGGGCCTGGTCAACCACAGCGGCGTCCATGGCCACCCCGCCGGCAGAGACCAGAGATACATCGGTAATGCCAACAAAACCCAGTACCGTCTTCAGATAGGTGTCGTTGTGGTTCAGGTGCGCCATCGGGGTGCCATCGGCGTAGTTACCACCGCTGGAGGCGACAATCACCGCCTTGCGTCCGGCCAGCTCCCCTTTTGGCCCTTGCTCGGTGTAGTTAAAGGTGCGACCGACGCGACAGATCTGATCCACCCAGGACTTCATGCCGACCGTGACGGAAAAGTTGTGCATCGGCGAACCCAGAACCACTTCATCGGCGGCAAACAGCTCATCCACCAGCTCGTCGGATTGAGCCACGGCCTGCTGCTGCGCCTCGCTGCGCTGGTCTTCCGGGGTGTAAAAGGCGCCAATGGTATCCTGGCTCAGCTGGGCCACGGCATCGCCGCTGACATCACGGCGAATAACCCGGCTGCCCGGGTTGGAGGCCAACCAGGCATCAGCATAGGCGGCCGTCAGTTTACGGGTGTTGGACGTGGCAGAGTTAGGGCTGGCATCGACAATCAACAGGGTTTTCATGGTCTGGTATCCTTAATCGGTATCTCAATGGGATTGATGACTATATTAATTGCAAGAAACAGAAATAAAATTGCATAATATCGGTCAAACCTATCTAAGGATTAGAACTATGTACCGGCCTCATTCGACCCTGGAGCAGTGGCGCATCCTTCAGGCCGTGGTGGATTATGGCGGTTACGCCCACGCCGCCGCCGCCCTGAATAAAAGCCAGAGCTCCCTCAACCACGCCGTCGCCAAACTGCAACAGCAGTTGGGCGTGCAGTTGCTGCGGGTCAAGGGGCGTAAAGCGGAGCTCACCGAAGAAGGTAAGGTACTGCTACGCCGTTCCAGGCAACTGACTCAACAGATCGAGCAGCTGGAGCAACTGGCCAATAACATGGAGCAAGGCTGGGAACATGAGCTGATCATCTCCCGCGAAAGCATCTACCCATCCCAGTACCTGTTTGATGCCCTGTCCCGCTTCTATCCGGAAAGCCGTGGTACTCGAGTGACCGTCATCGACAACATCATCAGCGGCAGCAGCGATGCCATTAGCAGCCGCAGTGCCGACCTGGTGATCACCGGCCATGTGCCCCCCGGCCATCTGGGCACGCCACTGGCGATGATCAAGATGATCCTCTGCTGTCATCCCAATCACCCGCTGACCCGGGAACAGGAAGTGGACTCAGGGCGACTGGAGCGCGAATTGCAGATCGTGATTCGGGACACAGGTACCGCCGCCCGCGACAGTGACAAAGATGTGGGCTGGCTCAAGGCCAAGGAGCGTTGGACCGTCAGTCATTTTTTCGATGCCATCGACATTCTCAAGCAGGGCGTAGGCTTCTGCTGGATACCGGATCACATGGTTGCCGAGGCATTGACCAACGGCGATCTGGTGTCGCTGCACTCCAGTGTGGAAAAACACCTGATTCCTCTGACTCTGGTGATCCCCAACCCGGACAACCTGGGGCCGGCCGGAAAACGCTTCGCCGAAATCCTACAGCAATGCAGCCCCCTGACCAGTTCTCAACCCATCGTCGGCACCACTGTCTCGGCTCGAGGACCGGACTTTGGCCCCTGAGCCGCAGGGTTACACACCGAGCAAAACCGAGTCCTCACCGCTCTGCGACTGATCGCCGAGGCCGTCAATCAACCATTGATGTAACTGACGCACCGCCGGGCTGAGGCGGCGACGATCGGGACAGACAAGATTCAGCGGCGCCGGTTCACCGAGCCAGGGACCGGCTATCTCCACCAATCGACCGGCGCGCAGATCCTCGGCCACATCCAGCCTCGACTTATAGGCGATGCCCGCCCCCATTAGCGCCCAGCGATGCACCACATCGCCGTCATCGCTGCTGCGATTACCAGAGACTTTGATCTCCCGTAACTGACCCTGCTGCCAAAACCGCCAGCGATCGTAGTGGGACTCGCCCAACATGAAACAGAGACAGTTTCTGTCTGCCAACTGCTCCAGACTCTGTGGCTGACCATGATGACGCAGATACTCCGGTGAGGCGCACAACACTCGGCGGTTTTGCTTCACGACCGGCAACGCGACCAAACTGGAATCTTCCGGAATCCCGTAGCGAAGTGCCAGGTCCACCGGCTGCGCATACACATTGGCCAGCCGATCCGTCATCTGTATCCGCACCTGTAATTTGGGGTGTTCACGTTGAAACTGATCCAGCAGCGGCAGTAACCGCTTCCGCCCCAGGCCCGAGGGCATCGACAGCTGCATCAAGCCGCTAAGACCATGGGCTTCAGACTGTAACTCAGCAGCGGCGGCCTCCAGTACCTCGACCCCGTGCTGACACTGAACCAGAAACCGCTCTCCCTCCGGGGTCAGACGCAGGCTGCGGGTGGAGCGGACGAACAACACGGTGTTGAGTTCAGTCTCCAACCGTTTGACCGCCGCACTGACTGCCGCCGGCGTCAATGCCAGTTGTCGCGCTGCCGCCGACAGGCTGCCCAGTTGGGCCGTTTTCATGAACAAGGTCAGATCCTGCAGAGCCTTCATTTTCAAATTTTATTTTAAAGAGATGATGGCCAATGCTAGTTTTTCAATCATACGGCGTCAAATAGACTGAGTTCAGCTTGCCGAAGCCCAGCGGCTACGGCATTAATTTGAATAGCGGAGAGCCCCCATGAAAGCCATCGGATACCGTCATCCCCATCCACTGAGCAGCACCACCCAGCTGCAATCCATTGAACTGCCCATGCCCGGCGCCAGCGGTGACGATCTGCTGGTTCGCGTGCACGCCATCTCGGTCAATCCGGTGGACACCAAGGTTCGCCAGCGGGCCAGCGGCGTCGACGGCCTCAATGACGGCTATAAGATCCTCGGCTGGGATGCGGCGGGGGAAGTGGTCGCCATTGGCGATAAGGTGACCGACTTTAAGGTGGGCGATCAAGTGTGGTACGCCGGCGATCTGACCCGCCCGGGCAGCAACGCCGAATACCAGTTGGTGCACCAGGAGTTGGTTGGTCGCAAACCCGCTAACCTCAGTTTTGCTCAGGCCGCCGCCCTGCCCCTGACCACCATCACCGCCTGGGAGATCCTGTTCGACCGACTGAAACTGGATCCCAACGCCGATCTCAGTCAGCGGACTCTGCTGGTCATCGGCGCCGCCGGTGGCGTTGGCTCGATCCTGCTGCAACTGGCCAACCACCTGACCGACATTCGAATTGTCGCAACCGCGTCTCGGCCGCAAACCCAGGATTGGGTCAAGCGCTTAGGGGCGGATGCGGTTATCGATCACCGCCAACCACTGTCCGAGGCACTGGCCGAGGCCGGCATCGACGGGGTCACCGACGTCGTCAGCCTGACCCACAGCGAACACCACTGGCCAGAGATAGCCAAGCTGATCGCGCCACAGGGACAACTGGCACTGATCGACGACGCCCCCAGCCTGGACATCATGCCCTTTAAGCAGAAGAGCATCTCATTGCACTGGGAGTTTATGTTTACCCGCTCGCTGTTTTCGACTGCGGACAGAGTCAAGCAACAACAGTTGCTGAACAAGGTGGCGGACCTGGTGGAGTCCGGCGCGGTGATCAGCACCGCCGATGCCCACTTTGGTTCCATCTCGGTGGCCAACCTGCACCGGGCTCATACCCTGCTGGAGTCGGGCACCGCCAAGGGCAAAATAGTGCTCGAGGGGTTTGAGGATTAAAGTTTCCTCAGACAAATGAAAAAGGCGCCCATGGCGCCTTGTTTTAATGTCCGGTCAACGCCCGGTCCCAATCCTTCCACACCGGCGTCAGCCCGGCTGCCTCAATGGCACTGGCCACCCGTTCTGGTGATCGGGCATCATCAATGGAAAACTGAGCCAGATCTTCGCTGGCGTCGGCATAGCCGCCAGGCCGGGTGCTGGACCCGGCACTCATGGTGGTCGGCCCCAGAGTCATCACGTTGTCCCTGAAACTGGCGGATTCCCGGGTCGACAGCGACAACTCCAACTCCGGACCAAATAACCGCAAGGCACAGATCAACTGCAACAACTCCCGCTCACCCACAGGACTCACCGGTTCGACACCGCCGGTACAGGGACGCAGTCTGGGGAAGGAAACCGAATAGCGACTGCGCCAATAGCGGCGCTGCAAATAGTCCAGATGCAGGGCGACCATGGCCGCTTCCACCCGCCAATCGGCCAGGCCATACAATGCGCCAATGCCAATTTTGTCGACGCCCGCCTGCCCGAGGCGATCCGGCGTCTCCAGCCGAAAACGAAAATCCTGCTTGTTGCCCCGCAGATGATGCTGGCCATAGGTGGGACGGTGATAGCTCTCCTGGTACACCATCACCGCGTCCAGGCCCAGCGCCCTGAGCTCGGCATAGTGTTGGCTTTCCAACGGCTGTACCTCCATCATCACCGTCGAAAACCGAGCCTTGATTCGCGGCAGTACGCGCCGAAAATACGCCATTCCCACCTTAGTCTCATGCTCGCCGGTCACCAACAGGATCGCATCGAAGCCCAGCGCCTTGATGGCATCCATCTCCCTGTCCAGTTCATCGTCGGTCAACGTATGGCGCTTTATGCGGTTGCTCATGGCAAAGCCGCAGTAGTCGCACTCATTGGCGCACAGGTTGGACAGGTACAGCGGCACATACAACCCCATGGTGTTGCCGAAACGCTGGCGGGTCAGAGCCTGAGCCCGCGTGGCCATCTGTTCCAGGAACGGCGTGGCCGCCGGTGAGATCAGCGCCATAAACCCCTGCCAATCCAGGCGTGGGCGTGCCAGAGCCTGCCGAACCGCCTGTTCGCTGGTGGCATGGATGCTCAGAGCCAGGTGGTCCCATTGCTGCTGTTGCCACAGGTCATAAAAACTCATGGACTACCCCAGAAATCCGGTCAGCGGACTGGACGCGCTGGCCTGGAAGGAGACCTGACCCAAGCCCGCCTCGTAGGCCTGACGGCCGGCCTGCACCGCCAGCTTGAAGGCCGTGGCCATGGCCACCGGATCCCGGGCAACGGCAATGGCGGTGTTCACCAATACTGCGTCGGCCCCCAACTCCATGGCGTCGGCACCCTGTGAGGGCGCGCCGATCCCGGCATCCACCACCACCGGCACACCGGCCTGTTCAATAATGATCTTCAAAAATTCACGAGTCGCCAGCCCTTGATTGGAGCCGATCGGCGCGCCTAGCGGCATCACTGCGGCACACCCTACCTCCTCCAATCGTTTGCACAGCACCGGATCGGCGTGGCAGTAGGGCAACACCACGAAGCCTTCCCGGCACAACTGCTCCGCAGCCTTGAGGGTTTCGATGGGATCCGGCAGCAGATAGCGGGGATCCGGGTGGATCTCCAGCTTAAGCCACTGGGTTCCCAGTGCTTCCCGGGCCAGGTGCGCCGCGTACACCGCTTCCTCCGCGGTCTTGGCCCCCGAGGTGTTGGGCAGCAGATTCACGCCCAGTTCACGAATGGGCCCATAGAGATCGCCCCGTCCGCCACTGAGATCGACCCGTTTCAGGGCCAGGGTGACCAGTTGCGAGCCGCTGGCCGCCAAAGCATCGATCATCAGCGTCTCTGAGGCAAATTTTCCGGTGCCGCTGAACAGCCTGGAGTCAAAGGTTTTATCGGCAATGGTAAGCACATCAGCCTCCTGCAATTACACTGAAAATATCGACGCTGTCACCTTCCCGAAGTGGAGTCTGTGACCAGCTGTTTCGTGGCACGATGCGGTTGTTTACCGCCACCGCCACCCCGGGCTGTTGTTGATTCAGTTGAGTGAGTAGCCCGGACAGGGCCATTGGGGCAATGGCTCGAGACTCACCGTTGACCTCTATCTTGATCATTGCGGTTCTCCACACACAGGGCAGTGCGGCACTCGTTCGAGATCGAACGAACGCCAACTCAGGGTTTGAGCATCAAAACGCTGCACCCGATCGCCGGGCACCGAAAGCCCCAGCAACCGACGAATGGCGATTAACGCCTGCATACCGGCTACCGATGTCAATACCGGCCCCGCCACACCGGCCTCGCGGCAGCTTCGGGGTGTGGCCTGATCGTTAACCGGGCTGAAACAGGCGAAACACGGCCCCTGACCATCCACCAGTTGCAGTTGCCCCTGCCAGCCCACCGCCGCCGCCGTAACCAAAGGCAGTCCCAGGGCGACACAGTGACGGTTGATGCAGTGACGGGCCTCGAGGTTGTCGGTGCAATCCAACACCAGATCCACCCGCTGAAGCAGCGCCGCCATAGCGCTCTCCTCCGCCATCGCCACCATCGCTTCGACCTGCAGGGCCGGATTGTGGGCCAGGGCCCAGTCCTTGGCCGCCTGCACCTTGGCCATCCCCTGCTGCTCTGGCCGGTACAACCATTGCCGCGGCAGGTTGGACAGCGACACGGTATCGGCATCGATCAGCCGTAACCGGCCGACGCCCGCCCCGGCCAGGTTGACCAATGCCGGCACCCCCAGGCCACCGAGACCGAAAATAGCAACGCACTTGTCCGCCAGCTGCTGCTGGCCTTGCTCGCCCCAGTTCGCCAGCAATATCTGCCGACCGAAGCGCAGGTAATCGGCATCATTCAGCATACAGCGCCTCCCGTTGCGGCCGCCCCTGCTCAAAGGCGTGATACAAGCCCTCCAGCGCCCGGTTGACGTCCGGCGCCTCGGTAACCGCCCGCACCACGGCCACACTGCCCACGCCACAACGGGACACGGGCTCGGCCCGGTGCAAATCGATGCCGCCGATGGCCACCGTGGGCCACTGGCCCGCGAGCAGGCGGTTGTATCGCCTCAATCGCGTCAATCCCTGGGGCTGAGAAGGCATCTGTTTGGTGGTGGTGGGAAAGATGTGCCCGAGGGCGACGTAGCTGGGATTCAGCTGCACCGCCCGCAGTATTTCGAAATAACCATGAGTCGATAGCCCCAGTTTCAGACCCGCCCGGGCAATGGCTTCCAGATCCGCATCCACCATGTCTTCCTGCCCCAGGTGAACGCCGTAGGCGCCACAATCGATGGCCAGTTGCCAATAGTCATTGATAAACAACCGAGCCTGGCAGCGCCGGGCCAACGCCACCGCCTGTTGCACCAACGGCCGAGCCTGAGTCTCATCCAGGCCCTTGACTCGCAGTTGCAAGGTTCGAACTCCCTGGGCCAACAGCCGCTCGACCCAAGCGACGGAGTCCACCACCGGATAGATTCCCAGGGTCAAGGAATCGCAGCGTGCGAACGGGGTCAGAGGCTGACGAAACGGGCCCGCAAACCCAAACTGCTGCTCCAGTGCGTCCCCGGCCAATGGCACTCGAGGAAACGCCGCCATCTGCTCGGGCCAACCGGTGCGCGCCAATGGCCCCTGTCCCTGCCCAGGGCGATAGCTTTGAAGCAAGCCCTGATGCAGATAAGCCCGGGTCAACACCAGCGCATCCTCACGGTCGTAGCCCAATGCCAGGAAGCAGGCCAGAGCCGACGCCAGGGTGCAGCCGCTGCCATGGGTGTTGTCTACGGCCAGACGTTCGCCATCCATCAGAAAGTGCCGTTCTGCGTCCAGATAGAGATCGATGCAGCGGCCAGGGATCAGGTCGAAATGGCCCCCCTTTGCCAGCACTGCCGGCGCCCCCTGGGCCATTAGCGCCCGGGCGGCGTCGGTCATAGCCCGGGGCGATGGGATCGGTTGCCCGGTCAGGGCCGCCAGTTCATCGCCATTGGGTGTCACCACATCCACGAACGGCCACAGTGGGGTAAACCGGGGTTCGGCCCCCTTGCGGCCGCTGAGCCTGGCGCCGGACGACGCCACCAGCACCGGATCCAGAATCACCGCCGGCAATGGGTCTCTAGCGGCCAACCAGTCGGCCAGCAACTGAATCTGTTCGTCGTCGGCCAACAGACCGATCTTGATGGCGGCCGGACGCAGGTCATCCCAGAGCGCATCAAGCTGGGCCACGAAGGTGGCGTTGCTGACTCGCTCTACGGCGGTGACGGCCACCGAGTTTTGAGCGGTGATGGCCGACACCACACTGCAGCCGTGGCAGCCGAGATCGGCCATGGTCAGCAGGTCGGCCTGTAGGCCGGCGCCACCGCCGGAATCCGAGCCGGCAATGGTCCAGACGATGGGCCGCGGCCCCTGTTCGGCCCCGGTCACGACTGCGTCTCCAGGGTCTCTTCGCCGCCCAGGGCATGGTACAACTGCCCACCCTGGTCCCGAAACGCCTGGGATTGCTGAGCCATTCCCTTGGCAATCTCGGCGTCATCCTGAACTTCGACCACCTGGGCCAATGGATCTCCGCTGCCATTTTTGGCGGCGTAGTCACGCACCTCCTGGGTGATTTTCATCGAACAGAATTTCGGTCCGCACATGGAGCAGAAATGCGCCACCTTAGCGCTTTCCTGCGGCAGAGAGGCATCGTGATAGGCACGGGCGGTTTCAGGATCCAGTGACAAGTTAAACTGGTCTTCCCAGCGGAATTCAAATCGTGCCAGAGACAGGGCATTGTCTCGAATCTGCGCCCCGGGATGACCTTTGGCGATGTCGGCGGCATGGGCGGCAATCTTGTAGGCGATCAAGCCCTGTTTCACGTCCTCTTTATCCGGTAATCCCAGGTGCTCTTTCGGCGTGACGTAGCACAACATGGCGCAGCCGTACCAGCCAATCATCGCCGCGCCGATGCCGGAGGTGAAGTGATCGTAGCCCGGTGCGATGTCGGTAATTTGTGGACCGAGGGTGTAAAACGGCGCTTCGAAACACTCTTGCAACTGCTTGTCCATATTGACCTTGATCAGCTGCATCGGCACATGGCCGGGGCCTTCAATAATGGTCTGAACGTCGTGTTTCCAGGCGATTTTGGTCAGCTCGCCCAGGGTTTCCAGTTCGGCAAACTGGGCCCGGTCGTTGGCATCGGCCACGCTGCCAGGGCGCATGCCATCCCCCAGAGACAATGCCACGTCGTATTGAGCACACAGCTCACAGATGGCCTCAAAGTGTTCATACAGGAAGTTTTCTTTGTGATGAGACAGGCACCACTTGGCCATGATGGAGCCACCACGGCTGACGATGCCCGTAACCCGCTCTGCGGTCATGGGCACATAACGAAGCAGCACACCGGCATGGATGGTGAAATAATCCACCCCCTGCTCCGCCTGCTCAATCAAGGTATCGCGGAAGATGGGCCAGGTCAGATCCTCGGCAATGCCATTGACCTTTTCCAGCGCCTGATAGATGGGCACGGTGCCGATGGGCACCGGACTGTTGCGGATGATCCATTCGCGAGTCTCATGGATGTGGCGACCGGTGGAGAGATCCATCACGGTGTCGGCCCCCCAGCGGCAACTCCACACCAGTTTCTCGACCTCCTCTTCGATGGAGGAACTCACCGACGAGTTGCCGATGTTGGCATTGACCTTGACCAGAAAATTGCGGCCGATGATCATCGGTTCCGCTTCCGGGTGATTGATGTTGGCCGGAATGATGGCGCGGCCGGCGGCGACCTCACTGCGAACAAACTCGGCGGTAATGTTCTCCGGCAGGTTGGCACCAAAGCTCTGACCCGGCTGGGCCTGGGTCAGAATCTCATTACGCAACCGCTGCCGACCCAGGTTTTCCCGAATCGCCACGTACTCCATTTCCGGTGTAATGACACCGTTTCTGGCGTAGTGCAACTGACTGACATTAGCCCCGGCTTTGGCCTTACGCGGTTTAGGTAACTGTTCAAAGCGCAGATGGTCAAAGCCGGCGTCCGCCAGTCGTTGCTGAGTATAATCCGAACTCACCGACGTCAGTTCGGTGGTATCGCCACGCTCCAGTATCCACTGGCGTCGCAACGGCGCCAAGCCGACACGCACATCGATGTCACTGTCAGGATCGCTGTAGGGGCCGGCGGTGTCGTACACCGGAATGGATTCGTTATCACGGGTAATGGGGTTGGCGCGGTCGCCACCGATCACCGACGGCGTCAGTTTTACCTCACGCATGCCAACCCGCAGATCGTCGCGGCTGCCGGTCAGGTAGAGTTTTTCTGAATTGGGAAAGGGGTGGCCTTTGAGGCCATCGAGGTAACGCTGGGCGTGTTCACGATTATGACGTCTGTTCGACATGAGCAATCTCCAAAATAGGTAGGGGAAATTGCTTGTCGGACGGGTTCCTGAAACGAGAATTGAGCCAGGGCAATGCCCGAAAAATCCACGGTCACTTGTAAGGGATCTCGGGCACACTCTGGCTGTAGCTTGTTTTCCTACGCAGGTACTAACCTGTTCAGGTTCCACGGATTCCGCAACGCGGTCTCAGCCCTAAGGCACTCCGACAAGACCCGAGCAGTATAGGAACTTGATCCAGGGGAAACAAGCCCCTGATTCCAGGTTTATGGCAACCGCGGTGCCGATGCCCTGTGGCCGTCACAACACTCAACGGCCGTGCAGATGGCGCCAGGGCGAAGGAATCGAACTCAGCGGGTCGCTGCCGACGCCTGCAGCAATTCGGCCATTTTCTGGTGCACCAGGTTGATGGCCTTTAACGGACGAATCATCACTTTAAATTCGGTGATCTGGCCGTCATCGTTGCAACTAATCAGGTCAACACCGTTGATCTCGATGCCATCGATCTCAGTAACAAACTCCAGCGACAGGCGGTTGCCGCCGTCGATTTTGTTGACGTAACGGAACGACGGCGTCATCAAAATTGAAAATGCCGCCTGCAGGTAGGCGTTGGTGATCGCCTTGCCTCGCTGCGGGGTGTGTACCACCGGGCTGTAGAAACACACCTCATCGGCCAGAAGTTGTGGCAGGCTCGATACGTCGCCGCTGCTGATCAGGGTATTCCAGCGCTCCATTGGGGTCATTGTTTGCTCTCCATCCATGCGATTGTTTCAAAATCCAGTCACCAAGATTACCGAAGATAACCCATAGTTCAAAACAGATGGCGACATATCGCTTCATCATCACCCATGCAGCGTTAGCGAAAACATGCGGTCAAGGGCAACGGCGGCAGTGGTTTCCCGCTGCCATTTTCATTCCGGTCACAGCCAATCTCTTGAGAGCGGGCCATGGACGGTATATTCTACCCGGCTAATTATAAGGAGTTTGCCATTGAGCCCCCTGCAAGAACGCCCCGTTTTTCTGTTTGATCTCGACAACACCCTGTACCACCCCGATGCCGGAATCCTTGATCAGGTCGGCTCGCGCATGAAGCACTACGTTGCCGACAAGCTGGCTCTGAGCCCGGAGCAAGCCACCGAACTCTGTTTTGGCTACTACCACAAGTACGGCGGTACCCTGCGCGGATTGCAGCAGCACCATCCGGAAGTGGATCTGGACGATTTCAGTGTCTACGCCCATGACGTCGACACCAGCAAACTGCATCATAATGCCGATCTGGCCGAGCAGTTGAACGCCCTGCCGCAAAAGCGCTACATCTTTACCAACGCAGCGCTTCCCTATGCCCGTCGTCTGATGGGCATCATCGGCATTGACCAGTGCTTTGACGGGATCTTCTCCGTCGAAGATACCGGCTTTAAGATGAAGCCGGATCCTCATGCCTATGAGCAAATCGCCGCCAAGTTTGGTTTTCGAGGCTGCGACGCGGTGATGTTTGACGATCAACCGGCCAACCTGGACACTGCCCAAGGTTTTGGCATTCGCACCGTGTTGGTAAATCGGCCGGACGTGCGCCAGCATAACGCCTGCTATGCCACCAGCTCGCTGACTCACTTCCTGCGCAAACTGAACCAGTCTCACTCCTGACCCGGTCATCGAAGCGCTCCATGGAGCATGGTTTAACATTGCCGTGTGACGCCACTATGCCCTATGCTCAATGAGGCACTAAGACTCACCCCAATGAGGGTGGACACCGACTGATTTCACCTTCTGGGATCGCACATGGACAGGCAGAGACCGAGACAACCGTTACCGGCCCCCTACCACTGCCCCCCGCATCATGAGCCGGGGGCAGGCTCATGAGCACACTGCAGCAGGATCTCAGCCGCCGTTTTCAGCAACAATACGGTCGGGATCCCCATGCCTGTTATCACGCCCCCGGCCGGGTCAACCTGATGGGCGCCTCCACCAGCAACCAGAACGGTCTGGTGCTGCCCTGCGCCATTGAGTTCGGCACCACATTGATGCTGGCCCCAACCCGAGGCAACATGGTTCACGCCAGCCTAAGCGACGACCTGTCGCGTCAAGCCAACTGGAATCCGGACCACTTCCCACCGACCTCGGACAAAGATCCCATGTGGATCAATCACCTTCAAGGGGTTTTGATGGCCCTCAAAGCCCGGGGCTATCGACTCAACGGGCTGAACATCATGGTGCATGCGTCCTTACCCCCTGGGGTCGCCCTCAAAGACAGTGCCTCTCTGGGCGTTGTCCTGACCTATGCCCTCAATGACCTGTTTCACCTCGGACTGTCGCCACAAGGCATCGCTCAGGTCAGCCAACAGGCCAAACGCGAGGTTAATGCCCGTCAGGACAGTCTGGTGGATCCGTTGATCAGCGCCATCGCCACCGAGGATCATGCCACGCTTATCGATTGCAAAAGCCTCAGTTGGCAAGGCATTCCCCTGCCCGATTCGGCACAACTGGTGGTGTTCAATATTCAGGGCGGCACCAGCCCCCACTGGCAAAAGGAGCTACAACGACAGGGCCAGTGCCGGCAAGCCGCCCGCTTCTTTAACCAGCCCACTCTGCGGGAAGTCACCATAGACCAGCTCAATGGAGCCCGTCAGCAGATGCACCCCGAGTTGTATCAACGGGCCCGACACGTGGTCAGCGAGAATCAACGGGTACTGGAGATGGCCGATGCCTTGGTGCAGCAGGATTACCCTGCCATTAGCCGCTTAATGGCCAGTTCACATCAATCTCTGAGTGATGACTATGCCCTGGCCAGCCCGGCCATCGATGCCCTGGTCAGGGTGGTTCGCTCTGCCCTTGGGGAGCGAGGCGGGGTTCGAATGAATGGCATAGGCTGCTACGGCGACGTGGTTGCACTGATGCCTGCGGCTATAAAATCAGCAGTTATTAAGCAAGTTATGCAAGAATTTTCCCAACAATCCGGGCTTTATGCTACCTTCATCAGCACAAGAGCCAGTTCAGGAGCCTGTCGTGTCCGTTAAGATCACCCCCCTGTCCCCCTGGGAGCATTACCGCGTCGGTGAGCTGCCAAGAATTCAGATTGAAAATGATCACCTTCGCCTGGAAGTACTGGCGTTGGGTGGCATCGTCCGCAAGCTGGAGTTAAAGCGACCGGATGGCCGCTGGCAAAACCTGGTTCTGGGATGTGACAGCGCCGGCGATTACCTGTCTCAGAAAGCCTGCCTGGGATCGGTAGTGGGTCGCTGGGCCAACCGCATCGCCAATGGCCGCTGCCTGGTGGATGGCTACGAACTGGAGCTGGATGCCAACCTCTATCCCCACCACCTCCATGGTGGCCTGGCGGGATTCCATCACAAGGTGTTTGCCCTGACCCCCATCGACGATGGCATCAAGCTCAGCCTCAGCAGCGCCCACGGAGAGGCCGGTTTCCCAGGTAACCTGCAACTGGAGGTGTTCTACCGTCTCAAAGGCAGCCAATGGCTGGTAACCATGAACGCCGAAGTGGATCGCCCCTGCCCGGTCAACCTGACCCAGCACAGTTACTTTAACCTCGGCGGGCCAATCACCGGCTATCAACTGCACAGTAACGCGCCTTACATTGTCATGACCGACAAAGAAGGCATTCCGGTCACTCTGGAAGAGACCAGCCGTAATCCCCTGGATCTCAACCCCAACCCCAGCATCGGCGAGCTGATGGACCAACCATTGGAAGCACTGCGCCAGGTGGGCGGTCTCGACCACTGCTACCTGTGGCCCGACGACGATGCCCAGCTCAAGACCCGGGCACAGCTGCTGTCGCCGGCCTCCGGCATCAAGCTGACGCTCCTCAGCGATCAACCTGGCCTGCAGTTGTACACAGGTAACCATTTGGGAGGCACCCCCGCCTATGACGGCAAGTGCTACAAGCACCACCAAGGCATGGCGCTGGAGCCCGGCCTGTGGCCCGATGCCCCTAACCAACCGGGGCACACCAAGGGGATTTTACGCCCCGGCGAGACCTATCAACACCATACGGTCTACCAATTCGACAACGTCTAAGTCCCTATCCATATTAAAAAATCCGCCAGCTGGCGGATTTTTTTTGCCTAATTAATTGTACAAGACTTGCAAAGCTGTATAACTATGGTCTAGCTTTATCGTTAAAGTTATACATGAGGAAAGGCCATGTACAAGTTTAACCAACACCGCATTCAAGTGGGGATCAGTGCCTGCCTGCTGGGAGAGAAAGTGCGCTTTGACGGCGGCCATAAGCAGAGCCGCTTCTGCCAGGACGACCTGGGCCAGCATGTGCAGTTTCGCCCCATCTGCCCCGAGGTCGCCATCGGCATGGGCACCCCGAGGCAGACCATTCGCCTGGTGGCCGCCGACAAGGTGCGGGTTAAAGCCTCCGACGGCAGTTTCGACGTCACCGAGCCGCTGAACGACTTCTCCCGCGCCACTTCCGCCACCCTGGGATACCTCAGTGGTTACGTATTCTGCGCCAAATCCCCCACCTGCGGCATGGAGCGGGTCAGCCTGTACCAGCCAGACAGCAACAATTCGGTCCGGGAAGGGATCGGTGTCTTTGCCCGGCGCATCATGATTGACCATCCCAACCTGCCGGTAGAAGAGAACGGCCGTCTTAATGATCACAACCTGAGAGAGAACTTTGTCACTCGTGTGTTCGCCTACCACGACTGGCAGCAACTGCGTCATCAAGGCCTCAGCGCCGACGCCCTGTACCGCTTTCACGCCAGATACAAATACCTGTTGATGGCCCACGATCTGCAGGTGTACAAGAGCCTGGGCAAGGAGCTGGCCAACGCCGGCTCCGACCTGACCACCTTTGCCGACCGCTATGAATCTCAGTTTATGGGGGCGCTGAAACGGCACGCCAGCCGCAAGGCCCATACCAACGTCCTACAGCACATTCAGGGCTATTTGAAACGGGAACTGAGCAGCCAGGAGCGAGTCGCCCTGGCCGAGTGCATCGATAAATATCGCCGCGGCCTGCTGCCTCTGCTGGCGCCAATCGCGCTACTGAAGCACTACATGACCCTGTATCCCAACCCCTACATCAACGAACAGGTTTACCTGAATCCTCACCCGGAAGAGATGCAACTGCGTTATGAACACTGATTACACCTTGGCGAAATACCCGATCCGTGAGGTCTCGGCCCGCACCGGCGTCAACTCGGTCACCCTTCGGGCCTGGCAGCGGCGCTTTGGCCTGCTGAATCCGCAGCGCACTGCCAAAGGCCACCGGCTCTACAGCGAGCAAGACATCGACACCATTGAGACCATCGTCGGCTGGTTGGAAAAGGGGGTGGCCATCAGTCAGGTCAAACCCCTGCTCGACACCCCGAATGCCGACGTCGATGCCGATCACTGGCAGCAACAGATCGATGGCTTAATGGCTCAGGCTCTTAACCTCAATGGCGAGGGATTGCAGCAGCAATTGGATCACCTGACGGCCATGTACCCCTTTTCCCTGGTCAGCAACCGGGTGCTGCAGCCCTGGCTGTCACAATGGCACAAACAGATTCAAGCACGGGCGGATGCCGAGGCGCTGGACAGCTGGCTACTGACCCAACTGTCACTGCGGCTGTCGACCCGGTTTACCCTGACCAACCAGAATAATCCCGGCCCCGCCGTCGCCCTGATTCACCTTGGCATAACGCCTGCCATCTCCCGGCAACTGCTGGATCTGGAGTGGGCCCTGGCCGGCGTCAGGGTACAGCCCCTGGCCCTGACCACCCTGACCAGCCTGCCGCTGATACTTGATAGGCTACTGCCGCGGCCACTGCTGCTGAACCTTGCGGCCAAGCCGGCGGCCAGCGACCTCAACGTTATTCGACAACTGACTCAGGCCGGCCACAGCCTGCTGTTGACTGGCGAGTTCGCCCAGATGCACAGCCAGGAGCTGGAGCTGGCGGCCGTTCCCTGCCACAAGGAGGCGTTGCAATGACAGTGATCTGGTTTCGGCGCGATCTGCGCATCGAGGACAACCCCGCTTTAACGGCCGCGGTGGCCAGCGGCGCTCCGGTAACCGCGCTGTACATCAGTTCACCGGCCCAGTGGCAGAGCCACCATGTGGCGCCGATACAATTGGATCTGACCGAACGGGCACTGAATCTGCTAGGCCGGCAACTGGCGGCCATTGGCATACCCCTGCACCACCTGGTGGTGCCCTGGTACCGCGACATTCCGGCGGCACTGAAACAGTTCTGCCAGCAGCAGCAGTGTCAACGGGTGTTTGCCAACCGCGACCACGAAGTCAACGAGCAGCAGCGGGATCAGCGGGTGGCCGACAGCGGCATCGAGCTGTCCCTGCACCACGGCGACTGCCTGGTGCCGCCTGGCAACGTCACCACCGACAGTGGCGACATGTACCGGGTGTTTACCCCGTTTCGGCGCCGCTGGCTGCAACAGCTGCGGCAAACCCTGACGGCGCCACTGCCGGCCCCAAGCGCAGGCCCCGCCCTTGCGGCTCCGGTACCGATTCAATTGACGGTCCACACCACAAGCAGCGGCGCCTGGGCGGTGAGCGAGTCAAGCCTTCGCACCATGCTGGCCGAGTTTGTCGACCAGCGGGTCAACCGGTACCACCTGCAGCGGGACCTTCCCGATATCGACGCCACCAGCCGTCTGTCCCCCTATCTGGCTTTGGGAATGATATCGCCGCGACAATGCCTGCACCAGTTGCTGCTACGAGCCCCCTGGGCTCTGGAGCAAGCCGAGTCAGGGCCCTTCACCTGGCTCAGTGAATTGGCCTGGCGAGAATTTTACCGGCACCTGATCGTAGCCTGGCCTAAACTCTGTAAAGGTAAGAATTTCAATCCTCTGGGTGACAATATTCAATGGAATGACCGACCCGATCTGTTTGATGCCTGGTGCCAGGGACGCACCGGCTACCCGCTGGTGGACGCGGGCATGCGCCAACTGCAACACAGCGGCTGGATGCACAATCGCCTGCGCATGGTAACCGCCAGCTTCCTGACAAAAAACCTGCTGATCGACTGGCGTCACGGTGAGCGCTGGTTCTCACAACACCTGATCGACGGCGACCTGGCTGCCAATAACGGGGGCTGGCAGTGGTGTGCCAGCACCGGCTGTGATGCGCAGCCTTACTTTCGCCTGTTCAATCCGATTCGGCAGAGCGAAAAATTCGATCCACAGGGTGACTTCATTCGTAAATACGTCCCAGAGTTATCTGATTTAGATAACAAAATGATTCACATGCCGAACGATGAACGGCGCCCTGACGATTACCCGGCACCGGTGGTGAACTACCGTGACAGCCGGGCACTGGCATTGTCGCGCTTCTCGGTGATGAAAAAAGGAACTTAACTTATGAGCTCAGCGGTCACGCCCATTAACGACACCACCGACGCGTCACTGGTTCAGCGGTTTGTCGCCCTGTATCAGCATCTGGACTACGACTCGCTATCGCAATTGGCCGGCGTCTACGCTGACGACATCGAATTCGTCGACCCGCTGCATCGAGTGCGCGGCCTGGCTCAGCTGACCGATTATTTTTCCGGCCTCTACAAAAATCTCCACCACAGCAGTGTCGAGATCACCGACGTCATTCAAGGGGCCAATGAAGCGGCCCTGTATTGGCGCATGACCCTGATCCACCCCAAACTCAACGGAGGACGAGCCGTCGTCATCGATGGGCACAGCCATCTGAAGTTTTCTAACCGCATCCACTACCACCGGGATTACTTCGATGCCGGTCAGATGCTGTATGAGCAGTTGCCTTTGTTGGGCCCGGTGATCCGGGCGGTAAAACGCCGGGCCAGCCAATGAAACGGGTAGTGATCACCGGCGCCACCTCCGGCATCGGCAAACAGTTGGCCAAGGATTACGCCAAAGACGGCTGGCAGGTGTTTGCTTGCGGGCGCAACGCCGCCGCACTGGCAGAGTTAGACCAACACCCAAACATCAGCGTCCGTCAGTTCGATCTGACCAATGCCGAGCAAACTCAGGCGCAACTGGCGAACCTTCCCGAGCTGGATCTGGCGATTCTCAACGCCGGTACCTGCGAGTACATCGACGATGCGCGCCAATTTGACGGCGCATTGCTGGCGCGGGTAATGACCGCCAATGTCATTGGCGTCGGCTATTGTCTGCAGGCGCTGTTGCCTCAGCTGGCTTCAGGCAGTCGCTTAGCGTTGATGGGGTCCATCGCCAGCTCCCTGCCGCTGCCCCGGGCCGAAGCCTATGGTGCCAGTAAAGCCGCCATTGCTTACCTGGCCCAGACCCTGGCCATCGACCTGGCCGGTTCCGACATCGGCGTCAGCCTGATCACGCCCGGGTTTGTGCGCACACCACTGACCGATAAAAACCAGTTCGACATGCCCATGCGCATTGAGGTGGAAGACGCCAGCGAGCGGATCAGGCGGGATCTGGCCCGAGGCCGTTGTCAAATTCACTTTCCAAAACGATTCACTCTGGCACTGAAACTGTTTGGTGCCCTGCCACAAAGACTGTGGCACAGCATCGCCTTAAAGGGACTTAAGCAATGAGAAAACGGATCGCCATCATCGGCAGCGGCATCTCCGGACTGACCTGCGGCCACTTGCTGCACCGTCAGCATGACATCACCTTGTTTGAAGCGGCCGACACACTGGGAGGCCACACCGCCACCGTCGAGGTAAACGTCGGCGGCCGCACCTGGGCCATCGACACCGGCTTCATCGTGTTCAACGATCGCACCTACCCCAACTTCCGTCGCCTGATGGCGCAGTTACGGGTACCCAGTCAGGCCACTGAGATGAGTTTCAGTGTCCACAACCCTCTTTCCGGGCTGGAATACAATGGCCACAGCCTGTCGACGCTGTTTGCGCAAAAGCGCAACCTGCTGAGTGTGCAATTTTTGACTTTTCTACGAGAGATTTTGCGCTTCAATCGCCTGTGTAAAACCGAACTGCGTGACAACACCCTGGGCAGCGACGAAACCCTGGGCCAGTTCCTGGCGGCGCATCAATTCAGCGACTACTTCGCCGAGCATTACATTCTGCCCATGGGGGCAGCCATCTGGTCCTCGAGTCTGACCCAGATGCGCGACTTTCCACTGCTGTTTTTCATTCGATTCTTCGACAACCACGGGCTACTCAACGTCAGCAACCGGCCCCAATGGTACGTCATTCGCGGTGGCTCCAGAGAGTACATCGGGCCGATGGTCAAAGGCTTTGAGCAACAGATTCGATTGGCTACGCCGGTAACCGCGGTGACTCGCCTGGATGACGGTGTGGCCTTGACCCTGGCCGATGGCAGTAAGCCACAGTTTGATGAAGTGATCTTTGCCTGCCACAGCGATCAGGCCCTGGCGTTGCTCGCCGATGCCAGTGAGCAGGAACAGCAAATTCTCGGGGCCATTCGCTACAAAGACAACCAAGTGGTGCTGCACACCGACACCAGCCTGCTGCCGCAACGACGCCCAGCCTGGGCCGCCTGGAACTATCGTTTGAACCGTGATCCCGGCCTGCCGGCACAGGTCACCTACAACATGAACATCCTGCAGCAACTGGACGAGGCCGCCCCGACGTTTTGCGTGACGCTCAACCAAAGTGGTGACATCGATCCTGCCAAGGTACTGCGTACCTTTACCTATGCCCACCCGGTCTTCGACCGAGACAGCCTGGCCGCACAAGCACAGCGTGAGCAGATTTGTGGCCAACGCCACAGCCATTTCTGTGGCGCCTACTGGTACAACGGTTTCCACGAGGATGGGGTCAGAAGCGCCCTGGACGTCTGTGCCAGGTTGGGAGTGACGTTATGACCCTGCACAGCGCCCTCTACCACGGCTGGGTCAGCCATCACCGACTCCGGCCGGTGAGCCACCGCTTTCGGTACCGGCTTTTCACTCTGGCCATCGACCTGGACGAACTGTCACAGCTGGCTAATGCCAGCCGTTGGTTCGGAGTCGATCGCTGGGCACCGCTGAGCTTCCACCACCAAGATTACCTCGACGGTCAAGGGCTGACTCGCCCGGCGCTGTGGCAAAAGGTGGAGCAACTGGGTGGGGAAAACCTGGGAGGCCGAGTGCTGTTTGTGGGCCAGGGCCGCTGCTTCGGCCTCTATTTCAGCCCGGTGAACTTCTTCTACTGTTACGACCAGAATTCTGAGCTGAGGTATCTGTTGGCCGAGGTCAGCAATACCCCCTGGGACCAGCGCCACTGCTACCTGGTGGACCTGGCCCAGCAACGCCCGACCCCGAAAGCCTTTCACGTGTCGCCGTTTATGCCGCTTGAGATGGAGTACCACTGGCGAATACAGCCGCCCGCAGAGCAGCTCAGGCTGGAGATGGAGAATCATCAACAGGGCAAAGCATTCGTGGTCAGCCTGAAGATGCAACGACGGGCGTTCGATGCCGCCGAGCTGCGTCGTACCCTGCTGGCCATGCCGATGATGACCCTAAGCATGCTGGTCTCTATCTACTGGCAGGCACTGAAATTGTGGTTAAAACGCGTTCCTTTCATTCCCCATCCTGGGCAAGCTTCGGAGAAATAACATGGACAATACCCTGATTCAGGTGCCGCCCAGCTGGCTGGACACCACAGCAAAACGCACCCTGTTTGCCCTGCTACCGCGCCTTCAGGGCGGCTGCCTGGTGATTCAGGATCAGCAGGAGCACCAATTTGGCGATGGCAACAGCCCGCTCAAGGGAGTGATTCGAATCCACCACCCCAGGGCCTATCGGCAAATTCTGCTGGGCGGCTCCATTGGTGCCGGAGAAGGTTACATTCAGGGCCACTGGAGCAGCCCGGATCTGGTGGCGGTCATTCAGGTGATGGCTCGAAACCTAAGGGTGCTGGAAGCGCTGGAGTCACGACTGTCCTGGCTGACTCGCCTGTCCAACCTGCTGGTGCACCGGCGCAACCGCAACAGCAAGGCCGGTTCCAAGCGCAACATTGTCGCCCACTATGATCTGGGCAATGACCTGTATCAGACCTTCCTGGACAAGCAGATGGTTTACTCCAGTGCCATCTACCCGAATGACGACGCCAGTCTCGACCAGGCTCAAACCCACAAGCTGGATCTGATCTGCCAGCGTTTGCAACTTAAGCCCGGTGAAACCCTGTTGGAGATTGGAACCGGCTGGGGCGCCCTGGCCATCCACGCCGCGCGCCACTACCAGGTTCAGGTCACCACCACCACCATCTCCGACGCCCAGTACGAATACGCGCAACAACGGGTGCTGCAGGAGGGGCTGTCGGATCGCATCACCTTACTGAAACAGGATTATCGGGAGCTGCAGGGACAGTTCGACAAACTGGTGTCCATTGAGATGATCGAAGCCGTGGGCCACGAATACCTGAGCACCTTCTTCAGCACCTGCCGCGCTCGCCTGCATGAGCATGGCCGCATGCTGATTCAAGCCATCACCATTAGCGATCAGCGCTACGACGCCTACCGCCGCGGGGTGGATTTTATTCAGCGCTACATCTTTCCCGGTGGTTGCCTGCCGTCCATCGAACGGCTCAGCCGCCACATCGCCGCCGACACCGACATGGTGATCAGTGCCCTGCACGACATCGGTCAGGATTATGGCCGTACGCTCAAGCACTGGCACCAGCGCTTCAATCAGTCGCTGCCACAGGTTCGTGAGCTAGGCTATCAGGAAGACTTCATTCGAATGTGGCAGTTCTATCTGGGTTACTGCGAAGGCGCATTCTACGAACGCACCATCAGCACCGTGCATCTGGTGGCCAATAAGCCGCTGTATCGCGGCCAACCCTGAGCAGCAACAACTTCGGCGCTGGTTACAGCCAGCGCCGAACCCGTTGACAATACTGGCGGTAGGCATCACCAAACAGCTCGGTCATCACCCGCTCCTCCGGCCTAATCTGGAATCGGTTCATATACAGGACAAACAGCGGCACCGCTGCCAGGGCCAACCCGTCCGCCAACATCAGGCTCCAGGCGCACAACCACAGCAACAGCGCCAGATACATGGGGTTACGGCTGAATCGATACACCCCGGCGGTCACCAAAGTAGAAGCATCACCGGGCCGAGTGGGGTTGACCGTGGTGCGCTGTCGGCGAAAGCCCAGCACCGCCATCACTCCAAACACCAGCCCTAAGAATACCAGCACCAGCGGCACAGCCAGCGCCCCTGCCCCGGCCAGAGCCATCGGCATAAACGCACACTGTGCCAGCCACCAGGCGGCAAGGCCGTGCAGCAACACCACCACCACCGGCGGCAATCGAAGTTCCAATTCCTGCATGTTTCATCCTTGAACTCGTACCGGGTTGACTCGGGCTCAACGCCGGGTTTGTTTCTTCTCCAGTCGACTCAGCTCGGCATCGAACTCGTCGGGGAACAACACCACCCCTTCCTCCTGTTGATGAGGAAAGGCGATGACGGCCAGCTGATCCTGCTCCAGGCCGTTGGTCCAGCGGCTGTGCCATTTGGCCAGTGAGATCGGCTCCGCGGTGCAGTGAGACCACTCACCGGTGGCCCATTGCTCCGCCAATTGCTGATGGGGCCAGACCGGCACCCCATCCTCATCGTCGGTATTAAACATGACCGAGCCATATTCATCAATCAGTAACCACAGACGACGGGTGTCTACGGCGGTTTTCAACAGATACTGCAACCGCTGCTCGGCATCAAAGCCATTCAGTTGTTGCAGCAGTTCGGCATCGATGACATTGGACATCGTTCTCTTTCCTTACAAAAAATGCCACCGGCCCTCGGCCTGGTGGCACAGATTAAACATGACAATCGCCATGACCGGCGGCCACGGACGCTATTCGGCCTCGTAAGCAGACAAGGCGGCTTCCAGGGCGTCGATGTCGTTGCTGCACAGCAACGGTTTCAACGCCTCAAACTTGTCCTGGTCCCACTCATAAATTCCCAGCGCCAGCAAACGATCAATGATCGACTGCTCAAAGCGGGTTTTGATCACCTTGGCCGGCGATCCCCCCACCATGGTGTAGGGAGCCACCGAGCGGGTCACCACACTGTTGGCCGCCACCACCGCGCCCTCCCCCAGGGTGACGCCGGGCATGATCATCGCCCGCATTCCAATCCAGGCGCCACTGCCAATGTGGGTGTCACCCTTACCCTGATAGGCCTCGGTTATGTGTTCCATAAAGGGGTACAAACAGAACCAATCGGCCCTGTGGGTATGATTGCCCCCCATCAGAATCACCGCTTCGGCGCCGATACAGACGCAATCGCCGATGTACAGTTGATCCACCGGCCAGGGCGGCAGACGATCCCGAGTCTGTTCATCGCCATGAAGGTAACGCACCACACTGCGCTCAAAGCCCTCATCCCAGTAATCGCTGTAATAACTGCGGGTACCGGTAATGTGGATATGGGGATTCTGAACCGTCTGGTGGAGTAACTCAAACCGGGTCCAGTGTTTTTGTTTGTTGGTCATCTGATTCTCTCATTACACTCATTCTGAAAGGTTCCCGTGCGGGAAAGTTCAACACAGAGCAAGAGAGACGCTAACCAATTCTGGGCTGTTTAAGACGAGGGTTCATCGACGATCACTGCAAGTTGCTTACATTCAAGATCGCCAGTCTAACACCTATGGGATCAGGCAACCATTATTCTGTCCCGCCAATGACGCTGACGTCCACCTGAACGCCGGACAACTGCAGTGAGGAGGGACGCCCCGGTGACACCAACACACTGGTCGACAGTCGATTGGTGCCGGACAGCATCTCGGTGCTGACCTTGATGCCGCCGCTGCTGTTCTGGGTTAACGCCATAAACGCCAGGCGGCCACCGTGGCCGAGCTCAATCACCTCCGGCTCGCCGCTGATCAGGCCGATGTCATAATTGCCATAGTCAGAACTGATCTTCACCCGGGCGCAAGGATCGTTCGCCATCGCCGCTATCGGCACCATCGCCGCCAAGAGTACACTCCATACACTCATCGTTACTCCTTGTGAATACTCAGTGTGTTCACCACTCGTTTATCACCCTAGCGCAAACCGTCACCGATGCCTATGGCAACCGAATGAGACCATGGTCGAATTGCCGTGAAGACGATTCATCGCCGCTAATAAAGGGATATGAGACGTGGTAAACGAAGGGGGCGCGGTGGCCTTCAGGCACACCGCAATCAAGGCTATTTCTTGTCGTCGTTGAGCAAGGTGACATGCCGCTGCGGGAACGGAATATCAATGTTGTTGGCCTTTAAGGCTTTAAACAGGGCCAAATTGGTCTGAAACTTGATTTGGTAGTACTGGGTATAAGGCACCCAGTAGCGTACCCCCAGGGTAATGGCACTGTCGCCAAAACCGTTGATGCCAACCTGAGGCACCTGGTGCTTGTCCACCAATGGGCTGTCACCGAGCACCTCCAGCAGACAGCCGATGGCCTGCTCCGGATCACTGCCATAGGCGATGCCTATCTCGGTCTCAACCAACAGCGTCTCGAACGAGTTGTACAGCACTTCACCGACAATGTGTTTATTTGGAATGCTGATCAACTGGCCATCTTCATTGGTGAGCATGGTCAACCCCAGCTGAATCTCTTTCACCACCCCGCTGACCCCTTGCACCGTGATGGTATTGCCCACCACAAACGGCCGGGTAATGATGATGGTGATGCCGGCGGCGTAGTTGGACAGCATCCCCTGCAATGCCAGCCCGGCCCCCAGTGACGCGGCACCGATGGTGGCCACCAGCGGCGTTACACTGATCCCCAGTTTGCCCAGGGCGATGATGCCAATCAGCACAATCACCAGCACTTTGACGATGTTGGCCACAAAAGTCGACAGGGTGACGTCGATTTCGTGGCGGGTCATCAGCGCCAGTACCGCCCTGGAGACCTTACCACCGATCCACACCCCCAGCAGGAAGATGACCACCGCCCCCAACAACTGGAAGCTGTAATTCACCAGAAACTCAGTGACCAACCGGTACACGGTTTCCATTTGGGCCAGTTCCTGGCCCAACATGCTTTCATCCATTCGCGGTTTCTCCCTTACTCGTTGCCGCTGACCCTGTCTTTATAGATTAGCCAACGCATTCCACTTCCCCAACCTCGGTAACCCGATAGTCTGCCGCCAATCGACTGACGCCCAGGCCATTGACCTTACTCACTTTGATCTGCACTCCGATGCGCTCTTTCATCGCTTCGATGTGGCTGATGACGCCGATCATCTTACCGGACGCATTTAGCGCATCCAGAGCATCCAGGGCGGTATCCAGAGTTTCACCGTCGAGGGTGCCAAAGCCTTCATCCAGGAACAGCGAGTCGATGCTGGTCTTATGGCTAACCAGATCCGACAACCCCAGTGCCAGCGCCAGGCTCACCAGAAAACTCTCACCGCCGGACAGCGTACGGGTATCCCGAACCACGTCCCCTTGCCAGGTGTCTTTGATCTGCAGCGCCAGATCGTCGCCGAGGCGACGGCTGAGCTGATAACGGCCATGCAGCCGCTGTAACTGCAGATTAGCCAGATACACCAGATGATCCAGAGTCAGCCCCTGGGCGAACTTACGGAACTTGTCGCCCTCGCGGGAGCCAATCAGGCTGTTGAGGTGGGCCCAGTCATCGACACTGGCTTTGCTGGCCTCGATCTCTGCCAACAGATCCGACAGCGACTCCCGTCGGCGGGCGTCCTCATCCAACTGCTGCTTAACTTCGCCCATGGCGCTGATCAGCACTCGACTGGACTCACTCAGTTCAGCCATGGTGTCGTTGATCTGTGCCAAGGTTAACGTCGCAGCCAGAGCCTGCGGCCGTTGTTCCTGGTGGGCCTTCAACCGCAGCTGGGACTCCTTCACCAGAGCGTCACAGCCGGCCTGATCTCGCTCCAGTTGCTGTTTCAACTGCTGCAACTGTGCCTTTTGCTCCGGCTCCAGCAGCGCTTGTTCAAGCTGGCTTTGACTGGCGAACATCGACAGCGCCAACTCGCCCTGCAGCGCTTTTCTGGCTTCGGTCCAGCGGTCGGTCAGCTTGTGGCCGTCCTGCTTAAGCTGCTCGCATTGCCCCTGCAGCTGGGCGCTCTGTTGCTGCGATTGCTGTTGCAACTGTTGCTGCTGCTGCAATTGCTCGGCAGCCGCGGTCAACGCCTCGGCCACACGTTGGCGTTCGGCCTCCACCTCGGTGTCGCCGAACAGCTCGGTACGCTGCGCGGTGAGCTGCGCCTGCTGCTCGACAATCGCCGCTACAGCCGCCTCGGCGCCCTGTTGTTCCAGCGCCTGCTGCTTAAGCTGCTCCTGTGAGGCGGCCAGTTTCTGCTCCAACCCGGAGCGCTCGGTCACCAGTTGCTGCTGAGTCTGACAGGCCTGCTGCCAGCGTTCCCAAGCTTGGGTCTGCTGCGCCAGCCACTGGTCAAAATCATTCCCTTCCGGCAGCGTCAGTCCCACCCGTTGCAGCTGTGGCTCCAGCGTCTGTAACAGTTGGTCACTGTCAGCCTCAAGCTGTTGCAGCTGAGTTTCCAGAGTGTGTTGCTGCTGCTCCAGGGAAGCCACCGAGGAGCGAGCCTGATTCAGGGCCAACTCCTGCCGGTGTTTGGTTTCGGCGGCGCTGGCGGCCTGCTGCTGCGCCTGTTGCTGTGCCTGCTGCAACTGGGCCAGCTTGGCCAGTTGCGCCTCTATCTCGGCCTTATGCTGCTTACAGCGCAGCAGGTAGACCTCCAGGCGTTGGCTGTCGCGAATGCTGGGGCCACTGGCGATTTTCAGCTCCAGGCATTGCTGCTGCCACTGCTGCTCCAGCTCCGCCAGGCGCTGACTGGCCTGCTGATGCTGCTCCTCGGCGGTTTTCAGAGCCTGCAGCCCATGCTCCTGGCGGGTTTTCAGCTCGACGCCGGCACTGCGCAAGGCTTCGACCTGTGTCTGCAGCGCATCCCGGCGGCGTTCGGTATCACTGATCTCGATGGCCTGGTACTCGGCAATGGCCGGATGCTCGGTGGCACCGCACAGGGGGCAAGCCTGGCCGGACTGCAGCTGTTGCCGCTGTTCCTCCAGCGAGGCGATCTTCCGCTCCTGCTCCAGCAGCGTCGTTACATCCTTAAGCTGCAGCGCTTGAGCCTTGTAGTCCTGGCGCTTCTGCTTTAACTGGGTCTCAATCTCGGACTGGGCCTGCTGCAGGCTGTTACGACTGGCCTCCAGCTCATCGGCCTGTTGGCTCTGCTCGATAAACTGCCGGTTTAACTGGGTCAACTGCGCCCGGCCATCGACCCCGTCATCGAGCTGAGTCAGCTTGTGCCGCAGCGCCGGCTCGTCCATTTCGGCCTGCGCCTGGGTCAGTGCCTGTGAGGCTTGCTCAAGCAGCGTCTGGGCCTGCTGCCAGTGTGTCTGGCTTTGCTCACACTCGGGGGCCAGTGCCTGGGCGGCCTGCTGCTGTTCCGCCAGACCGGCGGAAACGCCAGACAGTTCTGGTTTTAGCTTGTTTTGCTGCTGCTGCCACTGCTGCAATTGAGTCAACTGAGTCCGCCAGGCGGACAGATGACCGCCCAACTCACTGTGGTGTTGGTGGGCCTGCAGATAGGTTTCGCTGTCACTGAGCTGTTCCAGTAACTGGCTCAGGCTGCGCTCACTCTGTTTTACCCGCTCCTCAGACTCCTGCCAGGCAAGCTGGCGTTTCTCCAACTGCGCTTTGGCCTGCTGGTGCTGAGTATCGAGCTGGGCCAACTGGGTATCGATGGGAATCACCTTGGCCAGCAGCGATTCACACCGCTCTTTATCGGCCTGGGCCGCCGCCTGCGCCTGCTGGGCCGCCAGGTACGCCTGCTGTGCCTGTTCGCCCTGCAGTTTCCACTGCAACAACGCTTTCTTACGACTCTCTAGCTCACGATTGTGCTCTGCCACGGCCAGCTCATGCTGACGCACCTCATTAAGACGGGGTCGCAACCGTTCGGCGGGTTCGCTGCGAGCCAGGGTGGTTAACGCCGGTTGCTGCCGCTCGGCCTCATCCTTACTCTTTTGCAGCTGCGCCAGCGCCTGCTCTTGGGCGACTTCCAGATCCGCCTCAGTCTGCAGCCAGCGCTGCTGACCTTTGAGCTCGGTGATCTGCACCTGCAGCCCCTGCTCCTTGAGACGATCGGCACCGCGGCGCGACTGCAACTGCTCGCGTTGCTCCTCGTCGAGCAGATTCACCCCTTCGGCCCGAGCCTTAAGGGTCTCCAGCTGCTGACGCGCCTGTTTATGGTTATCAAACACCTGCTCTGAAATGCGGCCGTAGATCTCGGTGCCGGTCAGCTCCTCCAACAATTCGGCCCGCTCGTTGGCACTGGCGTTGAGGAAGGCGGCGAACTGCCCCTGGGACAGCAACATCGATTTGGTAAAACGGGCAAAATCCAGGCCGGTGAGGCTGGACACCAGCTCCAGCTTATCTTTGATCTTCTCAGCCAAAATGCTGTCGTCGGCCACCCGCGCCAATTCCACCATTGGCGGCTGCAGTTTGCCATCGGCGGCCAGGCGGGCGCGGCGCTGACTCCAGTAAGCCCGGTAGGCCTCGCCTTTGACTTCAAACTCCACCTCCGCCAGGCATTCACCACAACCGCGGGTCATCAATTCATTCTGGGTTGGCGACACCGACAGCCTGGGTGTCTGGTGGTACAGCGCCAGACAGATGGCATCCAGCAAGGTGGTCTTACCGGCGCCGGTTGGGCCGGTAATGGCAAACAGGCCATTGCTGGCAAAGGGCTCCTGGGTGAAATCAATTTTCCACTCGCCCTTGAGGGAGTTGAGGTTTTTAAACCGCAGCGACAAAATTTTCATGACGACGCCTCCTGCTCGGTATCGGTGTGTTGCAGCTGCTCGACCACCTGAGCAAACAAGGTATTGAGCCGCTCTTTTCTAACCTCACCCTGGTCGCCATCAAAGGTTTCATCCTGCAGCCGGCGGGCAAACACTTCGTCGATGCTCAGCTCTGCCAGCGTCTCCTTTTGTTGCTGTGCCAATGTGCCCCTAGGCTGGCTTCGAGCCCGTCTGAGCAACAGCACCTCCACCGGCAACTCGGCAATCATCGCTTCGATGCGCGGCTGAAGATCATTAAGGTAATCGTCACTGACCACCTCGATATCGAGCCACACCGGCGCCGCGCCGTCATGATCGGCAAACTGCTGCAGCGATTCCTGTATCTGTCCCAGATCGCCTTTCACCACCGCCATGGGCTGAAAACGGGGGATCTCCACCGGCGTGACCGACCCCAGACGCCCCTGCTCGAACTCCACCATCAACACCGATTTGGCACTGGAGAGTTCATCGAAACTCAGGGGAATCGGCGAACCGCTGTAGCGAATGTGCTCCGACTCAGTAACCCGCTGACTGCGGTGAATGTGGCCCAGAGCCACGTAATCGGCCTGTGGAAACTGACTGGCAGAAAACGCATCCAGAGTGCCCACATAGATGTCTCGCACCGAGTCACTGCAGGAAGCACCGATGGTGGTCAGGTGGCCGGTAGCGATGATTGGCAGCGCCCGATCCAGTTCGGCGCGGCGCTGCTGCGCCAGCGCAAACACCTGCTGATAGTGATCGGCAATGCCCTGTTGCAGCGCCTGACGCTTTTGCTGATCGTCCAGGCCGGCACTGCTGCGCATCACATCACGGGGACGCAAATACGGCACCGCGCACACCAGCGCCCCAACCTGGCCCTGCTTGTCTTTTAGCTCAAGCACCTGCTGACTGAGATCATCGGCAGGCGCCGCGACCACCTGAGTGTTCATGTACGCCAGCAGCTCCCGGCTCTCATTCAGCGTGGCGACCGAGTCGTGATTACCGGCCAATACCACCAGCTGGCAGCCTTGTTTCTGCATGGCGACCACCAGCGCGTTATAGAGTTCGCGAGCATAGGAAGGCGGGGTACCGGTATCAAAGATGTCTCCGGCAACAATGACCGCGTCGATACTCAGTTCATCAATCTGGCCCATTAGCCAATCAAAGAAAGCGAAATGCTCGAGTGCCCGGCTTTTATTATAAAAATGCTGACCCAGGTGCCAGTCAGAGGTGTGGAGTATGCGCATCAGGTTGGTCGCGAAGCATAATGGAAAAACAAAAGGATACCCCTAATCCGGACTCGGATACAGGGTGCGACGGGTCAATATTTCGGACTCATGACCTCCATGAGCCCGATTAACCTGTTACAGCAGTTTTACGAACCGAGCCCCATCCAGAGCCCGCTTTGGAGTCACCTTGCTGACCGGGGTACCCAGATACAAAAAGCCAACAACCTGGTCCTCACCGTCCACATTCAGCGCCCGGCGCACCACAGGATCGGTAGCGTAACTGCCGGTACGCCAGATCCCGCCCAGCCCCTGAGCCTGAGCCGCCATCTGCATCGCCATCACCGCACAACCGGCGCTAAGGTGCTGCTCCATGGCCGGTACTTTCGGGTGCTTCGATAATCTCGACACCACAATGACCACCATCGGCGCCCGGGTCGGCAACAACCGGGCCCGGGCCAGTGCTTCGCCCTGCTCTCCCCTGGCCTGGGCGGCATCGAAGAAAATCTCACCCAGGCGGTTTAAGCCTTCCTCCTGGGCCAGAATGAATTCCCAGGGCGTAAGGCCGGCATGATCCGGCACTCGGGCGCCGGCATCGAAAATCACATCCAACTGCTGGGGCGTCGGCGCAGGAAACGTCAGGCGGGGGGTGGAGTGTCGAGTGGTCAGGAGTGTCAGGGCATCCATTGCCTTTCCTTATTGAGAATCAGTTACCGGAGTACTCTAGCAAAATCCGGCGGCGTTTCCTAAATCGATGAGGTACTTTGGCAATGGCCTGGACGGTTCGCCCATCCCCTTTTCGGCAATCAACAGAGGCACTGGCACTGCGCCAACACCATCAATCGGTCAGACGACCACAAGGCTCGGGTTCAAGCCAGTTTCCTTAAAGAAAAATGGAAGGAAAACCTCACCGGCTGATGCGATTAAACAAATGTAGCCATCGATGCCACACTTTGCCCCGGATGTGCTTTAAACCATTCACCTAAGGGTGTAGCGTTAACGCCCATAAAAATCAGTTAGATAGCTGAGAATACAGTCACTATGGGGTGAAATCACCGTCGCCCTACGGCGGAGCTCGGTCAAAAAACCCGTTTGCGAATGCCATTACCCCTATATTTCATTAACTTACAGGTTTGCGGCCGCTAACGAAGGGTTTTGACTGTGCACCCACACCGTTCCAGTAAACCGCCGCTTTTTATCAAGCACAATCCGCCTTTGGTGCTGTGGCGACAACAGCCAAATTCCGTGTAAGGCATTTAAGAACAAGCCGTTGCCCCTGAACGCCGCAGATCCACCGGGAATGATAGACGGCAAGATTTCGAAGGATGATAGGCGCACAAGCGCCGCATAGTAGATGTTAAATTGAGAGGCATAGTATGGAAACTATGGCCATAAACATCATAGTTTGTGGATCTATGGTTTGGCTTTTATTCTTCTGGCGGCATTACTGTTTGATGTTTTAGATAGTTCTACATTGGCAGTAATGAGCATCGAGGCAAAAGAGGAGGCAGTAGCTAAAGAGTTAAAAGAGGTTAAATCAAACTTAGCAATTTGGACCTATATCGGTCCAGCGGCTATTGCTGCTATTGGTGTTAATCTTATTAGCGAGTTCTTATAGAGAAAGAAGCCTAAGAGCTAGAGTCTCCAATTTAACAAGGCTCTGTAGACGGACTTCATCCAGACCGGCTTCGCTCGTTCCTCGCTGAGTATCGCCGAGCGGTCTGCTTCCGCTAAGAGGAGCGTTATAACTCGATGTCATTCGCAAAATTCGTTTACATACTGGCAGCCATTCTAGGCTAATACACTGTTAATCATTCATGAATTAAATTAGGTGAAATAATGAAAATTAAGCTATTTGTATCATTGGCGGTTTTATTTGGTTTGGCTGGATGTGCTTCTAAACAAGATATTGCAAAAGCTGAATTTGAGTCAGTGTTAAAGGATTCAGGATACTTCCAGTGTTCCTACGAAGATTTCAAGCTTCAAGGTGGAAAGTATGTCAAACATATCGCACACCAGGCTCTAATATTTGACAAATTTAATCATGAACTCACGGTTCTTAGTTTATCGAAACCGTCACCGAATGGTCAAGTTGAAGAATCTAATATTACCGATTCTTTTGTAAGCGGTTATTCCGTTAGAGGAGATAGAAATAGAGGCTTTGATATTAAATACTATCGAAACACTGCAAATATGCACTTTGATTATATATTTAGAACTAATGGCAAAGGTGAATCAGAAAGCTGTATTTTTATCGATAAATAGAGTTATGACAAAGCATTTAAGACAGATACCAAACGCATGATCCTTTTCATTTCATCGATAGAATCTGTATTTATTAAATTAAATAACCACCCATTTTAAGATCGACCTTAGCCCACTAGAAAATCCCATTTAGTGGGCATTATGCATCAACTGAGAAATCGTTATGACTCTTCGTTTTAGCTATAAATGGAACCCGCGACCTAAAATTCATTTGGCTATTGCAGTATCAATAGCTTTGTTTACAGGCCTTCTTTCTTTCTATCTATATTTTGATACGATTAAAAATTTGTCTGCTTCAACTGTAACTAAGGGTTTGGTAGTCGAGTCAAAAATAAGCGCTAGCGGCATGCATACACCGATAATTAGTTTTCAAAGAGGGGAAGGTGAAACAGAGCAGTTTGTATCAAGTTTATCATCGAGTCCTCAAAAATATTTTATAGGAGACATCGTTGATGTCATCGTTAGTGAAGAAACAGGAAAACCTAGATTACTGAATTTCTTCTCTATATATGGGCTAACCTCTTTTGCTGCTTTGTTTTCGACAGTCTGTTGGCTAGGCTCGTTGAGTATTTATTTTTTTAAGAGTCCGCAATGCGTAAGATGCGGTAGCTTTAGAGCTCCCTCATAAGGGATGTCTGATTGAAATATTCCTTATGGTCAGAACTCTTCGAATAAGTTGGCTCGATGCCGCTTTGCACCATACTTTATCCAACTGCTAATCACCGCTTACGGCGGCATTAAGCACCTACTAAGATTATGAAAAAAATTATAATTTGGACTCTAGGTTCGTGCCTTCTGGGGTTGTCAATTCTAATGATGCTGCGTATTGCATTAAGCAGCTTCGTTGGTGAATGCGATAATATTGAGTATGCCTCTATTCCTAATCCAGACGAAAGTTATCGAGCGGTTATTTTTCAAAGAGATTGTGGTGCCACTACTGGCTTCAATACACAAATTTCAATCTTACAGTTTAATGATGACTTAACCGACTCCGCTGGAAATATCTTTATCATAGATGGTCACCCAAAGGACGTTGCTCCTACAGTAAGCTGGGCTTCTGAAAATACATTAATCATTCATCATGTGCTAGACGGATCTGAGTACAAGTCAGAGCGAGTGTGGGGCTGGTTTGGCTCAGTAACAATAAATTACAGCACAAGTGGTAGTTAACAAGCCACCGTAGGAGATTTTCAGCCAGCCCGGCTGCATTCGTGCCTCGCCGAATATAGCCGGACAATCGGCTCCAGCTAAGTGGAACGTTATGTGTCAGGAGGTAATTTGAAACCACTGAATTATCTGATAGTGTTTTTTCTATCAGTTCCTGCATATGCCGAAATACCTAAGTCTATTCTTGGGCATTATGAGAGCTCAGCACCAAGTTCATGTAATCTAACGATTGAGTTGTCACAAGGTAGCAATGACAACCTTTATAAGGTTACAACAGATGCACGCTCTATTACTGGCCATGCCATCCTAAAAGAACAGTATATGTTTTTTTCTGGTTTAGTTTCTTCAGAGTCTGTCGGTAATAAAGAGATAAGCGCTTTGATGGAAGATGGAATTTTGCTGATTCAAAACTATGGCAATAGCATTAACCCATATACGTTTTTTGCTGAGTGCGAGGAGAAGTATCTAGTGCTCGAAAAAGTTCACACTCAACAATCACTGACACCTGACAGTGAAGCCGACCCGTTTTAGTGGACACCAAAATTCAAGGAAGTAAATATGCCCCAACTAATAGAACATATAGATAAAATTGCAAGGATGAAGAACAGAGATGTTCTTTACCTTGTCTTCACCAATGAAAACAAGTGTGAAGACGACTCTATTTTAGGTGATTTACTATTTGATTACGAAGATCATGTAACTAGAGCAAGTGTTATACGATGGTTAGAGGAAAACAATATCCCTTACCAACCCTGTGCCGGAGAAGCCAGTGAAAATGGTTACTCGTCATACAGTGGTTCCTTGTATCTAGATGTACCCTATGATGAAAACAATAGCGATTTTATTAAACTATCCGAATATCTGGAAAACCCAGATGGAACGATGAAAATAAAATATGTTTTATTCGGATATTTCACACTGGAAATGGCTAATAAGAACAAGCATCACGATGAACCTGGCTTTTGGTCGAAATGGGCCGAAAATCTTTAGGAGTAAACAGGCGTAGCATTTCTCACTTAATGGGTTAATTGTAACCGACCCGACAACTACAGAACGGATTTTAAAGCTAAGAACTCTCTTAGGCTTCAGAGGCAGATTTAGCCTCCTAAGCGGTCCTGGCTTTGACCTTACTTAATTAAAACAACATTTACAAGGTAATAAACAGAGAGAAAAAATAGATTACAGACTCTTAATGAATAAGATTAATCTGTTCTTTAATATGGATTTTTAAGTAATGCGTAAACTCTTTATATCAATGTTCTTTGTCATGCTACTATCTGGCTGTGACTTAGATGTGGCCATTCCTGTTCCCAACAAGATTTTTGGTACTCAGAATTTTGTTTCTGCAGTTTCAATCATTGAGCTCCATAAAGTTAGAAATGGTTCATACCCTTCTAATTTAGATGAGCTTGAATTTTTAGGACAATGGGACAGCATCTGGCTGTCTGCAGTTCGCTATGAAAAAACAAACAATGGTTATAATTTGTTTGTTGAACGTGGTTGGGTCGGAAAACCCAACTTAACGTTTCCAGAAAAATTTAAACAGGGGCTTGGTATCGAGAAAACCAATGTGACCTGGATAGAACCATAATTGTTAAAAGTACTCCTGGCTGAAATTGAAGTTGTCCCTTGCAATAATCCATTAACTGTCAGTGCCCTGCCCCATTCGAACTCAGAACCGGCCATGCTATGATGCCGATTCTATTCCAGCCACCGAGGCCCCTTATGCCCCACTTTGTCATGGACTGCTCCGCCGAGGTCCTGCATCACTATGATGAGGCCAGCGTCCTCGTCGACTTACACCGGGTTGCCGTTGATAGCGGTCTGTTTAATGAGGCTGACATTAAGGTTCGGGTTCGCCCCTTCTCCAGCGGTTTGGTGGGTGGTTCTGACGCCACCTTCATCCACGTATTCGCCTCTATTATGAGTGGACGCAGCACCGAGCAGAAAGCGGCGCTGTCGCGAGCCGTAGTTAGCCTGCTGAGCCAGCGCTATCCAGAGGTTGCCAACATCGCCATGAACGTGTCTGAATTTGAAAAAGCCAGCTACTGCAATCGGCGCATGCTGACCTGACTCAGGGTCAGGCCGAACGGCGCGGATTCAGATAGGCCTCTACGTCCACCTCATCAATCTGCGCCTCAGACAGATACTCACGGGCGTATGTCAGGTACACGCCACTGGACAGGAACAGCGAAAATACCTTGGGATCCACGTGCTCATCCAGCACCATCTTATGCAGAATGTCGATAGCGACACTCAGTGGCTTGGCCTTTTTATAGGGCCGGTCGTCGGCGGTTAACGCCTCAAACACATCCGCCAGCACCAAGATGCGTTCGCCAATAGACAGATCTTCGGCCTTTAACTGTCTGGGGTAACCAGTGCCCTTCAGGGTTTCATGGTGGGTTGAAGCAAACCGGGGCACATTGGCCAGCTCCGGAGGAAACGGCAGGCTCTCGAGGATCTTGATGGTGCCCACCATGTGCTCGTTGATACGGAAACGCTCTTCGCTATTGAGCGTGCCCTTGCTGACACTTAGGTTGTACAGCTCACCCAGTTGATTCTGCAGTTCTGTTGGCTCCAGGGTAATCCCCAGTTTCGGGTCATACTCCGGCCGACGTGGCCAGGAAATGCGGTGTTCCGGCTTGTCTGCCAACAACCTTTCAGTCACCGGCAACCGCTTATTTGCCGACGCCGGAGGCTGAAGACGCCGCTCTTCCGCTGGCGACAACCCGAGCCGGTCGTCGAAATGGCGAGTCCAGGTGCGGTCACCGATGCGGTACAGGCGCTGCACTTTGTCCTCACCCATAAACTCACTGCCGACGTTGCAGTTGGCCACAAACTCAAACTCCTGCTGCAGCGTGTTCTGTTCACTGAGCTTGCGGGCCAAGGCGGCCTGGTGGTCATCGGGGCGCTCGAGGCAGGCATTCAAATAGGCAATCTCACAATCACGCCACAACACCTCGAACCGGGTCCGAATCTCATGGATGCGGTTGTAGTTAGTCTCCAGCTTACTGCCCTTATCCACCACGTGTTCCGGCGTGCTGATCTTGCCGCAATCATGCAACCAGGCTGCCAGCCTGAATTCTCGGTATTTGTCTTTGTTGTCGATAGAAAAGCCGTCAAACGGTGGCGCGACGCTGCGGCTGGCTTGTTCAGCCAGCATCAGCCCGAGCTCCGGCACCCGCCGACAGTGTCCGCCGGTGTAAGGGGATTTGTCATCGATGGCCTGAGCAATCACCTCAATGAAGGAGTCCATCAACTTTTGTTGCTGGGCCTCATGGGTGGCTATGGCGGTGGACATGTCCACCAAGGAATCGGCCAGATCATCAATTTCCTTAATCACCGAATGGCGCTTGCTGACCAGATGATACTGACGCCGTTTAATTTTGCGGTTTTCTGCGGCCAAATCCCGTATCGGATTAACGATGGGGTTCGCCAGCACGTAGCACAGCGGCAACATTAGCAGGATGATCAACGAGCTGACCGCGATAGACAGGTACACCTCCTGACGGCTGGCCGCCAGCACATCATCGGCATCGAGCACCAAGCCAAAGTAGCTGTCATGGCCATAGCCCAGAGGAGCGATCAGCACAAAGCGATCTCGCCCATTGATGGACATCTCCACTAACGTCTCCTGGCTGTCCGGAGCAGCGGCCAGAGCCGTCAGCGCCTGATACGGCACGGTGTTGGACAGGCTGGCTTCGGTGGCGTCATCGGGGTTAAGCCAACGATTTTCCAGGTAAGCACGATCCTGGTCGCTCACCCGAGCCAGGGCGCGATTCATCAGTGGCGCCAAGGGCGCCAATTCAGGCTGAAATACGAACCTCAGGTCGGAATCAAACGCGATGTCGCCCACATCGATGCCGGTATGAATCGTTAACCCGGACAGGTAAAACACTCGTTGGTGGTAAGTCAGGGTGACTTCGGTTTCCAGTGCCGCCTCGGCGTCGCCCTCAATCACCGCCCGCATAGCTTCGGCTACCGAGGCCACCTCCAAAATCCCGATCTGTGGATGATGGCGGCGAATCTCCGGCACGATGGACCACCCAGCCGGCACAGCAATGATCCGGCCACGCAAGTCGGCAAGGCTGGTATAGGCCGGTGCGTCGCTGCGGGTTGCCAGCGCCATCGGCATCGCCACCAACGGGTCGGAAAACACGCCCCAGCTTCGGTTTTCATCGGTGCGGTACACCGGCGCCAGTACATCGATGTGGCCGGCATCAAAGTGCGCAGTTAACTCAGACCAGGACACGCCATTGATGTATTCCACATTCAATCCCAGGCTGGCGGCCAGCATTTGGGTCAGCTCCACCACGTAGCCTCGAGGCTGACCGGAGATGGCGTAGTCCAGCGGCGCCCAGTCACGCTCGTTGGAGACGGTCACCGGGTTGATGGATTTCAGGTAGACGCGCTCGCTGTCCGTTAGCGGTACCGGCGCCAGAGTTCGCCGCTGCTCAACCGCCACCGCCTGATTAGAGGCAAACAGACGACCGTCGCCGGCAAACAGGAAGGCTTCCCCTCCGTGAATGGGCGTGCCGTTGTTCAATTGTGACGATAGGAAAGCCGACATGGTCGACAAGGCAATGTCGACCGCCACCACTACCCCGCTGTCGGCATTCTTCATGGAGAACGTCTGCCCCGGGGCTTGAAGGTGCTGAAACAGGTAGGGTTCGGTGCGCTTGGCCTGATAGGTTGAGGCGATCTGATACCAGGGCCGGGTGCGGGCATCGTAGTCTGACACCACTTCTGTGCGGCGACTGACTCTGAGGCTGTCGTCCAGAAACAGGGTCTGCTTAACGCGCTGGCCCTGACGGTCCTGAATGATCACTTTGACGAATCTGTCCACCAAGGATGCGCCCAGCCGCTGCCGGATTTGAGGGCTGGCTTCCAGGTTAATCAGCTCATAGAAATCGCCATTGGCCAGCCCCAAATAGACCGCGTAAAACTCCCCGTTATTTTCCAGCAAACTGGCAAACAACGGGTCCACCTCACCCACCTGAACCTGACCGTTATCAATCAGCGCGGCATTGTGGGCCAACAGTTCGACACTGTGCGCGGCTTTGGTGCTGACGTCATTCACCCGATCCCGAGTGGTATTGGCCAGCATGGTTGCTTGCGTGGTCACCGCTTCGGTAGCCAGTTTGGAGGCGAACAGATACTGCAGCCCAATGGCACAGGCGGCGGTGATCAGGGTGCCGATAACAAACACAAACACCACGGTAACCCGAATGGACACGCCTTTGGGCGCAGTATGGGACATAGAACCGTCTCCCTCTCCGTTAGTCCTTTAATCGAGGGTGTGACGCAAGCAATCTCAGGGGACAGAATGAAGGAACGATGGCAATCCACTGCCGGCGCCCATACCTGCTCACAATCTCTTGTCTATGGTTCTAAAACTAACTGGATTTGGGTGGCATGAGAAGAGATAAATGCCCATTAAATAGACAATTATTGATTTTCGGGAATCGGCGAATCGATGCTGGCAGCACTCGAGTGCACCGCGCCCGCTTGCCGCGGGCACGGCCTAAGAGAGGTTAACGCTGTTTAGGACCAAAGAAATGATCCAGGCTGGTGTACTTGCCACCGCCCAGGAAATAAAGCGCCAACAGCATCACGAAATAGGTAATGGAAAACTCGATGCCGTTATTGAGAATCACCAGCTTGCCAGAGGACGTCAGCCAGTCGTAGTTGCCGTACTCCTCAAGAATCGCCTTGGCCCGATCGAGTTTTTCCGGGGCCGCCATTACCTGCTCATTGGCCAGCCAGCTGGAGGCATCGGCAATGGCCAACCAGCCATTTTCCCAGTGCACGGCAAACGCCGCCACCAGCATGGTCACCATCAACGGCAAGCTAATGAGCCGGGTGAACAAACCCACAATCAGCAGAATGCCGCCAAAGAACTCGGTACCGGCCGCCAGACCGGCCATCAACTCCGGAAACGGCAGCCCTAATCCCCACTCCGGATTACCGAACCAGGCGGCGGTGTCTTCGAAATGACTGAGCTTGTTGTAACCGGCCTGAATAAAGATCGGGGCCAGATACAGCCGAAGGGCCAAGGGCGCCAGCCCTTCCAGAGATTGGGTTGCGCGAAAGAATCCTTGCCACAGGGAGATTAGAGCCTGCATAACCGTGTTCCTTTAACTTTGACTACTGACAGGGTAGACCGGTACCGCGCTCTCCGGCTTTCAAAAAAAGCTATTTTTTCGATAAATCAGCGAGATCATCTATCAAGGATCCTAGTTGACGATTCAGTCTTTTGCGCTGTTTTCCTGTCAGGCTGTTATTGATCTCCACCAACGACTCGGCGAACAGGTGCTGATTGACGCTCAGCTGGTCTTTGTATTCCTGCGGCCGCACGCTGTCCGGGTTCACCAGCAGCACCGCCAGTTCGCGTCGCAGTTCCGCCCCATTGGTTCGATTGAGCATCGCCTGATGAAAGCGCTCCTGCCACGCTTCCCGATAGGCCACCCACAAGTCCATCGATTGGTGGCGCTGACGATTAAAGTCATCCACCGCCTGCGCCTGCATCGGTGTCAACTTACCCACCCAGCGCTTCAGGCTCTTGGCCATGCGCTTGTTGGAACTGACAACCCTGTCGTCCAGATCCCGCTTCAGATACCGGTCGATGTCCTTCTGATTCTCCTCCCTGATCACCGTCATCATCTGTTGCACCTGCGCGTCGCTGAACGACTGCAGCAGCGGCACCAACTTGGGCATCAGATGATCAAAGATACGAAACCAGTGTTGTTCGAGCTGAGTCAGGTGCGCCTGGGCATCCTCGGCGCTGAACCCCTGATCCAACTGGGTGCGGAGCTGGTGCAATTGGGCATGGTATTTAGGCAGCTCATCGTATCGGTGCCACTCCAGCAAATCGTCGATCATCCGCTGCAACTGGCGTTCCTGATCACGATCGAGATCGACGTAATCCTCGACCTGCCACTCGATGATCCAATCCAGCCAGTTATAGACAAACTTGGTGCTGCAGCCGCTCAACACTACCGCCAGAGCAACAATCACTAACCCTCGTGCCTTCACTCACTTCTCCCTATTGGTGCCACATCGTACTCCTTCGATGCCAGTAATCTATCAGTTGGAACCATCGGATTCCTCAAAAGTTCCATGGCGGCCAGCGCCTTGGCGAAAGCGACGCGCTCCTGCCAGCCCTTCCTGCTGCAGTACGGTCGCCGCACAGCGGCCCTCAGCCTCCAAGGCACGCTCCAACGGCAACGACCACTGCGCCAGGCAACTGAGTCGATCGGCCTTCATGCATTGCTGAGGAAACTCGGTCAGCGACGCCGCCAACTGCAACGCCTGTTCCAGCGCCTGGCCCTCGGGCACCACCCGGCTGACCAGGCCCCAGGCCAAGGCTTCGGCCGCGGCCACCGACCGGCCGGTTAATATCATGTCCAGGGCCCGGCCCTGACCAACCAAGCGTGGCAACCGCACGCTGCCACCATCGATAAGTGGCACCCCCCAGCGGCGGCAAAACACCCCAAATTGAGCCGTGTCGGCGGCCACTCTCAAGTCGCACCACAGCGCCAGCTCCAACCCTCCGGCCACGGCATAGCCCTCCACAGCGGCAATCACTGGCTTACTGAGCTGCATTCGAGTGGGCCCCAGAGGCCCACTCCCCTCAGGTTCGATGCGATTACGGCGGCCAGGATCGTCTACCGCGTGCAGATCCGCACCGGCACAGAATTGGCCGCCGGCACCGGTCAGCACCGCCACCTTAAGCTCGGCTCGGGAGTCAAATTCGATGAAGGCGTCCTGCAGCGCCGTGGCTGTGGGGCCATCTACGGCATTCCTGCATTCGGGTCGATTGAGAGTCACAACCCAGATTGAGCCATGACGGGCGGTGTGTACCGCGGTTGCTGTGGTGTCCATGGCATCCTGCCTGTAAGGTCCGCAATCCTTTACCCTAGCGGATTCCAGAGATGAATCAAGCCAGGAGCTCAGTACCGATCTTGGTCAAGCAGACCCTGATAGCGACTCAACCACGGTTGCAACTGAGCCTGGTCTCCGCCCTGAGCCAACGCGTGTCGGCACCAGTCGATAGCAGTAGCCAGGTACAAACGGCGAGCACCGGCCAATGCCCTCAATTCGGTGTCATTCAGCGGCTGGCCCACTGCGACGTAATACTCTCGCCACAGCGGAGTCGCGATCTGCGGTCCCCACTCCACCTCAAGGCAAGCCAGGTCCCACAGCGGGTGGCCCCAGTCGGCATACTCGAAGTCGATGAGTCGATATTCACCGTCCTGGCTCAACCAGTTGCCCCGACCGGGGTCGTGATGGCACAGACCGGCGGGCAACGCGCTGGCCAGCAGCTGAGCCTGCCACTGGCGGGCCATTGGCCAGCGCTGGGCACACAGCCCGGCGGCATAATCCCAGGGCTGTGGCGCTGCGGGCAGGCGGTGAAACGCCAGCAGCACCGCCGTGGCGTTGGCGGCGACCAGGGTGCCTGCCGCCTGGCCCCAGCGCTGCATCAGACAAAAGCGGTGAGCCGAATCCCAGTGAATCAACGTTGGCGCCAGCCTCTGTTGACCGGCCAGCTGCCACAGCCTCGATTCCCGTTTGCGATCGACCCCCATGGTGGCCCAGGCATCGTGGACCCGCATCAAGGTAGGCTGCGCCGGGCCAACGACCTCAAACAGATTGTTGGCACTGCCGCGGGCAAACGGCCGCAGACTGAAGCCCTCATAGCCCTTCAGTTGATGGAGCAATGCTTCAGGCCGCAACGGCATCATCCTGGCTGCGATAGGCACTGCGCCAGCTGAAATAGCTTGCCAGTGCCAGACCGACGTAAATCACGAACAAGCCACTGGTCAGGACCAGCCCCTTGCTCATGTACAGATAGATGGACACCAAATCGATCACCACCCAATAGAGCCAGTTCTCAACCACCTTGCGGGCGGTCATCACCGTACCCACCACCGCAAAACAGGTGGTGGCCGAATCCAGATAGGCCAGGTCCGCGTGGGTGTAGTTGTCCATCACGTACCCCAGTCCCAGCGCCGTCAGCGCAGTCAAGCCAATCAGACGCACGTGGGTACTGGCCGACCAAGTCTGGTAACTCAGACCATCACCGCGACCGCCGTAGCGCCACTGCCAGAAGCCGTACAGTGCCATCAACAGGTAGTAGCCATTGAGCACCGACTCCATCAGCAGCGACACCTCCCAAAACAGGACGGTATAGATCAGGGTGCTGAAAAACGCCGCTGGCCAGCACCACAGGCTGCCACGCATAGCAAACAACAGATAGGCCAGGGCCAGCACCACGGCCACCCCCTCCCACAGGTTCATGGCACTGGCCTGAGCCAGTGCCTCGGTCAGGGCATCACTCACTGTGGTCAAGATCGACACCGCCAGGAATGAATTTACACACAAACACCCCCTTGCCCCACTGCTGATGGGCGGCCTTCATCTCGGTGGCTAGCAGCGCCATCACGGTATCGTAATCGCCGCCAATCTGGGTGCTCATGGCATTGGTTTTACGCTGAATCTCAGGATAGGAGTCCAGGCGGCCGATGAACCATTGAATCGGTGCCAAATAGTTATCCTGAAGCGGGTAAAGGCTGATTTCTACTGACAATTGCATTGCCAACTCCTTAGAAATAGTCGTAGTTAAAGGTCACGCCGAACTGCTGAGGATCGCCGTAACGGATGTACTGTTTGTCGGCCCAGTCCTGATCCGGCTCGTTACCGAAGTAGAAGCCACGCACGCCGTATTTCTCATCGGTGAGGTTACGCCCCCACAGGTACAGCGACCAGCTGTTGGCTTCGTAGCCAATTTTGGCGTCCAGCACCTGGTAGGGGTCGGACACCGAATCGTTGCTGTCGGAGTAGTAGAATTCGTCTTTACCGGACAGGTTCACATTGGCAAACCAGCCCTGGTCGTGACGGTAGGTGGCGCCGACGGCAAACTGATAGTTGGGCGCATGGGCCAGCTCGCGGCCACTGAGATCCCGGAAACTGTCTTCTCCCAGCTGCAGCACGTAGTCACCGTACTCGGTTTCCAGCCAGCCGACACTGCCGTGCAGCTGCAATGACTCCGTCACCTGGTAATTCAGCTCCAGTTCGGCGCCGTAGTTATTGGAGTCGGTGGCGTTGCTGGTGTACAGCACAAAATCGCCACTGCCCGGCTCCTGAACCGACGCTTCCACCTGCTGGTCCTGACGGTCCATGTAGAACAGTGCCAGCGCCGACGTCAGCGCCCCGTCCAGCCAACGGCTTTTCAACCCGATCTCATAGTTATACAGGGTCTCGGTGTCGTACTGGGTCTTGTCAGACAGAAACTCCGGCAGCCCCATGTTAAAACCACCGGCCTTGTAACCTCGGGCCACCCGTACATAGCCGTTATGGTCGGCATTGAACTGATAGCTGGCCGACAAGTGACCGCCCCACATCGACTCGTCGGTGTCGAAGGCCTCACCTTTGCTGTCGCGGTAGCTGGCATCGCGCTGTTCCAGGCGCAGGCCAGCGGACAGGGTCCAGCGACCCAGGCTGCTGTCCAGTTGACCAAACACCGCTTGGCTGTCGGCGTCGTAGTCGGAGCTTTGATCCGAGAAGTAGCTGCCGCTGGCGTCGTAGGCTTCGGTAATGGCCAGGTAGTTCGATTCTTGCAAATCGTTGGCATACACCCCCACCAGCCAGTCGGTGGTACCGGCAAAGATGCGTCCCGCTTCGCGGGAACTGAGGCGCAACTCCTGGCTTAGGGTGTCGCGTTTCAGAGCCTTGCTCCAGTTATAGACATAGACACAGGGCTCGCCATAGCAGGTGCGGTCGGCCCAATAGTCGTCGTTGGCCCAGTCACCGTCGTAGGCGTGAGTGGCGTGAGTGTTGCTCCAGCTGGTAATGGCCCGCAGCGCCAGCGCCTCATTGATGTCGTAGTTCAGGTTCAGCGATGCGCCATTGGTGCGCTGAGAGTCCTCTCCCGGGTTGTCGGTGATGGTGTCAAAACCATTGTTGTCCAGGGTCCAGGCGTCGTAGCCGTTATCCAGATCCGCGTGCAGGAAAGTCAATTTGGCCTGCAGTCGGTCACTAGGTTGCCACAGTAACTTGGTTCTCAGGGTCAGTTCATCGCGGGCGTTGGTGTCGTCCCGGCCCAGATAGAGGTTGTCGCGAAAGCCATCCTGCTGGTTAGAGTGCACCATTACCCGGTAGTTGAGGGTGTCGGTGGCCGCACCGGAGACATAGCCACCGTAGGTCTGTTGGTTGTCTTCGGCCAGGGTGGCGGTCAGGCCAGACTCAAATTCGTCGCTGGGATCCATGCTTTTCACATAGATAAGCCCCGCCAGGGCGTTGGCACCGTACTGAGTACCCTGAGGGCCACGAAGCACCTCTACCTGCTGCAGATCATACAGACTGGCAGCCATTCCCAGCCCGGACAGATCGATGTCATCGACGATAAAGCCGACCGAGCTGTTGGGCGCCCCCTTGTAGTCCTCCTGCTCACCGACACCACGGATCTGGAAGTAACGGGGACGAGAGGTGGCACCGGACCAGTTCAGGTTCGGAATCGAGTCCAGTATCTGTTCGAAGTGTTCACCACCTTCATCTTTGATGGCCTGGCTGTCGACCACGGTGGCTGAGCCAGGCAACTGCTCCAGCTCGATGTTGCGAAGATCGGCATTAACGGTGATGGTTTCGATCTCTTGGGCATGAACCGCAAAGGAGACCGCAAGGGCAATCAGGGAAACTTTGGTACGCATGACTTTTAGACGTCTCTTAAAAACTAAAAGGGATACGACCGGATTTTGGGCAGGGATATCAAAGGTTAGACCTTTCCTACGCCGGTATTATCCGGATCAGGTTCGCGGGTTCTCCAGTTGGAATCTCAGTATCTGTCGTGATACACCCCGAGGCAGTCGCCAGTATATCAGAGTTGTAACAACAACGAACTCTGAATCGAGCCTGAACCGGCTTTCCGGCCAATATTTCCGCAACAAGCCACCTCAGAGCGATAGCCGCTGACGATTCTGATCCAATTCAATGTTGTAAATTTCACTATTATTGAATAGCTTGAAACTCAAAGTGCGAATACGGTCGCTGAGGTTCGGTAAAGGAGTCTGAACCCGGCCGGAAGAGTGCAGACGCACAGGCTCGGCCTGTCGTGACACCAAAAAGGATGCTCGCTGATGAAGATAGGGATTGTCTGCCACCCCAGTATTGGTGGCTCGGGCCTAGTGGCCACCGAGCTCGGCCATGAATTGGCCCGTCTTGGCCACGAGGTGCATTTCATCTCCAGCGCCCCACCGTTCAAACTCAGCCGCAACCAACCCAATGTGCATTTCCACCTGGTTGAGGCCATTCACTACCCGCTGTTTCAGGACCCGCTGTACACCTTTGCGTTAACGGCCAAAATCGTCGAGGTGGTCAACCAGTACCAGTTACAAGTGGTGCACGCCCACTACTCCATTCCCCACTCCTTGTGCGCCTACCTGGCCAGTGAGATCACCGACCAGCCGTTTCCCGTGGTCACCACCATTCACGGCACCGATGTCACTGTGGTCGGGCAGGATCGGCCGCTGTACCCGCTGAACCAGTTCAGCATCAACCGCAGCACCCGGGTAACCACGGTGTCGAATTTTCAGCAGCACTACATCCATCGCCATTTTCAGGTCGATGCCCCCATCGAGGTGATCCACAACTTTATCGACCTGCAACGATTCAGCCCGAATAACCCGGCGGCAGTGGCCCGGCACACCCTGGCGAAGGACGAAGAGAAAATCGTCATGCACCTGTCTAACTTTCGGCCGGTAAAAAATACCCAGACGGTGATCAATGCCTTTGCCCGGCTCAGCAGCGCCCTGCCCGCCCGGCTGGTGCTGTTGGGCAGCGGCCCCAGCCTGGAGCCTTGTCAAACCCTGTGCCATCAACTGGGGATCAGCGAACGGGTCCACTTTATCGGCGAAGTGCGCAACGTCGAGCACTACCTGCCACTGGCCGATTGCGTGATTCAGCCCAGCTACCGGGAATCGTTTTGCATGGCGCTGCTGGAAGCCATGGCCTGCGGCGTTCCCACGGTCAGCAGTGACGTAGACGGCATTCCGGAGGTCGTCGAGCATGGCGTCAGCGGTTACATGGCGCCCGCCGATGACGTCGAGGCCCACAGCCGTCACCTGCTGGCGATACTCACCGATCCGCAGCGCCAACGGCGCTTTGGCCAGGCCGGCCGTCGCCGCGCCGCCGAACGCTTCCATCCCGCCGAAAAGGCGGAGCAGTACCTGGCGTGTTACCGCCAGGCCATCAACGCTTGCCTTCTGCCAACAGGAAATCACTAAGTTATGACTACCGCCACCGCCCAGGCCCCCACCGCCAAACCCGGAATGAGCATGTCGACCCTGGTGCTGCTGTCCTTTGCCGCCGGCATCGGCGCCGGGTTGTTTTTCGGCGAAACTCTGGCCTGGATGTCCTACATTGGCGATGCGTTCGTCAAGCTGCTGCAGATGACCATCATTCCGTACATCATGGTGTCGCTGATCTCCAGCCTCGGCAACCTGTCCTATCAACAGGCTCGCAACCTGGCGATGCATGTCGGCAAATTGATGGTGGTGATCTGGGCCCTGGGATTGCTGGCCATGTACCTGATTCGCTATACCTTCCCAGAGTGGCAGGCGGGTGACTTCTTCAGCTTATCGGTATTGCAGGACCCGCAGGCCGTCAGCTTGATGGACCTCTACATTCCCGCCAACCCGTTCTTTTCTATGTCGAACAGTTACATTCCCGCCATTGTGCTGTTTTGCGTTGCCACCGGCATCGCCCTGATCGCCATCGACGATAAAGAGGCGCTGCTGAAACCGATGCAGTTGCTGAGCGAAGCCTTCAATAAGGTGACTCAATACATCGTCAAGCTGATGCCACTGGGGATCTTTGCCATGACGGCGTCCACGGCCGGGACCATGGAGATTGACGAATTTCAACGCCTGCAGGTCTATTTCGCCGCCCATGTGGTAATGACGCTTATCCTGACCTACTGGGTGTTGCCCGCCATCGTGGCGGTGATGACGCCTTTTTCCTACCGCGACATCGCCGGCATCGCCAAAGACGCCATGATCACCGCCTTTGCCGCTGGCAACATCTTCATTATTCTGCCGTTGCTGATTGAGCGAACCAAACAGCTGTTCCATAAATACAACATCGGCAGCGACGAGACCGACGACTACGCCAATGTCATCATTCCGGTGGTGTTCAGCTTTCCCAACCTGGGCAAACTGCTTACCCTGGTGTTTGTGCTGTTCGCCGCCTGGTTCGCCGGCAGCGACCTGGATTTCGTGACCTACCTACCCATGGCCATCAATGGCCTGATCAGCCTGTTTGGCAGCGTCTATCTGACGGTGCCGATGCTGCTGGACTCGCTGGAATTGCCGTCGGATCTGTTTCAGCTGTACATGGTGTCCAGCCTGTTCACCAGTCGCTTTACCTCGCTGCTGGCGGCCATGAACCTGTTTATTCTGGCCGTCGGCGGAACGGCGATGCTGGCCGGTCACGCCCGCCTAAACCCGGTGCGGCTGATGCTATACGCCGGCTTAACCCCGGTGGTGGTCGGGGCGGTGTTGATTGCCACCGCCGTCACCTTGGATAAGGCGGTAAACACCGACTACGTCATGGATGAAGTGGTGGCACAGATGCGCTCCGCTCAAAGCCTGCCGGAGGAGGTGAAAAACTACCAGCCGGAGCAACTGGATTCGACCTCGGCACCACGAACCCTGGAGCAGATTAAAGCCAGTGGAGTATTGAGAATCGGCTATAACCCGTTGCAGGTGCCGTTTTCCTTCTACAACGCCAACAACGAGCTGGTGGGGCTGGATATCGAAATGATGAAGAAGCTGGCCTCAGAGATGCAGTTGGACATCGCCTTTATCCCTTATGCGTCCAGCACGGTATTGGACAACATCAATCGTGGCACCTTTGACATCGTGGTCTCCGGACTGCAGATGACCACCAAACGCATTCAGCACGTGGGCTTCACCAATCCGGTGCTGACCCTGCATTACGCCTTTGTCGTCAAAGACCATCGCGCCGACGAGTTCGACCGCGATGAACTGATCCGCCGCGCCGGGGCGCTGAAAGTCGCCTCGGTCGGTGAATACGCCATCATCCCGGCGCTGGAAAAGAAGTTTCCCAACCTGGTGTTTGAACGGATCGAATCGGATCGGCTGTTCTTTGAAGATGACGGCCAGAACTACGATGCGTTGATGATCAGCCTGGAAGCCGGGACCACCTGGACCATGCTCTACCCCAGCTACACCACCCTATACAATCGAGAAGAGGTCAAATCCTTCCCGGTGGCCTATGTGGTCGCCCGCAACAACATTGAGCTGCAGCTGTTCCTTAACAGCTGGCTGGAGATGCAGCAGGCGTCCGGCTACGTCGATACCCTCTACAACTACTGGATTCTGGGTCAGAACGCCAAACCGAAACAGCCGCGCTGGTCGGTGCTCAAAGACGTTCTGGGGTGGGTAGAGCCGGCGCCCTAAACAACACCGCCGCGACAAGGCGCGGCGGTAATGGCAAATCGGGCAATGGCCGTTATTCGTCGACGATGCGACGCACCGCCACTTCAAACTCCACCGCCTCGCCGCTGAGCGCCAAGGCGCTGATCTGGCGACGCTCTCCACCGGCCAGGTTGAGCTGCTGCCAGCCATCGGTGGCCGACTCCAGCTCCTTACCGGTGGCATCGAAGAACACGAAACGGTATTGAAGATACAGGTCGCCGGACGCTTTTGAGGTCAGTTCCGCCCTGGCCTGCAACCGGCCGCCAACCATGGCTCGATTCAGACCAGACAGGGACAAATCCCGGCCCAGGGTGCGGTTGTTCACTTGCACTTCGGTGTCATTGGAGCGAGCCATCAGGCCGGAAGTGGTAGTAGTGCAACCGGCCAGTACCAGTGCAGAAACGACTATCAGGGTCCATGGGCGCATCGACGATCTCCTAATCTATCAAAAAATGAGCGCGGGCAGTCGAAATGGGCTGCTTACGATTGGTCTGCCAACAGCTTACCGAAACATTGGCGACACGGCGACCCTGGCGGGTGATCTTGCACTCGGCGTAGGTCTCTCTGGCGTAGCCGGCGCGCAGATAGTCAATGGAGAAATCGACAATCTTAGGCACTCGGGAGGTGTGCAGCGCCACCATTAACTGCACCATGGCCGACATCTCCATAAAGCCGGCAATCACACCGCCATGCAGCGCCGGCAACATCGGGTTGCCCATGTTGTCGCCGCAATTGGGCAGACGGAAAACCAGCTCCTCTCCCAACTGGTCGCAGTTCATGCCCAGGTGTCTGGCATAGGGGATAATGGCCAGCAGCTCGGTGTAATCCCGATCGGCAATCGCCTGTTCAATAACCGGTTTAATATCGACCATTAGCCTTGCCCCTCACCCATCAGTGCAGTACGAAACGACTCCGTGACCAGCTCCGGACCGATGCGCATAAAGGAGCACACCACCTGGGCAATGGGATCATCGATGGAGTCCTGGTAGGCCATGCCCCGAGTAAAGGCTACCGACGACGTCAGCTTAAAACACTCCACCATGGCAAACACCGGCTCACCGGGCTTGGCCGCTTTCATGTAGTCCACTCTCAAGTCCAGGGTCGGACACAGCTCAAGCTGCTTTTCCTTGGCAAAGATGGAGCAGATCACCGCCGCCCCGGAGGCCGTATCCATCAAGGTGGTAATCACCCCGCCATGGAGCACCTGGGTTTCCGGGTACCCCACCAGAGATTCGTGGTAAGGCAGTTTCAGTAACACATGGTGTTCACTGGCCTCCAGCGCCTCGATGTTGAGCTTTCGACACTGGGCCAGCTCATCGACAAAGCGACCGGCTAAATCGGTCAAGGGGAAAAATTCGGGGTTCACCGGTTGCATCACGCGGCTCCTCGTTGTTGTACAAGGTGGAGACCATCCTGATGGGCAGATTCAGCATACATAGTGCCAACAATTCCTTATCGTTTGCCTGATACTTCAGGTGCCTGTGGCACCGTCAAAGCAAAATACCTGTTGCGTGTTACTCCCGACCAAGGAGGCCGGATTGGACGTCAAAGAATATCATTACTGCCTGAGTCAGGCCACGTCACCAGTGCACAAAGCCGATGCCGGCTCGGCCCCGGCTGGCAAGCTAACGCTACGCTTTGGCGCTATTCCGCCAGATTGCTTAACACTTGCTGGCACAAGGATTTGAGCTGCTGAGCCTGCTGCGGTGACAACTCGACCTTACAGCCCACCTGCTGTGGAATGGCGGCCGCCCGTTGCTTGAGCGCCATCCCGGCCTCGGTTATGGAGATGATACGAACCCGTTCGTCCTGCTCGCTGCGACGTCGCACCACCAGCCCTTTTGCTTCCAATCGCTTCAACAGCGGCGTCAGCGTACCAGAGTCCAGGTGCATCCGTTGTCCCAGGGACTTCACGTTTAACGATCGTTGCTCCCAAAGCAGCATCAACACCATGTATTGCAGGTAGGTGATGTCCAGCTCCGCCAACGCCGGACGATAGGCCCGTACCACCGCATTGGCGGCGCTGTAGAGCGGGTAGCAAACCTGATTGTCAAAATTAAGCTGTGGCAGATCATCGTTACCAGTGGCCATAAGCACTCCGAAGCATAAAACATTGTGCACAATATACTTGTCATCACGACAAGTCTCAATTAATATTGCGCACAATCAAATTACGAAAAACCAAAGTGCGGAGTCATGTCATGTTTGATCACTACCTTTATACCCAGGCCGGTTTGCTGTTGATGTTAGCCACCATGTTCGCCCAAACCACCATCGCCATTGTCGCTCACCGGCGCCAGAGCCGGTGCGTTCCCGGCGTAATGGATGAATCTCTCGGGCATGAGTCCTTTGTTTTTCGCAGCCATCGCACCTATCAAAACTCGCTGGAAAACGTGCCGATGATGGCCGCCACCGTGTTGCTGGCGATGTTCATGGGACTGAATGCGGTAACCCTGGCCATTGTGGTGTGGGTGTATGCCCTGGCACGACTGGCGCACATGGTGTTGTACTACGCCATCGCCACCGAGAAAAACCCCAGTCCAAGAAGCTATTTTTTCATCATCGGTTTTATCACCAACCTGGTGCTGCTGGTAATGGTTGCCCTGCAACTGCTGAAATAAGGAGTTAAAATGCGAACTGCGCTGATGCTGCTGGCACTGGTTGCCTGCAGCCCCTTCACCCAGGCCGGTGACAAGTTTGAGGTCAAGGCCGAGGATTTCAAATGCATGCTGGACATGACCCCGGTACGGGGCTTCTATGTGGACAACCTCGATCCGCACCAGCTGGCACAAACCGTGGCGATAGCCGAACAGGAATCGGGCCGCTACCCGCCCGGCTCGGTGGTGCAACTGGTGCCGCTGGAGGTGATGGTGAAACAACCCGTCGGCAGCAACCCGGCCACCAATGACTGGGAGTTTTTTGAGCTGGACGTCTCTGCCGACGGCACCGTCATCCGCAACCGGGGCGTCGAGGAGGTGGTGAACCGGTTTGGTGGTAACTGCCTGGAGTGTCACCAAAAAGCACGACCGGAATACGACCTGATCTGTGAACAGAGCCACGGTTGTGATCCGATTCCTCTGACCCCGCAGATGACCACGCTGTTGCAAAACACCGATCCACGATGTGGCGGGCGCTACCAGCCCAGCGCCGACGAACAGGCACTGCTGCAACAGCTGTCAAAGATACTGACCCCGGTTCAATAATCGACCACAGCACCTTTAACATTAAAGGCGCTTTATTTTTCATTTTAGAAACAATACAGTCGCTTTATCAGGGTAAAATTTAAACTCCGTCGCCCCGTCGGTGACACAGACCCAGGCCAACGCTCATGATTCTGCACCACTATTCTCTCTCCCCGTTCGCGGAAAAATGCCGCCTGATGCTCGGCTATTCCGGCATCAAGTGGCAATCGGTGCTGACTTCTCCCATGCCCCCACGCCCGGTGGTTGATGCACTGGCCGGTGGCTACCGACGAATCCCTGTGGCTCAGATCGGAGCCGACATCTTCTGTGATTCGCGGTTGATCGCCGAAGAGATCGCCGAATTGGCAGGAAAGCCGGAACTGAGCACCAAGGAGATCACCGATAGCCAATGGCGGTTTATCGACCATGTGGAGAAAGAGGTGTTCTTTGCCGCCATTGGGTCACTGCCCCCCAAGCGAATGATGAAAGTGCTGCTAACCCACCTCTCGCCCCTACAGACGATTCGATTTCTCTGGGACAGGCTCGGCATCGCCCGGGAAACCACTGCCGATGGCAACAAACCGTCGGCCCGTCAATTTCGCGGCCATCTGAGAGAGCTAGACCAGCAACTGCTGTATCCATTTTTCTTTGGCAACACCGTGCAACATGCCGATTTCGCCCTCTATCACGCCCTGTGGTTTGTGGTGGAAGTGGGCGGAATGCCCCTGCCATCGCGGCTGCAACGCCTGGGCAACTGGTATCAGCGCATGCAGAAGTTTGGTCACGGACACGCCGCCACCATTGGCGGCAAAGACGCCTTAGCCATGGCATCGGCGTCACAGCCACGACTGATTCCCCAATCTCACACCGTCGACCCGCTGATTGGCAAAGCCGTCAGCCTGGCCCCCAGCGATTACGCCAAAGATGCCGTTCGCGGCATACTGGTAGGCAGCAGCCGCCACCGCTGGATCGTCAAACGAAACAGCGGCAAATACGGCACCTTGCATGTGCACTTCCCCAAGCGCGGCTACCAACTTAACGAACTGGATTAACTGATTTTTCGACAAATCCGCCAACGCCAGCTATACCCTGTTAGGGCGAAATGACCTCCCTGCACAGTCAGCGAAGTCACGCCCGGTATGCGTCAACGGGCTGGCATTCACCTCGAAAGATGGATTTTGGTTAAGTGTCTGTTTAGCTAATGTGCACTAGCCTTGCTGACCCATTTTGTTCACGCCTTGAGCAATCGTCACTCATCAGGAGGCAAACATGCACTTTAGTTCACCCAGGTTACTGGCCTTGACCCTTAGCTCAACGCTGCTGTGGGGCTGTGCCACCGGGGATACGCCCCAGGCTAAAAAGGCCAACGCCCACAAAGAGACCCAATCCGCCCTGTCGGAGATCTTCACTCAGCACCCCGAAGCACGCGACGACCTGAATCGCGGCATCGCTCATCTGGTCTGTACCGGCAGCGACAGCTACCTGTTTGCTCTCTCCAGCGGTGGTGGCATCTGTGAGCTCAATGAAGGCGGGGGCCTCTCTTATTGGCGTTTCGCATCCGCTGGCGCGGGTGCAGGCATTGGCTGGAAAAAAGTGGCTTACGTGCAGATTTTCCTCAACCAGGATGCCCTGAATCGATTCAAGGAGGGCGGCTTTGACGGCCAGGCCCGAGCAGAGGCCAGTGCCAATGTGGACGACACCAACAGCCAGGCTTCGGCCAATCAATCGGTCGACGTGGATGGCATCATCACCTACCAGGTCAATTTGATGGGGGCCGCCGCTCAGGCCACGGTGCAAGGCTTTAAGTACTGGCAAACGGATTTTACCGAAGACTTTGTTGAAAACGACGGCTAATGGCCGTCGCCACTCGGCCATAGTCACTCGCCTTTACCCCCAAAAAAAAGAAGGAGCCTGGGCTCCTTCTTAAATCAACATCGATTGGGAAAACACCGGTTACAGTGACAACATCGGCCCCAGGGGTTGACCGCCCACCAGGTGCATATGGATGTGAAACACCTCCTGGCCGCCATGCTGGTTGCAATTCAGGATCACCCGATAACCGTCCTCATCGATGCCGGCCTCTTTCGCCAATTTCGCCGCAACGGTCATCATTCGGCCCAATGCCGCTTCATCGGCCGCCTTGACATCGTTGAGCGTGGGAATCAGGGTATTGGGAATGATCAGGACGTGAGTCGGTGTGCGTGGATGAATGTCTCGAAACGCGGTCACCAGATCGTCCTGATACAGAATATCCGCAGGGATCTCGCGACGGATAATTTTGGAAAAGATGGTTTCCTCAGCCATTACCGGCCCCCAAGTTGTTCAGATTTGTCTAAGTGTGTCAGTATACTTGCCAATACTGAGTTAGGGAAACCGACGTTTCAATTGCGCCTGTCGCCGACGCACGGCCCCGGACGCCCGCTCATAGCCTAAGGCCATCATAACCCCAACCAAATAGATGGCGATAATGGCCAGAAACGGCGCCGCCAGAGGACCTAAAGCGTCTAATAAATCAAACAAAGCCGGATCCTGCCCTTGTCAAACTCGGGAAATTACCCAGATACTATTGAGAATGGGTCAGTAATACTCCGATGATGATCAAAAATCGCGGAATCGTCCCATTTTCGTTTTTTATGCACTGTAAGGAAGTCAGTACACCATGATCCAGTACCGCATCTGCCCCATCGATCCCCTGGCCCACCTTTTTGAAGTAGAGCTTCTCATCGGCCAATCCCACAAAGGGCAACGGCTGTCGCTGCCCAGCTGGATTCCAGGCAGCTACATGGTGCGCGACTTTTGCCGTAACCTGATTGCTGTCAGCGCCTACGATGACCACCAGAGCATCGAGCTAAAACAGCTGGATAAGCAACGCTGGGAAGTACAGCAGGATTGCCACAAGCTGATTCTGCGGTACCAGGTGTACGCCTGGGACATGTCAGTGCGCAGTGCTCACCTGGATCAAACCCATGGCTTTTTTAACGGCACCAGTGTCTTCCTGAAAGTGGAAGGGCGAGAAGCGGAACCGGTGAAGATGCAGTTGCTGCCCCCTCCAGGCGACCACTACCGCCACTGGCGAGTGGCCACCGCCATGACTCCCGCTCCCGACAATCAGCGTTACGCCTTCGGTGCCTACGTTGCAGACAACTACGATGAACTCATCGACCATCCGGTGGAGATGGGCGAGTTCACCCTGGCAAGTTTCGACGCCTGCGGTGTACAACATGACCTGGTGCTGACCGGGCGCCACTGGGCCGACACCGATCGCATCTGTGCCGACCTGAAAAAGATCTGCGAGGCAGAAATTGCCCTGTTTGGCGGCACCGCTCCCTACGACTATTACCTGTTTATGACCATGGTGGTCGGCGCCGGCTTTGGGGGCCTGGAGCACCGCGCCTCCACCGCCTTGGTGTGTGGCCGCTCAGATCTGCCCGCCATCACCGAGACCGGCATGACCGAAGGGTATCGCACCTTCCTGTCCCTGTGCTCCCATGAGTATTTTCACAACTGGAACGTCAAGCGGATCAAGCCTGCCCGATTCGTTCCCTACGACCTGGAACAGGAAAGTTACACCACTCAGCTGTGGGCCTACGAAGGCATCACCTCCTACTACGATGACTGGCTCACCTACCGTGCCGGTTGTGTCGACCGAAACGACTACCTGGTGATGCTCGGCGAATTAATGACCCGGGTAACCCGCGGCCAGGGACGCTTTAAACAGACCCTGCAGCAAAGCTCGTTTAATGCCTGGACCAAGTTCTACAAGCAGGACGAAAATGCACAGAACGCCATTGTCAGTTACTACACCAAAGGCGCCCTGTTTGCTCTGTATCTGGACCTGTCCATTCGCCTGGAAACCGACCATCGCCACTGCCTGGATCACCTGATGCAGCGCCTGTGGCAGGACTACGGCAGCCAGGGGATCGGGACGGAAGACGACACTCACCAAAACCTGGTCAGTGAACTGATAGGCCGCGATGCCAGTGACCTGTTTGCCTGGTTAAGCAGTACCGACGACCTGCCGCTGGCACCACTACTGGCGCAATTTGGGGTGCAACTGAGCCAGCGTGCCGCCTCGGGCAACGACGATAAAGGCGGCAGCGACAATCCCGCACTGACCACCGAGCTGGGAGCGAAATACACCAGCGCCCCGCTGGGGGTCAAACTGGTCAATGTGGTTCAGGACGGACCCGCGCACCGCGCCGGGCTGGCAGCCGGCGACGTACTGATCGCCGTCAATGACCTGCAGGTGGACACCAAGCTGGACAAAACCCTGAATCGCTATGGCGTCGGCGCCCAGTTGCGCTGCCATTGGTTCCGACGCGATGAGCTGATGACCGGCACGCTGATCCTGACTGAGGCACAGGCCACCAGCTGCGTGTTGACGGTGGTGGACGACAGCCTGCTTCACGGCTGGCTCTAAGATCTTTCAGCCGGAGCGTGCTCCGGCAGGCCATCGACGATGCTCATTACCCAATCACCTCATACCGACTTCAGCGGCTTCGCCACCGCCTTGGGGCTCAGCCCATCGGCGCTGCAACACGGGCTGAGCCGCTGTCAGCCTCTGGAGCTGGAGAGCGGCAGTACCCTGCTGGCTCAAGGAGAAACCCAGCAGTTCGGTTTCTTTTTGATGCAAGGGGTACTCAGAGCCTGCCACTACTCCAGCGAAGGCGAAGAACGCTGCAAGGAGTTTTACTTCCCCGGTGAGCTGTGTTTCCTGTACGCCAGCTGGCTCGACGCCAGCCCGGCGCTGTACCAGATAGAAACGCTGACGGCGGCCAAGTTATTAAAGGTCCCCTTGTCACTGCTGGATCGACCCGATTGGCAGGTATTGCAACTGCCGCTGTTGCGCCAGCAGCTGCTGTACAAAGAACAAAAAGAAGCCCTGTTCCTGCTCCACAGCCCCGAGGAGCGTTATCTGGCCCTGACCCGGTTGTGGCCCCACTGGAATCAGGTGCTCAGCCAGGCGCAACTGGCGCGCTACATCGGCATCAGCCCCATCAGCCTGTCAAGAATCAAGCGACGCATTAACTTAGGTTAATGGCAACGACGGCAAGGATTGCCACACTGGGGCCATTGTTGAATCACTGAGCCTGTCATGTCGACCTATCTACTGTCTCAATGCCTGGTGGCAGTGGCCATTGTGCTGGACCTGTGTTCATTCCAATTCCGGCAACGCCACTGGGTGCTGCGCTGTTTGTGTCTGTCCACGTTGCTGACCGCCATCCACTTCGCCCTGCTGGGCCATTGGACTGGCGCGTTGTTAATGGCGCTGGCGTGCGTGCGCTTTGCCGTCTCGCTGATCACCACCCGCCCATTCTGGTGTTGGGTATTTTTACTGTTGACCCTACCCCTGACCCTGCTGAGCTGGGCCGGATTACCCAGCCTGCTTAGTGCCACTGGCAGCGCCCTGCAGACCCTGTCAGCCTTCCAACGCGACGACAAACGCCTGCGCCTGGGCATGATCGCCGGCATCAGCTTCTGGCTGGCGCACAACATCGTCGTCGGTTCACCGATGGCCATCGCCATGGAGACCCTGTTTATCACCAGTAATCTCATCGGCCTGTGGCGCTTTCATCGGCCGAGCCAATTTTCGGTTTTCAGGCGGCAGTCACCAACGCTGGCTCCTCCCCGGGAGTAACACGGTTATCGCCTCATAAACCACGGCTGTCGCATCAGCCGTTTTTTTTGGCTAATTCAGATTTAAACTCTTTGAATTTCAATACTGTATACCAAAACCCAATTCAACTAGGCCTTGCAGCTCTGCTCCGACCTGTCAATAAAACAACAAAAACCGAGGCTTTTTCCGATGGATTCCTTGGCCTTTAGCGAGCAAATTTGATACAAATTTGACTACGGGTTTCGATACCAGTTACTGAGCGTCCAGATTTCTGGAATTTATGCCGAATGCGGCCATACTTGATAGCTCAGTGGGTCAAGGAGGTAACTGATGCACTCAAGCAAGTCTAATCTCAATACCCTGTTACACAGTCGGTTTAAGGACGCCCAGAACATCGCCGAACTGCGAGAACGCCTCCGCGACATCGAAGAAGAGTTGCATTTGGTGTTCGCCGATGAGCTGGCACAGTTTGTGAGTCATAATGACGAGCATCAAAAAGTTTCCTGATAACCGTACCTCGGTGTAAACGCCTCGCCCATGCGGGGCGTTTTTGTGTCTGCGATTCTGGCAGGGTTTGCTATACTCGCCCGCTGCTTATTCATCAGACCGAGTGCCACACTATGAACTTCCCCCTTTTGGGCATCAACGAGCCGTTTTCTCATGCCCTGCAAACCCTGGGCTACAAGGGGCCAACCAAGGTTCAGGCGGCGGTCATTCCGCTGATCTTCGACAGCGAAGACCTGCGAGTTCAATCGAAAACCGGTTCGGGAAAAACCGCCGCCTACGCCCTGCCGATTCTGCAGCGTCTCAGCGGCCGGCCGACCTCCTCATTCCGCACCACCACCGCCCTGATTCTGGTCCCCACTCGAGAACTGGCCTCTCAGGTGTCCGTCACCATGAAGCAGTTTGCCCGCGCCCTCCCCGGCGAACTCAAGGTCACCGCCGTCTATGGCGGCGTCAAAATTAATCCGCAGATGATGGCACTGCGGGGCGGCGCCGATGTGGTCATCGCCACCCCCGGACGGCTGCTGGATCTGGTGTCCTGCAACGCCCTCAAGCTGGGTAAAGTGGAGACTCTGGTACTGGATGAAGCGGATAAGATGGTCAATGCCGACTTCAAAGCGGAACTGGACGCCATCGTCGCCCTGCTGCCGCGTCAGCGACAGACCGTGATGATGTCGGCCACTTTTCCACCGGAAGTCGATGCCCTGTGCGATGCCCTGCTGAACAACGCCAAAACCGTTGAAGTCTATGACACGCCCATCGAGCAGCATGAGGTGGAGGTACGTGCCATCGAGGTCGACCGCAACCGACGCAATGCCCTGTTGCAGTCCCTTATTGACCAGCATAAATGGCACCAGGTGATGGTCTTTGTGGCCAGTAAACGCACCGCCAACAATCTGGCCAGCAAGCTGCATAAAGCCGGCTTCGATGTCGATACCCTGCACGGAGACATGACTCAGGGGGCCCGCAATCGCGCCTTAGCCGATTTTCGCAGCGGCGAATTGCAGGTCCTGGTGGCGACGGATCTGGCAGCTCGGGGCATTGACATCATCGACCTGCCCTGCGTGGTCAATTTTGACCTGCCCCGCTCGGTCTCCGATTACACCCACCGCATCGGACGAACCGGCCGTCAAGGCAGCACCGGGGTGGCCATCAGCTTTATCGGCATTGATGATGAGCATGGCTTCTCGGTAATTGAAAAGAAAAAAGGCTATACGGTTAAGCGGGAGCAGATCGCCGGATTTGAGCGAGTGATCACCACCCCCACCGACAGCGCCTTAGGCAAGGCGCCGGTAAAAGGCAAACGGATGAGTAAGAAAGACAAGGCCCGGGCTCTGGCGGCGCAACAATCCCGGGGCGATAAGCACTGATGGGGTCGACGCTTCGCGCGTCGATTAATGGACGGCCTGATAGACGGCGCTGTGGCCTTGGACCCACTCGCCCTGTTTCAGGTAATACGCCTGCTGCAACATCTGGCCGTCCACTAGGCGCACCTCCGATTTGACCTCGGCGATACCATCGCCGCTGCCAGCGACCTTTTCATGAAAATAGAACACGCCATCTTCGCTGTAGGCCTTACCCTGAGTGTAGAACCCGGCGGTGGTGAAGTAGTAGAACACGATGCTCTCGGCCTGGGCATCCCACACCATCAGGGTTTCCCCTTCATACTGGCCCTGATTCAATGAATGGGTGATGCGAACCGCTTTGCCCTGCAAGGCCGGTTGCCATTGAGAGACATCAACCACCGGCTTCTCCGGAGTCGAATCGGAAAACTCCCCCCGCCACACTTTTCCCAAAAACGGTCGCAGCGGCTCCAGGTGCGGATCCAAATCCCAGCAATACGCCGGCAGCGCCAGCACCATCACCACACAGGCAATCCATACGCGCATCAGGCACTCCTTCGTTGTTGATTAAAGTGACGCTCCATGGCCTTTTGCCAACGCTGCATGAACTGGGCCCAATAGCTGTCGGTCAAGTTCTCCAGCGCAGACACGCCGCGGGGACTGAGTGAGGTGTAGCGGTAATTCAGTTGGATCAGGCTGCCTTCCGGGGCCGGAGAGACACGGATTACAATGCGGGTGGCCATATGATCGGCGACGGTTTTCAATAACTCCAGCACCCCCTGTTCGGCACTGGCCTGCACCACATACCAAACGGCGTGGCCGACAGGGTCTTGAGTGGTGAACACGCAATCGGGCTCTATCACCCCGGAGTTGGTCCACACCAACAGCGGATCCCAGCCCGGCACCCACTCACGCTCACGCACCGGGCAAAACAGGGGAAAGACCTCTTCCACCGGCCGGTTACTGCGTATGTCACCGCTAAACGCACGGGACTGTCTGGGACGAACGATCATAAAGGCTCCAAAGTACGGCGGTTGAACCACACTTTCTGCCCGCTGAATGCGGGCAGAAAATTCAACTACTAAGGAGACTATAGCAAGAAATTAGAAAGAGATAGCTAACTGTTGATCGCTTCCATGGCGGCCTTCCTGGCGCCAAAGACCTGACCACGACCATTCACTTTCAGGCCGAGATCATGGATGTGTCCATCCTTCAGGCCATAAATCCAGCTGTGCACCGTCAACTCCTGGCCCCGATCCCAGGCGGCCTTGACGATGGTGGTCTGGCAGACGTTGGCAGCTTGATCGATGACGTTGAGCTCACACAAGCGGTTGGCCCGCTCCTCTTCGCTCATCTCATCGAGAACCAGTTTATGATCCTCATAGGTATCGCGGACATGACGCAGCCAATTGCTGGCCAAGCCAAGATAATCCGCCTCCATCGACGCCTTAACGCCACTGCAGCCATAATGACCACAAACGATAATGTGCTTCACCTTCAGAACATCAATGGCAAATTCAATCACCGACAAGCAGTTCAAATCGCTGTGCACCACCACATTGGCAATGTTGCGGTGGACAAAAATCTCGCCCGGGGCCAGATCGATGATTTGATTCGCCGGCACCCGGCTGTCGGAGCAACCGATCCACAGGTACTCTGGATTCTGCTGCTGAGCCAGTTGGCTGAAAAACTCTGGGTTTTCTTCCTGAATCCGGTTCGCCCATTCGCGATTTCGCTGAAACAGATGTTCTAGGTTGGACATGAATCTTTCCTATTTTTCATAAATGCCGGCAAATTATACCGACAAAATAGCCTTCAAGTGGTCGAAACAGCAACCCTAATCATTCGCTTTTTTGGCACATTTCAAACGGTTAACTACCATTAAACCAACTTGTCTCACATTTACAGGCCACTTAGTGAGTCCAATTCAGTTCCGCCTTGCTCAACATTACGACATCGCCGCCATTCAAAGCGTGCGCCGCTCGGTATCGGAAAACCGCCTCAGTCATTCCGGCTCTGTCACCGACACCGAAATACTCGGTTACCTCAGCCGCCGGGGGCGCGGCTGGGTCTGCACTCAGGAGCAGCGAGTGGTGGCCTTTGTGATCGCCAACGGCAGCGACGGCAGCATTTGGGCCCTGTTTGTACGACCGGAATTTGAGAGCCGGGGCATTGGCAAACAATTGCTGAATCGTGCCTGTCGTTGGTTGTTTGGCAACGGCGTCAAGGCGATACGCCTGTATACCGACGCCAACACCCGTGCCCATGGCTTCTACCAGCATCTGGGCTGGCAGGTCAGTCACCGCACCGCCAGCGGCGACGTCAGTCTGATCCTGAAACACCGGAAAGTGCCGGTTAACTATGGCGCCAACCGCTCAATGTGCCACTGGTCATCGTCACGGCTGTAGAGAAACCGGTCGTGCAGACGACGATCGCCCCCTTGCCAGAACTCCAGGCTGTCGGGACTGACCCGGTAGCCGCCCCAAAAGTCCGGTACCGGCACTTCCCCTTTGGAAAATTTTTGCTTTAACTCTAAAAACTTGGACTCCAGCACCTGGCGCGCCGAAATGCGGCTACTTTGCTGGGACACCCAGGCGCCTATCTGGCTGTCTTTGGGGCGAGTGACAAAATACTCCAGCACTTCGGCCTTGGAGAGTTTCTCGGCGCTGCCGGTAATGTGCACCTGGCGTTCAATCTCGTGCCAGGGCATCAACAGGCTGACTTTGGGGTTGCTGGCCATGTGCTTGGCCTTACGACTGCCAAGGTTGGTGAAAAACACCAAGCCATTGCGATCAAACCGTTTCAGTAACACGATGCGCTGATAGGGCTGGCCGTCACTGTCCACCGTCGCCAGGCTCATGGCGGTGGGGTCGGTCAAGCCAGACTCGGCGGCTTGTTGCATCCAACGTTCAAACAGCACCAGAGGATCCCCGGGCAGATCTTTGCGTCGCAAACCGCCCTTGAGGTATTCCCGACGTACATCACTTAAATCAGCCACAATTCCCTTTCCTTGATATCTACAATTCACTCTCAGGCGACCGGCGCCAATCTGTCGTACAGTGTACCGGCTCCCCCGTCGTTGTTTAAGCGCCGCTTTGGCGGCTGCGCTGAATTCGGTATTGCTCCGGAGTGGTGCCGGACAAGCGACTGAACATGGTAATGAATGCCGACGGACTGCTGTAACCCAGCTCCAGAGCCACCTGGTTGACCCTCATGCCGGAACGCAACATCCCCAGAGACGCCAGGAAACGGCGCCGCTGCCGCCAGTCAGAAAAGCTCATCCCCAGTTTGCGCTGAAAATGACGGTTTAAGGTCCGCTCAGTCGAGTACACCTGCGAGGCCCATTGGCTCAGGGTACGTTTATCCGCCGGGTCCAGCTGCAGTGTGGTCAAAATGGGCTTGATCAGTGGATCCTCACTCAGCGGCAGATAGGCCACCATGGGTTCGGCCTGGGCCAACTGATCCACCATCACCTGAGCCAGGCGCCGATCCGCCTCGGTGTTGGCGTACTCCTGCTGGCGATCGGCAAAATCCTCGATAATGGCCCAGAACACGCTGCTGAGACGAATCATGCAGGCCTCCTTCGGCAATTGCGCCGATAATTCCGGACACAGGTACAGGGCTCGGTAGCTTACCCGCTGGCGGCTGTAACTGGTGTGTTCCACCAGCGGCGGAATCCAGATGGCGTACTGAGGCGGCGACAGAAACGGCCGACCATCGACGCTGATCTCCATCACCCCGGCCACCACCACATTGAGCTGGCCCCAGGCGTGGCTGTGTGGCAGAAACGTGGTGTTGGCAGAAATGTCTTCCTGATGCAGATAGATATCACTGGTGGTTGCTTCGAAAGGCAGTGGATAGCGCTCCAGGAGTGATACCCCATTCGCCGGTTCCATGTAATTTGACCCGAATCTCAGAAAACTGTCCTGACAGCATAACATCATGTCCGATAATCGTTATATGGTTTTTTGGAGACAGGGTAGAATGCCGGCATTATTCGTTCGAGATCTGTTGTGGAGTCGTTGCCTGTGAGCAAATCCGCGTATCTGTTTCCCCTGGTCGCCGTGGTGGCGTGGGCGGGAAACGGCATCGTCAGCAAGATGTCTGTGGGACTGATCGATCCCGCTGCCATCGCCTTTTATCGCTGGATGATTGCCGCCAGTATTTTGCTGCCTTTTGTACTGCCCACTCTGTGGCGACAGCGAAAGCTGGTGCAAAAACACCTGTTTAAACTCAGTATCCTTGGTGGACTGGGTATGGTTGCACTGCAAACCCTGACCTACGTGGCGGCGCAAACCACCTCTGCCACCCACATCGCCTTGATTGGCTCTGTGGTGCCGATGATGGCGATGTTGTGGAGCATTGTCGTGCTGCGCGAACAACCCACCCAGGGAATGGTGGCCGGATCCCTGCTGTCCTTTTTGGGCCTGTCTTACCTGATCACCGAAGGGCATCCCCTGTCGCTGTTTCAACATCAATTGAACCAGGGTGACCTGCTGCTGCTGCTCGGCGCCACCTGTTACGGCCTCTATGGGGTACTGATTAAACGCTGGCAACTGCCGTTTTCCACCTGGCCGTCACTGTTTTTGCAGATGGCCATGGGCGCCATCTGGCTGCTGCCGGTGTTCCTGACTCAGGCGGACAGCACGGTTAGCGCACAGGCGCTGCCGCTGGTGTTGTTTGCAGCCATCGTCGCCTCATTGCTGGCCACCTTTGCCTGGCTGAAAGGGCTGGAGCACCTGGGACCAAACAAAGCCACCAGCTTTATGAACCTCAACCCGGTCATCGGCACCCTGCTGGCAGTGGGGCTGCTGGGAGAAACCCTGTCATTGCATCACTATCTGGGTGGCAGTTTGACCCTGATTGGGGTGCTGATGGCCCAGCGTCTCAAAACCCCGCTGCGACTGCGCCGCAAACGCGCACCGGCGGCCTAATCCTTAAATTGGACTCAATAAAAAAGCCAGCCCGAAGCGGCTGGCTTTTTCCATGCTGGTCGCCGAACTACAGCTTCACACCCAACTGCAGCATGGCGCCACGCTCGTCGTCGTCACCAAACTGGCCGGCCAGATCCAGGCTGATGGTATCCCAGGGCGAGATCCCCAGCCCCACAGTCAGCAGATCGCCGTAGTTACTGGACAAATCGGTCTGATAACCGGCCCGCAGTTGCAGGTGGGAGAAATCCACCTCCATACCAGCCCGGGCGTACTGACGGGCCAGCAGCAGTTGCGGGGCATCGCCTTTCACCACAAAGGACTCATCCTCGATCAGATCCAACTCCATGGTGCCGGTGAACATGCCCTGACTCCAAGCCACCGCCCCAACGACGGTCGGATCCAGTGAAATCTTGTCTCCATCGATGTTCTTGATCGATTGCTTGATCAGATTCCGGGCCACCAGAGCAAAGCTCCAGTTGCCATAAGGCTTGTAGATCCCCAGATCCATATTGAACGCGCCTTTGTCGTTCATGTACTGATCATCGAAGTAGTCGTCGTTATCGTAGTTGTTGATGTTAGCGGTATACAGATAGCTGTCGAAACGCTGGTACTTGGCACTGAGGCCAAAGGCGATATCGCCGACCCGAGGCAGGTTGGCCTGGTGGGCAAACGACAGGGCCAACTCACTGACTGCCACCGCATGGGCGATGCCCTCAGATTTGAGGTTATCCGGATCAAACACCCCGGTGGTGAGCGCGTCGTTGACCAACTGACCATCGGCAGCGTCGTAGTTAAAATCGCCGTTGGCCACCACATAACCACCGATGGTTACGCCAAACCCCAGCGACTTACTGGGCACGAATACGCCGAAGTCCAGATTGGCCTCCCCAACCAGGGTGGTGTCGTCCAGCGCCTGCAACTCCTTGATCAGGGCATCGGCATCCGCCTGAGTCGGTGGGTTGGCCGGATCCATCGCTTCAATCTTGGCTTCGAACGCATCGATGGCGTCCTGGGTGGCATCCACCTGATCGAGTGCGTCTTCATACTCTTTAGCCAGCGCCCCAACGCCCAGCCTCAGATAGACATCATCGCTGTCTTTAAACTTGGTCAATAGCGCCGGGTTCAGCGGCGCCCGGGTGAAGTCACCACTGGCGATGCCGGTGTTGGCGGCGCCGCCGCTCTTCGCATCCATACCCACAACAGCCACGGCGGGCGCGGCAACGGCGGCCAGCGCCAGACTCAATACGGACAGTTTCATCATCTCATCCTAATTTTATAATAATGGTGTTAATGCAATTGCACGCAGGCAATCCACGGTCGGCTCGGTTGCCCGTCTGCAATGCAGCCGGCACGCCCAAGCCCAAATCATCGGTCCCCTACTGTGTCGATAAGGCGACCCGATGCTCTCCCCAATAAAGGCTCAACATGTCGTTGGCCTCATATTTGTTAAGACGCTGAAACGAAAACACCCCGCCGAAGCGGGGTGTGTTACATCAGCGTGACGCTAGATTACCAAATCTTTACGCGCTTCTCAGCAGGCAAATACATGGCATCGCCCTGCTTGACGTCGAAGCTGCTGTAGAACTCGGTCATGTTGGACAGAGGACCATTGGCTCGGAACTGAGACGGGGAATGCGGATCGGTCGCAACCCGGTTGCGCAGCGCCTGCTCCTTGTATTTACCACGCCAGATCTGACCCCAGCCGATAAAGAAGCGCTGGTCGCCAGTCAGATCATCGATGATCGGGGCCGGCTTGCCTTCCAGAGACATCTTGTAGGCTTTGTAGGCGATGGTGGCGCCGGACAAGTCGCCGATGTTCTCACCCAGGGTCAGCTTGCCGTTCACGTGCAGGTCGTCGAACACCTGATAGCCGTCGTACTGAGCCACCAGGGCACTGCCGCGTTTCTGGAATGCCTTCAGATCCGATTCGGTCCACCAGTTTTTCAGGTTGCCGTCTTTGTCGTAACGCGCACCCTGATCGTCAAAACCGTGGCCCATTTCGTGGCCGATAACCGCTCCAATACCACCGTAGTTGACGGCATCGTCGGCGTTCATGTTAAAGAATGGCGGTTGCAGAATGGCCGCGGGGAACACGATCTCATTCATTACCGGGCTGTAGTAGGCATTGACGGTTTGTGGGGTCATGTGCCACTCGTAGCGACGAATTGGCCCGCCCAGCTTCTCCAGATCCTTGTTGTGAGCCAGGGTGGCAGAGCGCATCACGTTACCCACCAGATCGTCAGAGTCGATGCTCAGGGCCGAGTAATCTTCCCACTGGTCCGGGTAACCGATTTTCGGGGTAAAGGCTGCCAGTTTCTCTTTGGCCTTAACCTTGGTTTCCGGGCTCATCCACTCCAGCTGATCGATGCTGACCGCATAAGCTTTGCGCAGGTTTTCAACCAACTCCTTCATGCGAGCCTTGGCTTCGGCCGGGAAATGCTTGTCGACATACACTTTGCCAACCACTTCACCCAGGTTGTCACTCACCAGGGCAACACCACGCTTCCAGCGCTCTTTCTGCTGTTCCTGGCCGTTCAGTTTACGGGCGAAGAACTCAAAGTTTTCGGTGTCAAACTCCTGGGACAACATGCCAGAGTAGGCAGTGAGCAGATTCCAGGTCAGGTAGGTTTTCCAATCCGCGACCGAAGTCTCGGCCACCACCTTGTCCAGCGCTTCGATGTAGCTTGGCTGGTTGATGATGATGTCAGACTGGCTGTCGCCGCCGATGGTTTTCAGGTAGACCGCCCAATCGATGTGGCTGGCCAACTTGGACAACTCTGCGGTCTGGTACTTGTTGTAGCGTTTTTCACTGTCGCGGCTTTCAACCCGGGTCCAGTGGCCCTTAGCCAGTTTGGTCTCGATGGCCATCACGGTCTTGGCAGACTCGGCCGGGTTGGCGACGCCAGCCATGGTGAACATCTTCTCCATGTGCGCCAGGAAACCTTCGCGCAACTTCACGAAGCGGGCTTCGTCGTTGAAGTAGTAGTCGCGATCCGGCAGGCTCAGGCCCGCTTGCCAGATGTGAGTGGCATAACGCTCAGAATCTTTGGCGTCCACATTGATGTAGAACGCCAGCGGTGTGCCGGCTCCGATGGTCTGGCTGTGGGCAAAGTAGGCCACAACCCCGGCTTTGCTGTCGATGGCGGCGATGTTGGCCAGTTCCGGTTTCAACGGGGCCAGGCCCAGTTCATTGACCTTGTCGGTATCCATAAAGGAACGATACAGATCACCCACTTTTTGCTCATCGCTGCCCGCCTTCAGGTTCGACTTGGCAGCCAAGTCTTCGATGATCACCTTAACGTCATCGCGAGCTTTTTCACGCAGATCGTAGAAAGCACCGGAGCTGGTGCGATCGGCAGGGATCTCGCTGGTCTTCAGCCAGGTGCCGTTGACGTAGGAATAGAAGTCGTCTTGCGGACGCACACTGGTATCAAAGTTGGCGAACTCGATACCGGAACTCAATTGCTGCTGCACTGCTTCGGCCACGGCGGTGGGTTGTGACGGTTCATTTTGTGCACAGCCGGTCAGTACCAAAGCTGAGGCGCACAAGCCACCAATAAATAAGCGTTTCATCAGCATATCCTTATGAATTGTTGTAGCTAATTAGTTTTAAACAGTCAGATACTAGCGGCAGGACAGCAACAGGTCAAAACCGACTTTGTTACAACTCTATTCCAAAGGAGTGACAATAACGCCCCGAAGGCGGGGCGTAAAAGGGTTATTCAGGATCAATGAGTTGCATCAAGCTGATAGCCAAATGGGTCATCCACAGAGTGCGATGGGGTGGTAAACCAACGAGGACCGGACGCAGTCATGTAAAAGTGGTCCTCAAGACGGACGCCAAACTCCCCCGGGAGGACCAGCATCGGCTCATTGCTGAACACCATGCCCGGGGCCAGTGGCGTCCGATCGCCCTTAACCAGATAGGGCCACTCATGGATGTCCAAACCACAGCCATGGCCGGTGCGGTGTGGCAGCCCGGGTACCTGGTAGTCAGGACCGAGTCCATGGGCTTGCAACACCTCTCGAGCAGCGGCATCGGCGGCCTCACAGGGCTGTCCCAGTTGCGCGGCCGCAAAGGCAGCCGCCTGGGCGTCTTTCTCCACCTGCCACATCTGCCGCTGGCGCTCGCTGGGCTCACCAAAGCAATAGGTTCGGGTAATGTCGGAGTTGTAACCATGAAGCAGACAACCGGTGTCGATCAACACCCAGTCATTGCGTTTTAAGGTCTGCGGCTCTTTGACACCATGTGGGAAACTGGTCGCCAGCCCAAACAGCACGATGCAAAACGACGAGCCCCCCGGCGCCCCAACCCGTTTGTGAGCCTCATGAATGAAGGCGGTCACTTCGGTGGTGGTGATGCCTTCCCGCAAGATGCGGGCGGCGGATTTCTGTACCTCTAGAGTCATGGTTTTGGCGGTCTGCATCAGGGCGAGCTCCGCCTCGCTCTTAATCATTCGGCACCGGGCACTGATGCAACTGCCGTTAACCCACTCAATCTGAGGGCAAGCCCGGCGCAAACCATCAAACAGGAAAAAAGCGGCCGATTCATCCATCGCCAACTTGCCGGTTTCGATGCCCCGCTCTGCCAATAACGCCGCCACCCGCTCGGCAGGGTTTTCATGTTCATGCCAGCCATGAAACGGGGCTTCAATCTGCATGAAATCTCTCAAAGAGTCCCGTTCAAACTGGGGCGCGATGTACAACAGCTCACCGCTGTCCAGCAACAGCGCGCCGACCATTCGTTCGCTCGCAGACCACTTGAGGCCGGTAAAATAGTACAGGTTGGTACCCGCATTGAGATAGATGCCTCGCAGGCCCTGGCGCTGCATCAAGGTCACCGCCCGCTGCATTCGCAATTTGAACTCGCCATTACTGATAGAAGGCGCCTTGTCGCTGAGATTCGACAGTCGCGCCCACTCCTGCTCTGCCGTAGAGCCTCCCACACCCACTGTCATCGTTACCCCTAACAAAAATAGAATATTGTATGCAAATTTTGACAATCCAACAGCGGAAATGCAAGCGCCTTTATTGATCGACTCAAGGCCACAACTGACTCAGCTATCGACAGAAAAGTTTCATTGAAACCGTCACTTAAATGGTAACAGCCTTAGATTTCTGCCGAAATAATCGACACTCAAACCAACAAACGAGTGATTGCGATCACAATTTAATGATAATGAGAATTGATCTCATTATCATTTGATCGCACTATGCCGCCACCTTTTCGACGGCAACGTAAACTCATCATGAACTGGTTTCCCCTCTGCCTTAGCCTCGCCCTGATCAGCAGTGGCACTCTGGCCAATCAAGACACTGATTTCAATTGGCTAAGAGACGACAGCCGCAGCTCGGCTCAAGTACTGGACTACCTGAAACAACACAACAGCCGCAGTGATGCTTATTTTTCAGAGCACCATGCCCTCACCGGCGCACTGCTGCAGCAATGGTCCGACAATGCCGCAACCAAAGCCTCGAAACCCTGGGTAATCCGTGGTGAGTTTGAGTACGGCGTGGTGGTGGTCGATGGCCAGCGCACCCTGATCGAGCGTAACCGCAATGGCGGTGAACAACGGTCGCTGCTGAATCTGGACCAACGGGACGACGCCCTCGACTATTACCAACTTGGCGCCTGGAGCCTGTCCCCCGACGGCCAGTCGCTGGCATTGGCCGAAGACATCAGTGGCAGCGGCGAATACCGGGTCAGCGTCCTCTCCTTGGCCACTGGCCAGGAGTCCCAGCTGCCAGAACGATGGGAAAGCTATCTGCAATGGTCCGGGGACTCCAAGGCGCTGTACCTGATTGGCCAGGAAACCCACACCCTGCGTCCCGACGGCCTGTACCGGCTGGCACTATCAAGCCCACAGCCAAAACGGTTGTGGCATGAAACCGATTCAGGCTGGCTGATGTCGATGTACCGCAGTGCCAATCCGAACTATGTCGTCATTCAGAGCAACAGCGAATTGGCCACCGAACAACGACTGCTCAATCTCAAAGATGGCACCCTGAGCCCGGCCTTGTTGCCGCGCCAACAGGGTATTGACTACTACGCCGATGTGGCCGGAGACGCTCTCTACCTTAACAGCAATCATCAAGGCGAGTTTGCTCTGTACCAGGCGCCACTGACTCAGCCAGAAAAGTTGTCATTGCTGTACCGGCCGCAGAAAGGCCAACAGTTGGACAACTATTACCTGTTTCAGGCGGCCACCGTAGCCGTGACAAAACTCGGTCCCAAGCGCTGGCTGCAGATTCTGAGTCCCGATGGCACACTGGTGAAGTCGATGGCCATTGGCGAAGCCAATGGCGTGGCCTGGGTCAGTCGCAACGGTGATTACGCCAGCAACCGTTTGCGCATCCGCTCGATGTCGATGATTACGCCACCAAAATGGCGCGAACTGAATCTCACCGACCTGTCCTGGCAGACCTTGTCCCAGGATCACTATCCACATTTCAATGCCGACCTGTACCACAGCGAGCAAATACAGGTCGACTCCGGCCATGTGAAAGTCACCGTCACCCTGGCGTACCGTAAAGACGCCATGACGGCTACCTCACCCGTCATTCTGTACGGCTACGGCGCCTATGGCGTCACCATGCGCCCCTATTTCATGCCACAGATCATCAGCCTGCTGGATCGGGGTGCCATCTACGCGGTGGCCCACGTTCGCGGCGGTGGCTATCTGGGCGAGCCCTGGCATCTGGATGGGATTGGCGCCAACAAACAGCATGCCATCTCCGATTATCTTGCCAGTGCCAAAGCCCTGAGGCATTTCAACGGTGGCAACCACCCCATCGGCGCTATTGGTGGCAGCGCTGGCGGTACCTTGGTAGCCGCGGCACTGAATCAGGATGTCAGTCTGTTCGATGCCGTGGTGCTGCAGGTGCCCTTTGTCGATGTCCTCGCCAGCATGAGTGATTCGAGCCTGCCGCTGTCATCGCAACAGCACCAGGAGTGGGGCAATCCCGCCGTGCCCGAGCAACTCGAGTTCATAAAAGCCTACGACCCCATCAGCAACCTGAGGCCACTGCCCTACCCGCCCATGCTGGTGCGGGTCGGCCTCAATGATCGCCGTGTTCCCTATTGGGAAGGCGCCAAATACCTCAGCCGCCTCGAAGCCATCAGTACCGGCCAAGGCCCCTACCTGCTGAGTACCGATTTCACCGGCGGTCACAGCAGTGACCATCGCAACGCCTCGGAGCAGCAAGCCCGTGAGTACGCCTTCTTGCTGATGGCCACTCAATCCAATAAGCGGAGCAGTCAATGAAACTTTCCCCCTTGAGCCTGGCGCTGATGAGCGCCATGGCCACCACCGCCGCCTGCGGTGAAGAAGCCGCCACCGAGTTCAACGAAGTGGTGGTCACCGCCAATAAAGTCTCGCAGTCACTCTCCAAAACCGCCGGGTCAGTCGCCGTGATCGATGCCGACACCATTGAACGAGAAGGGGCAACCGAGCTGTATGACGTTCTAAACCGGGAACCTGGCGTTGCCGTAACCGGTGGCGCCGGCCGCCCACAAAACATCGTCATTCGAGGCATGACCGGCAACCGCATTGCCGTGGTCAAGGACGGCATTCGAGTGACCGACGGCTACGGCGCCAACGATCTGAACGACAACGTTGGCCGCAACAGCTTTGACCTGAGCGAAGTAAAACAGATTGAGGTGGTCAAAGGCGCCAGCTCATCGGTATTTGGATCCGGCGCCATCGGCGGCGTGGTCATGGTTACCACCAAAACCGCGGAAGACTACCTGAAAGATAAGGATCTCTACATCGGCGCCGACGCCACCTATACCGGCATCAGCGATAAGGCCCGTGGCACCGCTACCCTCGCCACCCGGTTTGGTAATACCGACAGCCTGCTGCGCGCCGCCTACTGGAATGGCTCGGAGTCCAACAACCATGACAGCAGCAACTACAACCGCGACATCGACGGCTACAGCGGCGCCTTTACCCTGTCCCACTACTGGAGCGACGATCTGCTGCTGCGCGCCAAGGCCAGCTACTACCGGGAGCAGATGACCCGCAATGAGGGCACCGCATTGATGCAGCTCGATGGAGGTTGGCATGCCGAAACATTTTGGGAACAGACATTAAGCGATTCGCTCGAAGCCTATGTGGGACTCGAGCACGATCGCGTCGACGGTTTCTATGACAGCCTGGAGAGCAAACTCTATTGGCGCGACAGCCAGAACGATGCCGATAAAAACGTGCTGATGTACCAACACCGTAACGACATCACCGTAAAACGGCGGCAAATAGAAACCCGAAAGTTCAACGACCAGCTCACCGGCCTGTCGGCCAACTTGCTTAAGCAGGTCTCTTGGCTGGGCTACGACCATCAGATGGCCTATGGTGTGCTGGCCGAGTCTACCGAGCATCAGCGCCCCATTCACAAAACCATCATCGACTGGAACGGCTTTCAGCCAACGGAGTACGTGCCGTTCGTACCGGCAAAGTCCAACACCCTGGGCGTGTACTGGCGCGACGTAATCACCAAAGGTGCATGGACCCTGACCCCGGGGCTCAGATTCGACCTGCATCAACTCAAACCTGACGGTCAAAACAGCATCGGCGGCGTTACTGTTGACGACAACACCAGCCAGGAGCTGTCGCCAAGCCTGTCTCTGGGCTACCAGTGGAACCCTTCGTGGAACCTGTACGCCAGCTACAACCACGGCTATCGGGCCCCGACCTACGACAAAGTTTTTGGGTACAACAATCATGATTTTGTGCCCATAACTCCCTTCATTCTTATTCCAAACCTGGAGCTGAAAGCGGAGACCAGCGACAACCTGGAGATCGGCAGCAAATTCGATGACGGCCGTTGGCTGGTCTACGTGGCCGCCTTCTACTCAACCTTTGATGACTTTATTGATGTTCAAGATATTGGTCGAGACCCAGAACATCAGGAACTGACTCTCAGACAATACGAAAATCTTAACGGCGTTAAAACCTATGGCGCCGAGCTGACGCTGGGCTATCGCTTCACTGACCACTGGCAACTGAACAGTAAGGCCGGCGTGGTCTGGGGCAAGGACGACCAGGACAACTACATCCGCACCATGACCCCCATTGAAGGTTCACTAACACTGGACTACGCCGATGACACCCTATCGGGTTTTGCCCGAATCAACTGGGCCGCCGCCATGGACAAAACCCCCAGCTGCAGCAGCGATATCGGCATTGAAGTGGCCTGTGCGTCTACCTCCGGCTGGGCCAGCGTGGACATGGGCGTCAGCTATCAACTGCTGGACTCACTGGATCTCAGCCTCACCCTGTTCAACCTGTTCGACCGCAAATACACCCGTTATCAGGATGTGGCCGGCACAGCGGCGGACCAAAGCTGGTATTCCACCCAGCCCGGTCGTTACTTCACCCTCAACGCGCGCTACGCTTTTTAAGGAGCTGACATGACTTATCGTTTTTCTCTGCTGTCTCTGGCACTGTGCAGCTCCATGGCCACTGCCGGTCAGTGGGACCATTTCGCGCAGCCACAAGTGCTCAGCAGCGCCGATAGCATCGAGGCCTTCCTCGAGCAACGTTACCCACAAGCTGGCGACCTGAAACTCAGGTACCAATCGCAAAGCCCGCTAGGCCGTCACTACCATTTCGATGTCTGGAAACAGGGTCAATACCAGCAGCAGCGGACCTTGGTGGCCACGACCAACAACGACCATGAACTGGTTAAAGTTTTCGTCAGCTTAGAAGACACCGTCCTTCGCGACGGCAAACCCACCACCGCCGCAGAACTGGAGCACCCCAGAACTCTGGTGGCTACCGAAATTCCCGGTCCTCTGGTCGCCGTTGATGCCACCCTTCAGGTGTTCAATCCCGATTTGCGCACCATGAACCGTTCCGAGGCGCCAGAAAGCCCTTATAAGCAGCTCAGCGACTACCCGTTTGCTGCACAATACCAGCAGGTTGCTGCCGTCGTTCATTCCGCTGAAGACGGCTTCTATCTGGCCAACGACCGGGTTCGGGAGGTGGATATTCAACACCTTCTGACTCCGGCTGTGGGCGAGGCTGACGCCGACATCGACAGCGACTATTTGCCTCAGGAAGGGCTGAGTCGATTCGATAGCTTGGCGCAACTGGCCGCCGTCGACATGAACAACGACCGCTTTGCCCACACCATGGCCTTCCACCACCTGGACCGTGCCCTGCAACGATTGACCTCACTGGGGTTTTCGGTATTCAGTGAGCCTCTCAAATTCGATGGCCGTGGCATCAACAAAGACAACTCCACCTACCTCATCGATGTGGATACCCTGGTGTTTGGCATCGGCGGCTCTCCCGATGCCTTCGATGCCGACATCGTGTTGCATGAACTTGGCCATGCCATCAACTACCACATCGTTGCGGACTGGGCCTATGGCCATTCCGAGGCGCTGGGAGAAGGGTTCGGTGATTACTGGGCCGGGGCGCACAGCTATCGCCAGCAACACAGTCAGGATACCGCTTTTGAACTGGACACCGTGTTCAACTGGGATGGCTGGTTCGGGTTTAAACAGCACACCCGCAGCCTCAACAACACTCGCGCCAGGTACATCCCCACCGCCGAATACCGAGCCCACGAAAGTGTCGCTGGCGAGTTGAGCGACGAACTGTGGTCGACACCGCTGTTTCAAACATTGAAGGCCGCGGTTGCCGCCGAAGGCTCCGATGCCTTCGATGACATCGACAGCATCATCCTGCAAGCCTTCTATGGCGTCGGTCGCGGCGTAAAGATGGCGGATATGGCCGCCAACATCGTGACCCTGGCGGGAGAGATGTTTCCGACCAAGGACTATCAGAGCCTGTTCCAGCACCACTTCAGCCAACACGGCCTGATGTCCGCGCCCTTTATCCTGACCAGTGATGCCCCCTTTGTTGAACCGGGTCAACCTGCCAAGGTCTCCCTGCTGGCCACCCATCGTCAAGGACAGGTTATTGGCACACTGTCCAACTCTGCCGGCGGCAGCCAGGATCTGGATAAACAGGACTTTGAACGCCTGGATCTCACTCTGCCTCTGCCCAATGACCTGGCCTGCGGCGCCCCCTTCACCCTAACCGCGGAAATGAACGTTCAATACGGCGACGATCTCAAACCGGAGCAGCACAGCGCCAGCCAGTGGATGATCAACGGCCTGCCGCAACTGGATCAGGCTCCCCAAACCGGCAACCTGATCCTGCCCGACGCCGTTGTCGGCAGTGATGGCCGTCAGAACGCCGGATTCAAATCGCTGAATTTCATCATCAATGATACTGAGGCGGTCGTGGAAGACGAGTTTGCCGTTCAGTTGAGCCTGCAGCATGACAACATGGAAGACCTGACCATTAACCTGGTGTCCCCCTCCGGCACTCGCGTGACACTGCGCTCGGCCTCCTCCAGCCTGGACAGCACATTAACCACCACCCTGTTACTCAAGCACCATCAAGGACTGGCAAGGCTCAAAGGCGAGCCCCTTCAGGGCGCCTGGCGTTTCGAGTTTAACGATTATCAACCCGGGGATGCCGGCACCCTGACCCGCTGGGGCGTGGGTCGCATCAGCGATTATGACTGCGGCACTCCCCCAACCCCGACTCCATCCGGATCGTCCGGTGGCGGCGCTCTGTGGCTGGCACTGCTGGCACTGCTGCCCCTGGCCTTCCGTCGTTTTTCACATCAATAAACAAGAAGAGAACCCCATGAAACAGACTCTACTTTGCATGGCCATTAGCGTCGCCCTGGTCGGCTGCGGCGGATCCGGTGGCTCCGGCGGCTCTGACAATCAGGCGCCCACCTACAGCGTGAGCGGTGAGGTCACCAGTAACAACGTGGCTCAGCAAGCCCAGGTGTGCGCCGATTTGAACCAGAACTTCCGTTGCGACAGCGGCGAACCGGCCAGCACTGCCAGCAGTGGCAGCTTTACCCTCACCAGCACCGACAAGAACATTTTGACCTCACCACTGGTGGCCGCATTTGACAACGACGTAGCCGGGGCCGCCGCCAAAGCCAGTTTGGTGGCGCCGGCCCGTAAGCTGGAAACCGGCAACGACATCAACGCCATCACCACGGTAATCGCTGGCCTGATCAGCACCGGCGTCACCCTGGAGCAAGCCACCGAACTGGTGGTCAATGAGATACAGCGCCTCGGCGTTCCCGTCCCGGCGGCTTTGCTGGACAACAGCGATGACGCCGGTCTGGCGACTGTGGACGCCAATCTGGTTGGCCTGCTGAAGCAACTGAATGACAACAATCGGGAGACGGTGCTGGCCTCACTGGGCCTGACATTGGCCGTTGCTCCCAGCCTGGCGCAAGCCAGCAGTGATAACGGCGAGATCACCGCGTTGATCGCTCAACTTGAGCAGCTTGAAACTGAAACGGTGGCACTGAATGACACCGGGGTTTATCGGTATTTCAGCGACAGTTCCGCCAGCGAAGATGTCATCGAACCTCAGCCTGACTACCCAGGCCAGGATGCCGAACACGGCCTGGATGCCAGCGATCCTCAGGGACAGAGTAAAGCCGGTTTTAAGCTGGTCAAACTGGATAAAGACGGCAATGAACTGGCCGCCGACGCCTCGGAATGGCGCTGCGTGCTGGATAAACGCAGTGGCCTGATGTGGGAAGTAAAATCCGACGTCTCCAGTGACCTTCAGTACAAAGACCGGCTGTTTGCGCTGCAGATCGACGGCCACTTCAGCCCCTACGCCGACGACCTGGCAGAAGCTGGCTGCCAGCAGGCTGGCGATAGCATCTGCACTACCGCTGACTATGCCAAGCAACTCAGTACTGACCAACTCTGTGGCAGCGACCGCTGGCGTCTGCCCACAGGCAACGAGTTCTACAACTTGCTCAACCTCGGGGTAACAGAAACCAATAGCAACGACGATGTCATGGCTCTGTCCACGGCCCTGTTCCCCCACCAGAGTCTGGGCAGCCCGGACGTCGAACAAGGCAGCGTCTGGACCAACAGCCTGTCCTACAACGCCTACTCCGCTTATCAGACAGACGGCAGCGTGCAATACAACCTCGTCAGTTCGATGGGAAGCTATCGCGGATACATTGAAACCATCGAACTCTACACTTCAGATTCCGCAGCAGATCAGGGCTACTCCTACCTGTTCCCAACTCGTCTGGTCGCCACCAAGGATTAAATCATGAAACGCATTATTATCACCTCCATCCTCGCCCTGTTGAGCAGCGCCGCCATGGCACAGAACTGCCAATCGGATATGGACATGACCGCGCCCAATGCTCGGTTCGCAAAATACGACTCCGGCATCGTCAAAGACCTGAAAACCGGCCTCACCTGGATGCGTTGCCCCATTGGCAAAACCTGGGATAAAGCCAGCGGTCGCTGCCAGGGCAGCAGCAGCGGCATGCTGTGGCCATCGGCGCTCAATGAAGTGCAGGCCATCAACAGCAGCAGCGGCCACGCCCTGCACCAGTTTGCCGGCATCCAATCCTGGCGCCTGCCCAACATCAAAGAGCTGGTGTCGCTGAAAGAGGCCGCCTGCCATTACCCGGCCATCAACGATCAGGCCTTTGCCGGTGCGTTTGACAGCTACCTAGGCAATGTTCAGGCCAGCTTCTGGAGCAGCACCCCGGCCGGCACCGGCAGTGACGTGTTTGTGTTTGATGCCGCCGATGGCCTAGTGATAAACCAGGGGCCGACATTCAGTCAGGGTCAATACGCCGTGCTGCTGGTCGCCGATCAATAAGCCTCTGCTCCCCCCGACAGTTATCCTGTCGGGGGGATGCTGGCTCTCTGTCCATCCTGGTGCTTTTCTCCCGCCACCATTTGCTGTATAACCCTCTGCCTCAGGTTTCAGCACTAGGTTTCCCATGTCCAAATTCTTCTACAAAGGCCGCATCGAGAAAAAGCCCAAGCACGAAAGCTACGGCTACAACACCAACCGCACTGCCATCCTCGGCACCAAAGAGCACCCTCTGACACTGAGTGTTCAGACTCAGGCGCGCCAGGAAGAGGTTCAGGCACAGATTGAACAGCACCAACTGGTTGCCACCATTACGGTCAACCCTGATGAAAATGAGAACTTGCTGGAATTAGAAAGCTGGCTCAACAAGCCTACCACCACCACGTTCGAGAAGACGCCGGGCCGCAATGACCCCTGCTCCTGCGGCAGTGGCAAGAAGTACAAAAAGTGCTGCGGCTAACGGCATTCCCCCAAAGGACTTAAGCGGCCCTTTGGGGTCTCGGCCCTAAGACTCAGGACCCGACCTGTGTCTGCTGCTGTCGAACCTGATACGCGGCGCTGTAGACAAAGGTTCGTACCTCGTTGACAAAGTCATCCACCGCGCCTTGAATCTGCTCAAACTTAAGCGTGGAATGATCATTTTCCAGCACGCCTGCGGCGGACATTACCGCAATGCGTTCGGCCAGAGGCGCCTTGGTCACGCTGTCCACCAACTGAGCTTCGATGACAATCCGAACCGACTCGTCCCGGGTGCCCGCCGCCATCTTCAGCGCACCGATCACGGCGCCGACAGGGATCACTTCGGTCAATCTCATGTCTTCGGGCACCGCTGAGGCACGACTGACCCTCAGATTCAGTTGTACTGTATGCTCGCCTGGGCTTGTCTTCAGGGTAACTGGCGCCTTAACCGACGCCTGCAGCCGCTGTGTCAGTACCTGCCCCAGCTTAGTCAGTACCGCCACCGGAATTTGTTTCTCTCGCTTTGCGTCCGCAGCCAACTGCACCGGCGCAATCAGCAGCGCGGTATAATACTCTGGGTCAATATCGGCAGCGATCCACTGCACGCCCCGTTCATCCTGACTGTAATCCACTTCCTTCAGTGTCGCCTTTGACGGCACATTGGCGAGGGCCAACTCCTCTTCGGTCGGCGCCTTGCTGGAACAGGCTGTCAATACCAAAGCAGCCACAATGGGAAGTAACCAGGTTAAATTTCTATACATCTGGAACGCTCATTCATTAAAAGTTAAGGAAAACACAATGCGTAAATAAAACATCACGACGATTAAATAAAATAGAAAACAACTACAGGCCTGCAGCGGAATACTCAACCACGTAAGCCACACTCTCTTTAACATAAGCCGTTTCAGAGTAACCTTTGTATAGGACTATCGAAAAATAATCCGGCCGGTCCCTTTCCAGTTGAGTAATAATACTTTTGGTCAACATTACGGTACCCACTCCACTGTAAACATAAAAAGACCTTTCTATGGTCAAATTCATTTGACTAGCCTTGGTGGCTGTCACTCTGGGCACCTCAGTAAACTGCGACAGATAATTCGTTGAGTCTGAGACTCTTTGATACCCAGAAGAGTTGCTAGAGATTATGATGTCTGTGCAATTATCAGACACCTCCACCTGCTGTATTTGTTTATTAAATATTGGAAGTTCATCTTCACTAATCAGTCTCGCCGAAGCGCTACCGGAAACAACAAAGAGAATCGAGACCAATATGGATTTAATTTTTCCCACACTCTGCCCTCTCATTCTGGTATTAACGACAACTAATGGTGGCTAATTATTGCCAGTAGCGACACAAACAGTCATCACCATGACAACCGTCTCTCTACATTAGCCTGGGTTGCGATAAATAACCTAACGAGCTTATAAAGTTAAATAAAATTTCATTTTATCAATTTTATTTCGGGATAAAACCCCGCAATTACAGAAGCTTTAGTGACGAACGTGAACTTTGCAAGACAATGAACCGTTCATTGAAATTGAAATTAAATCTCATTGATTATGAAAGTATTACCCGAGAATTATACATTTTATAATCAAGGCGAATACCATTCCTTTATTCCATTTAAAGGGGAGTGACGCACCGAGCGCCACTCCCCCAATCATTTGAGACAGAGAGTCGGTAATGTCAAAGAGATTCACCATCAGCATTGTGCTGGCGATACTGCTTATTCTGGTAGCCGTATTTGGCTTCTATTTTCTAAAGCAATATAAGATTCAACAAAAGGTCAAGGCGTTTACACCTCCTGCCGTGCCCGTTACCACCCTAGAGGCACAGTCAGAACAATGGACATCGACGCTGACTTCCGTAGGCCATATTACTTCGGACAAGAGTGTCAGCATTACTCCACAACTGGCGGGACAGATTCTTTCTATCAATGTGGAATCCGGCAGCGAGGTACAAAAAGGCGATGTTTTGGTTCAATTGGACGATCGTCTGCTACAAGCGAACCTGGCAACCAGCAAGGCCAATTTGTCTCTGGCACAGTTAGAGTATGACCGGCAAAAGCGGCTATTAAAAACTCATAGTGTTTCACAAGACGCCGTGGATTCCGCATTGGCTAAATTGCAAACCAGTCAAGCCGATGTCCAGTATATCCTGACGCAAATTGATTTTATGAAAATTAAAGCGCCGTTTCACGGTACCGTCGGTTTACGCCACATCAATATTGGCGATTTTATTCAGCCAGGGGAAAGCCTGATTGAACTGCAAAACCGCGATAAACAGTACATCGATTTCTCACTGCCAGAGCGCTACATTCCACAAATTCAGGTGGGTCAGACAGTGTCTTTCAACACCGACGCCTATGGCAGCAATCGCTACAACGCTACCGTCAGTGCCATCGGCTCCTCCGTCGACGATGTCTCCCGTAACATTGATGTTCGCGCCACCATTAACGACAGCACCGCTCAATTTGTCGCCGGCATGTACATCGAGGCCGAAGTGGTCACCCACAACAGCCAGACGGTGATTCCTGTACCTGTGGTCGCGGTCAGCTACTCCCTCTATGGCGACACCGTGTTTGTTGTCAGCCACCCAGACGCGACAAACTCACGGCCTTCAAGCAGCTCATCCGCTGATGCCGCAGCACAGGAAACTGTGGTAGAGGCACGAACCGTCACCGTCGGCAGTCGCCGCAACGGCTGGGTCGGCATTCTTGAGGGGCTGCAGCCCGGCGACCAGGTGATCACCTCCAATCAGCAGCAGCTGAAGAAAGGCACCGTCGTTGTGGTCAATAACAGCCGCCCCTTCCCTGCTCAGGCAGGCAGCAAGACTTCCGGACAATAGGATCGTAAACAATGCATTTCACCGATGTTTTTATTAAGCGCCCGGTGCTGTCTGTGGTGCTCAGCCTGGCCTTGCTGGTCTTGGGCTTAAAGGCGTTCGATATGTTGCAGGTGCGCCAATACCCCAAACTGGAAACCGGCGTTATTACCATCAGCACCAACTACCCAGGCGCCAGTGCGTCCAGCGTTCAAGGTTACGTCACTCAACCTCTGCAGGCCCAGGTCGCTCAAACCGAGGGCATTGACTACATGACCTCTGAAAGCAGCCTGGGTAAGTCGCTGATCACCGTGTACCTGAAGCTGGATTATCCGTCAGACAAAGCGCTGACGGAGATTCTGTCCCTGGTGCAACAGGTCAAATATCGCCTGCCCGCCGGTGTACAGGATTCCAGTATTCTTAAGTCCACCTCTGAATCACCGATTTTGTACCTCTCTTTTGCCAGCGACACCCTGGCAACCGAGCAGATCTCTGATTATGTTAGCCGGGTGGTGAAGCCGACCTTCTCCACCGTCAATGGCGTCTCAAAAGTTGACCTGCTGGGACAACGGGACTTTGCCATGCGCATCTGGTTGAACCCGGCCAAGATGGCCGCTTATGGCATCACCGCTGCCGACGTGCAATCGGCCATCGCTTCCAGCAATACCGTCAGTTCGGCCGGTAAGGTCAAAAACGACTTCATCGAGATCGACATCAATGCGCACACCGATGCCAGTTCCGTCGAGCAGTTTAAGCGCATCAGCCTGCACGCAGCCGACGGCCGCCTGGTGCATATGGACGATATCGCCAGCATTGAGCTGGGTGCCAACAGCTACGACGCCATCGTTAAGTTCGACGGTAAGCAGAGCATCATGGTTGCCATTAGCAACACCTCCAGCTCCAACCCGCTGACGGTCGTAAAAGAGGCGTACACATTGCTTCCCGAAGTGATGAGCAGCTTACCATCAGGCATCGAATCCCAAGTGGTGTACGATTCCACTCAGTTCATTCAGACCTCCATCGACGAGGTGGTCAAGACTCTGACCGAAGCGGCCATTATCGTCATTCTGGTGATCTTTGCATTTCTCGGTTCTCTGCGCGCCATGCTGATCCCTCTGGTCACCATTCCACTGTCACTGGTGGGGGTCCTGTTTTTTATGATGATGCTGGGTTTTAGCATCAACCTGCTGACGCTGCTGGCCATGGTATTGGCCATCTCGCTGGTGGTGGATGACGCCATTGTGGTGGTGGAAAACACCTTCCGTCACCTTGAGGAAGGCGTGGCGCCGCTGCAGGCGGCGCTCATCAGCGCCAAAGAGATCGCCGGGCCGGTGATCGCCATGACCATCACCCTGGCCGCCGTGTATGCGCCCATCGGCTTCATGGGCGGATTGACCGGCAAGCTGTTTACCGAATTTGCCTTCACTCTGGCAGGTTCGGTGATCATCTCCGGATTCATCGCCCTGACCCTGACGCCAATGATGTGTTCAAAGATCCTGTCCAAAGCCACGCTGGACGCCCCACTGGTGAAGAAGATTGATGCCGTGGTCGCCTCGGTCACTCATCAATATCAGCGAGCCTTGAGCCTGGTACTCGACAACCGAATCCTGGTGTGGCCACTGGCCGGTGCCCTGCTGGTGTCACTGGTATTCATGTTCACTCATACCGCCTCGGAGCTGGCGCCTCAGGAAGATCAGGGCGTGATGATCATGATGGGCAAAGGGCCGGCGTACGCCAATACCCACTACCTGGATCAATTCACCCGCCCATTAACGGACATCGTGTCGCACTACCCGGAAACCGAGATGAACATGATGGTCAACGGCTATCAGAACAACGCCACCTTCTTCGGCCTGGCGGTGCTGTCTCCCTGGGCCGAACGGGACCGGGATGCCAAGCAGGTCATGGGGCAATTTCAACAAGACAGCCGCACCCTGCCCGGCGTACAGATCTATACCTTCTCGCCGCCGGACCTGCCGGGTACGCCCCAGGGGCTGCCATTTCAGATGCTGATCAAGACCGCCACCGGCAGTTATCAGGATCTGTACCAGTACGCCGAAAAGATGAAAAGCTATGCCATTAACAGCGGCAAATTCGTCTACGTGCAAAATGACTTGAGTTACAACAAACCCCAGTTGGAGATCGAGATTGATCGGGACAAAGCGGCCTTGATGAACGTCGATGCGGCCGACATCGGTGTGGTGTTACAGCGTTTTCTCAGCGAGGGGTTCATTAACTACTTCGCCATCAATGAGCGCAGCTATCAGGTCATCACCCAGGTCGCGCAAGATGATCGCAATACCCGCGACGCCATCAACCACTATTACGTCAAATCCGGTAACGGTCAGATGGTGCCACTGGCGTCATTGGTCACCATCAGCCAGAGCGTACAACCGTCGGCGGTGGACCAATTCCAGCAACTGAACAGCGCCATGCTGGAAGCGAAGATGATGCCTGGCGTCAGCATCGGCGAAGCCTACGAGGTGATGCAACAGGCCGCCAAAGAGATTCTGCCACCGTCTTACGGCCTGGATGCCTCCGGCCAGTTACGACAATTCCTGCAAGAGGGAGCATCGCTGGTGGCCACCTTCTTCCTGGCGCTGGTCATCATCTATCTGGTTCTGGCCGCTCAATTCGAGAGCTTTCGCGACCCATTGATTGTACTGACCAGTGTGCCATTGTCGATTTTCGGTGCCATGCTGCCGCTGTATTTCGGCGTGGATACCCTGAACATCTACACCGAGGTCGGCTTGGTGACTCTGATTGGGCTGATCAGCAAACACGGTATTCTGATTGTGGAGTTTGCCAACCAATTGCAGCAGGAACAGGGGTTATCCAGGCACGCTGCCGCCCTGAAATCCGCGTCCGTGCGTCTGCGGCCGGTGTTGATGACCACCGCCGCCATGGTCATTGGCGTAGTGCCGCTGTTGCTGGCATCCGGTGCCGGTGCGGAAAGCCGCTTCTCCATCGGCCTGGTGATCACCGTTGGCATGTCCATCGGCACCCTGTTTACCCTGTTTGTAGTGCCGACGGTCTATACCTTCCTGGCTCAGGATCACCATACTGTGGCCGACCCCGCTCACGCCACCAGCGCCTGATTTCACTCACTGTTGCCCGCCGCAGCCGCGGCGGGCTCTGTTCTGTTCGCGCCTGCCACCGCAGCTGAAAGCCGACAAAAAGGATTGTAATACCACAGGAAAACTCTAGTCTTTTAAGGAGTAATCACAGAGGGCGACAATCAGAATGCAAAAGCAGCTCTACCAAATCGATAACTGGCTGTTTATACCGCACGAAAATGCCTGCGTACTGGACGGAGAACGCATGGAGATCGACAACCGCCTGTCGAACCTGTTGCTGTTTCTGTGCCAGCACCCTCACACGGTATTCAGCCGGGATCAACTGATGGAGTCTGTCTGGCATGGTGCGGTGTTGACCGATCAGGTCATCACCCAATCGATCTTTGAGCTGAGAAAAATCCTCAAAACCAATCAAAGACACCCTCAGGGGTACATCATTACCGTGCCAAAACGCGGCTATAAGCTGGACGCAGATGTGACCCTGCACCCCAGCAGCGCAGAAAAGGGAGCCTCAGACTCTGGCTCGATACATTCACAGTCAACCTTGCCCCCACAGGACGCCACCCCAAACGGGGATGGCCCCGGCTCGCCGATTCTGAACCCGCGCTCAATCGGCCTGGCGGCCGTCGCCATGGTGTTTGGCATGCTGATTATGATGGCGATCCATCAACTGGCTCCGCCCGCCAGCCCTGCGCCATCCACGGCGAGATTCAGCAAGCTGGAGCCCCGGGTGATCAGCATCTCTTACGTCGACAACGTTGCCGACTCCCCCATCGAAAATGGCATCGTCTTCAAGATTCTTGAATACCTGAAGTACAATGAAAACTTCAGTCTTGCCAGAAACGGAGACCCTCAGGGTATCGCTGGCAAACAGCTGTCCTTTATCATCAGCCAGCAGGACGGCGACGACTACATCAACATTGAGTACTTCAATAACGTCTCCGAATACTTGCACCTGGATCGAAAGTACCGCATCGATCCGGCCAACCTGCTGCCGGTGATGAAACGGATGCTGACCGATCTGTTGCACGCCCTGCAGCTCGACATACCGGAACAACGGGTCGATGCCATCCTTCAAGAGTTGCCCGAAAATCCGCAGGCGCTGGCTCTGGCCATCAGTGCCATCGGCGTGACCTTTGATCGTAACGACAGCGATAAACTGGATGCGGTGGACTATAATCGCCGCGCCCTGGCACTGGAACCGAATAACCAGTTTCTCATCGCGACCAACTATCTGTTCTCGATGGCAACGCTCTATCTTGACCCTAAGAGCCGCGATATCGAAGCCATCGACACACTGAACCGCGAGTTTGAGCAGCGGATTCCGGCGCTATTACCTGAACCCAGTTCCTACAAAGCCTACGAAGCCCTGGCCCTCAATGCGCTGTATCACAATGATGAGCTTCAGGCACTGCAATACGCCGAGCGCATCCCCCATACCCACGACACCATTTTAGGGCTGCTGATTCAGGCCAAAATCGCCGAGACCTTTGGTAATACCGCCTCGGCCACCGAGTATTACTACCGGGCCATCCATGAATCCGGTACAGCCAAGGTGCTGCTGGTCGCCGAAAACCTGTTGTTCTACAGCGATCTCAGCCACATCAGGCAGAAGCTGGGCATAGATGGCGTTCACTGACCACCAGGACGGCCGCTCAATGAGTGGCCATCGACCACAGCGCCTCAAAACTTAAATTCAATAGACTGTTTTTATTAACTAATTTCTTATTTTATAACTTTCGTTTTTGGCTTGACTCAGGGATAATCGGCGCCGTCGGCCCACTGCCGAATTCACCGCATTACAGGATTTCCCGCTGAATGAGTCACAATAAACAAGTCACCGCCAATATTCGCAAGATCAAAGAGCAGGTCGAAAAAGCCAGTGGCCAACAAGATCTGGTCACCTTGATCAATGAGATCAAAGTTCACCCTGGGCCACTGGACTACGATGACCGCCTGTTTCATGGCCTCAAGTGGGCTTTGGTGTACGTCTGTACCATTGGTCTGTTTCAAAACTACGTGTTTTACGGGTCTTTCATTAGCAGCTTCGGGTCGATAGTGGCCGAAGTGCTAAGAAACAGCAGTTACCTTGCTCCCGCCCTGATTGGTATTGTTATCGGCCAGCAGTGTGAAAAGCGCAACAAGCTTATCCCCCTGCCGCCGCTGCTGGCCCGCCCCTGGCTCAGGATCGGGATCATCGCCCTGGGATGCACGATAATCACCGTGCCCTTCGATCTCTGGCACCAGGGCTACTGGTTCTGTGTCGGTAACCTGATTTTCTTTGCCAGCGGCGGCGGACGCCTTCAGCCACCGGAGTTAGTCACCATCGGTCTGGGGATTATCGCCATCGGTTTGTGGATGTGGTTACGCAAACGTCAGCACTGGCGCGATCCGGTCTCCGATCGCATTCATCTGCGCGATCGGCTATTTAACAACGAACTGACCCCGATATCCATCGACAAAGAGGGCAAGGCCAAGGAGCTTGAAGGTTACTTCAGGGAGTTTGACCGAGGGAATTATCGCAGAGAGATCATGGAGATGTATCAAGGACATCACCAAGGCGATGTCCACAGCTTCGATTTTCAGGTGTATAAGTTCCATTACGTGGACAAGCGCACCGAAACCTATACCGACTCCGAAGGTAGAACCAAGACTCGAACCACCTACGATCATTACTACCGTCACGGATTGTTGTTGCAATTTCCGTTTGCTAAATCCATCGCCATCGACGGCGATAGACGGATAAGCTATCGAGGCGAAAAGTACACCACCGCCTCCAATGAGTTTAACCGCCATTTCCGGGTCAGAGCCAAACAGGAGATGACCGCCGCACGCTTGCTGACGCCGGCGGTGGTAGAGTTGCTGAGTGAGTTTGGTCGCGATTACAAACGCCCCATCATCGAGGTCAACGCCAGTGGCTACACTTGCATCGCCTTCGACGATAAGGATCTGTTGACGCTGAAACGCCAGTTCGGGCTCGATCAACCCGATGCGTTTGCCGAGGAGATCGCCGGCCACGCCGAACTGAAGAAATTGACCGCCATCAAGACGCTTGTCCATCACTTGATGCGCCTCAGCGACAACAATTTCGCTTGACACATCGGCGCTCTAAGCCGGGCGCCGTAGACACACAAATAAGAGAGACACCCATGGAAATCAGCTACGTGATACTTGGCATCATCGCCTTTGTAATACTGTCCATTATCCTGATCTACAACGGCATCATCGGAAAATTCAACGCCGTTGATCGTGCCTGGGCTTCGGTTTTGACCCAGGAGCGTCAGAAAAACAAGATCATTCCTCACGTCGAAAAGATGGTGGAAAAATACAAGCTGCACGAGGCCACGGTACTGTCCGATGTCACCAAGCTGCGCAGCGCCATTGACGGCCTCAACAGCGACACTGTCGATGCCGGGCAGTTGGCCGAGGCGGAAAAGCACACCGCCGGCCTGATGAAAGGCCTGAACATCGCCGTTGAAGCCTATCCAGAGCTAAAGGCCTCCGACACCTATCTGAAAATAATGGCGGAGATCTCCGAACAGCAAGAGCAAATTGGTGCCGCCATTCGCATCTTCAACCGCAATGTGGAAGATTTCAATAACGGCATTCAGATGTTTCCCGGCTCGGTGATCAACAACCTGCTGCTGCGCAAACAAGCCATCAATAGCTTTACCGATCCCGAAGCTCAGGCCGGTTTTGACTACAAGCCAAACCTGTAATTCCAATCCTGACGGGCTGCACTGTGCAGCCCGCTGTTGATCTGAAACCGCCAACCTGGCCAGTGACCGCTGTCACTCAAGCCCCCCCACCTTCTCTATTTTCCATTCAGTATCAACCTAACCGTTGACAACCCAGGGCCCTGAAGAAAACGCAGGCTTGGCTAAAAAACCGATGGCCGTGCACTTCAGTGGGCGCTGCGTCCCGGCGGATGTGCTCGGTCTAAATCCGCCAGCTTGGCCGCCTCGGTCCCCGGAGACGTGGTGTTTACCGCCATCAAGCGATACAGCCCCGGTGTCACAATCAAGGTCATCAGGGTCGCCACCAACACCCCGGAGAAGATCACCACCCCAATGGCAAACCGCGATTCATGACCGGCACCACTGGCCAGAATCAGCGGCACCGTACCTGCCAATGTCGTTATCGCCGTCATCATGATCGGTCGCAATCGCTGCACCGACCCCTGAACGATGGCCTGAGAGAACTCTAGCCCTCGATCCCGAAGCTGATTAATAAATTCAACAATCAAAATGCCATTTTTCGTTGCCAGGCCAATCAGCATGATCAGCGAGATCTGGGCGTAGATGTCCAGGGTCAAATCCACCGCCAGCATGCCGGCAAAGGCACCGGTCAGCGCCAATGGCACGGTCATAATGATCACCAGAGGATGAACAAAGCTCTCAAACTGGGCCGCCAACACCAGATATACCACCACCAAGGCTAACGCAAACACCAGTCCCATCGAACTGCTGGAGCGCTGGTATTCCAGTGACTCGCCCTTGTAATCGATGGTGGCCTGATCCGGCAACTCGTCTCGAACGATGGTTTCCAGGTACTCCAGCGCCTGCCCCAAGGCATAGCCATCGGCCAGATCCGCCGAGATGGTGATCGCCTTGCGCCGGTTGAAGTGTTTAAGCTGATTGGGTTGACCTTCAATCAGCACCGTCACCAGGCTGTCGAGGCGAACCAGATCACCGCTATGGTCGGATCGCAGGTGAATATTGGCCAGATCGGTGATGCCGTCAAAGAACGCCCTGGGGGCGCGAACGTTGACGTCATACTCTTCACCGTTCTCGATGTAAGTCGTGATGTCACGCCCAGCGAGCACCGTTTCCAGCGTATTGGCAATCTCGGCCACCGAGATCCCCAGCTCGTGGGCATAAGCCTGATTGATGGTGGTACGAATCCGCGGCGTGGTTTCCTCATAGTCGCTGTCCAGGTCCAGCAGATTGGGGTTGTCACCGGCCTTGGCCAGCACTTTGTCGACCCAGCCTTTCACCTGCTGATAACTGCCGCCTCCGATCACCAGTTCCACCGGCGCTCTGGCTCGACTGCCAAAGCTGCTTTTTACCATCGGTGACACTTTGAAATCTGCCATCGGTGCCAGCCGTTTGCGAATCTCATTGCCCACCTCAAACACCGACTGTTGACGTTGATCCCAGTGAACCAGATCGATGATCAGCATCACTTCGTGCTCACCGTTTCGCCCGGGATTACGCACGGCCATGGAGGCGATAGGCCCGGACGGTGCCATCATCGGCACCATTCGGCGTTCAATCTCATCCAATTCAGGTTGAATTGCGGCAAAGCCGGTGCCTTCGGTGCCCTTCAGAGTCACAAACAGGCGCCCCTGATCCTCTTTGGAGACGAACGACTGCGGCACGACCTGATAACTCCAGCCAATGAAGCCCAGGCTCATCACCACCAGCACCACCGCCAGCCAACTCCTGTTGGTTATCCGCACCACCAGGGCGCGATAATGGCCTTCCAGCACCTGAAACAGACGATCCATCAATCGGTGCAGCGCCGTCGGCTTTACGTTCATGGTTAATAACCGGTTGCCCAGTACCGGTCCCATGGTCAATGCCACAATGCTGGAGATGACCACCGCCGCAGACAGAGTAATGGCGTACTCCCTGAACAACAGTCCCACGGTGCCGCTAAGCAAGGTAATGGGTATGAACACCGCCACCAGTACCGCGGTGGTGGCAATTACCGCCGTGCCCACTTCTCGGGTGCCCCGGTACGCCGCCAGCATCGGCGGTTCTCCGGCATCAATGCGCCGGACAATGTTCTCCAGCACCACAATGGAGTCGTCCACCAGCAGCCCCACCGCCAGAACCAGTGCCAACAAAGTAATGAGGTTGATGGAGAAACCAAACAGGGCTAACACCGCAAAGGTTGCCACCAGAGACACCGGCACACTGACCGCTGGAATGAGTGTCGCGCGGGCACTGCCAAGGAAGGTGTAGATCACCAGAATCACCAGCACCGAGGTAATGGCCAAGGTACTGTAGACCTCGCCTATGGCACTCTCGATGAATACCGAACTGTCGGACAATGGCTTGATCGACATCCCTTGAGGCAGAAATGGCGTTAACCGCTCCACCTCCGCCTTGATGCCATTGACCACCTCCAGGGTATTGGCTTGAGATTGCTTCAGAAATTCCATCATCACCATCGCCTGGCCATCGACCCGCAATACCGTCTGGTCGTCCTTGGAGCCGGTCGTCACCGTGGCGATGTCACTCAGGTACAGGTTGGATCCATCCTCATTGCGGCGAACGATCAGGCGACGATAGTCTTCCACCGACAGGTAACTGCGTTCCAGCCTCAACGCATAGCTGCGCGCCTGATCCGACAAATTGCCGGCCGGAGCCTCCAGGTTCTCGTTCTTCAACGCCGTTTCCACATCGGACACCGTCACGTTGCGACTGGCCATCGCCACCGGATCCAGCTGCACCAACAAGGCATAGGGCTGCTCCCCCCGCAGTTCGATGGAACTGACACCATCGAGAAGACTCAGCGGCTGCACAAACTGGCGACTGACGTAGTCGCTAAGCGCCACCGCCGATAGGGTGGTCGAAGACACCGCGTAACTGATCACCCCATCGCCGTCGGCATCACTTTTTTCCACCGTCGGGGTCTTCATGTTCACCGGCAGGCTGCGCTGAGCCTTGGCGACGGCATCGCGCACGTCGTTGGCGGCCGCTTCTATGTCACGGCTGGCATCAAACTCGACCTTGATGCGACCGCGCCCGGCCGAGGCCGAAGAGTCAATGGTTTTGAGACCGTCAATGCCGGACAGCTGATCCTCGATGACCTTTAGTACTCGAGACTCCATGATGTCGGCCGATGCACCAGAATAGTCGGCGCGAATCGACACTATCGGCGCCGCGACATCCGGGTACTCCCGCAGCGGCAACTGATTCAACGCCAGCACGCCAAACACGATCAACAGCAGGTTGATAACACACGCCACCACCGGACGTTTAATGGCCAGATCCGACAAACTCATGGTTGTTGCTCCTGGTCATCCGCCACTGCCACCGGACTGCCATCAGTCAATTTACCCACACCAGCACTCACGACTCGGGCTCCCGGCGCCAGCCCTTGCAGGACCTGAGTCAGGGTGCCACGACTGGAGCCAACCTCAATGGCCACCGAGTGAGCCAGGTTATCCGGCTTAACCTGATACACAAAGGCCTCAGTGCCGCGATAGAAAATGGCACTGGTAGGCACCACAACCGACGGCGACGACGCCAATTGGACATGAATCTGCACCAACAGGCCGGGACGCAACATTTGCTGGGGATTATCCAACTCGGTGCGCACCCTCAGGTTGCGGCTCTGAGTGTCGATGACCGGATCGATGCTGCTGATGGTGGCGGTAAACTCCCGATCCGGCCAGGCGTCAAAGTGAAGATTGGCCAATTGCCCGACTTGCACCAGAGACAGGTAGCGACTGGGAAGGCCAAAATCCACATACAGGCTGTTAAGGTCGGTCAGATTCAACAGCGCCTCTCCACGCTGAATGTACTGCCCCTGGCTCAACTGACTCAGACCCAGTACGCCGTCAAACGGCGCCTTGATGCTGTAGTAAGAAAGAGACACCTGGGCGGCATCAACCCGGGCTTTTGACATCGCCACTTTGGCCTGCTGTTCCAGCAAACTGGACTCTGACACCGCATTACTGCGACTCAACTGGCTAAGTTCAGCCAATCGACGCTCATCATCCTGCAACTGAGCCTGTGCTTCCGCCAATATCGCCTGTGGGTAACTGGGATCGAGCTGAATCAGCGACTGGCCCTTTTTCACCACCCTGCCATCGCCCACATCGACGGAACGGATCACGCCTTCGGTCTGGCTAATCACTTCGATGTGATTGCGTGCATATACGGTCCCGACCCCCTCCAAACGATCGCCCCAGGGTTCGTTGACGACCTCAAACAGTTCCACCAGTTGCGGCTTATCGCCCGCGCCCTTGGCGACAGCCGATGTGGTCATGGCCAATACTATCGAGCCTAACAGGGCAGCAGCAAAGACCGGCTTTATCAATCGGTTCATGGAGTTTGTTCCGGTAAGTGAATCGGTTATAGGATTAAGCTAGCACACAGAGGTGCAACAAAATGTCGACACCGGCGACAGAACACCGATACCGTGTCGGCAGTGTAATGGTCTCAGGGGGAAAACGGGGTCAAGGCCAGGTAAGGATAGGTAAAGTCGAGCCGTACCAAACTGACACAGTTACTGAACAAAACAACTCTGCAACTCTTTAAAAACCTGCCACATGGTTCTAACGGTAGACAACTTGGTTAGGCAGACCGTCTGGGGTTTGGCACTGTCTTTCGCTGCGCTGTGGGAAATACAACTCAAATCAAGTAATGCCCTATTGGCAACTCTGAAAGCTCAAACAAAGGGCATCCCCACAAGACAGCAGATCATCCAGTTGTTGCTGCTGGCAGGCAAAACCGATGTATTCATCGCCGCCTTGCTCCCAAAGTACCAATCGATACCCTCTCTGACCCAACCAACCTCCAAACTCTGCCAAGGCAGTTTCGATGGAGGCAGGATCGTCGGACAACGTCTTTGGCACAAACCGGCCTTCAAGGCCCAGTTGCTTAGCCAGAGCATCGGTTTGAGGCTCGACTTCATCGGTTGCCGCCCAGTCGATTCGAAGGTAAAACCAGCCATCCTCGCCCTGCATGGATTCCAGAGTCTGCAGCAGAAAGACCTCGAACTGTGCTTCGGACAAGTTTGCCAGCCGCTTTAATGCCCCCGTCTCCCTGTTGCCTTCAGCGGTACTGTGGCACAACGCCGCCCGCCCCCGCGTCAGCAGTGACAACAGTAGCAGACGCCGGTCACGGCGTTTGCGCTTGTTTTTCGGATACCAGATGGGCGCGGTAACCAAGGTCCCTAACAGCACAAAGGGGGTGAACACCACGTAAAAGGCTAGCTTGATGAGCTGTTTAACTAGAGTAAACATTTGAAGGTCGAGCCTGAAACCTGGGTCATTTGAAAAAAATCAGCCCCCCTTTGCTTATTCAGTCGCTGATGTCGCGAAATCGACCTTATCGCTTGGGAACCTCAAATTCACAGCCGAAGATAAAGGGTCGTAAAGACCCTATCCTGATGCCATAGCATCCTAGTTTGTAAGTCTCAGTCACCAATACTGTCCTTACGTTGCCTCGAGAGAAGTTAACAACAACACAATGTGCCAAAAGAACCGGCTCGGGAGTGCTACAGCTTGAAACTGATATCTCCTACTTTAAAACGCGCCAAGCATTGCAAGCATGGCAATTGCAGAGTAGGTAATAATTGCGGCAAACGTGGTGCCGGCCACCAGGGCGGTCGTTTTAAATACCGACGTTTCTCGTTTTTTGATCTCTTTAATCTCATCAAACTGAATCACTTCATCCCCTGCGGCGACGCTGTGATCATCGATGTTGTCGACTACCCACTTAAATTCGTTACCGTCTAGTGTGGTAATACTGATCTCATCACCCACTTTGACATTCTCTATGATCGCAGAAAAATCATGTCCACTGGCATCTATCTGACGGTTCGAGGTGCAACCCGACAGGATGCCAATCAATAAAAACACCAGCAATCGCCTCATAATACTTCCCTAATTTATGAGTAAAAACACTCCCTGCAAAACTGCTTTCACAGGATCATTGTAATTTTTGCTTAATCCGCCTCGGTACAAGGCATGGTTTGAGTTCCTATTTCTTAAAAGGACTGACGCCTTCTACCCGGGCGCCGCACCAATAACAATTAGCTCTTCTTTTACCGATGGTTTTTCCGCATTCCGGACAGGCCATGGCCGTTAATCTGGAGTTGGATAACTTGCCATCCAGTTTGCCGTCTCGAAGATCAATCTCGTTCATTCGGGTAACCAGTTCGGCATCCGACACATTCAGGCGTTCAGACAGGATCTCCCACATCGCCTGATTCGCCAGGACTAAGGTATCCAACTGATTTCTTAATTCAGTCACCGAAGTGCTGCTGGAAACCGCCAGGCCTGAGGCCGATTGTGCATCGGCTTGATTTCGAGCAATCTGCCCCTGTTGAATAAGATCCCATACAATCTGCAGCATTCTCTTCCCTTTTGAGCAGTCACCGGCGTGCTGGGTCGACAAGGCAACCTGGTAGCACCCTATTTCACATATCTAACTGATTTTATGAAAAATTAACACTACACGCCCTGGCGAGTCCTTTACGTGAACGACGTCACAATTTCGGTTACACGTACCTGACCAGATAGCTGTCGGGATCTCCGGTCATCTGCCGATACATCACGTACAGAATCGGCGCCAGCACCAGACTGAAAATCACCAGGCCAACAATCATAAACGGGTGCATGGTCGGGGTAATGACCGCGGTATCGTGTGCGCCAGGCTTATAATGCACCTCGATCACCTTGCCCCTGGGATACTCGGCCACCAGAGACTGCGCTTCCTCACGGGAATAGCCGGGTATCGCCCCATTGATGTCGGTCTTATTACGCTTATGGTGAAACTCCTCGCCAATGGCATACACAAACTCGATGCCCACTTCGTAGTGCGGATCGGCACTGCTGCCTTGAGTATGAATCTCCTCTATCCAGGTATCCACCACCATTCCTCTGGTGGTAGGCCAGTTGAACGAGGCGTGAAACTCGTGCACCACGTAGGCAGCTAACCCCACCGCGAAAGAGAAAAGCGTGAACATAAACCAGATGAAATAGGACACCTGAGACAGCCGAAAACGCCTCATGATTGCTGCTCCTGTGGCTCTCTGAGGCGCTGAAAACCCTTCACCAACCGCACCAGTGCCCACACCGTGCCCACTAATGCCAGTAGCAGCCCCGACAGGCCATAAACAATCAACAACATAAAGTCGTTGGCACCGCTGCCGCTAAACAGACCGCCCCGATTGTGCTGTGCCGCCAGCATCAAGGCCGCAACCGCCAACAGGTTGAAACTCACGTACACGCCCAGGGTCTTGAGCACACTCAGGTAGCCGGCTTTAAGCGGCTCAGATTGATTCCTGAGCCAGGCAAACAGGCACCAGAGCGCAAATGGAATCAACAGCCCACTCAGCGGCCAGTAGAGCCAGCTTGCAACAAACACCAGGATGGCAAAAAGATGAGCCCATTGAAGCTGACGTCTGTGTCGATTGCTGATGGATGTCATTTATTTCCCGTTGCTACTCATGATTACCTGGCATGATTGATGCCAGGCGTCGCCGAAGATCATTGTCACAACCGAGGCTGCCCTGGCGCGCAGCCTCGGTACCCGCCACCACTAATAGAAAGCCTTAGAATCCCTCCAGCGATGGCCGGGCAGAGAAGACGGATCAAAGCGATAGCGTTCGCCATCGTACTTCAGGATGTAGCCGTGGCTGCGGGATTTGTCCCTCTGACGGGTGATGGGCTCATAGTACATTTTGCCCTTGGTTTTTACCTTGATGTCGGCAAACCCGTAGTGCTTGCTGGGCAGCATCTGCAGTTGCGACTTGCCCACCTCTTTGTCCCAGCGCTGTTTGTCCCCGCAATCCTTGCCATCGTGTACTCGGGAATACGCCATAGGCAGATTCTCCAGCAGTGGCGTCAGGATATGGTTCTGATAGACAAACAGGTTAAAAAACTGACCTCGATACTCCTTGGCACACTCCGGCTTTCGGCCGATGTTCAGCCGGACACCAAAGGCGCGCACCTGATCGTTCAACGCATAGTTGGCCGTATCCAGCCAGATGCTGTCGGGGCGTACTTTGGTGTAGGCGTCTTCAGAAATCTCCTGCCGGTGCCTGGCCAGCACGGTGTTGGAGTCACTGTCCATCATCACCGTGTGCCACTGGTAGCTGCGCTCCCCGACCCGGCCGCCATCGGTCCAGACGAAGTAGGACGCCAGGGTCAACTCCGGACGATTCGGCAACGCCTTACACACCGGCGACGACAACGGCCCAAACAACTGCTTATCTTCCTCCAGCATCTCATACTGTTGCGGAGTACAGGTTTGAGCCGCCATGACCAAGGGAGAGGCCAGCGTCAGGCCTGCGGCCAGGGTTATCAAGGGTTTGTTCATCCGGACTCCTTTCATCATTGTCATTGCTGCCACCACTCTTTTGAAGGAAGTTGCTGCCACTCAACCGGGTAACGGTGACCATCAAACTTAAGGGTGGTGTCAAACTGGCGGGTCTCGGGCTTAAACGAAGCCTCCCACTGGCCGGGGTCGGTTTCATCCACCTGTTGCTGAGACAGCTCATCGTAACTTTCATAGACCGCAGTAGTGGTGAATTTGAGATCGCGATAGCCGTTGGTTACGGTGTCCAACAGAGTCAAGCGACCTTCTCCCCGAGCGGTTTTGCTGTAGTCATAGCGGCTGCAAGGGCTGCCCTCGACCACCAGGCTTTGCTTCAAAGGCAGGTGCTTTAGCACTGGCTTGAGCTGGCTGCCATCACGAACAAACAGAGTGACAAACTGATCGCGACTGACGTCGCGACAGTAAGAGTCGGGACCAAGGTCGGCACGGACGGCAAAGGCATTGGTGCTGGCATTCAGGGGGTAGTTGGCTTTATCGACGAAAAACAACGGTTCCTCTACCTCTTCCCGCAGCACCATGTTGGGCCCTTCCCACAGGTTCAGGGTGGCCGAAGCGACCACGTCTGGCTTGTCGGCCTTAGTCAACAACACCCGCCAAATCAGGTGGCGCTGCCCCATCTCTCCATCCGCCCAGGAGGTATAGGTGACCACCCGCAATGACTCATCCGCCGGATAAGCGCCGCAGTTGCCAAAGGTGCCGCCACCGAACTTATTGGTGTCATTCTCAAACACCCAAACATCGTTACCGGTGCAATCGTTACCGGCCAGCGCACTGCCGCTAAGTAACAGCGCTGACAACAATAGTGTCGGTTTCATCAAAACTCTCTCTTTCCTTTTACGGCTCGATAGATGCTGACCCGGTAACCCGGGCTGGATACCCCTTTTCTCAGGGGAAAACTGTAGGCTGGCTCTGGACGTGCCACGTAATCCAACAACTGCGGCGTGGCATAGAAGAACACCCCCATGTAGTGTTGAGGTAATGCGTCCTGCGCCAGCAAATCATACTGTTTGTCGTAATACTGGACCGGTAGCGGCTCCACGGCCTCTCCAACACGCTCGGCCAGGCCCAGGCTGGCCCGGGCAGCGCCACCGTTCTCAACCCAATTAGGACGCAGTTGTCCGCCGCTGTCTCGCTTCAACGGCATCAAGAAGTAGTCCACCATCATTTCCGGTTTGCCCACTTGCGCCAATTGATCCTGACGATGCCAGATCCGCAGCCGCTCAAACTTATCGACTTTCTTCAGCTGGGGGGCATTAATGCCCATCACCATCGCCTCGCATTGTTGCGAATCCCATTGTCCCAGCGCTTCGCACTCCCGTCGCCAGGCCGGGGTGCGAATCTTTATCAGGGCCGCGCCATAGCCATCCGCTTCAAAATGACTGCCCAGTACCTCAAAGCCAGTGTGTTTGCGACTGTCGAGAAAGCGGGCATCAAAACGGGCACTGCGTTCCCCTTCGCAATACAACAAGGGGTATGGCGTCTTGTTGCCCATTCTGGCGGCATCATACATCCGCTTACGTTCCGCCTGGTCGTACTGACACAGATTGAGCTGGCCCAGCAGCACCAGGATCTGCTGCTCATCGCGACCAGGCCCAAAAACGGTGCAGCCCCCCAGAGCCAAGGCCATCAAAGTCACGGTAAGCGTGATGCCGAGTCTCAGCATGATTCGTCTTCCAGAATTTCGCAGTCAGGCAAGGCTTCACGGAAGCTCTGCGGGGCCCGCAACGGCTCATAGCCGTTATCGGTGTCATAGCCCCAGCGATACAAGGGCTCAGACCCACGGCGAAGATCCAGCCTCTTTAAGTTTTTCATCTTAAACAGCACTTTAGGAAACTCTTCAAAATGATTGAAAGAGAGATCCAACTCCTCGAGCTCAGTGAGGCTGGCCAGCTTGGGCGGCAGTTTCGTCAAGTGGTTAAACTGTAAGTTAAGTTTTTTCACTTGCAGATAGCGTTCAAAGTTGGCCGGCAATGCCGCCAGATAACAGTTGTGCAGATCCAGCTCGGTGATCAGAGTCTCGGTAGGCAGGCCTTCAGGCAACCGGGTCTTGGGCTTACCCAGTTCGAACTGGTGCTGCATGTAAATTTCTGGCGAACCATGGCAGTTGGTAAGCCGCTCTTCGTCGGCCCCTGCCAGCACCAGGCCAAAACCGCAGCCTTTGTGCCAATTGAGGGTTTGCCCCTCCACAAACTCCTGGGTAATGGCACGGCGGCGACAGCACTCCTCTTTCTGGGTCAGCAACCAGATAAGTCCCTCGCCAAACCGGTCGAAATAGGCCTTGGAAAAATCGATGCACAACTCTCGGCCCCAACGCTTGGTCAGCCCCTTTATTTTTTTGAACATCGGGCCTTCGCCCTTGGGGTGGCCCTCGTAATCCAGGCCGCGCAAGTCGGCCTCGAAGAACACTCGGTCGCCAACGGCCAACTGGAACAGCTCATCGCCCTTGCCCGCCAGCAGTTGCTGAATGGCTTTGCGCAATGCCTTGTCACTGGTGGTCTTCAGAATCAGGAACAGTGGCATCTGCATCGCTTCGGTAACGCCGCCCTGGGCCAGCATCTCCACCGCCACCTGGTGAGAGGCTTCATCGGGAGAGTTGAGCATGGTCATAACGGTGTCGATCATGCCACTGTCGACCGCCTGTGGCTGCTGCAGAAACTGCGGCGCCGACTGTTCGAACCATTGAGTCAGTGCGGTATCGTCGATAATCAGATGCCGGTCAGGATCCAGCAGCTGGGTCTGCTTGGGATTGGCCCCCAGCAGCACATGGGTGACGCCGTCATCCAGTTTCTTGCTGATGGTAAACCCCAGCTCCGTGGCCTTGGCCTTGAGTTCACTGACCTTGATACCACTCTTTCCACACACAAACAGCACCGTCTCCTTGCTCAAAGGACGCTGCAGAATCGCCTGCTGGGCATTGTGCCGCAGCCACGCATGGGCCGCCTTCTTAAAGGCACTGTATTTGGCTTCCAGAAATGTCAGGTGGAACCGGCCTTCCATCTGCGGCAGATCTCGCGGCTTGGGCGCATGATAGAGCACCTGCCAGTAGGCCTGTTTCTGAGCCTGAGTCAGGGGCGCCTGCAACAAGATGGTGCGCTGCTTGTTCAGTTGCTCCGAGCGGGCCACGTGGTCGTAGATGCTAAACGTCAGTTCGACCTGCTCAGGCAACTGCATCAAGATGCCGGCGTCATCGCCGGGTTGAGGGGTCAATCTCAGCCGCAGCTGTGCCAATGCCGGCAGCGTAAGCAGATCATCCACCTGAGGCAGGGTCGTGCAGGGGCCGTGGTAACTGTACTGCTCGATCTCCACCTGGGTCAGTGCGCTCATGCCACTGAGATCGCCCAGACGCTGCAACGGGCTGTTGTGCAGCGCCAGCCGAGTCAAGCCCTGGTGGGCTCGCAGGCTCTGAGGCAATTCGTCGCCCACAACGCCTTCTAACTGCAGACGGGTTAACTGAGGAAGCGCGGCCAGCAATGCCCCGTCACCCAGTGGGCCTACATCACGAAGATCAAGGTGTTCAAGCGCCGTTGAGTGACGCAGGCCACCCAGCTGAGACAGCGACGCCTGGGTGGCATAGAGATGGGTCAGGTTCGGCAGATTCAGCTCGCCAATCTCGCCATTTCCCTTGGAAAACAGGTACAGGGAACGGACTCCGGAAATGGGCGCCAGCAACCGGGCCAGGTGAAAGTTGGCGTCCTGGGGCAGAAACATCAGTTGCCCCACACTGCCCACCCCACAGAACAGGTCGTCGGGTACTTGCTCGGCCTGTTGACCGACATTGACATGAAGATCGCCAATGGCAACGGCACGAGCGAGGCCACCAGGGGCAACCCTAAGCTCTCTCGCTTCAACGCGAAGCTCGTCCAAATTGGCCTGTCCCGCGTCGATACAATGACAAAACTGCAGCGGGCCACTGGGAGATAACGACACCTTTTTTACCGAATTCGGCAACAGCAGTTGCTCCACCGTCAACGGGTCAGCATCGTCGCCGTAGTTCAACGGGCCGATGCACAACTCCGTCAACTGAGCGGCACCAGCCAGATTCAGTGCCAAACGGCCGTTGTTCTCGACCCGCAGATGGAGCTGTTTCAGGCGGCTGTCGGCATGCAGTTCAAACACCACCGGCACCCTGGGCACCTCCAGGTGCAGCTTCAGTAAGTCGTGGCAGCGGCTCAACAGGCTAAACTGGGCCGGGTCTTCCACCCTGGCGCCTTGAATGACCCGTAGGTTGGTCACCATTGAGGACTCCACCCCCTGCAGCTGCAACGGGTTGTCCTGACAGTACAAGCGCTTCAAATTGGGAAAATGGCGCAGCAACTCGGTATCGATGGGTCGCACCGTCTCCAAATAACTGCCGAACTGAATCTCCTCCACAGCGGGAAATGCCCGCCCCAAATCGGCCCAGTCGGGCAGTTGCTCATCCAGTCGGTATCGGAGAACCGTCACATCCTGGTGCACCTGTTGCAACTGATCGATGTCGTAATCGTGCAGGGATAACTTACTCATTGTTTAACAATCCTATTCAATCTGGGGGCTGCATCAATCCTGCAATATGTCGCAGTTAGGGCAGGCATCAATAAAGGCCTGGGGCACGGACAGAGAGCGGTAACCTGCGCCGTAATCGCCGTCCAGATCCGGCCGCGAGGCGCGCCGAATGTCCAGGGCCTTAAGCCAGGTCATCTTCATCAGCACCTTGGGAAACTCTCGGAAGTGGTTGTAGGACAAGTCCAGACTCTCCAGTTCGGTAAACAGCACCAGTGAGGCCGGCAGGGTCTCCAGACAGTTTTTAGTCAGACTCAGGCGGCGAATATGGCGGAAGTGTTCCATTCCTTTCGGCAAGGCAGACAGCAGGCAGTTACCGAGATTCAGTTCACTGAGGGTGTGCCGCTGGGCCAGTTCGGCAGGGAGTTCTGTCTTGGCCGCCCCAAGCAAGCCGCTGTCATTGAGATAGAAACCCGGGTGCCAATGCAGGTTGATTTGCGAGTCATTGTCCCAGAACTCGAGAATCTGGTCGAAGCCGGCGCCACGGCGCCAATTCAGGCACTCTCCTTCCACCAGACTGTCGAGAATGGCCAACCGCTGTTCACTGGCTTCCTTTTGCATCAACACGAACATCAACCCTTCACCAAAGCGGTCGAAATACAGCTTGGCAAACTCGTTGCACAGGCGTTGGCCCCACTTCTTTCGCTGACGCTTAAGCTTGTCCACCATCACCCCCTGCCCCTTGAGGTTACCGTACTCATCGCGGCCACGGCAGTTATGGAACAGAATGCGGTCATTCACCGCCAGCTGAAACGCTTCATCGCCCATCCCGGCCAACAGGTGCTTGATCTGTTTTCTGAAGCCATTGTCGGTGGTGGTTTTAAGAATGAAGAACAGCGGCAGTCGCATCGCCTCGGTCACCCCGCCCTGCTCCAGCATCTGTACCGCAACCTGATGGGATGCCTCTTCCGGCGACCTCAGCATCTCCAGCACACTGCCCTCCATCGCCTGATCCCCTTGCTGAAGGAACTTGGGCGCCCGGGCTTCAAAGCACTGTTGCAGCACGGAATCGTCGATGACCGCAAATCGCTGCAAGTCGATTCGGTGCACCTCTTTAGGTGCCGAGCCCAGCAACACATGGGTGACGCTGTCATCCAGTTTCTTACTGAGGCTAAAGCCCAACTCTTCGGCCTTGGCTCTGATCTCACTGGCTTTGAAGCCGCTGCGACCGGCGACAAACAAGGTGGCACCCGGCCCGAAAGGCCGCTGTTGATGATTGCTCTGGGCCAGCTCTGCCAACCAGGCCTTGTGCTGAGCCTTGAAGCGGTTGTGTTTGGCCGCCATCATCACCAGATGAAAATTGGCCGGCATGGTTGGCAATTGTGCCGGTTTGCGAACCGATGCCAGCGTGGTCAGATAGTCCAGCGTCTCTGCGTCACTGAGGTGAGACTGTTTAAAGATCTCCCAGGCCATAGCCAATTTGTCATCGCTGATGTCCAGCTCCAGATCCTTAGGCAACCCGACCCAGGCGGGATCGAATCGGGTTAACTCAATATCCAGTCGCAAGCCGCTAAGCGACGGTACACTGAGCAGATCGCTTTGCAGCGGCAGTTTATCCTGCTCATGTCGCCAGGGCTGAATCCACACTTTGCTCAACTTAGTCATGGCAGCCATGTCACCGAAACGCGGCAGGCTGACCGACAACAGGTTCAGGGTTTCCAGAGAAGCGCAGTGACGTATGCCCTCGGGCAACTCCGCCATCTCTCCCCCTCTGAGGGTCAGCCTGGTCAACGCAGGCAGTCGCGGAAAATGACTGAGCTCACCGCTTAGCTGAACATTCAACTCCTGCAGGGACGGACTGTGAGCCAGCCACTCCAGTTGATCGCCATCTAAACCAAACATCCAGGCCTGCTTCAACTTAGGAAGACGCAAACAATTGGCCTGGGCCAACGCACCATTGGCATTGCTGTAAAACAGGTCGTTGATCTCCAAACCGTCGGGCAACAGAGCCTCCGGAATTGGCGTGTTCTCAAAGCGCAGTTCCATCTTATCGGCCCGTTTCAATCCGGCGAACAGGCTTGAAGGCAATGGCGCGGTCTCTTCGTTAAGAGTCAGGGAAAACTGGTCCACCTCTGTCAGCGCCCCCAATAACTGCGGCGGCAGATCAACCTTGCCCGGCTTGATGGTCACCGATGCCATAGAGCGATTGCCAACCAATAGTGGCGACGGTAGCGATCCCTGACACAGCATGTCCAGTGTCAGAGAGTCCAGAGTGTCAGGCAACGACAGGGTACCAATGGCCACCGGCTCGCCCTGATCATCGTAGTAATCCAGTTTGCCCAGCGTCAGGCTGGTGAGACGACTGTCAGACAGCGCGCAATCCAGTTGCCTCACTCGACTGCCCAAACCCAATGCCAGGTTGGTCAGAGCCGAGTCAGCACTGAGGTGGAAGTTCACCTTGGTGGCATCAACTCGCAGGGTCAGCTTGGTCAGCTTAGGCAGGGCACACAGCACCTGCAGATTGTCCGGTCGACACCGAGCCAGAGACAAGGTGGTCATCTGTGCCAACTGATCTTCGATCACGCCAGTTAGATCGGCGGTAATGTAACGCCGGGGTCGAAGCGACGTGGTAAGCTCAACCAAGTTAGGAAAGTGTTGAAAAAAATCCGCATCCAACAGCCGGCGGCCGTTGACGTTACCCAAATCTTGGAAATGGATTCGACGCAGATTGGGAAAGGCACGTGCCAATTCCGCCCAACTGCCGAGGGGCTCTTCACAGTCAAAGGTCAGGGACTCGATGTCGGCATGAATACCGGCCAATGCCCCCTGAATATTAAAATCGTCCAATTCCATGGCGTGCATGGCAACTCCTGGCGGTATAGTCACTGCGGCCTGATCAGGCAACGCAGCTACGGGCAGCCTAACGACAGGCAGCCTCGAGAAAACGGATCATGAGGTTAGTGTGCCGGTCGCGTCGACGTCCCTATGGATGACCAACACCGACACACAGTGGCGGAATCGCGACATCGCGGCTCCGAGGCCCAAAGGGGGGAAGGTGACATCGTTACCGGGCACAACCAGAGCGGAAGGCAAGGGATCACGTCAAAATCATTCAACACTAACTGACTCAACGTACTGCTCCTGACATTAACAACACAGAGTGGATTGACCACGGAGGCATTGTATGGATAATTTCACCTAAATCATATAGTTAAACGGTATGAACCCATAAACAACCCCACTTTGTCACGAACCTTAGTCAAGTTAATGCTCAAAGAGCCTTTCTATGGCCATTACTTGAGCAGCTTTCACAAGGCCACTCAGCAACACAGCGACACAAACCCGCCGCTGCTTGAAATAAAACCAATAGGAAACAGTGATATTCAGATTAGCTACTGCCATCAACAGTGGCAGACGCTGAGTGACGACCTGGCACTCGGTGCCCTGAAGCATGAAGCATTGCATCTGGTTCTGGGCCACGTTTTTCTCCGCAGCGCTTACAGCGACTCAGCCCGCTTTGACCTGGCGGCGGATCTGGTGGTCAACCAGTACCTGAGTGCCGAGCAGTTGGCGCCAGATGCTGTCTCCCTGGCCGCGGTCAATCACTGGCTCGAAGCCCTGGGACGCGCGTCCCTGGAGGCCAACCGGGAGCTTGATTATTACTATCAGGCGCTGCCGCCCAGCTCACAGCAGCCCCAGTGTCCCGGAGTCGGTCAGTCAGGACAGGGGCATGGCAGCTGGAACCGTCTGAGCACCCAGTCACAGGCACAGCAGTCCCTGGTCCGGCAGCAGTTGGAGTCCAAACTACTGCAAAGCGCACAGCGAACTGAGGTGAGTAACGCCCAATCGCGAGGGTTGTTACCGGCCATGGTGCTGGCGGCGGTCGAAGAGGCCCTGAGCCGGCGGCGTCCGGTGGTCAACTGGCGTCGCCTGCTGCGCTTGTTCGCCGCCAGTGCCCAGCGCACCTTTGTCAAAAATACTCTCAGGCGGCCATCGAAACGGTACGGCACCACCCCGGGCACCAAGATCCAGCCCCATCAGCACATTCTGGTGGCTGTAGATACCTCCGCCAGCGTCGATGATCAACAGCTGCAGATCTTTTTTGAGGAGATGCATCATATCTGGCGAGCTGGTGCCCAGTTGACCGTGGTCGAGTGCGACACCAAGATCAATCGCCAGTACGCCTACCAGGGCAAGCCCCCTGAGGCCGTCGTAGGCCGAGGAGGTACCGACTTCAACGCGGCCATCGACACCGCCAACCGACTGCGGGTCGATGCCACCATCTACTTTACCGACGGCGAAGCCCCCGCCCCCGAGGTACGTCCCCGGGCGCCGCTGCTGTGGTTGATTCACGGCCTTCGCAGCGTCGACAACGCTCACTCTCTCAGTCACTGTGGCCGGGTGATCCCCATGGCCACAGACCCACATCGATAACGAGTATCCGATGACACAATCCCATAACTACACCTACTACGGCCTGACCTGCCAGGCCCAGGAAGTCCGCCAGTTTATTGAACATCTGCTGCCCGGTGCCGATCACCACAGTGTGCCGGTATGCATCTGGGGACGACACGGCATTGGTAAAACCCAGATGGTGGAGCAGATTGCCCGCGAGCAGGGAATGCACTGGCGTGCCATTGCACCGGCCCAATTTGAGGAGATGGGCGACCTGTTGGGCATGCCCCAGATCAGCCAGGATGAAGACGGTAACAACGTCACCCACTTCGCCGCCCCTCACTGGGTGCCCACCGAGCCGGGCCCGGGCATTTTGTTGATCGATGATGTCAACCGCGCCGACGAGCGCATTCTTCGCGGCATCATGCAGCTGCTGCAAAATCACGAACTCATCAGCTGGGCGCTGCCCAAAGGCTGGCAAATCGTCCTGACGGCCAACCCGGATGGTGGCGACTATTCGGTCACCCCCATGGACGATGCCATGCTGACTCGGATGATGCACATCACCATGGAGTTCGACGTCAAAGCCTGGGCACTGTGGGCCGAGCAGGCCGGTATCGACCCCCGAGGCATCGATTTTGTGCTGACCTACCCGGAACTGGTGGACGGCGAGCGCACTACCCCGCGGTCTCTGGTGCAGTTCTTCCAGGCCATTGCCGCCATCGACGACCTCAAGCAGCAACTGCCGCTGATCAACATTCTGGCGCGCTCCTGCCTGGATGACACCACCTGTGGGGCTTTCATTGCCTTTGTCGAGCAAAACCTGAGCAAACTGGTATCGCCTCAAACCATTGTCAGCTCCGGTGACTTTGACAAGGAGGTGGCCGCCAGGATCGAGCGGGTCGCCGGCGGCGCGGTACCTCGCATCGACATTCTGGCGACCCTGTGCACCCGCCTGCACCATTACTTGAAGCTGGGCCAACAGCCCATCAACAAAACCGCCATCGGCAACATTCAGGCATTTTTGAAGATGCCACTCCTACCCAATGACCTGCGCCTGGGGCTGATGCAAGATCTGATGAGCTGTGGTCAGCCGGCCCTAAAAGGCGTGCTGGCGGACGCCGAACTGGCCAAGCTGTTCCTGACCCAGGCGGCCTGAGCCTGCGCTAGGAGGCAGAACGCCAATTGGTTGTAAGAGATCGACCCAAAACCATGCGGGCAAACTCGGATAAGCCGGCGCCCATTCGCCGGCGCCGGCACGGGCCTCTATAGTGTCAGCAGCACCCGGTTCTCAAGACAGCAAAACAAAAGGAGCTTGTTTATGTCTCAACGCCCGCTAATCAGCTATTTCTGCAATGGCAGCGTGCCTTTGGTCGATGCCCTCTACCGCCCTTACACCCATATCATACTGTCGTTTCTGACCAGTTCGGCGCAGTCTCCGTTTACCCTGGCCCTGAGCGGCGCCATGGCCGCTCAGGCGGTGCCTCCGACTCTGACTCAGAGCTCACTGACGGCGATTCGCCAGCTTCAAGCCAAAGGGATCAAGGTGATGGTCGCCTACGGCGGTGCCACCATGCACTCCCGGGACTACGCCGCCGCAGCCGGACAGGAGGAGCAATTGGCCTACGCTCTGGCGGAGTTTGTGCGCCAGTATGAACTTGATGGCATTGATATCGACTGGGAAGACACCGCGGCCTTCATGGGCAATGGCGGCTATGACGGCAGCGACTTCCTGATTCGGCTGACGCAGGCGCTGCGCCAGCAGCTGCCTGCGGGGCGCTATCAGATCTCCCATGCACCTCAGCCCCCCTACATGGTGGCGGGCAGCGGCATGGATGGCTACATCAAGGTGATGGCGGAGGCGGGTCAGGCCATTGATCTGGTCAACATGCAGTTCTACAACAATCCGCCCTGGAGCGGTAATCCACAGCAAATCGTCGAGTCGTATCGTCAATTTGCCGCCTTGCCCGGCGTTGGCACCGACAAGCTGGTTCTGGGCCTGCCCGCCGCCCCGCACAACGCCGGCCCGGGCAGCTACCTGCCCGCTTCGATCATCGCCCAACAGATCATTGCGCCTCTGCTGGCCGAAGGCGGCATCGGCGGAGCCATGAACTGGGAGTTCAGCGGCGATGCCGACGGCCAATGGGGTCAGGTCATCAGCCAGGCACTGGCTCAGACGGTAACCGCTTAACGCTCGCAACCGAGCCATTTTCAGGCCCGGTCTCCTCTAAGCATCCTCGGAAGTTACCTCAACGCAAATCCGCCGGCACCGGATAGTCAGGGTGATCCACCGGGTGGGTGGCCCAAACCGCCGGCAACGGCGGCTCTTTCAGTGCCATCATTTTCGTCACCAACGCCGCCAGGTCAGCCTCTGGACTGCCATAGTAGTGCTGCCATACCGACGGCACCTCAGCGGCATCGACCACGGACAGAACCTGAGCCATCCACTGCTTTCTTAGCTGGGCCCACTGTTCGGACTGGGCCCCACTGGTCAAAATCGCCTCCAGCGGCCGCAGTTCGATGTAGAGGGTACGCCGGGTTCCATCGCTGCGCTTAGGCTGAGAGCCATGAAGAATCATCATATCCTGGATCAGGATGTCACCGGCCTGAGCCGGCTGTTCGACCACGCCGGGCACCTCCCAGCCATGTTGCTCAGACAAGGTCTGAATCGGCTCCAGTCCATGCTGGGTGCCGGGCACGTAGCGCAAACAACCGTCACCGGCGGGGGCGTCATCCAGATAGACACCGACATTCAGGTAGGGATGCTGGCGATCGTGCTGTGCCCCTTGGTGCCAATTGATAACCGGGTGCGGGTGCTGATGCTTGTAAAGCAGATCCATCTGCAGCGGCACGCACCCCAGGCCACACAACTGACGGGCAACCGCCAGCATGGCCGGACACCCCAACAACTCGATGCAGGCCTGAGGGTGATAGCCAAACAGGTTATCAAAACGCATCAGCCTGGGGCCGACCGGGTCTTCGACCACACAGTAATCGTTGCAATAGTGTTGTTGCCGATGTTCCGACAACGCCCGCTGCTCCAGCGCCTCGGCATGGCGTCGCCAGGCCGCGAGTTGAGCGTCGGGCAAAGCATTTTTCAGTAACAGGTATCCGTCACGCTGGAATTGCGCGATCTGATCGCGGCTTATCTCATAACTGGGCATGGATGCAATCTTCCTTAATCGACATCAACAAATTGGCGCCACAGGCGATCCTGCCCGTGGGATAGGTTCGCAGGCTACACAGTAATCTGCCCCTCACTACGAGCTTGCCTGATTCTATTGCCAGGAGCAATACGAGCACGGCGGCGCCAACGGAAACTGGCGGCAATCAAAGCCGTTGCCCAAAAAACAAACCGTTGAATAGATCGACTGACGGTCGGTATAGTGAATACACATCCTGGACAGGAGGTCAGATGGGCAAGTCGAACCAACGAGGCCATGGTCGCCATCGCGGTCTGATCAGTGGTGCACACAGGCTGCTTTTTCGATCCGGCTTCCGAGTCACACAGACTCAGGACTTGGTGGCTATTGGCGCCCTTGAGCGCCCGTTACTGTCTCAATTAAGACTCCAAAACCTGCGCCCCATCGCCCTGCTGTTCGCCTGTTTGTTTTCCATAGCCGTTCAGGCCCAATCCGCCACCGACATCGTGCGCCAGTCGGATCAACAACTGCGTGGGGATTCCAGTTACACCGAGATGACCATGTCGATCATTCGTCCGGACTGGCAACGAAGCATGCGCATGAAAAGCTGGAGCAAAGGGCTGGAGTTATCACTGGTGCTGGTGACCGCGCCCGCCAAGGACAAGGGCAGCGCATCCCTGAAGCGACAGCGTGAGATGTGGAACTGGATTCCCAGCATCGAGCGGGTCATTAAGATTGCGCCCTCGATGCTGGGACAATCCTGGATGGGCTCCGATTTCACCAACGATGATCTTATCAACCAATCCTCGATTGTGGTCGATTATCACCACCAACTGGTGGACTCCGCCCTCATCGATGGCAGTGACTGCTGGATCATTGACGCCATTGCCAAACCGCAGGCGCCGGTAGTCTGGAGCAAGGTAAGGCTTTGGATAGCCAAAGACAACTACCTACAGCGCAAACTGGCGTTCTATGACGAGTTTGACGAGTTGATCAACACCATGAACAGCTACGACATCAAAACCCTCGGAGGAAGGGCGGTGGCCACCCGGCTGGAGATGATTCCGGCGGACAAACCGGGACAGAGAACCGAGATCATCACCCACCAGGCCCAGTTTGATTTTGCCATCGACGACGGCTTCTTCTCCCAATCGCAAATGAAATCCCTGCGGGACTGACTCAGGAGCCACGATGCTAGTCACTCTGGCCTGGCGCAACCTGTGGCGCCAGAAACGTCGAACTCTGCTGACCGCCTCCGCCCTGGCGTTGGCGCTGCTGTTGTCGCTAACCACCCGCAGCCTTCAGGAAGGCACCTACGCCAACAACATCGATAACGCCGCCCGCTTTTCCACCGGGCTGCTGCAACTTCAACACCCGGAGTTCAAAGAGAGCCACAGCATCGACGATCTGCTGCCCGGCACACCGGCCTTCATTGCCCCGGCCAAGGCCATCGACGGCATCAGCCATGCCCTGCCACGACTGGAGTCGTTTGCCCTGGCCGCCGGTGCCAGCCGCTCTAAAGGCGTGATGGTCATGGGGGGCCAACCTCAGGCTGAAGCCGATTACGCCAAGGTGGACAAGCGCCTGACCGAGGGCCACTATCTGAGCCAGGACGATCAGGGGGTGCTCATCGGCGAAGGGCTGGCACGCTACCTGTCGTTGTCGGTTGGCGATCAACTGGTCCTCTATGGCCAGGGCTACCACGGCCAGACCGCCGCCGGCCTGTTTCCCATTCGCGGAATACTCAGTTTTCCCATGGCCGGTATCGATAACCAACTGGTGTACATGCCACTGTCACTGGCTCAGCGGTTGTACGGCTGCGAAGACCGGGTGAGCAACTGGGTGTTGCACACCCACAGCCTGGCCCAATTGCCGGCAGTCACAGACGCGCTTCGAGGCCACTACCCCGACGCGGCAGTATGGGACTGGCAGGCTCTGTCCCCGGAGATGGCACAACAGATTCAGATGGATCGGGCCGGCGGCCTGTTTATGATCTACCTGCTGTACGGCGTGGTCGGCTTTGGCTTATTTGCCACCCTGGTGATGATGATTCTGGAACGGCAGCGGGAATTCGGCGTGATGCTGGCCACCGGTATGGTACGACGGCAGCTGTTACTGCTGGTCATCATCGAGTCCGGACTGTTGGCGCTGGTCGGTGTATTGCTGGGGTTGGCCATCGCCACACCGCTGCTGTTATGGTTTGCCTACCATCCCCTCAGCCTGACCGGAGACGCGGCTCGAATGGTGATGGAGATGGGTTGGGACCCGCTGCTGCCGGTGTTGTTGTCGCCCCGACTGGTGGTCAATCAAGTCCTGATCGTACTGGGGCTCCTGAGTCTGTGTCTGGCCTATCCGCTGTGGCGGGTGTATCGCCTCAATCTGGTTCAGGCGCTAAAGGGAGGCGGCAATGATCATTAAGCTGGCCTGGCGCAACCTGTGGCGCAACCGCCTGCGGACCGGCATCATGCTCAGTGCCATGGTATTTGGCCTGGTGGGGGTGGTGATCTTGATGGGGTTTCTCAGCGGCATGTACGCCAACATGATAGAAAACGCCATCGCCTGGCAAACCAGTCACCTGCAGGTGCAGCGAACCGGCTACATCGACAATCCCGATATCAACGACACCCTGATTGCGCCGCAGGCATTGCTGCAGCACCTGAACCAACAGGCCGAGGTCGCCGCCAGCTCCGGCCGTTACCTGGCCGAAGGCATGGTGGCCTCGGCCCGAGCCACTCGCGGCGTGCGCATCAATGGCGTCGATGCCGACAGTGAAGCGGCGGTCACCCCCATCGCCAGTCACATTCTCCAGGGGCAATGGCTGGATGCCCAGGGACGCCATCCGGTGGTGGTATCCAGCAAAACCGCCCAACGGCTGAAACTGACCCTGGGGTCCAAGGTGGTGCTGACGTTTACCGATGCCCAAGGTGAGGTGTCCGGGGCCGCCTTTCGGGTTCGAGGCCTGTATCGCACCCCTTCATCGGCCTTTGATGACAACAATCTGTTTGTGCGCATCGACGATCTTCAGGCCCTGGCCGGCGGCCAGGGGATTCACCAAATCGCCATACGACTGGCGGACAAGGATTACCGCAACATCGCCGCCCTGCAGGCACTGCGCGACACGCTGCAGCAACACACCAACCCGGATAACCGAATACGAGACTGGCAGCAGATTCAACCATTATTGGCATCGATTCTGGCCCAAAGCGGCACCAGCAATGCCATTATCCTGGCCATCTACGTGATCGCCATGGGCTTTGGGATCGTCAATATCATGCTGATGTCGGTGTTTGAACGGACCCGGGAGTTTGGCGTGCTGATGGCCGTTGGCATGCAAAAACACAAGGTCTTCGCCCTGATCATCGCCGAGTCGTCGCTGCTGGGGTTGTGCGGCGGCGTCATCGGCATCGTCGTCAGTATGGGGGTTATCGCCCTGCTGTCCTACACCGGCATTGCCCTGGGAAATCTGGCCGAGGGGCTCAATGCCTTCGGTGTCGATACCCTGCTCTACCCCCAGGTTACTCCAGCGGAATACCGGTTTATCTTCCTGACCGTGGTCATCGCCAGCATTCTCGCGGCCCTGTACCCGGCCAGGCACATACTGAAACAGCGCCCCGTGGACGCCATGGCGGAGAAACACTGACATGACCATCACTGTCACCGAACTGTGCAAAACCTACCACGCCGATACCGACTTTCCGGTGCACGCGGTCGATCACCTGTCGCTGGTGATTGAACAGGGCGAATTTGTGGCCGTCATGGGCCCGTCAGGATCCGGCAAAACCACGCTGCTGAATATGATGGGCGGCATCGACACCCCCACTTCGGGCCGGGTCGACATCGACGGCCAGGCCATCACCGAACTGAGCCAACAGGCTTTGATCGCCTTTCGGCGTGACCACGTCGGTTTTATCTTTCAGGACTACAGCCTGTTGCCTGTGCTGTCGGCACTGGAAAACGTGGAGTTTGTCATGCAACTGCAGGGACGAAGTCAGCAGGAATGCCGACGCCGCGCCACCGAGTTGCTGAACCAAGTCGGCCTGAAAGACCACCTGAATAAGCCCCCGGCAAAGCTGTCGGGGGGACAGCAACAACGGGTTGCGGTGGCGCGAGCACTGGCCCCACGGCCGCGCTTTGTCATGGCCGATGAACCCACCGCCAACCTGGATGCCCGCAGCACCGCTGAGTTGCTGGACATCATGCAGGCGCTCAATGAAACCGAAGGCACCACCTTTATCTTCTCTACCCATGATCCCCGGGTGATCACCCGGGCCAAGCGAGTGTTGGTCATCGAGGACGGTCGCCTGACCGAGGATCGCCGTCAGTGACCACCCGGGTGGCCATTCTGACCCTAACGGCCTTGCTGCCCGCCAGCTTGGTGGCAGGCCCCATTCCCGGCTTGTCGCCGGAAACGCCCTGGACTGTGGACGGCTACCTGTCTTACATGGCTACCGCTACCCTGCCGGACGACCACAATTCACTGCTGGATCACCTGCTGCACCAGAGGCTGAATGTCGAATACCGGTTCAGCGATCAGTTGCGGATCAAGGTGGGAATGCGCAACCGAGTGCTCGCTGGGGACAGCAATGACCTGCCTGGGTTCGGTGACACCGTCGGCAACGACAACGGCTATTGGGATCTCAGCGGCAACTGGATAGACAACAGCTCGGTAATCGCCACCACCAGCCTGGACCGGCTCTATCTCGACTGGCACACCGGCCGCTGGCAGTTGCAAGGGGGGCGGTTTCGCATTAACTGGGGCATGACCACGGTCTGGAACCCTAATGACCTGTTCAACAGCTACTCCATCTATGACGTCGACTACCCGGAGCGACCCGGCACTGACGCGGTGCAGTTGAGCCGAAAGCTGGGCTTCGCCAGCGAGTGGAACCTGGTGTACAACCCCAACGATGAGGCCAGCCTCGACAGCTACGCCGGTCGTTACCTGAGCAATGCCGGTGGGTGGGATTGGCAACTGCTGTTGGCCAAGTCCCGTCGCGATTCCGTGGTGGGCGCCGGGTTTGCCGGCGACATCGGCGGCGCTGGCATCCGTGCCGAGATCAGCTGGCTGAACCCCATCGACGAGCAGTGGCAGGGCCAGCCACAATCGGCGACCAGTGTCGGCAGTCTGGAGGGGGATTTCAGCTTCAGCGGCCGGCGCAACTGGAGCCTGAAAGGAGCGCTGCTGCATCTCTCCAATCCCCTGGCCATTGATAGCGGCAGCGACTACCTGAGCCAGCCACTGACTGTCCGCAGTCTCAGTTTTACCGAGTGGACCGGCTATCTGGAATCCGGCGTCGACCTGTCGCCCCTGTGGCGACTGACCCTGTCCGCCAGCTACTATCAGGACCACTCCTACTTTCTGGGCGCCAGTAGCAGCTACTCACTGGCTGAAAACTGGACCCTGCAGGCCATAGTGCAGCGTTTCGACGGTCGGGGCGATGCCCTGTTTGCCGACACGCCAGCCACCCTGCTCTACGGCCTGATCCGCTGGAATTTTTGACCTTGACGGACTACATCACCAGCCGATGACGAACCGCCTGGGCCATCAACTGGGCAATGGTGCGGGCCTGAAACACCTCTTTCAATATGCCAATGTGGTAATCCACCCCCCGCAGGGTCAGATTCAATTGACGGGAGACCTGACCACGGTCCTCCCCCTGAGCCAGACTGTCAAGCACGCAAGCGGAAACCGGGTTGACGATGTTGTAATCGAGCAAAGGGTTGATGTCGATACCATGATCGGCGGCGATGGCCAGCTGTTCGCTCTGCAACCGCCGTTTCACCTGTTCAAAATGAGACTGAATATACGCCACCTGTGCCGGCCCCTGAATCATCAGAGTGAAACGACCACAAAAGCGACTGCCCAGTACGCAGGGTACCGAGATGGTCACCATCGACGCTACCCCCATCCCCGACAACTGCCGTTTCAGTCGCGGCGAGAACAGCGACTCAGGCCAGACGTAACACTCCTGGGAAAACAATTGCGAGAACTGACTGCCCTCGCTGGCAAACAGGGCCGTCTTGCGCCGCCACAGAGTCACTGCGGACTCGGAGCTGGCAAACAGCTGGCGTCGTTTGACAAAACTCTTCAAAAATCGATCGTGAGTTTTCAGGCGACTGCGCCACTGTTCCGGCGTGGTCACGTCATAGCAGTAACACACATCACCCACGCCGAGGTCATCACGCAGCGCCCGTAATCGAGCTCGAATCTTGGTTTCCAGAAACTGCCTGGACATACCGGTACGCTCCCTAGTGGTTCAACACCGCCACGGTTGCCCATGGCCGGCGCTGAGTCCGGCGGATTCAACCGCCGGTCCCAGCTTAAAGCACCCCTTTTTCAGGGCCACAACTGTTGCCAGAAAAACAGGCCGATCACCACCAGGGTCACCCCCAGCATCAAGCCGGTCGCCAGGCACTCGGTTGCATTCACCTGATGACCGCGGCGCTGGCCACTGGTGTGCCGGCGGTTACTTGACTGGGGACTCATGGCCCACCTCCTTAATGGCGATACGCTGACGCTTCTTAACCTTTTGCAGGGTCCTGGCCCTAAGCTCAAGCCCATAACTCAGGAAACGGCCCAACGGGCACAACAACTTGCACCAGAAATCGCTCACCAGAAAAGCGCCAAACAGGCTCAGCGGCAGGATGTACCACTGCACCCCCAGCCCATCCAGTGAAAACAGCATCGAGAACGGCTCGTAAGAGCCTATGGCCGGCGTCCGCGACAGAAAAATCAGCATCAATGACAGCCACAGCAAGCCGTTGGTCAGCCACTTGATGCGCTGCTTTAACCAGGGATAGAGCGCCAGGTTCATGCCACTGAGGCGATGCAGCCACCGCTGTATCTGGTGAAACGGGCACAACTGACTGCAATACACGTTTCGACCCAGAAACAGGATGGCACCCAGGGTCCCCACCAGCATGATGTACCACAACAGATGCTGCTGTGGCGACGGCAGATAGCCAAGCAGCAACGAGCCAATCAGCGCAATGGACAGCGCCGAGTTAAGCCAGTAACCGATCAACCCCACCGACGCAACCGACAGTGCCTGATTGAAGCGTTTCTGGTGCTGTCGCGGCAGCCGTTTGTTCATCAACGCCGCCGCAAACAGCAGAGCCGCCAACAACTCCTTGATGCCGGCATCAAACCCAGGCTCCTGCCAGCTCTCCGGCAAGCCGAAATGATCCACGCTGTTGTGAGCCGCCTGACGCACGGCAGTCGCTAACCCCCGGGATGTCAGGGTTGCCCCACTTAAGGCATCGATGTCGTCACCCAGGCGAAAATTATGGTTAACCGGCTGACCGGAGAACTGACGATAGTACTTACCTTCGTTAAATCGGAAGATGTATCCCGGTGTTTCTTTGTGCTGCAGCAGATGGGTCGCCACAATCCGGCCATTGGCCCCGATGGTCACCGCCACCGACATCGGCCCGCCATAGCCCTGAGACTCAGCCAGGCTGACCAGTGTGGTTTCCCCCTGCTGCTCAAGCCGGTATTGATCCCCTTGGGCCCCTTCGATGCGGGTGAGTTTGCCCTGAGGAAAGGCCTGCTGCAGCAACCCCTGATAGTTCGGCTGCTGCCAGACCAGACCCACAGCAAACGCGATGACCAGCGACAGCCAACTCGCCACCGTCAGCCAGGGCAAACGGCCAGCCTGCCCGTTCGCCGACCTTGAGAACCGTTGAGACATAGAGTTCCTTAACAGTAGTGTGCCTTCGACTCCGGGCCGAAGGCACATTGAGACAAAACGGGTTAGGCCCGCTTCCAGGGGCGGATGTAGTTGCGCCAACTGAACGCCACCACAATCAGCGTCGGCAGACCAAAACAGATCAGGCCCATGGCGCCAGACTGAGGTTCACCCTCGGCAAACGAGCCCCACGACCAACCTACGCACAGCCAGGCCAGGGCGAAGCTGGATGCCAGTCCCAGGTGGGCTTTTCCGTTCAGGCGGTAACGGCCATTAAGAGCAACATATCCCCACACGGCGCCGGTGGTGGCCATGCCCATCAGGTACCACATTAATCCCATCATTGTTGTATCTCCTTAGGTAAAGTCGCCGCTAAAGCCGCTCTTCCAGAACTTGATCACCGCCTTTTCATCATTGACGTTGCCGTAGCCAAACAGGATGTCGGCCTTGGTCATCAACCCATGCACGGTGCCGCCGGTAAAGGTGTTGGAGGCATCAATCAGGCGGTGGTGCCAGAAATCCGGTTTATTCCACGGACAGGCAGCAATACAGGCACCGCAGTCACCGCCATTGTCGGCCCAGAACTTGAGGCATTTTTTGGGATCACTGTAAAACTTGCGCACCCCTTTATTCACGTCCCAGGTGTACTCTGGATCGTCGCCTCCCGGGTAGGTGGGTCCCATGGAGGGTTTGTCGTCCATGCAGATGGCTCCGGAGGGGCAGGCCTCACCACAACGCTTACAGTTCTCGCAGAACTCCTGAATACCGAAAGTGCGCGGCTTGTCGTACGCCAGCTCATCCAGCTCCAGATCGGTGTACACCTTGCAGATACGAATCCGGGGACCCAGATTCGGTGCCACCATGGCACCGTTGCGGGACCCTTCACCCAGGCCGGCGGAAATGGCATACGCCACGGAGTTACCCAGGTCATTGGTGGCGCCCACCGCCTGGAAACCCAGGCCCCGAATAAACTTGGCCATCTGCCCGGCCAACATGGCGATGTTGCTGTAGCCTTGCGCGGCGGTGGCAGACTGGGGGATCATCGGCGCACAGGCGATCGCTTCATAATCCATGGGGACAATCATCACGATGACGCTCTTAGGTTTGAACGGGAAATCCTCCTCCCAGGTCAACGTCTGCTCCGTTAGCGCATGATACAAGGGGTTGTAGTCCCAGCGAGGATCATGGCGGCAGATGCCCACCCTTGCCGCGCCAATGGTTTTAGCGGCGGTTTTAATGGCGCTGACCTTCTCGACCGAATCCTTGAAGGGGTACTTGTGCTCATGAACATCTGACTGGTCCCAGCTCAGGATCCCCTGGCCCGGAACACCGGCCTGCACCAGCGGCGCCAACGACATGGAGCCATGCCAGCAGGCTTCCTCCAGGGCATAATCCAACTGGGTGTAGCCAATCTTGTCGTTATCGTAGCGCTCGGCCCCGGTCAGGAAACGGTGAAACGCCTCGCCCATATGCATGGGCTTTTCACCGGGTTGGATTGGCCCCAGGCTCTCGACGCCGAAGTTCAGATTACGCTCCGGATGTTGCGCCTGAAGTTTCTTGCTAATGGCATAAGTCTGGTTGACGTTGCGCTGATCCATGGGCTTGAAATCGGCACTGATCTCGTTGGGAAACCCATCGTGCTCAATGCCTTCCATACGGCCCTTAACCCAGGCTCCGGCCCCCGCGACCACGCCGACACCGGCGACAGTGCCGGCACTCAGCTTTAACAGTTGGCGACGCCGCTCATCAACATTAGGCTCATCAACAGGCTGTTGTTGTTCACTCATTATTTTCACCTTCACTCAGAAACTGGTTAATACCAATATCAATCTATGAGTTCAAAAGTGTATATAGTGAATTAAAAACACGGTACATCAACAATTGAGAACTGGCTTTGCAAAAATTGCACAGCCTGCTTTTTACGGCAGTGACCGGCATCACACCCAAGTAAAAACAACCGTCACAATCACAATAAGACCACGCTCGTATGACAGGTCTTATCCGAAAGCTTTATTTTTTACAACAATCAGCATCGCCACAGGAAATAAAATCAAATACGAACGGACCCAGAAATATTTCTATGGTTGACCTCAGAGAACAAGGTTTCTATTTTGTTTCTGCCTTCAATATAAATTGATTAAAGCAAGGCTAATAAAAATGGCGTCTGCAATATATTGTCGACAGCTTATAAGCACCACTAAGTTGATGAAATAAACAAGGATGACGCACTTCAGCGCTCATTCTGCCACTAACAGGAATCGATATGCACACATCCACGACCAGCATGACGACTTGGTTGACGCTCGCCGCCCTAGTATCATCGGCCTCGGTCGCCGCCGCCACCTCGGGCTCCCATTATCCCATGGGCGCCGAAGGCGTCAAAGCCGCTACCGCGCCACCTCCCGGCCTCCATTACCGCCTGTACAACACGCTCTACAGCGCTGACACCCAAACCAATAATGCCGGTCAGGACAGCGGCCTGGATTTCAACCTGGATCTGTTTGCCCAGGTGCACAGGTTTGTTCAGGTTACCGACACCAAACTGTTTGGCGCCAACTGGGGCTATAATGTACTGATCCCACTGATTGACAAAGAACTCTCCATCGAGCCACTCGGCGTCAATGACAGCCATAGTCTGGCTATGGGCGACATTGTCATCGAGCCCCTGTCCCTGTTTTGGTTTAAAGAACGATTCGATGCCGCCTTTGCCCTGGCGGTGATTGCGCCCAGCGGCGACTTCGATGCCCGCCAGGCAGTAAACCCCGGGTTTGGGTATTGGTCGGGGATGCTATCAGCAGGCGCGACCTATTATCTGGACGAGCAAAAATCCTGGTCGTTTAGCGCCCTAACGCGCACCCTGATCAACGGTAAGCAGGAAGATACCGATATCCGTCCCGGGGCTGAATTTATTATTGAGGGTGGATTAGGAAAGGAATTCAGTATTGATCACACCTGGTTGTTACAACCGGGCATCAGTTATTGCGCGTCTTGGCAGATTAGCGATGATAGCAAAGATGGACATGGAACAATTGCTAATGAGAGAAAACGAGCATTCGGTTTGGGCGCCGAAATAAATGCTTTTTATCTTCCCTGGCTAATGCAAGTTAACTTCCGCTACGTCAAAGAGCTTGAAACAAAAAACACCACCGAAGGTTCGTCTGCAGTATTAACCTTCACCAAGTCATTCTAGAGCTAAAAATACTAAACCAGTTGGTGCTTTAATGACAAAGTACCAACTGGCTGCCCCTGCCCATAATTATAATGGTGACTATTCTCTAACCCTATTAATCCACTTGCTTAAACTCTTGAGCAAAGAAATCCAGCACCACCCGCACTCGGTGCGGCATATAATGTCGGCAAGAGTACAATCCCCAAGTGGTAATTCCGGTGCCGTACCGACCATCAAATAGCTTCACCAATCGTCCCTGCCGCAGTTGCCGTTGACACATCGCCGGGGCCACCCAGGCGATACCGAGGCCATCTTCTGCCGCCGAGATACACAACTCATTGATCTCCGATTCCAGCGGTCCATTAACCTCCACCTCATGGAGGCCATCGGTGTCGTGCCAAAGCCAACTTCGGGCTGACTTGGTGCCCTTGGCAGACAGCAGGCAGGGATACTGGCCTAATTGCCTGGGGTGGGCCAACTGAGGGTGGCGACGGACAAACTCCGGACTGGCAATAAAACACCGCTCAACCGTAGTCAGTTTACGCGCCACCATAGAGCAATCCGGCGGGCTCTCATGGCCGACAAAAAACACCAGATCCGCCTGCACCTCCATCGGGCTCTGCCGACTCTGGTAGGAGATGAATTTCAACTGCAGGTCGGGAAACTGCTGATGAAAACGCATCAGTGCCGGTCGGCACACCAGGTTAATGAAATCCAACGGCGCCGCCACGGTAATGGCCCCTTCGGGCCGCCCCTGCAACCGGCCGACGCTCAACTCCAGCTCATCCACTTCACAGAGAATAACCCGGCACCGCTCCAGCACCGCTTCTCCAGCCTCGGTTACCGTCAGTCCCCGGTGGGTCCGCTCCAGCAACCGGCAGCCAAGGTGTTGCTCCAACTGAGCGATGCGCCGGGAGACTTTGGAAACCGGAACGCCGAGGATGCGAGCGGCTTCGCTTTGGCTGCCATGCTCAACGACGGCGCTGAACAGGGCCAGATCTTCTGTCTTCATAATGGGTCGGGTAAGGTAGCAAAACTCTGCCGCCATCATGCGCTAAAGCGGACATCGATAGCGTGATCCACTGCCGGCTTTATTCGACTCGGCGCGGTGTTGGCCCCCCTAAAACAGGAGCCAGACAGCAGTTTTCAAAATGACTGCAGTAGCTCACACAAAACCAGCGAGGAACACCGCAACAAAAAGGCGGCCTGAAGGCCGCCTTGATGTGGTCGCGTTTTAGATTCAGCGGTTGCCGTTCACGTCTGCGCGATTGCCTGAGCGACGATTGCCGGAGGCATTGGCCGATGGCTTAGCGTTCCCCCGGTTGCCGCCACTGCGACGCCGTTGACCAGCGGGCTTAGTGTCGCCAGAGTGATTGCCTTGACTACCGCGGTTGGCGCCAGGCTTACGGCGACGGGGTTTTGCCCCCTCACCGCCAGCACGCTCGCCCTCTCTTTGAGGACGGGGCTTCTTCGGCTTTTTACTTTTCGGAGGACGAATCGCCTTGGAGTCCGGCAACTCATGCGTAGGCTCGTGGCCCGGCATTACCTGGCGATCCAGGTGACGTTGAATCAACTGCTCGATGGCCACTAACTGCTCAATCTCATCGGCACACACCAGAGAGACAGCATGGCCGGAGGCGCCGGCTCGGCCGGTTCGGCCAATGCGGTGGACGTAATCTTCCGCTACCTGGGGCAAGTCAAAATTCACCACCTGGGGCAGTTGATCGATATCCAGGCCACGGGCGGCAATGTCGGTCGCCACCAGCGCGCGAACATCGCCGGATTTGAAATTCGCCAACGCCTTGGTGCGGGCGCCCTGGCTTTTATTACCATGAATCGCCGCGGCGGTGATCTTACGCTCTTCCAGGTAACGGGTCAGGCGGTTGGCCCCGTGCTTGGTACGAGTAAACACCAGCACCTGCTGCCACTTATTGTCGGTAATCAGTTGCGCCAGCAGCGCCGATTTACGCTTCTTGTCCACCGGATGCACCATCTGCTCGACGGTCTTGGCCGCCGCATTGCGTGGCGTTACCGAGATCTCCACCGGGTTGTGCACCAGGCCTTTGGCCAGATCGCGAATCTCTTCGGAGAAGGTGGCCGAAAACAGCAAATTCTGCCGTTTGGCCGGCAGTAGCGCCAGAATCTTCTTGATGTCGCGAATAAAGCCCATGTCCAGCATGCGGTCGGCTTCATCCAGCACCAACACTTCCAGCTGGTCAAATCGGACCGCGTTTTGCTGATACAGATCCAGCAACCGACCCGGGGTCGCCACCAGTACGTCTACCCCTTTGCGCAGTGCCGTCATCTGCGGATTAATGCTGACCCCGCCAAACACCACCGCCGAACGCAGCGGCGTATTTTTGCCGTACTTTTCGACGCTCTCCTGCACCTGGGCCGCCAGCTCGCGGGTCGGGGTGAGAACCAATGCCCGGCACTTATTGCTGCGGGCACGCTGGCCATCGGCCAGACGATGCAGAATCGGCAGGGTGAACCCAGCGGTTTTTCCGGTTCCGGTCTGTGCCGCCGCCATGACGTCCTGACCGTTCAGAACCGCAGGAATGGCCTGTGCCTGAATCGGTGACGGGGTGTCGTAGCCCTGTTCGGCTACGGCATCAAGAATCGGTTGGGACAAACCGAGTTCAGTAAACTGCATAAATCGCGCTCTCTCGCTGTGACGGACCACAGCGGCCGTCAAATGAACCGCGAAGTGTACCTGATAGCGGAGGACACTGCCGACTTTTCTTGATAAATGGCCCAATCTTTGTCCATTCCGAACAACAATAGCGCAGAGCCGCCGCTGCCCCTGATAAAAAAGCGGGGAGCTGATGGCTCCCCGCTACAGTCAACCGGCCAGATCCGGATCCTCTTCAACCAGGCTGGCATCGTTAAAGCTCAGCTCGTCCAGTTCGGCATCGGTCCAGATGGTCACCACTTCGTTGTTGGCGTTGGTAAACTGATACCCTTTAAGATCCGAGATATCGACCCCTTCTGCCTGGTATCGAGCCAGCACACCGGCATCCATCTGCGACGATGTCAACGCCGAATCGAAACTCCAGCCTTCACCATCGATGCTGAGTTGCTCTGCCCCCACACACAGGAAGCAATCCTCCAGAGCCTCGTTACCACTGCCTCCGACCTCTTCCGCCAGGATTTTCGACAGCGCAATTTTCACGTCGGTATCCGGCACCCCCTCATCGATAATCAGGGCTTCCATGCCAACGATGTCGCCACCGGTCATATCGATGATGCCGCTGTTGCCTCCGGCGGTCAGCACGTCAAAACCCTCGCCGCCAGCGATCACCGTTTCTCCGCCAATCAGGTCATCGGCATCAAACCGAATGCGGTCATCCCCTTCGCCACCAAACAGACGATCGGCACCGGCGCCTCCGTCCAGGCTGTCGTTGCCCTGCTCGCCAAATAACTGGTCTTCACCGTCTCCGCCGGCCAAATCGTCGTCCCCCTCTCCGGCAAACAGACTGTCGGAGCCGCTGCCACCGTCGAGGCGATCGTCCCCGTCGCCCCCAGACAGGCTGTCGCTGCCACTGCCGCCTTTTAAGGTATCGGCACCGGCGTCTCCAAACAGGGCATCATCGCCTCCCTGACCATAGAGGCTGTCATCACCCTCGCCGCCGTGCAATTGGTCGTGGCCGGAACCGCCTTTCAAGGTATCCTGCCCGGCACCGCCAAAGAGCTGGTCATCACCACTGCCGCCATCGAGGCTGTCGTTCCCCAGGCCACCAAACAGCACGTCGTTGCCAGCCTCGCCTTTAAGGGTATCGTTGCCGGAATCTCCACTTAAGCTGTCGTCATCACTGCCGCCACTCAGCCGATCGTCGCCGTCACCGCCGTACAGCTGATCCCGCCCAGCTCCGGCCGTCAGCTGATCATTGCCGGCCATGCCATAGAGCTCGTCATCACCGGCGCCGGCATTGAGCAGATCGTCACCGTCGCCGCCATCGAGGAAGTCATTACCACTGCCACTGGTCAGGCTGTCGTTACCCTGCTCGCCAAACAAGCGGTTTTGCCCTTCGCCAGCCTGCAGGGTGTCGTTGTCCTGGCCACCGTAAAGCCGATCGTCGCCATCACCAGCCAGCAACTGGTCACTCCCCGCCCCGCCAAGCAGCAGGTTATTGCCGCCACTGGCCACCAGGCTGTCATTACCTTCGCCCCCATCGAGTTGATCGTCTCCCAACCCTGACTCCAGCTGATCATCACCCGCTCCGCCCAGCAAGGTATCGGCGCCAGCACCGGCGACCAGAATGTCATCTCCGTCACCGCCATCCAGACTGTTGTCACCCTCGCCCCCCTGCAGAAGGTCGCCGCCATCGCCGCCATCAAGGCTATCGTGACCACTGCCTCCCATCAGCACGTCATCGCCATCACCACCGGACAGGTGATCATTGCCACTTTGCCCCTCCAGCAGGTCATCGCCCTCTTGGCCTAACAAGGTGTCATCCCCCTCTCCGGCTTTGAGGTGATCATTGCCCTGGCCGCCTTCAAGCCGATCCTGGCCACCGTCACCCTGAAGATAATCGTTGCCGTCACCGCCCATAAGGTGGTCATCGCCGCTCTCACCGAGCAACACATCGTCTCCACCGTCACCCCGCAGCTCATCGTCGCCACTGCCGCCAATCAACAAGTCCGCACCACTGCCGCCGGACAGCGAGTCGTCGCCGTCGCCGCCAAACAACTGATCATCGCCGCTGCCGCCGCTGAGGGTGTCGGCGCCAATGCCGCCATAGATCAGATCATCGCCGGCATCTCCGCTTAGGCTGTTGCTGCCCGACTCTCCGTACAGGGTGTCGTCCCCGTCACCGCCGGAGACCGTGTCGTTACCCGCGCCGGCGAACACCAGATCGTCACCGGCTCCGGCGGTCACAGAATCATTGCCGTCACCGGCAAACACTACGTCATGGCCCCCGCCGGCATCGACGCTATCGTGGCCAGTTCCGGCGTAGAGGTGATCGTCAAAGTCGCCGGAAATCAGGCTGTCATCGCCCTGGTCACCATAGAGTTGTGCCGAGGTGTCGGTATCGATCAGGGTATCGTCCCCTTCACCACCATACAGCTGATCCCGCCCGAGTCCACCCACAAGGTGGTCGTCCCCCTGACCGCCGACCAGCAGATCATCCCCGTCACCGCCGTCCAACTGATCGTTACCGGCCCCGCCGAGAAGTTCATCGTTGCCCAGTCCGCCTAGCAACTGGTCGTCGTCGTCACCGCCATCGAGTTTGTCGTCGCCCTCATCACCGCTGAGGTAATCCTGGCCGACACCGCCCAACAGCAGATCATCCCCCTGTCCACCACTGACAGTGTCGCTGCCGGTGCCCCCGAACACCTGGTCATCGCCCGCACCGGCATCGATCTGGTTGTGACCGGCCTCGCCGTAGATGACGTCATCGCCACTACCGGCAGCCAGTTGATCATTGCCACTGCCGGCGTAAAGCACGTCATTACCGGCACCGCCCAATAAGGTATCGTCACCGTCACCGCCGGTGATCAGATCCTCACCCTCGCCGCCCACCAGCATGTCGTTACCGGCTTCGCCGTGAAGCTGGCCGCCTTCATTGCCGCCATCAAGATAATCGTCGCCATCCCCCCCGGCCAGCAGGTCTACGCCACTGCCACCGAGCAGAGTATCGGTGCCCGCACCGCCAATAAGCACATCGTCACCTTCTCCCCCTTCCAGCAGATCGTCTCCTTCTCCTGCCAATAGCTGATCGTCTCCGCCACCACCAAACAGACGGTCGTTCTGTGCCCCGCCGTCGAGAGCATCGTTGCCGTCGCCTCCTTGCAGCTCATCGGCACCGCCGGCTCCGGACAAGGTATCATCACCCTGACCGCCAATCAGGGTATCGCTGCCGCTGCCGCCAAAGATGCGATCGTCACCGTCCCCGGCCTCAATGTGATTCACTCCAGCTTCCGCATAGACGGTGTCATCGCCACTTCCGGCGTCAACATGGTCATTGCCGGAACCGGCATAGACGGTGTCATTCCCTGCACCAGCAACAATCAGGTCATCACCGCTGCCCCCACCCAAAACATCATCGGCCAGACCGCCAATCAAGGTATCGGCACCGCCATCACCATAGAGTTCACTGCGGTCATCGCCGCCGATGAGGGTGTCATCACCTTCGCCCCCCACCAGAATGTCTTCGCCGGCGCCCCCTTCCAGGTGATCATCGCCATCTCCCCCAAGCAGCACATCATTGCCACTGCCAGCCACAACCCGGTCGTCGCCACTGCCGCCGTCGGCAAAGTTATCGCCACTCCCCAGGCTAATCTGATCGTCGCCACCGCCACCGAACACCACATCGTTTCCGGCCCCAGCGGTCAGCCGATCATCGCCGTCACCGGCAAAGGCGGTATTGTGCCCCTCTCCCAGACTGACCGTATCGTGGCCATCGCCGGCCTCCACGTAGTCATCGCCGTCTCCGGCCTGAATCACATCGTTACCATCACCGGCGAACACGGCGTCATCGCCACTGCCGGCATCAATGACATCGTCTCCCTGCTCGGCAAACACCGTATCGTTGCCGCTGCCCGCCATCACCACGTCGGCACCACTGCCGGCGTACACCAGATCATCACCGTCTCCGGCATCGACCACATCATTGTCTTCGCCGGCAAAGATGCGGTCGTTGCCACTTCCCCCTTGAATGCGATCCTGGCCTTGGTTGGTGTGAATCTCATCGTCGCCACTGCCGGCAACCACTTCATCATTACCGTCACCACTGAAAACCACATCGTCGCCGTCACCGGCATCGACAACGTCATCTCCCTCGTCGGTCACCACCAGATCATCACCGTCTCCGGCAGAAACGGTGTCATCACCCTGGCCGCCATACACCGCATCATGACCGGCGCCGGCGATCAGGACATCAGCGCCACTGTTGCCATGCAACTCATCATCACCGTCGCCACCATGCAGCTGATCGTCTCCGTCGCCGCCGTACAGGCGGTCGTTGCCGCTGCCACCGGACAATGCATCCTGCCCCAGCCCGCCTACCAGTAGGTCATCGCCGCCATCCCCCGAGAGGCTGTCATTGCCTTCGTCGCCAGTTAGCAGGTCATTGCCGTCACCACCACTGAGCTGATCATCACCGCCATGACCGTAGAGGCGGTCGTCCCCGTCTCCTCCGGAAACGGTATCCTGTCCCTGACCGGCGATGATCTCATCGTCACCCGCCCCGCCCAGCAACAGATCATCGCCCTCATCGCCGGTGATCAGATCGTTGCCATCACCGCCACTGACCCAGTCATCCCCCTTGCCGGCAAACAGCTGATCATCGCCACTGCCACCATCAAGGTGATCGCGACCATCGTCTCCGATAAGAGTGTCTTTTCCAGCGCCACCTTCGAGATGATCATCCCCAAGCTCGCCCATCAACAGATCGTCACCCTCTCCGCCATACAGGCTATCGTCGCCGTCGGCCCCCAGCAGCTGGTCGGCACCTTCACCGCCAATGAGCACATCATTGCCGTAGCCCCCAAGCAACACGTCGTCACCGGCACCGCCATCGAGACGGTCGTCATTGCCGCCGCCGTCGAGCATGTCATCCCCCTCTCCGCCGAGGATGTGATCGTTGCCCTGTTGACCGAAGACCACATCATCACCGGCACCGGCATCGATGGTGTCATCCCACTGCCCCTCGCCAGTCAGAGACAAGCCGGCAATACTGACCCCTTCCCCTTGCAGCACATTCACCGCCAGGGTGACGTCACCATCGGCGGGCAACAGTGCCGGATCCAACGTCATCAAGTAGGCATCGGTATCGGCGCCCACCGGCACCGGGCCGCTGTTGTAGATCTCGCTGCCATCGGCCGCCAACAACACTATCTCTATGGTTGCCCCTTGGGCCCCGGCGGCCTCCAGTTGCAGGTGGTAACGGTCGGTGCCCGGTTGCAACTGGATTGGCACCATGACCTGGGCGTTGCCACGCTCATCTTTTCCCATTCCGTCGTCACCGGCCGCCAACGTCACTATCGGCGCTCCCTGGGCCCAACTGCCATCGCCTGGGGCCTGTTGCGGATCCGCCGCAGGCTGCTGTTCACCGGCATCACCGATAATGACGTCGTCTCCCCCGGCACCGTCTATCTCATCGCTGCCATCGTGCCCCAGCAGATAGTCGTCACCGGCCAGTCCGCTAATGTGATCGTCGCCCTGCGCACCGTCGAGGTTATCGGCGTCGTCAGTGCCAATCAAAATATCGTCACCTGCAGTTCCAGACATAACTCACTCCCTGTGTCAGTCAGATTCAATGTTCAATAAACGCCCGGTCCATGGACGCACTTATGGGCAGCCACAGCTGCTGAAGAAGGGTTCGAGGCTCTTGCTCTATGTATACCTGTGTCGGCATGCCGGCGGTTACCCGGCTTGCGATCCGATCCGGAAGCTGCTCTGGGTCAACCTCAATGCGGTAGTAGTAACCATCGTTATTCTGATCCTGGGTGCGGTTCATATCCACGTGGCTCAACACGCCCTGTAGCGGCGTTTGTCGTCTCATATTGAATCCACTAAGGTGCACTCTGGCTGTCAGTCCCTGCCAGACATTGTCGCGGTCTTCGGCGGCCACGAACCCCTCGACATACCAGCCGGAGTGGTCGTTGACCACCTGCATAATTACCTCGCCCGGTGCCAATAAATGCCGAGCCACGGACTGCACCTGCAGGCCGGCTATCACCCCACCCTGCTCCGCATACAGTTTGCCTTGTTGCAATTGAGCATCCAGGGTCGCCAGTCGCAGTTGCACCTGACCCAGGCTTTCGCCAACGCTGGCCAATTGCGCCAACCGCTCCGCCTGACGTTGTTTGCTCAGGCGTGAAATCTGACTATCGAGGCCAGCCAACTCGGCTTTGGCCTGGGCAATGCGGGTCAGATTCACCTCTACGTCCCCCTCCAACCCCGCCAAGCGTCCGCGCATGGCCAGCAACTGCATCCTGGCCATGTACTCCTGAGCCGCCAACTCTTCGGCAATGGCCAACTCTTCATTGGCCAACAGATTGCGTTGAACCAGCCGCTTCTGACGAAACTCATAGGCTTTCAGTTTCTCTTGCTCACCGGCGCGCCGCTGCGTGAGTTCCGCCATCTGTAATTGGTACTCCGCCATCAGGCTGACGTGCAAGGCCCGTTGCTGACGCTGAATTGACGCCGGTATGGCATCATCAAAATGAAGCCGCTGCTCAGAGGTGAACTCCTGCAGCAAGCGAGCCCGCTGAGCAGTAAGTTGCCACACCTGCTGCTGCACCTGTTGCCGCTCTCCGGCCAGTGCCAGATTCTCGATCTCCGCCAGCAATTGCCCCTCTACGACCCGTTGACCATTAGTGACGTACACCCCCTTGAGCCAGCCCCCTTTCAGGTGGGCCACATTTTGGCTGGGATGGTTCATGCGCACCTGACCGTCACTGATGGTGGCGGCGCTCATGGCCACCGACGACGACCAGACCACAAAACCACCAAAGGCGATCACCACCAATGCCCAGCCCAGTCGATTCCAACGCCTCAGGCCACTGCCATCGAGTTGTGGATTCATGACACCTCCTCCTGCTTCGGCACCTGGGCCACCTTCATCTTGCCCAGCACCTCATCCCGGAGTCCCGCTTTCACCACCGCGCCATTCTGCAGACAGACAATCCAGTCGGTCAGATTCAGCAACGACGGCGAATGGGTGACCATCACCACGGTAGTCGACAAGGTTTTACATCGGGCCAGAATCTTAGCCAGCACCTGTTCTCCCTCAAGATCGAGATTAGAGATCGGCTCATCCAAGATCAGGATGCTGGGGTTGCCATACAGTGCCCGCGCCAGAGCGATACGCTGTTTCTGGCCACTGGACAAGGGATACCCCAACTCACCCACCCGGGTTTCATACCCCTGAGGCAATGCAGTAATCAACTCATGAACCTGGGCCGCCTGCGCCGCTTGCAATACCAGGGAGTCATTGGACTCGCCGAAGCGCCCGATGTTCTGGGCTATGGTCCCTTCGATCAATTCGACATCCTGAGGTAGATAGCCGATGTATTGCCCTAAGGTTTCCGGGGTCCACTGGTTCAGCGACGCGCCGTCGATGCGCACCTCTCCGGCAGTCGGCCGAATCATGCCAAGAAGCAGGGATATCAGGGTGGACTTACCGGAAGCCGATGGCCCCATGATCGCCAGCGACTGACCGGCATGAAGCCGGAAGCCCACCTGTTTCAGTTGAGGAATCTTCTTTTGCGGCGCCACAAAAGAGACATTGTTGACCAGCAGATCACCCCGAGGCCGCGGCAGCGGCAACCGCGCAGACTGATGATCCAGCGCCTCCCCCAACCGCGTCAATTGTTGCCAGGAATCACGAACTCGAGACAGCTCCCCCCGACGTTGCAGCAAGGGTTCAAAAGGAGTCAGCATCCTCCCGCCGATCATCGACGCCGCGATGACGCCCCCCATGGACAAGGCATCCTGCAGCACCAGGTAAATACCGACCCCCAATAGGGTCATCTGAGTCAACTGGCGAACAAAGCGAAACACCACAGCCACCCCCTGGCGGGCCGACGTCGCCGTACCGTGCTCCAGCAACCGGCGGGCGTTTTCATCCCGCCAGCGTAAACTGAGGGACGGCCCCATCCCCATGGCCAGAATGACCCGACTTTTATTCAGGTAATGGTTCAGGGCACCACGGCCCTGCTCGGGTTCCCGCTCCGACAGCCAACGCCCCAGTACCAAAGAGCACGCCAGCATCAGACCGACCCCGGCCAACACCAACCCAGCCAACAACGGGTGAAACAGCGCCAGAATGATCAGAAACAGCGGCGTCCAGGGCAGTTCAAGCAGGGCCGTGGCCACCGGGCTGCACAAGAAAGCACACACCCGGTTGAGGTGATTGAGGCCGTCTCGCCTCGGACTCAGCTGTTGACCGCTGCTGTCGATGGCATCCAGCAGCAAGGCCGGCGAAAGATGATAGTCAAGTTGAGTGGCGCTATGACGAAGAATCTGGCTGCGAACCAGATCCAATCCAGCCTGAAGCAGCAACAAAAAAGCGGTAATGGAGAACAGGGCAATCAGCGTTGGTACACTGCCGCTGGTGGCCACCCGCTCAAACAGTTGCAACGAGTACAGCGGGATTGCCAGCAACAAGATGCTGATGAACAGACTGAAGCCGCAGGCCAATCCCGTGCCCTGCAGCGTGCGCTTCTGCGCCCGGCCAAATACGCCGTCCGACATGGTGACACTCCTTGTCACGCCAAATCACTGCATCAAGCGTAGCAGCGAATGGGCGACCGTGCGCCAAAGAGAATCTGAGTCAAAGCGCCCCTCCCGCTCACCTAGCCCAGCCCAGACTTAACAGTTGGGTAACGAAGAGTATCAGGAACAGGAGAAGGAATTATGGCGTCGTGGAAATCGACACGACAGGAGCCGCTGTTCCGACACATGAGGCTGGCATCGGAACAGCGTAAGGCAGAATTAGAAACTGAAAGTACGGGCCACCGACAGCAGCACTCGTTCGTCGGCAGTGTCCAGATCCATGTCGGTGGTCTCCGCCGCCAGGTTAAAGTCAAACCCTTTCCAGCTGGTCAGGTACTCGACCCGATAGTGGTTATAGGCGTCGCTGCCGTCCCAGGACCACTTGCGTTCATCGTCTGAAAGGGAGCGATCAAACACCAGCCTCAGGTTGTGGCCCTTGGCCAACTCGAAGGTGTGCGCCACCATCACGATATAATGATCCACATCCAGGCCAAAATAGTCCCAACTGTACCAGAAATTCAGCTCGGTGCTGCCCACCGAAGAGCTGTAGCCGAACTTGGCGTAAGCCTCCGGGTAGGCATAGTCGCTGGACGCATCGTCACCGTGGTAGGTGTAGTAGGCGATGCCCGCATCCAGACCGAAGCGGTCACTCAGTTGCCAGTAGTTGCCGGCGTAAAAGTCCCACTCGATGTTGGTGTCATCGCTGCCACCAAAATCCACATTGGAGGCCCAGGAGCCCAGATACCAACCGCTGTCGGCGGCATAGTCCAGGCTGGCCTGAAGCGCAGGATCGTTCTGAGTCTGACTGACACCGTTGAAGGTGTAGTCAGAGGCCAGAGTCACCGTCGATGAAAAATTGGCGCTGACCGGAGCAGCAAGGGCCAGCATTGACGCAGTGATGAGAAGTCCATTTTTCAGTTTCATTGTTGTTTTCCCTAAAAATTCAAACACAACTCCCCCAACCCCAACCGAGATTGGGGGGCCGGTTTTTACGACAAAAGTGGTTAGCTGACCAGCTCAATCTTGCCGAAGTCGACGCGATTCTCTTTCGGAGAGGAGTCAATCTGTGCCACCTGCCGGTAGCGGCGCATCAGGATGTAGCCGAAGCAGCAGAAGAAGATGCCAATCACCAGCGCACCGACCCACTGGATCTGCAAAAAGTCCAGTTTGAACAGCAGAGTCAGACTGCACATGGCCACAAGGTTGAGGGCGAAGTACCTGGCCTTACCCAGTCGAGCGACGGTCAACCCCAGGTTGTCGGTATAGAGGCGAATCAACGAGTCCAACGAGTTGATCACAAAGGTGATGCCGACAATGGCCATGGCCAGGTTATAGAAGCCACTGGTGTCCAGTCCCTGACTGGAGTAGTAGTAAAGCACCGCAAACCACACCGCGATGGGAATGGAGGGGAACACCAGCATCGCCGCCAGCACCTGGTAGGTACGCAGACCGCCAACAAAACGAGCGGTAAACTGGCCAATCATAATGCTCCAGGCGAACCACCAGAACAGATAGAACTCGTGGTAATCGTTGAGCGGCAGAACGAACTGATGAATGTTGCCGAAGTAACCGCCCAGCAGGGCCAAGGTAGCGGCAAAATCACCGACATTGCCAGCCTCGCCGGTAAAGGCGCCCAGCCACATCAGCGCGATCAGACCGATAAACAGCCAGGTGGTGGCCAGACTCAGGAAACGTACATAGCGCAGGCTGGTGGAGGAATACACCGCCGCCGCAATGACGGCGAACACAATCAGGTAGAAACTGCCGATCACCGTCTCACCATCCCCCAACTCCGGCAGGTACCAGGGCAGATTGGTCAACAGCAGGTAAGCGGTAAAAGCGCAGGTGCCGATGATCACCACGTTGTTGATCAGCTTCACCGCTGCCAGCTCGAAGAACTTCACCCTGGGCTCAATGACACAGAAGTAGAAGCAGGTCAGGAAATAGAAGCCCCAGATTAAGAATGCCCAGAAGCCAAACTCAATGGCTAACGGGTTGGTAAAACCGTACTCCGGGCTACTGGCCAGGTCGGCGTAACCGGCAAACTCGGTCAGAGGGAACATGATCAATCCCACGTCCAATCCGGAGGTAAACAAGATGGCGATAAAGGTAAAGGTCTGCACTGGGGTGACCCCCACCAGTCGGACATTACCCCATCGATACAGCACAAAAATAATGGCGATAAAAGTAAACAGCAATCCTGCGCTTAGCCAGGCAGTCATCAACACGTCTCCCTATGTGTTTTTAAGAATCGCCGCCCTGAGGCAAAACTTGACTATCTCCGCCCGTTTCAGGGTGGAGATAGTCAAACCTTGATGGGACAGCGCTAAATCAGCTCACGGTTCGCATCGGCGTTCCCGGTCGCTGTAGGTCGGTGGCCACACTGGCCACCTCGGCATCGGAAGGCGGCAGCGGCTGCCTTCCCATAATCAGGTCGGCGGCTCGCTCCGCCACCATGATGGTGGGCGCATTGAGGTTGCCATTGGGAATGGTGGGGAAGATGGAGGAATCCACCACCCGTAAGCCCCTCAGGCCCCGAACTCGAGTCTGGGGATCCACCACCGCCATGGCATCGCAGCCCATACGGCACGAGCAGGACGGGTGATAGGCACTCTCCACCGACTGGCGCACAAAGGCGTCGATCTCGGCGTCGGTTTGCACCTGAACTCCGGGCTGAATCTCCTCGCCCCGGAACGCATCGAATGCCGGCTGATGGATGATCTCCCGGGTCAGGCGCACGCAGGCCCGAAACCCATCAATGTCCTCCTGCGCCTGAAGGTAGTTAAACTGAATCTTTGGCGGCTGGGCCGGATCGGCACTGACCACGGTCACCGCCCCCCGGCTCTTGGGCTTGTTGTGGCCGATGTGCACCTGAAACCCGTGACCGTCGAACGCTTCACGGCCGTCGTAACGCATCGCCGCCGGCAGGAAGTGATACTGCAGATCCGGCCACTGGGCTTGGTCGTTGGAGCGGATAAAGCCACAGGACTCGAAGTGGTTGGTGGCCCCCAAACCATCCTTGTTGAAAAACCAGCGGGCCCCAATCAGAAACTTATTCCACAGATCCAACTTGCCATTGAGCGAGATCGGCTGCAGGCAACGGAACTGGAAATAAAACTCCAGGTGGTCCTGCAGGTTCTGCCCCACTCCCGGCAGAGAATGGCGCAACTCGATGCCGGCGGCGGCCAGAGTCTGAGGGGCGCCGATGCCGGAGAGCTGCAACAGATGGGGCGAACCAATGGGGCCGGCGCTGAGAATGACTTCCTCTGCCGCCAAAAACTGACGGGTGCGCCCCTTATGCTCCAGCTCAATGCCGGTGGCGCGGCCCTGATCCAGCAGTACTCGATTGACCCGGGCATGAGTCAGTACCGTCAGGTTTGGGCGGGACATCGCCGGGCGCAGATAGGCATTGGCGGTGGACCAGCGACGACCGTCTTTGACCGTCATGTGCATCGGGCCAAAGCCCTCTTGCTGACGGCCGTTGTAATCCTGAGTCTGGTCATAACCGGCCTGCTCACCGGCTTGAATAAAGGCACGGTACAGAGGGTTGGCCATCTCATTACCGTTGTTAACCCCCAGCGGCCCTTGGCTACCGCGATACTCATCTTCGCCGAAGGCCCACTGCTCAGAGCGTTTGAAATAAGGCAAACAGTGGGCGTAATCCCAGTCGGTGGCCCCCTGCTCCGCCCATTCATCGAAGTCCCTGGCATGGCCACGGACATACACCATGCCGTTGATGGAGGAGGAGCCGCCCAGCACCTTGCCCCGGGGGCAATGCATGCGACGGTCATCCAGGTGGGGCTCTGGCTCGGTTTCAAACTGCCAGGCATATTTCTCTGTGTTCATCGGGATGGAGAGCGCCGTCGGCATCTGAATAAAGATGCTGCGGTCGCTGCCGCCGGTTTCCACCAGCAACACCCGTTTATCCGCCTGCTCCGACAGGCGGCTGGCCAGCACACAGCCCGCCGAGCCGGCGCCGACGATGATGTAATCGAACTGGTTCATCGTGCCCCCTTAAAATGGACTTTCCAGGGGCGCCATGCCCACATACACCGCTTTGAGCTGGGTGTAGTGGTTGAGCGTCGCCAAACCATTCTCCCGACCAATGCCGGACAACTTGTAACCACCCACCGGCATCTGCGCCGGCGAGGCGCCATAGGCGTTGATCCAGCAGATTCCGGCCTCAATCCGGCTGATTACCCGGTGGGCCCGGGTGATGTCACGAGTAAACACCCCAGCCGCCAGGCCGTAACCACTGGCATTGGCCCGCGCAATCACCTCCTGTTCATCGTCAAAACTGAGCACCGACATCACCGGGCCGAAGATCTCCTCCCGGCAGATGGTCATAGTATCGTCGCAGTCACTGAACACCGTCGGCGCCACGAAGAAACCACCTGGTACCGCCTCTGGTGACAGGCTGCGACCGCCACACAGCAGGGTGGCCCCCTCATCGAGGCCGTTCTGGATGTAGTTCAGCACTTGTTGTTGGTGGTTGGCCGAGATTAATGCGCCGAAATTGGTTTCCGGGTTCATGGGGTCGCCGACAACCATGTTGTTGCCAATACGCTCCAGCAGTTTGTTCAAAAAGGGTTGTTTGATGGAATCATGAACAAACACTCGAGTGCCGTTGGTGCAGATTTCACCCTGAGTGTAGAAATTGGCCAACATGGCCGCCGACACCGCCTGATCCAGATCGGCGTCATCGAAGATGATCAACGGCGACTTGCCGCCTAACTCCATGGTCACCTCTTTGAGGCTGGAGGCCGCATCCCTCATGACCTTTTGGCCTGTCTCCACCTCACCGGTAAAAGAAACCTTGGCGATGTCCGGGTGACGGGTCAACCACTGCCCCACCTGCGCATCGCCCTGCACCACGTTGAACACGCCAGCCGGCATGCCCGCCTCCATAAAGATCTCCGCCAGTTTCAGTGCCCCTCTGGGGGTCTCTTCTGACGGTTTAAAGATCATCACATTGCCGCAGGCCAGTGCCGGCGCCGCCTTCCAGCAGGCGATCTGCAATGGGTAATTCCAGGCGCCGATGCCGGCACAAATCCCCAGCGGCTCGCGGCGGGTATAGTAAAAATCATCACCGACTTGCTGATGGTTGCCTTCGATCCCGGCCGCCAGACCGGCGAAGAACTCGATGGAATCGGCGCCGGTCTCCACATCCACCACACTGGCTTCTTGCCAGGGCTTACCGGTATCCGCCACCTCGATGGCCGCCAGCTCATCATTGTGTTCACGCAACAACGCCACCGCCTTAAGCAAGATTCGGCTGCGCTCTACCGGGGTCATGGCCGACCAAAGGGCAAAACCCGCCCTGGCACTGGCCATCGCTTGCTCCAGCACCGCCTCGTCGGCGGTCTCCACCTGATAGATAACCTCACCGGTGCCGGGATTAACCACATCGAAACACTGCCCGTCGCCGTTGGCCAGATAGCGGCCGCCAACGAAACTTCTCTCTACTGCTTGGGACATCCGTTTTCTCCGTACTGCATTAACAGATTTTCTATAAAGGCTTTGCACAACACTTCAGCCTGGGAAAACGCCTGCTGAGGGTCCGGACTCAGGGCGCTTCTTAGCCAAAATCCATCGATCATCGCCGCTGTCTGACTGGCCAATTGCCGCGCCTGATGTCGTGGCATCAACAAGCCAAAGCCATGAGACAAGTTGCTGTGCAAGCGCCGATGGTTCACCCGCTGCAACCGTGCCAACACCGGCTCGTGCATCGATTGCTCCCAAAAGCTTATCCAGGTTTTGGTGGCCGGCAGCGATCGCTGCACCTGGGTAAAGTTGGCTTCGACAATCATCAGCAGCCGCTCCCGGGGAGACAGCGACCCCTGAGACAATCGAGACAACAGTGCCTGTTTTAACTGATCGAACAGATGACGCACCGTGGCGTTGATCAGTCCCTGCTTGCCACCAAAATAGTGGCTGATGATGCCGGACGACATCCCTGCATGATTACTGATGGTCACTATGGTGGTGTTATGGAGTCCGTGCTGGGCAATGGAGGCCATGGTCGCCAAAATCAGTTGTTGGCGACGAACATCTTTGGATTTATGTTGTGTCATTTTGTTAATTGATTGTTCAATTAATTTATACGGTAATGGTTTGAGCACAAATGATCAACCCAAGATCGAAAAACAACTCTCCTTTCGCAAACGGCGCCATAACGAGACCTGCATCACGCAACAACGCACCTAGAATACGGCACCAAGCCCCCACTAGGTAGTCGCGATACATTGAGCTCAAAGGATTATTCTGAATAAGTTGGAAACAAGTCACCATATTGGTCCGTCTCTGGGACGGACCAATCGGCTGTCAGGACGCTAAGGCGATGAGCCTTCAGAAGCGATGAATGGCGTAGGGGCTGAGGTCAAGATCGGTGGCCTGCCCCGCCATCAGTTGCCCCAACAACCTGGCACTGGTGGCGGCCTGGGTCAGCCCCAAATGCTGATGGCCAAAACTGAAGAAACAGCGCCGATGATGGCAGCCGCCGATCACCGGCAGCGAGTCCGGCAGCGAAGGTCGACAGCCCATCCAGCGCTCCCCTTGTCCCTGACGAACATTAAGCTGAGGTAGCAGCGCCTTGCCTTGATGCAGCAGGATGTCCGCTCGCCTGGGGTTCATCGGCGCATCCCGCCCGGCAAACTCCACCGTCCCTGCCAGCCGAGTCCCCGCCGCCATCGGTGTAATGATGAACTTACGCTCCGCCGAGGACACTGGCCGGCGTAGGCCACTGTGCTGCGTCAACATCAGGTGGTAGCCTCGCTCCGCCTCCAGCGGTACCCGGTAGCCCAACTGCGCCGCTAACGCCGCCGACCAGGCGCCGGCGGCCACCACCAGCCGATCGGCTTGAAATTGCCGGCCATCGGCCAGCGTGATCGCCGCTTCGGGCGTAACGGCCGTCACCTGCCCCCGCTCAAAACGGACCCCACGCTGCAGTAGGGTCTGCATCAGCCCCCGGCACACGCCATAGGGGTCCAGGGTGTGACCGGTTTCGGGAAACCACAGCGCACCGGACAGGGTCGAGGACAAGCCCGGTTCCAATTGATGCAGCTGCGCAGCGTCCAGCCAGTCACAGATAACGCCGGCCTCTGCAAAAGTGCGGGCCTGGCGCTGCTGCTCAGCGATGGCCGTCTGTTCGTAGACCAACAACGACCCTTGCTGCTGCAACCACTGAGACTGGCCGCACTCAGCCAGCACCCCTTGCCAGTCTTCCATGGCTCGACGGTTGAGCGCGGTTATGGCCGCCTGATTGTGGCGGCGCCGCGCCGGCGTCATGTTGGCCACAAATCGCATCAGCCAGGGTAACGCCTTGAGACAATAACCGCCGCGAATACGAAACGGCCCCAGGGGGTCCATTAGCATCGCCGGTACCTGGGGCAGCAATGCCGGATCGGCCAGGGGAAATACCTGCTCGGTAGCGAAGTGGCCGGCGTTGCCAAAGGAAGCCCCCCGGCCCGGCTCTTCCCGGTCGACGACGGTCACCCGGTCTCCGGCCAGAGAGAGAATCCAGGCCTGAGTCAGGCCAATGATGCCAGCGCCAATGATAAAGGTGTGCGGCTGTTCCATGGTCACCTCAACAAAAATCCCTGAGAAAACGGGTCGTCCGGCTCCAGCACAAACCTATGTTCACCGGTAATCCAACTGCGGCCGCTGACTCGAGGCAGCAGCGCCGCCTTGCCGTGATAGTCGACGGCATCGGTGGCCGTGACCGTCATTCGACCGCCGACGATGCTCTCTATCATCAGCGGCTGGCCCAGCGCCACCTGGTTGCGGGCATGCAACAGCGCCACCCGACCGGCAACCCCGGTTCCGGTAGGACTGCGGTCCACTTCGCCATCGGCAAACACACACACATGACGACTGTGGCAATCCGGATCCCGGGTGCGGGCCGAGGTAAACAGGGTGCCATACAGAAAGCTGAGGTCCGCTTCTTGAGGATGAGCCAGCGGGTGCGTCGCCATCACCGCCTGTTTGATCGCCCGCCCAGCGCTGATCAGCGTCGGCAGCCGCTCCGGCTCACAACTCAACCCCAACGCATCGGCATCCACATAGGCGTAGTAGGCGCCACCAAAACCGATGTCATACTCCACCGACCCCAGTCCCGGCACCTCGACCCGACAGTCCAGGGCTTCGGCCCAGGACGGCACGTTGATAAAGCTGGCTTCGATGCCCCCGGCCCCGTTGCGCCACACCTGGGCCTGAATCCGCCCGGCCGGGGCATCGATATTGATGGTTTCGGGCATGGCGGTGACGCTGAACCAACCGCATTTCGCCGCGGCCTGCACCACCGCCAGAATGCCATGACCACACATGCTGGAGTATCCCTCGTTATGCAGAAACAACACCCCGAAATCACCGTCCAGGGTGGTCGGTTCGGTGAGCAGCGCACCGTACATGTCCGCGTGACCACGGGGCTCATGCATCAACAACCGACGGTAGTGATCCAGGTGGGCCTGCAGGTAGCGACGCTTCTCCAGAATGGTGCTACCTGGGATCGGGGGATAGCCACCGGTAATGATCCGCAGCGGCTCACCCTCGGTGTGGGCGTCCAGTGTGGTTAGGGCCTCGGCCGCCAATGGCGCCGGCAGGGTCAGAGAGAGCATAAACGGGTCCTTGTCCTTACTTCTGCGCCGGCAGCAAGTTTGAATTGCCCCGGCATCTTGCCTGTGCGATAACCTTAAGGTAACATAATTTTGGTTTTTGCATACAATATACATGGACATTCTGAACAATTCAGACAGTTACAATACGACACAGGAAGGAACCCCAATGAAGGTAAACTGGAACGGCGTCTATCCAGCGATTTCGACTCAATTCAACGACGATGGCAGCATCAACTTTGAAGCCAACGCTCGCATGCTTAACCAACTCATCGCCGAAGGCATCGATGGCATCATTGCCCTGGGAACCGTCGGCGAGAACTGCTCACTGAGTGCCGAGGAGAAACGCCAGTTTCTGCGCCATACCCTCAGCGTCGCCGCTGGCCGAATTCCGGTGATCAGCGGCTGCGCCGAAACCACCACTCAGTTTGCCATCGACTTTGTCGGCGATGCTCAGCAGATCGGCGTCGATGGCATCATGCTGTTGCCGGGTATGGTCTACCGCGCCAACCGGGACGAGACCCTGCACCACTATCAGCAGGTCGCCCGGGCCACCTCGTTGCCGATCATGATCTACAACAACCCGGTGACCTACGGCGTCGATGTCGACATCGAGATGACCGGAATCCTGGCCCAGGAACCAAATATTGTCGCCATCAAGGAGTCCACCACCGACACCCGCCGCCTGACGGAACTGCACAACGCCTTTAAAGATCGCTTCATCCTGTTCTGCGGCGTCGACGACATTGCCTTGGAAAGCCTGATGCTCGGCGCCACCGGCTGGATCTCCGGCCTGACCAATGTCTTCCCGCAGGAATCGGTAACTATCTACAAGCTGGCCCGTGCCGGTCGCTATGAGGAAGCCAAGGAGATTTGGCGCTGGTTCCTGCCGCTGCTGCGCCTGGACACCGTCCCTCACCTGGTGCAATGCATCAAGTACGCCGAGCAGTTGGCTGGCCGCGGTAGCGAAAACGTTCGCGCCCCGCGCCTGCCCCTTTCCGGTGCCGAGCGCGCTCGGGTCACTCAGGTGTATAACGACGCCATTGCCAACCGTATCGATCTGAGTCAATACAACCAGGACTGATTGAGGAGCCGGCATGATTAAAGGCACTTTTTTCTGTATCGATGCCCATACCTGTGGCAACCCGGTGCGGCTGGTAACCAGCGGCCACCCGCCGCTGCGGGGCCACACCATGAGCGAAAAACGCCAGGATTTTCTGGCCCATTACGACTGGATACGCCAGGCATTGATGTTTGAGCCACGAGGTCATGACATGATGTCCGGCGCCCTGCTGTATCCGCCCTGCTCAGCCAACGCCGATGCCGCCATCCTGTTCATCGAAACCTCCGGCTGCCTGCCGATGTGCGGCCATGGCACCATAGGCACGGTTACCGCCGCGCTGGAGGCCGGATTGCTGCAACCGCGCACCGAAGGACGACTGGTCCTGGATGTCCCTGCCGGCCAGGTGTCGGTGCACTACCAGCGCCGGGGCCACAAGGTCGAGCGGGTACGCATCACCAACGTCGCCAGCTACCTGGCCCACCGGGACGTGGTCGTGTCGGTGCCCGGGCTGGGTCAACTGACCGTCGACGTCGCCTATGGCGGTAACTTCTACGTCATCGTCGAGCCTCAGCAACACTACCCGGGCCTGAAACACTGGGACGCCGACACCCTGCTACGCTGGAGCCCTCGAGTACGACAGGCCGCCCGCCAACAATTGAGCTGCCACCACCCGCACGACGCCAGTGTCGAGGGGATATCCCATGTGCTGTGGACCGGGGAGCCCACCCAGCCGGACTCCGATGGCGCCAATGCGGTTTTTTATGGCGATCGGGCCCTGGATCGCTCTCCCTGCGGCACCGGCACCAGTGCCCGCATGGCCCAACGTCATGCCAAGGGGTTGCTGGCCACCGGCGAGCGCTACGTGCATGAGTCGATCATCGGCAGCCAGTTTACCGGCACCGTCACCGCCACCACCGAAGTGGGCCCCTATCCGGCCATCGTGCCGGAGATTGAGGGCTGGGCCAGAGTCACCGGCCATAACACTATCACCGTCGACGACGACGACCCTTACGCTTTTGGCTTTCAAGTTAAATAAGGAATTTTATGTTAACCCTTCGCGGTCAGCACTTGATCAATGGACAGTGGGCCGGTCAGCCCGACAGTGACTTTCACAGCCTTAATCCGGCCACCAACGCCCCGCTGCCGTGGCAGTTTGCCGATGGCACCGAAACCGATGTCAGCCAGGCCACCGAGGCCGCCCGGGCTGCCTTCCTAGAGTACCGGCTGTGGACGCCATTACAGCGGGCCGAACTGCTGGAAGCCATGGCCGAAGCCATCGAGGCCCTTGGCGACACCCTCACCGACGTCGCTCAACAGGAAACCGCCCTGCCCGCCGCCCGGCTCAATGGCGAACGCGGCCGCACCTGCGGTCAACTGAGGCTGTTCGCTACGCTGCTGCGCCAGCCCAAACAGAGCCAAATCATCGATCTGGCCCAACCCCAACGCACCCCGCTGCCCAAGCCGGACATTCGACTCGACCACCTGCCCCTGGGACCGGTGGCCGTCTTTGGCGCGTCTAACTTCCCTTTGGCCTTTTCCGCCGCCGGTGGTGACACCGCCTCGGCCCTGGCCGCCGGTTGTCCGGTGGTCATCAAAGGCCACCCGGCCCACCCGGCGACCACCGAGATGGTGACGACGGCGCTGCTTCGAGCCATCGAGCAATGTGGCGCCCCCAAAGGCGTGGTCAGTCTGATTCAGGGCCGCTCGCCGTCCCTGTCACGGGCGCTGGTTCAGGACCCGTGCATACAGGCGGTGGGCTTTACCGGTTCATTTGCCGTCGGCCAGCAGTTGTCTCAACTGGCAGCCAGCAGGCCGCAGCCCATCCCCTTCTTTGGCGAACTGGGGTCGGTCAACCCACAGTTTTTGTTAGCCGAAACTCTGGCACAAAACGCCGAAACGCTGGCTCAGCAGCAAGTCCTGTCGATGATGATGGGTCAGGGGCAGTTTTGCACCAGCCCCGGCGTGGTCATCGCGCCTCGGGGAGAGGGCCTGGACCGTTACCTGAGCGCACTGGCAACCGCCGTCAGTGAGCAGCCTTGTGGCACCATGCTGACCGCCGGCATTGCCACGGCCTTCCATCAGGGAGTGGCACAATTGGCGGCCACCGACGGCGTCGATGAACTGGCCCGGGGTCAGGCACTGCCGGGCACAAACCAGACTCAAGCCCGCGCCTTTGTCACCACGGCGGCGGTGGCGCTGAGCCGCCCCCAACTGCTGGAGGAGATCTTCGGTCCTGCGGTGCTGGTGATCGAGACTCAGGACGATCAGCAGCGACTGCAGTTGGTGGACGCCCTGCCGGGGCAGCTCACCGCGACGATACACGGCAGTGACCAGGAGATGCAGCAGCAAGCCGCGCTGATCACCGCCATCGCCCACAAAGTAGGTCGCCTGATCGCCAACCAGATGCCCACCGGCGTCGAGGTCTGCCACGCCATGCAGCACGGCGGTCCCTGGCCGGCCGCCACCCACAGTCAATCGACCTCGGTAGGGGCGGAAGCGATAAAGCGCTTTACCCGGCCACTGGCCTGGCAGAACATGCCGCAGTCGCTGTTGCCAGAATCATTGCGGGATGACAGCGATGCACCCCAGCTTCGCTATTGACCGCTAGATACGCCACTTTGTATACAAAAAGGGCCCAAATCTGGGCCTTTCGCTTTTCTTCACCCTACAAACTCGTTAACCTATAACCTGACTAATCAATAAGTAAGCAATCATGAGTCAGGCCAGTCCCATTGTTCATAAAACCCGCACTCAACTCGTCGTTGAAGTACTGCGCGAGAAGATCCTTTCCGGAGACATCAAGGCGGGTGAACCCCTGCGCCAAAGCGCATTGGCTCAGGAGTTGAACGTCAGCCGAATTCCGGTTCGCGAAGCCCTGTTGCAACTGGAAGCGGAAGGCCTGGTGAAGTTCGAAGCCCACAAAGGGGCCACCGCCACCGAATTGTCGGTAGAGCAAGCCAGCGAACTGTTTGAACTGCGCGCCCTGATTGAACCTGATCTGCTGCGCAAGTCGATCCCCAACCTGACCGAAAAACAGCTGAACCACGCCGAGGAGGTGTTGACCAAACTGGAGTCGGCATTTCGATCGGAAAATGCGGTCAACACCTGGAGTGAACTCAATACCCAATTTCACGCCTGCCTGTATCTGGGCGCCAACCGTCCCCAGGCCATGGAAGTGATCAAAGGCCTTAACACCAATTCCGATCGTTACATTCGCCTGCAGCTGTTGCTGACCGGCGGCATTCCCCGAGCGGAAACCGAACATCGGCAGTTGCTGGAACTGTGTCGCTCCGGCCAGATCGACGCCGCTGCCACCCTCCTCGTCAACCACATCTTGCACGCCAAAGACGGCGTCAAAAAGCTGGTTGAAGAACACGTTAACAACGACAAATAGCCGCAGAGAGTCCGGTGATACAACCGTTTCCAGTCCGGGCTGCTACCTTTATAGCTATCGACCCTGTGAGCAACCGCGCCCCAGTTCTCGACGGCCATACTGCTGCGGAAATCCGACTTAAGCGCTCCCTTGGGGAGTGCTTTGCGTTTTTGGAGAGTCTCCATGCTTAATGCTCAAATTACCGGTTGGGGCAAATGTCTGCCTCAGGCCACACTCAGCAACCACGATCTGGCCACCTTTATGGACACATCCGACGAATGGATTCGCAGTCGGACCGGCATCGGCCAGCGTCACATCAGCCATGTCAGCACCTCAGCGATGGCCACCGTTGCCGCCCAACATGCCCTGGCGGCCGCTGGCCTGCAGGGCAGCGATCTGGACATGATCATCCTTGGCAGCGCCTCACCGGATACGCTGGTGCCCAACATCGCCGCCACGGTACAGGCCAACATCGACGCCCAATGTGCCGCCTTTGACATCAACGCCGCCTGCTCCGGATTCCTGTACGGTCTCGGTCTGGCCACCGCCCAAATCAAGAGTGGCCAGGCCAAGCGAGTGCTGGTGATTGGCGCAGAACGACTGACCTTCCTGCTGGACTGGCTGCAGCGCGATACCGCGGTGCTGTTCGGTGATGGCGCCGGTGCCGTGATTCTGGAAGCGGTGGAAAGCGAGGAACCACAAGGCGTACTCAGCTACGCCATGAACAACGATCCTCAGGCAAGGGAGATTCTCAAGGTAGCCGGCTTTGGCACCGATATGGACCGGCTCAGCCCAACCGCCACCGAGTTCCAGTTTCAGTTTGAAGGCCGCGAAATCTTTAAACGTGCCATTGCCGGCATGTCGGCACTGGGCAAGCAAGTTCTGGAGGAAAGTGGCACCGGTCTGGAAGATGTGGACCTGGTGGTGCCCCACCAGGCCAACGTGCGCATCATCGACACCCTGATCAACAAATTGGGACTGGCCAAAGACAAGGCCTTCATCAATATCGAGAACTACGGCAACACCTCGGCCGCCACCGTACCGATTGCCCTGTGTGATGCCCTGGATCAAGGTCGGATTCAACCCGGTGACACCCTGTTGTCTTGTGCCTTTGGCGCTGGCCTGACCTCCGCCGCCGCCGTCATCAAATGGGGCCCTCGCATTACTCCGATCAACCTGAGTGATGCCAGCCTGCCCGCCTGTGACAAGACCGGCCTGGAGCTGATTGCCGACGCCGTCGCCGCCAGCCAGAAACGCCATCAGCAACAAGACTGATGTCTCGTCGGGCTCACGGCGTTCGCCGCGTCGTGAGCCTCAATCCAGCCGCCTCACCTTAGCCGCATCCCAATACAGGTCCTGGCCAAAATGCTGGGCCAACGCCTGATTCAAAGCACCAAAACTGTCAAATCGCCGCTGTTTGCCCGACAGGCAGAACCACACGAACCGATAGCAGTTGTCCTTTAACAGATCGTAACGTCGATACTGATACAGCGACTGACCCGAGCGCTCAATGGCGCCAAGATCCACCAGGGGGCGATGATGGCGGTCAACGCACACAAACAAACGTTGACCAGTGCGCCCCTGCAGGAAACGCCGTGGGGACACCACTCGAACCAGACCGCTGCCATGCAGCTCAACAATTTGATCGTCATCGACCCAGATCCCCACGTGTTCAATGGCCCCATACACATGGCAGGCCACCAGCGAACCTGGTTGGGGCGCAACCCGGGCCTTGCCACTGGCCCACTCACTGGGGCGCAGCACCATCTGTGGGCTGTCACTACGATCGTGATAGCGCCGCTGCTGCTTCTTGTCACGACTGCGCTTGTAATCCGCCGCCACCAGCCCTCCGGCCAGCGCTGCCAGTATCCAGGGTAATGCCATGGCGCCTCCCACATCGACTCCCATTAATCCTAGCAACTCCTGGGCCGGTTTCTGCAGTCACAAAGTGTATCCAGTTATAACACTAGGTTCAGAAGCCATAAGTAAGCACAGCTAAACACCCATTCAAGTCAGGTTCAGAATCTCTATTTTGGCAAATATATGACTTATAAATCTGACACTTAACCTATTTTTTAAACCCTGGCGTAGGCAAACGGTTTCCGGCGGCATACTCTGACGCTAAAGCTGTGACCACATTGGGTCGATATGAACAGCAGGGCCACTGCAGCGTGGCCACAGATCAACCACAGAACACCGGCGTTTACGCGCCGATACAGGGTAGTACCGACATGAAACCGCGCATCACACTTACCGCTCTCTTCGTCTCCAGCCTGATTCTGGGCGGTTGCCAAAGCACACCAAAAATCGTTGCCGAACAGCAAGCCGACGCCCAGGCTACCGAGTTTTTCATTCAGGCCCAGTCTGCCGTTGACGCCCTGGCGCAGCGACTGACCCAGGCGCAGGCCGATGATCTGGCCCTGTATGCCCCGGATCTGCTTGAGGAAGCCAAAGATCAGCACAAGGACGCTCAGGAGGAGTTTGACGACATTCGCTACACCCCCGCCGAAGCCGATCAGGGCACCGTTGACGACATTCTGGTGGCGGTACTCAAGGCCAACCAGGCCCTCGACAGCGGCTACCTGATCAAACAGACCGCCGAAAAAGTTCTCGCCGACGCCATGGCGATGCGCGCCCGCCTGCAACAACTGGATGCCGCCAGCTACTTTGGCAAGCAGATGCGCCGGGCCGAGCAACAGTATCGGGATCTGCTGGAGGAGGTGGCCGATGGTGACATCGAAGACGCCCAGGAAGGACAGGCTGAACTGATCAAACTGCTCAGCGCCATCGAGATCAAAACCGTGGAACGCCTGACCCTGACCGGAGTGAAAAAACAGCTGGCCAGCATGCAGAAGAACCGGCTCGCCCGCTCTGCACCGCTGAGCTTCCAGCGCGCCGTGGCCAGTATGGAACTGGCCAAGTCGGTGATCGCCTCGGACCCGAGAAACGACAAAGCCATCGAGGCTGCCGCGACCCAGGTACAATTTGACCTGGACCACGCTCAGCACATCGCCCAGGCGGTCAAAAATCTCGACGCCCTCGATGAGGACGACTTCGAAAGCTACATCCTGGCCCAGGAAAACCGCCTCAACCAGGTGGTTCAGGCCCTGGGCAGCGACGACGTGCGCGATCGCCCTTTCAGCCAGCAAACCCAGGCCATTGTCGAGGTCGCCACCAAGCTGACCCACAGCGCGGCCCAACAGCATCTGGAGATTGAACGGCTGATGCTGTCACTGGCCAGCCACAAATCCGAAACACCGGTACAGGAAGCCGTTACTGAAGCGGTTGAATCTAAAGCGGTTGAGGTTGAAGTTGAGGTTGAGGCCAAAGCCGAAGCGGATGCTGAGAATGTTGACACCGCTCCGGTCACCGCGCCGCAGCCGCTTGCCAGTACCCCCGCGGTCAACTAAGGCACGATCAACTGCGCCAGCCCTGGGTTATGGCCCAGGGCACTGGCCTGAGCCAGCAGCAACTCGCCACAGGCCAACGCATCCACCAGGGCGTTGTGGCCCGGGTACACCGGCAGCCCATAACGCCGCCGACACGTCGCCAGGGTCAGGTCATCCCGTTGCAGCGTCTGGCCCTGACGCTGCAACCGTCGTTGCTCCAGGGCCAGAGTATCGATGGCCAGCAGCGGCTCCCTTTGCCCCAGTTCCCGCGCCAAGTCCCGGCGTAAAAACGCCAAATCCAGCCCGGCGTTATGACACACCAATACCCTCCCCTGCAGCAGTGGCCATAGGGATGCCAGCCCCTGGTGCAAGCCCGTGGCCTGTTCCAGCTGGTGATCGACGATGCCATGAATGGTGGCCGACTGCCCTACGCTCTGGCTGGTCCGAACCAGTTGATAAAACGCCTGATGGCACCGCAGCCGCCCCTGGTCGATGGGGATGGCGCCAATGCTGACGATCTCATCCTTGGCCGGGTCTAGCCCGGTCAACTCCAGGTCCAGTGCGAGTAGCGGCAGTTGCCGGTAACCCTGGCTCAGACACGAGGCCAAAGAGGAGCGGTGACCACCGCGCCAGTTTCGCCAGCGCCACCGCAACAGTCGCGGATGAAACAGACTCATAGTTGCTTGCCAAATTTCAGTTTGACCCCATCCTGGGCCTGCCCCAACACCACAAAGGCGTCTTTGAGCTGATGACGCACCAGTTGCGACAGGGATTTGGGCTCCAGATAGTTGCTGATTCGATCGCCCGCCAACCATTGTCGATGCTGGTTATCCAGCCGCTGAGCTCGAATAAACTCCAATGCATCGGCCAGGTTGAGGGCATCCTTACGGGTCAACAGCCCCGCCTCCATGGCCGCCTTTAACCGCTTCGGCGTTTCCACTTCGTCACTGCCGCACGCCAGGGCGTACAGTCGACCGATGTCGTTGATGATGGCCAGGCCGCGGTGCTTCAGATCCACCCCCGCTTTCTGCTCGCCGTCTTTATCCAGCACCCACTGACGAAAGAACCCCAGCGGCGGTCGCCGCGCCACGCAGTTTTGCGCCAGATAGGCCAGGAAAAACTCGCTGCGCTGAGCCTGCTCCAGCACCTGCAGTTGCAGTCGCCGCGCCAGTTCGGTGTCACCGGCCACGCCACGAATGTCAAAGAAGATGGAGCTGTGCATCACCGCCTTAGGCTCAGGCTCACTCATCCAGTGACTGAACTGCTGTTGCCAGCGATGAAGCGATCGACACCACTTGGGGTTCATCGCCATGATCTCCCCTTTGCAGAGCACAAAACCACAGCGATCCAGCCCCCTGCACACCGATTCCGCCAGAGCCAGGAAATAACGTTGCTGGGTTGCATCCGGCTCTTCGGCCAGCAGCAGGCCATTGTCCTGGTCCGAACCAATGACCTGATCCATGCGAGCCTGGGAGCCAAACGCCAACCAACACCAGTCCATGGGCGCTTCACCCAGGGTTCGCTGCGCCAGGGCAATGAGCCGCTCGGTCAAGCGGTCGGAGATGGCGGTCAACAGCCGCCCCACCTGCTCCGCCGACACCTCGGCGGCCACCAACGACTTCACCAGATTCGGCACCCCGTCCATCACCTGAACCAATTGTTCCTGGTCCTGACAGCGGTTGAGCTGCTTAATGATCAGCGCCGGATCCGAGTCCAGTTGCCGCATCAGATCGTTGCTGGTCACCAGCCCCTTCAGCTGCCCGTGTTCGGTGATGGGTAGGTGATGGATGTTAAACCGGGTCATCAGCAGCTGGGCATCGAACCAGGTCTCCTGTGAGGTCAGGCAACGGGGCGACGCGGTCATCACCTGCTTGACCGCCACCCCGGGGTCGACGGCCTTGGCCAACACCCGATTGCGCAGATCCCGATCGGTGAGGATTCCCACCAACTGCCCTTCGGCGGTCACCGGCAGGCAAGAGATTCGGTGCTGACTCATCAGCCGCGCGGCCTCTGCCACGCTGGTGTCACCACCACAACTGACCACCTTGGCACTCATCACCTTGGACAATCGCATGGCATTGGTGTGCCGGTGGTTGTCATAACGCACCCCGAGACGGATGCGCTGGCCATGTTGACGATTAAAGAAGCGTTCGAACTCCCGATAGCGATGACGCAGATCGTCGAAGGTGGCCAGCGGGATCAGGTACAGCAATCCGTCTTCGATGATGTGGATCTCGGCATCGGTCTGCTCGCCGGTCAACAGGGCCCGAAAGCCGAAACACTGATGGCTGTCGAGTCGGGCCAGCAACTCGCCATCGTTGTCCCTCAGCTCAAACACGCCGCTGGCGATTACGTACAAACAGGGGTTATCGGTGTCAAACTCGATGCGTTTGTCGCGCCGACTGGCGTAGGCGATCTCGATGCGGCCGGCGCACTGCTCCAGCGCCGCCTGGGGAAGCCCGTCAAAGGGCACGGTCTGTGACAAAAATTGGATGAGTGGAGCCAGGTCCATAACCACCGTCCTAATCCTTTAGTCTTAGATGGCTCGTGCCCACCAGATGACTCTGATACCCTCAGATCACCCCAGGCAAGGAGCCCTAAGAATGTTAACTATAATTGAGCCTATCCTAATCGTTTCCGGAATACTATTCGTCACTTACGCCCTGGCTATCTACAGCCGCCGTCAGCAGCACCTCAACGGATTCTGGCAGGTGTGGGTCGGAAAACTCAAAGACTTCAACCGACGTGAATTCGGCCTGTATCGCATCGGCATCGTGCTGCTGTTTGTGGGGGTTATCCTCAGAATCGCCAACCTCACCTTCGGTTAACACGCCATCAAACAACATTAAAGGGGCGGAAATCCGCCCCTTTTTCATGCCTCAGTAACAGCCCGTTTCCGGGCTGACTCGGTCGCGTTAGTGCGCCTGGGCATCACCGGAACCTTTCGGGAAACGGATCTGCTCGACCAACTCCTGCACCTCCACCGGCACGGCGGCGGTCATGCGACTGACGACGAAGGCCACCGCGAAGTTCACCACCATACCCAGGGTACCAATCCCCTCGGGAGAGATGCCGAACCACCAGTTAGCAGGCACGTTACCGGCCGGGTTCACGAACTTAAAGTAGATGATGTAGGCGGCGGTAAAGGTGATGCCCGATACCATACCGGCGATAGCGCCCTCTTTGTTCATCCGCTTGGAGAAAATCCCCATGATAATGGCCGGGAAGAAGGACGACGCTGCCAGGCCAAAGGCGAACGCCACCACCTGGGCCACAAAGCCGGGCGGATTAATGCCGAGGTAGCCGGCGACCACCACCGCCACCGCCGCCGCGATTCGGGCATACGCCAACTCCTGCCTGTCGGTAATATTGGGCATCAGTGATCGTTTCATCAGGTCATGGGACACCGAGGTTGAGATCACCAACAGCAATCCGGCCGACGTGGACAGTGCCGCGGCCACACCACCTGCGGCCACCAGGGCAATCACCCAGTTTGGCAGCTCGGCGATCTCCGGATTGGCCAACACCATGATGTCGCGGTCAATCTTCATCTCGTTGCGTTCATCACCGGAGTAGAACATACGACCGTCACCGTTCTTGTCTTCCCAGCTGATGAGTCCGGTTTCACTCCAGTTTTCAATCCACTTCGGCGCCTGTTCGGCCACAATGCCACGACCATCTTCACCATTGATGGTGTTGATCATGTTGACTCGAGCGAACGAGGCAACCGCCGGCGCGGTGGTGTACAGGAAGGCGATGAAGATCAGTGCCCAACCGGCAGACAAACGGGCATCGCTCACCTTGGGCACGGTAAAGAAGCGTACAATCACGTGCGGCAGACCGGCGGTTCCCACCATCAAGGCCGCGGTAATGAAGAACACGTCGATGGTACTCTTGGTGCCGTCGGTGTATTGACTGAATCCGAGCTCCGTCGATAGCCCGTCGAGTTTATCCAATAGATACATTCCCGAGCCGTCGTTGAGGGTCGAGCCAAAGCCCAGCTGAGGGATCGGATTGTTGGTCATCATAATGGAGATAAACACCGCCGGTACCAGGTAGGCGGTGATCAGCACGCAGAACTGCGCCACCTGGGTATAGGTGATGCCTTTCATGCCCCCCAGAACGGCGTAGAAGAAGACGATGGCCATCCCGATAATCACGCCGGTGGTGATGTCCACTTCCAGGAAACGGGAGAACACCACGCCCACGCCACGCATCTGTCCGGCCACATAGGTAAAGCAGACGAAAATGGCACAGACCACGGCGACAATACGGGCAACCTGGGAGTAGTAACGATCGCCGATGAAGTCCGGCACCGTGAACTTACCGAACTTCCGCAGATACGGCGCCAGGCACAATGCCAGCAACACATAGCCACCGGTCCAGCCCATCAGGTACACACCGCCGTCGTAACCCATGAACGAAATCAGGCCGGCCATGGAGATGAACGAGGCCGCCGACATCCAGTCTGCAGCGGTCGCCATGCCGTTAGCCACCGGAGGCACGCCGCCACCGGCAACGTAGAATTCATTGGTGGAGCCAGCCCGAGCCCAGATGGCGATGCCGATGTACAAAGCAAAGGTCAGGCCGACGATAATAAATGTGAGTGTTTGCAGTTCCATGACGCTCTCCTAGTCTTCCTGAACCTTGTACTTCTTATCCAGGGCATTCATTTTCGCTACGTACACGAAAATCAGCGCCACAAAGACGTAGATAGAGCCCTGTTGCGCAAACCAGAACCCAAGCTTAAAGCCGAACAACTTGATGCTGTTCAGCGGCTCTACCAGTAAGATGCCAAAGCCAAAGGACACCACAAACCAGATCACCAGCAGCGTCAGCAGCAGTTTCAGGTTTTCCTTCCAGTAGGCATTGGCCGATTCGTTGTTTTCGAACGCCATAATTGCTCCCCGTTATCTCTTCTTGTAATAGCGATGCTAGGCAGTAACTCTCTGGCCTGTGCAACTGTCCGCGCGCCAAGGTGATGCGAACCTTGGCAAGCGCCGACAACGCCAGGCCAGATGATTAATGTGATCTGCATCTCGACGGTTCTACACTAGCAAGGGGGAAGCGGTGCGCCTCTGAGACCTTAGTCTAAGGGCGGATTGTACTCGAATGAGAATTGAGCTTTATTTCTATAAAAACAAAGAGATAGCGCTATTTTCGAGGGGGTTTAGAGGGGGCTAGACTTTGGTCGTACAGAGAGTAAAAACGCCAGGAATGTTTCCCTGGCGCCGGTCATTAGCCTTTTGAGATTAAGTACTTAATCAATTCAACATAGTCACCCAAGGTTCGGCCGGGATTGACCACCATGTATTTGCCGTTCACCAGCACCGACGGCACCCCGCGGATTTGCGACAGCGTGGTTCTGGAATCGCCATCGGCGATGGCCAGTTTCAAATCGGCACTGTCGGCGGCTTTGTCATAGGCCTCGGGCGTTACCCCGTAGCTGACGAAGAACTGCTTCAGTTGCGCTTCGCTGGTAAACGGCTGGCCCAGACGATGAATCTGGTTGAAGAACGCCTGGTGCATCTGTTCGTTGGTGCCCAGAATCTCGGTCAGATAATAGCCCTTGGCAGCCAGTTTCCAACTGTCACGACCAAAGCCAACCGGGGTACGCTTCAAGGTCACCTCGTCACCCAGAGCCGCCATGATCTGTTCCAGTGCCGGGTCAAACTTTTCACAATGACCGCAGTTGTAAGAGAAAAACTCCCTCACTACCGGCGTACTGGTCTCGGACAGGCCGTTAATCACCTTATAGTGAACCCCCTCCTTAAACTCCTGTGCCGACGCGGCAAAGGCACTGAACATCATCACTATGGCTATCAATCTTGCGAGCACTGGTTTCCCCTCTCTGTTGTGGTAGCGGCAAACGCTTGCCATGCCGGCTTGCCGCTTGGTAATCGGTTGTGGTTTCCCGTTGCATCAATGTTAACCCACTCACGGGTTTTGGCCAAAATTCGATTCTAAAACGGTTAGTTAAGCTCTGGCACACCTCTTGCTATAAACTCCTGAACCCGGTGCTGCGGCAATGGCCGTCACCGCTTCACCCCTTTGACCTACGGGAACCGGTCTATGCAAATCAATAACAATCAGTTGATGCCGGCATCGCCATTGAAAACCACGGCGACCGCCATTGGTCAGGAGGCCAAAAACGCCACCTCCACCGCCAATGTTCATAAACAGCAGTTCGACAGTGAACTCAACAAACTGGTGGAGCTGAACCAGGAAAAATCCGCCGCGTTCATCAAAAGCGCCCAGCAGGCGATGAACATGCAAGGCAGCGGTTCACTCAGCAACCTGATTGGTGGTGGCAGTGCCGACCTGGAAGACCTGGCGGACAAGATGAATGACGTCCGAAGTGGTCTGGCAGATCGACAGCAATCGATGATCGCCAACCCCGGTTCCGGCAGCAACTCGCAGTTGCTGTCGATGCTGGGCCAGGCCCGCTCGGCACTGTTGTAACCTGACGGGTGGCGGCGGCGCGGCCGCCCCCATCCGTTAATCTTCCAGCGCCACCTTCAAGGTGATGGTGGTAGATATCGCCTGACCACCAGGCTGATAACTGCTGTCTGCGGCCATCCGCTCCATGGCCATCATCGGTCTCGGCATGGCACCGTGTTGTTCACTCATGGACAGCACTTCACCCAAGCTGTTGCCACTGGCCTTGGCCATCAAACCGGCTTTGGTCCAGGCATCCTCATAGGCTTTGATCAGCAACTGCTGTTGTTGCTCCTTGGCACTGCTTGACCAGTAACTGGGGTTATCCAACTCCGTCACGCCGTGTTGCAGCAACAGCGCGATCCACTGCCCCGAGTCGCCGGCATCCAGATCCAAACCAACACTGCGTGAGGCGCGATAGCCCACCAGGGTACGGTTGCGATCTTCATACTGATATTCCGGCATCACCCGCAATGAGCCGGCGTCCACCTGCTCCTTGGTGATGTTCTCGTTACGGAACAAGGTCAGCAGCGCGGCCACTTTCTCATCCACCAGGCGCTTGGCCTCGACCGGATCACTGGCCACCTCCTCCACTCTCGATTGCAGATGCACCTTGTCTACCTGGACCGATGCCTGGGCGCTGCCCGTGACCTCGACCCAGCGTTCCCCGGCCACCGCCGTCAACGGCAGGGCCAACAGCAGCCAAAACCATGGTTTCATCGTGCTCTCCTTTTATAAAGCAATCATTTAACTATTTAACGGCAACGAGTACCATAAGACTTCACCGTCAGGGAGTCCGCCATGTCCTCATCTCAACAGCAACTGCTATCACTGCTCAAACGCCTGGGACCCAGTGCCATCGCACCTCTGGCCAAAGCGGTGTCGATGACCACCATGGGAGTCCGCCAGCATCTGGACAAGCTGGAACGACAAGCGCTGATCAGCCATTTCGATAAGCAGCAGGGCAAAGGTCGTCCTACTCGACACTGGCATTTGACCGAAAAAGGCCATCAAAGTTTCGGAGATCGGCATAATGACATGGCAATTCAACTGATTACCGGCCTGATCGCGCTGCAAGGTGAGGCAGCCATGACCGAGTTGTTGCGCCATCGTAACGATCAGCAACTGGAACTCTACCGCCAGAAACTGAGTATGGACGAAGCGCTGCCGCAGCGACTGGAGCAGCTGGCGCGCCTGCGCTGTGAAGAGGGCTACATGGCCCGCATCGAGCCGGACGGCGATCAATGGTTGCTCATCGAAGACCACTGCCCCATCTGTAGCGCCGCCAAGGCCTGCCAGGGGGTGTGCCAAATGGAGCTGGAACTGTTCCAAGCGCTGCTGGCACCGGCCCGGGTCATTCGAACCCAGCATATTCTCGAGCACCAGCCCCGTTGCTGCTATCGCATCAGTTCCGGCAGTTGATAGAGGTCGTCGTAGCGATACTGCCAGTTCAGCTCACGGCAGATTCGGTTGCCATTGCACCAGCGCGGAGAGTCCTGACTCATCACAAACTGCGGTTGTTGCAGCCCTAAAGCCCGGGCACAAAAGCGGTAATAGTCGGCGCGGCTGGGGTGATGGGGACTGGCCAGGTTGTAAGTCCGTCCCCAGGCTCGTTGATCGATCACCGCGTAGATGGCGGCTATCACATCATGGCGGTGCACCAGGTTCACCGGCTCCAGGCCGCCGGCAAGCTGCTGCTTGCCCGCCAGGAAGCGGCCGGGGTGGCGGGCACCGCCCACCAGCCCGCTGAGGCGCAGCACGGTCGCCTGGCCGTCAAACTGTTGCCGGAACAGACGCTCGGCATCCAGCATGATCAGGGACCGGTTGGAATCATCGGTATCACTGCCTTCATCCACCCAACCAACCTGGCCGCCATAGACACTGGTGGCACTGGTAAAGAGTGCCTGTTGAACTCCGGCCGCTCGAGCCGCAATCAGAAGCGGCTGAAGCCGCTGCCAGAATGGCATTGACTGCTCGCCCCGGCCCGGCGGTACGCACACCACCAGCACCTCGATACCGGACAACAACTCGGCGCTTACCTCACCGCCGTCCAGCTCCAACGGCTGGGCAATGGCGCCCTGTGCGGTCAACTCGTGTAACGCCTCGGGCCGACGGGCCGTTGCCACCACGCGATGGCCACGCGCAACCAAATGGGCCGCCAAAGGCGCCCCCAACCAACCGCCACCGGCGACAAAAATGGATTGTTTGTTCAAGCTGTGTCTATCCTGTCAATGAACTGATGCCCAGATAGTCGAGAACCGACGTCTCCAGATCCTGCGGTTTTACCGCTTCTTCAACCTGCAACTTCAGTGCTTCTAAGGTCACCACCGGCGCCTCCCGCCTCGGTACTGTCTGGTCAAACAGCATCACCCGGTAACTCAGCGCGCCACCGGTGTCGGTGCCCATGATCTTTGCCAATGTGCCGTCGCTGAGGCGCACCAGGGTTCCTGGCGGATAGATCCCCAGAGTTTTCACCAGCAGCTGCAGGTAATCGGGGTTGAGTTTATCTTTTTTGAATTTAAATAAGAAGGCCAGCGCCTGGTTCGGTAACAACTGTTTGTGACTGCCGTTAACCAGGGCATCGTATTCGTTGGCGATGATCAGCATCTGCGTCAGCGGGCAGATCTGGTCGCCCTTGAGCCCTTGGGGATAACCACTGCCATCGAGCATCTCATGGTGATTGGCCACCATCTCCCGAATGCGGCGGTGACCCAGCGCCGCCCCCTTAAGCATCTCTAAGGCCAACTTGGGGTGGGCATCCACGAAGCTCTGCTCCGCCTTGGTCAGCGCCAGGCGCTTGTTGAGAATGCTGTCTGGTACCCGCCGCTTGCCCACATCATGAAACAGCGCCGCCAGGGCCAGCAACCGAATCTCGGCGGTGTCGATGCCCGCCGCCCGGGCCAGTACCATGGACAGAATACAGACGTTGATGGCATGGAATTGCAGCCCGCCGTTGCCCTGATTGGCGGCCAGCAGTTGCAGCACCGGCTCCTGGCCATGGGTGTCCAGTTGTTCCAGCAGCAGCTCTACCGCCGAGCTGGCCTCGGCAAAGGCGCGATCTGGCGAGGAGTTCAGGTGCGCATAGGCACTGCGAAGCAGATCCAAGGCTTTCACATAGGCCTGTTCTACCTTACGGATCTGGCGGTGATACTCGATGCTGGCCTGACGCTGGCGCTGTTGCTGCAACTGCGCCTCGGTGGGCTTCGGCGGCGGCGGCACTTTTTGCGCCTGAGTTTTGGACAAGGGTGTCGCCAGGACGCTGGCCTCGGTGCCACTGCGACTCTGGACAAACACGTACTCCAGGCCCAGGTTGGCGATCAGGGCAATCTGCTGCGGATCCTTGATGGTAAACTTGCTAAACAGAAACGGGTGCTCTTTCCAGGCCAGCGGCAAACGCACCGACTGTCCCACCGCCAATTGCCCTATGGGTACCCGTATCTCCTTTACTGCCATACCTACTCCGCACCTTCACTCCCGACAACTGGGGAGGACTAATAGTGCCAGCCGCGTTTTCTGAACACGAAACCCAGCAACCAGATGGGCCCAATCAGCAGAAACTGCACATCCTTAAAGAAGCTGGGTTTCTTGCCTTCCACATGGTGCCCGTAAAACTGCCCTATCCATGCCAGCACAAAGATCACCGCACAGATCATAAACAGGTTATTCAAGTTACTGATAATTAATAACATAAACCCAGTCACTAAGGCCATAGCTATTGCAATATTGCGAGACAGGTTGAGATAGAACACCAGCGCGACGGCCACCAGCGCCCAAGTCAGCAGCGGCGACAGCGCCCACAACGCCCCAAGCACGCTGAAAGTGATTAACGGCACACAGATCCAATGAATCGTTTTGTTGGTCGGATTGCGGTGGCTTTCACCATACTCCGCAAACCACTGTTCGATGGTTTTCATAGGCTATTCTTTTCCTTCTCTTTTTAATCCATTCCGCCCGCTCCCTATTCGGGCTGCTTCTACATTATCTTAGCCCGGCAACCATTAACAGAAATTTCACATCTTTGCCCCCACGAGCTCGGCACTGACCATGGGTCGCCGAACGTCGACGGTGACTTGTTTCGCCTGGTTCAAATCCAGCAGCAGTGCCACTGGGCCTCACCGGCGCGGTGCGCCAGTGCAACGAGTCTTATGGCATAAAAAAACCCGCAGTAGCGGGCTTTTGTATCGATTCAAGGTCAGACATCAGCCATTGAGCAGCGCCACCAACCCGGCTTCATCCATCACCTCAACCCCCAGTTGCTGAGCCTTGGTCAATTTAGAACCGGCCTTTTCACCGGCCACCACGCAGTGCGTGTTTTTGGACACGCTGCCGCTGACCTTGGCCCCGAGGGCTTCCAGGCCGGCTTTGGCCTCGGTTCGGGTCAACTGGCTCAAAGTACCGGTCAGTACCCAGGTCTGGCCCTTCAGGGGCTGAGCGTCTTCGCTGATCTGCTCGATCTCAGGCCAGTGCACGCCGCCACGAGCCGGATCCACCAATGCCTCAATCACCTGCTGGTTATGGGGCTGACGGAAAAAGTGATGAACGTGGCGAGCGACGATATCACCCACATCATCCACCTCGATCAACGCCTCGACGTCGGCCTCGGCCACCGCTTCCAGGCTGCGGAAGTGACGAGCCAGGTTGGCGGCTGTTGCCTCGCCAACTTCACGAATCCCGAGTGAATACAAGAATTTCGGCAGCGTTGTCAAACGCGCGTCTTGCAATGCAGCGACCAGTTTCTGAGCCGACTTGGTGCCCATGCGTTCCAGCATGGTCAGGGTCGATGCACTTAGGGTAAACAGATCCGCCGGGGTCTCCACCAACTCCTTGTCCACCAGTTGATCGACGATCTTGTCACCGAGGCCATCCACATCCAGCGCCTTGCGGGAAGCAAAGTGCTTAATCGCCTGTTTGCGCTGTGCCTGACAATAGAGGCCACCGCCACAACGGGTCACCGCTTCCCCTTCCAGGCGCTCCACTTCGGAGTCACACACCGGACAGCGGCTGGGGAACTCGATGGCACTGGCGTGCTCGGGGCGACGCTCAAGAACCACTGACACAATCTGAGGGATCACGTCACCGGCACGGCGGATCACCACATGATCATGCACCTTCACCCCAAGGCGGGCGATCTCATCGGCATTGTGCAAGGTGGCGTTGGACACGGTCACGCCACCGACAAACACCGGTTTGAGCCGGGCAACCGGGGTAATGGCGCCGGTACGCCCTACCTGGAACTCCACCTCTTCCAGCTCGGTGATCTCTTCCTGGGCCGGAAACTTACTGGCAATGGCCCAGCGTGGCGCTCGGGCGACAAAGCCCAGCTGTTTCTGGCTGGCAATGCTGTCGACCTTATTGACCACCCCGTCGATCTCGTACGGCAGTTGCTGACGGCGGGACAAAATATCCTCAAAATAGGCGATGGCATTTTGTTGACCGGTCACCAGCTTAATCTCAGGTGATACCGGCAAGCCCCAGCCCTTAAGGGTTTGCAGCTGCTGATAGTGGCTGCCCGGTAACGGAGTGCGTTCGTGCTCCACCACTCCCAGGCTATAGGCATAAAAACTCAGCGGGCGGGTGGCGGTAATTTTGGAGTCCAGCTGACGCAGGCTACCGGCCGCGGCGTTTCGAGGGTTGGCAAAGGTCTTCTCCCCCTTGGCCAGCGCCCGTTCATTAAAGGCATCGAAACCGGCAGTCGGCATAAAGACCTCGCCGCGCACCTCCAGTACCTCGGGGTAATCGTCGCCATGCAACACCAGCGGAATCGCCTTAATGGTGCGCACATTTTCAGTGATGTTCTCACCTGTGGTGCCATCACCACGAGTGGCAGCCGACACCAGTTGGCCCGCCTCATAGATCAGGCTGACCGCCAACCCGTCCAACTTGGGCTCACAGCAAAAGGGGATCGCTTCGTCCCCCACCAAGCCAGAGACCCGCTCGTAGAAGGCGATAAACTCGTCACTGCTCATGGCGTTGTCCAGAGACAGCATTGGCACCCGGTGAGTGATCTGGCTGAACTTATCCAACGCCTGTCCCCCCACCCGAGTGGACGGAGAGTTGGGCAACCTCAGCTCCGGATGCTGTTGCTCCAGTTGCTGCAACTGGCGCATCAAACGATCGTACTCGGCATCGGGCACCGTGGGCGCATCCATCACATAGTAGGCGTGGTTGTGGCGCTCAATCTCTTGACTCAGCTGTTCAATGGTGTGTTTTATCGATTCGGTCATAACTAATCAGGCCGCATGACGCGGCCTTTATCTGAATTGGCGGTGACGCGGCCAGGGGCCGCACCAGTAAAAAAGCGGGGTCAGGCCGGCTGGCTGTCGAACTTCTGAATCCGATCCATGTATCGATCTTTGCTCAGCTCGTCCCAGGGTTGGTGGGAGTCGTTCAGTACCTGGCCATTGTGCATGTCTGCCAACGCTTGGGCGGCGCCCAGCATCATCGAGAATCCGACGGTCTCGTCACATTGATTTGGCAGGGTCATAAACAGCGACACCCCTTCGGTCTCAAACTGCTCCATGGTGTCGGGTTCAAAGGTGCCCGGATTGACCATGTTGGCCAGGGAGTACATCACCGGGCCACGCCCGGCGCTGTCCTGGTGGCGATGGAAGATGTTCATTTCGCCAAACTTCATCCCCAGAGTCAGGAAATTATGCAGCAATTCGGCGCCCTGAAGCAGCTCGCCTTCGGCGGCAACCACATGCATCACCAACACATCTTCCGGAGCGTGTGCCACGGCAACAGGCTCCGGCTCGGGCTCCGGCTGTTTCAGCTCTTCGGCACTGAGCAGCGGCGCCATCTCATCGGACTCAGCCACGGCCTCCTTCGCATCCGCATCGGGCGACTCCGCGGCCAGTCCCAGCTCTATCTGCTCACCCTGAGGCTCCGCCTTGGTCACTGGCTTGCGTGTCGCCTTGGGGGCTTCCGGCTCCGGCTCAGGTTGTTGCAACTCCTGATCGGCAAACAGATCCGGTTCCACCCGGTCGGCACAGGTATTGACCACCGGCTCCATGGACAGGGTCGGTTCCCGCTCCTGCGGTTTCACCGTTGGCTCGGCCGGGCCTTCGTGAGTGCTGATGGTGCGCACCCGGCCAACGCCATCGGCATCAAACCCCTGGGCATCGACACTGCGCTCGGCGTCTATGGAGGACATTGGACGAGCCTTCATCTTGCGTGGCTGTTGCCTTCGAATCGACCACAGACCATGGGCCAGCAAGCCGACAATCGACAGCAATCCAACGACAATTAAAATAATCCGAAAATCATCCATACTGATGCTAAACCTTGTTGTTATTACAATTGAGCCATTGCAGCGGCTTCTTCTACGTTAACGGCAACGATGCGTGACGCGCCTGGCTCATGCATGGTTACCCCGGTCAGCTGGTCAGCCATCTCCATACTGACTTTGTTGTGACTAATATAAATAAATTGCACCGTCTCCGACATCTCTTTTACCAAACGACAGAAACGGCCGACGTTGGCGTCGTCCAGTGGTGCATCGACTTCATCCAGCATACAGAACGGCGCCGGATTCAGACGGAAAATCGCAAACACCAATGATAAAGCGGTCAGCGCCTTTTCACCACCGGACAACAGGTGAATCGTGGCATTTTTCTTTCCTGGCGGCCGAGCCATGATGGTCACCCCGGTCTCCAACAGGTCATCGTCGGTCAGTGCCAGATAGGCACTGCCGCCACCAAACACCTTGGGAAATAACTCGCCCAAGCCGCCATTGACCTCATCAAAAGTGGCCTTAAAGCGCTGACGGGTCTCACGATCGATCTTGCGGATCGCCGTCTCTAACGTCTCCAGCGCCTCGGTTAGATCCTTATCCTGTTCATCCAGGTAGGTTTTTCGCTGTGACTGTTGCTCAAACTCTTCGATGGCCGCCAGGTTGATGGCGCCCAGTCGCTTGATTCGTTCCCGCACTCGGGCCAGCTCCTGCTGGCACTGCTCCACCGCCGTATCCGCCGGCAGTTGCTGCAGTACCTGCTGCAGGGACACCTCGGCTTCAGCCAACAGATCCAATTGGCCCTGAGCCTGAACCCGCAGGCCTTCGTGCTCCATCTTCAGCTCGGTAATGGTGTCCGCCAGCGCCGTCAGCCGTTCAATCTGGCCACGGTTGGCGTCATTGATGCGGGCAAGACGTTGCTCGACCTCTGCCAGTTGTTCATTGACCGCGGCGATCTGCTGTTCCTGTTGGTGACGCTGCTCCAGCCCCAGTTCCAACGCCATCTGCCATTCACCCAAGGGCTCCAGCAACGCCTGCTGAGCCTCCTCGGCCTCTTCCAGGCGACTCTGCCAGATGCCGGCATTCTCCTGCTGCTGAGCCAGCTGCGCCTCGATGCCCTGGCGACGGGTCATTAACGTCTGCTGCTCCAGCGTCATCGTCTGCAACTGTTGCTGGCGCTGCTGCAACTGCTGACGCAACTGGCTGACTTCGGCAGAGGCGCGGCTGCAACGATCTCCGTCACGTTCCGATTGCGCCCGCTGCTCCTGCAACTGCTCCGCCACCAGCGCTTGCTGCTGCTCCAGCTCCAGGCCTTGCTCCACCAGGGTTTCAGCGGTTTCCTGCAGCTCCATCAGCTGCTCTTGGGCCTGTTGGCGTTGTTGCTGCTGATGCTCGCATTGGTGCTGCAATTGCTGCTGACGCATCTGCGCCTGCACCAGGTCACTCTGGCCCTGTCGCCACTGCAGCTCGGCGTCAGCCAATTGTTGCTTAGCCTGGCTGTGCTGCTGCTCGGCGTCGGTCAACAGCCGCTGCTGGCGCTGTTGCTGTTGCTCCGCTTCAGACACCAACTCGGTCAGCGCCTGCAGCTCCTCCGCCAGGTTCAACACCGACGGTTGGCTGTCTCCGGCGCGGCGACAAAAGCCATGCCCCATCCAAAGGCCATCTGGCGTCACCACACTGTGGTCACTGTCCAGCTGAGTCAGGCGCTGCCTGGCCTCGGCCACAGAACCGGCACAATGAACCCTGGCCAGCCAAGGAGACAGATTCAGTGGCGACACCACCTTGGCCAGTAGGCTGTCTGGCGCCACCGCGGCCATGGATTCACTGGGCTGCAGCGCGGTCACCGCAGCAGGAATACCGGTCAGGTCGCTGCCGTCTTCGGCCACCACCGCCTGCAGCAGCGACGACAACACCAACTCCAGCGCTCCCTGCCACTGGCTGTCTATCTCCAGCTGCTGCCACAGCCGTGGCAGCCCATCATAGGGCACCGGTAACGACTGTTTGAGGCCAGTCAGCAAGGTCTCGATACCATGACGGCGGGCCTGGCGTTCGCCCAGTTGCTGCTGCGAAGACAGCAGCTGTTGTCGGCCTTGCACCACGCTCTGCTCGCACTCGGCCAGCCATTGCTGACGCTGGCGTTTATCTTCTTCTGCCTGAGCCTGCTCCGACGTCAGTTGCTCTTGTCGTTCCAGCGCCTGCTGCAGCTGACTCTGCAGCTCTCCGTCTGAGGCGGGCATGCGAGCCTGAATCCGTGCCTGCTGTTGCTGTAGCTGGGTCTGCTCACGGCCCAGCGCCAGACGACGCTCGCCGATAACGTCGTGTTGCCGAGTCAGCTCCGAGACCTTCTGCTGCTGCAGTTGTTGCTGTTGCTGCTGAACCAGCGCCTGTTCCTGACAACTCTCCAGCTGCTGCTGCAGCGACTGCAGCGCTTCGCTGGCCATCTCCAGCTCCGGCTCCAACCCTTCGGTTTGCTGGTCCAGATCATCGCGTTCTGCGCTCAGTCGAGCGCGCTGCTGGGCATCCCCCGCCAGTTGTTCGGCGGTGCGTTCGCGCTCTTGCTGCAACTGCTGATGCCGCTGCTTACCGTGAAGGATCTGTTGCTCCAGCCGGGTGACATCACTGCTGATGCGATACAGTCCCTGCTGCTGTTGCTCCAGTTTGGCCTTGAGATCACTCTGAGACTGCTCCAACGTCATCAACGCGCTCAGGTCGCCCTGCTGCGTCTCCTGACACTGACGATGTTCGGTCTGCTTCTGTGCCAACTGGGTTTCCAGCACCGTCATGCGATCACTGACATCGCGCCAGCGCAGCGCCAGCAACTGATTCTGCAGGGTGTGCTCGTTGGCTTTGTGATTGCGGTAACGACGGGCGGCATCGGCCTGGCGCTGCAGCCGTTCCAGTTGCTGGCCCAGCTCGATGCGCACGTCTGCCAGTCGCTCCAGGTTTTCCCGGGTATGCTTGATGCGGTTTTCCGTCTCCCGCCGCCGCTCCTTGTACTTGGAGATCCCCGCCGCCTCTTCGATGAACACCCGCAGCTCCTGTGGCCGCGACTCAATCAAGCGGGAGATCATCCCCTGTTCGATGATGGCATAGCTACGTGGCCCCAGGCCGGTGCCCATGAAGATGTCGGTAATATCACGGCGGCGACATTTGTTGCCGTTAAGAAAATAGCTGGATTGAGCATCACGATTGACCTGACGCTTGATGGCCACCTCTTTAAAGATGGCAAACTGGCCTCCCAGGCGCCCCTGCTCGTTGTCAAACACCAGCTCAACACTGGCCAGCGAACTGGCAGGTCGGGATCCGGAGCCATTAAAAATCACGTCGGTCATGGCATCGCCACGCAGATTTTTAGCGCTGCTCTCCCCCAGTACCCAGCGAACGGCGTCAATGACATTGGACTTGCCACAGCCGTTGGGACCGACAATGGCGGTCATCTGAGACGGGAAAGGGACTCTGGTGGGATCGGCAAATGACTTAAAACCCGCCAGTTTTATCTGCTTGAGTCGCATGCGGCGATTAAATTCTCAACAATTTCAAGGGAAAAGCTCAATAGGGCACTGTATCAAATGCCGCCCGCTTTTGTAACAGCCAGCAACAACCCGGTTGTTGACCTTTTACGCATTTAGCACTCAAAATGGGGGTAACTATCGATTATTTCAGCAGAGTTTATGAATCAATCTGTTATGCCAGAGAGCGCCAGCGGCGCCAGTTACTTCATCAAAGGCTTTGAGCTCATCCGCACCAAGGGCCTGCGACGCTTTGTTCTGGTCCCGCTTAGCATCAACCTGGTGTTGTTTGCTGCCGCCTTCTACTGGCTGTTCCAGCAACTGTCCGGTTGGATGACCCAACTGATGGCCAGCCTGCCGAGCTGGCTTGACTGGCTGGACTGGGCCCTGTGGCCCCTGGCGGTGGTGACGGTGCTGGTGGTGTTCTCGTTTATCTTCAGTTCCGCCATGAACTGGCTAGCAGCGCCATTCAACGGCATTCTGGCAGAGCAGGTAGAACGGCGACTCACCGGGAAGAGCGTCAACGACGATGGTTTTGTAGACGTCATCAAGGACATTCCGCGGGTGTTGGGGCGTGAGTGGCAGAAACTGAAATACTACCTGCCGCGGGCGCTGGTGCTGTTGCTACTGTTCGTGGTGCCCGGAATCGGCCAGACCGTAGCGCCGGTGGTGTGGTTTATGTTCAGCGCCTGGATGATGGCCATTCAGTACCTGGATTATCCGTTCGACAACCACAAGATTCACTTTGGGGAGATGCGCACCGCCATCGGTGCCAGAAAAGGCCCCTCCTTCACCTTTGGTGCCGCCGTGGCGGCGTTTGCCATGATCCCCATCGTCAACCTGGTGGTAATGCCGGTGGCCATCTGTGGAGCCACCGCCATGTGGGTGGACAAGTTCCGCAACGACATCATTCGTTAACCAAGGGGCCGTCAGGCCCTTTTCGTTGACTCAAGGCAGAGATTTTACCAGCGGCAGAATGGCGCCAAACGCCTCATGGTTGGCATCCTGCATCAGCTCATACAGCGCCATCTCCACGCTGGTCAATGCCACCTTTGATGCCGACAATCGCGCCAGCGCCAGTGCCAGATTAGCCGGATCTCGACTTGAGACCGCATCGCTGACCACCTCCACCTCATAGCCGGCCTGCTGCATGCCTCGAGCCGTCTGATAGACACAAATGTGGGCCTCGATGCCACACACCAGCCATTGGCGGCAATCGTGCCCCGCCAGGGCACTGAGCACCGCCGGTTCGCGGCAGCCATTAAAACTGTGTTTAATCACCGGATGGCTGTGCAGCAACTCCGCTGCCAACATCGGATGGGTCGGCCCCAGGCCGACGGGGTTTTGCTCCAGCCACAGCACCGGCCGGTTTAAAAGCCGCATCGCCTGCAGCAACACCCTCAGCCGCGCCAGCACCGCTTCACTGTCATGAACCTTTTGAGCCAGTCGCCCCTGCACATCCACCAACACCAGACCAGTCTGATTCAACTCCAGCATCTTCGCCTCCTGCGCGCCGTTTCCCCTCTGCAAGCCAACCGCCTAATGGCTCAATTATTCGCCAGCTTGTCACTCCGTCGCCCAAGAGGCAAGCCTGAAGGCAGTCGGGGAAATCGCCATTTATTCAGCCTGAGTAAAAAGTGATTTAGATATGGCGCCAATTATTTAATTTCAGCATAAACCTATACTGGCGTCATTGCCTCATAGGCCCCCTGATACCGGAGAACACCATGTCCACTTCCCCCCTGTTTCACCCTCTGTCCCTCGGCGAATTGACCCTGCCCCAGCGGGTGGTGATGGCGCCAATGACCCGCTCCCGCACCGCACAGCCCGGCGACGTTCCTACGCCAATGATGGCGGAGTATTACGGCCAGCGTGCCGGGGCCGGACTGATCATCAGCGAAGCCACCCAGATATCGCCGCAAGGCAAGGGCTACTCCTTTACTCCCGGAATTTACTCCCAGGCACAGATCGACGGCTGGAAACAGGTCACCGATGCCGTACACCACAACGGCGGTCGCATCTTTCTGCAGCTGTGGCACGTTGGCCGCATGTCCCACCCATCGCTGCATGCCGACGGTCAACCGCTGGCGCCATCCGCTCTGGCCCCCGATGCCCAGGTCTGGATTGTCGGTGACGATGGCATCGGCCGCATGCTCGACTGCCCGGTTCCCCGCGCGCTGACCACCGACGAGATCCACGCCACCGTCGAGGATTACCGCCAAGCCGCCCTCAACGCCATGGCCGCAGGGTTTGATGGCGTCGAGATTCATGGCGGCAATGGCTACCTTATTGACCAGTTCCTGCGCCGCAGCGCCAACCAACGGACCGATGCCTATGGCGGCAGTCAGGCCAACCGCATCCGCTTTGTGACCGAGGTAACCGAGTCCATCAGCGACGCCATCGGCGCCGACAAGGTCGGAGTGCGACTAGCGCCCTTTATTACTCAACGGGGCATGGATGACAGCGAAGCCATCGACACCATCTTGTTGGCCGCCGGCGAATTTAACCGTATTGGCATCGCCTACCTACACCTGGCCGAAGCCGACTGGGACGACGCCCCCACCGTTAGCCTCGGGTTCCGACGCGATCTTCGAGCGGCCTTCAGCGGCGCGATTGTGGTGGCGGGTAACTACCACAAGGCCTCCGCAGAAGCCTTGATAAACGAGGGATTGGTGGACGCAGTCGCCTTTGGCCGTGCCTTTATCGCCAATCCGGATCTGCCATTTCGAATGCAGCGGAATCTGCCATTGGCCGACATCGGCGACCCGTCGACCCTGTTTGGCGGCAACCATAAAGGCTATACCGACTACCCGGATTATCATCAACAACTAAAGCAGAGCTTGATCTAGATACGCCGTCCCGTTACGACCGGCTGTTCAATAACGCAAAAGTAACAATTCCTTACCAGGGTAACTCGAGGAATTCAGCGCGCTATGGCAACATGGCGCAGCCTTCTTGTTACATGGAATCAACACAATGCCCATCCGCTTGGCAGCACTGATAATACTAATAAGCTGCACCCATTCCGCCCTCGCCGCCATCGAAGTTCCTAACCACCAGGGGCCGATCCAAATCGACGGTAAACTGGATGAGCCGGCATGGGCCCATGCCCGCCAGGTCGAACTCACTATCGAAACCCGGCCGGGAGAAAACACCCCGGCGCCCGTCACCACCCAGGCCTGGCTGACCGCCGATCAAGACACCTTGTACGTGGCCTTTGAAGCCCTGGACCCCGATCCCTCCGCCATCCGTGCCAACCTCAGCGATCGCGACAAGGCCTGGGGTGACGACATGGTGGGGATCAAACTGGACACCTGGAATCAGGGCCGATTGGCCTACCAGTTTTTTATCAACCCCTATGGCGTTCAACAGGACTCCATCGAAAACGAGCTCACCGGCGAGGAGAGCGATGCCTGGGATGGCATCTGGTACAGCGCCGGCCTGCAAAATGAGCGCGGCTATGTGGTTGAAGTGGCACTGCCACTGCGGATGTTCAATTTCGACGACAGTCATCAACAGCAAACCTGGGGCATCGAGCTGGTCCGTTTCTGGCCCAGAGACAAGACCTACCGCCTGTCCAACACCGAGCTGGATCGCAACGTCGCCTGCACCCTGTGCCAGATGAGCGAAATGACCGGCCTGAGCAACCTGACCGCCAGCCGCCAGTTACAGATCACCCCGTCACTGACCCTGAGGCGGGACGAGGAGCGCGCCAGCCCACATCAACCATGGGAGCAGACCGACAAGGTCGATCTGGGCGGCGACCTGCGCTGGAACCTGACTCCCGACACCCTGTTTAACCTGACCATCAATCCCGATTTCTCTCAGGTGGAAGCCGATGCCGGCCAGCTGGACGTTAACACCACTTTTGCCTTGTTCTTTCCGGAAAAACGGCCGTTTTATCTGGATAACTCCGACCTGTTTGACACCTACAGCACCCTGATCCACACCCGTAACCTGGCCGAACCGGAGTTCGGTACCAAGCTCACCGGCGGCCGCGGTGACCACAGCTTCGCCCTACTGCAAACCCGCGATGAACAGACCAACTTCCTGCTGCCGGGCAACCTCAGTTCCGACATCGCCGGACTGGACCAGCGATCCGATAACCTGGCCCTGCGTTACCGCTATAACCACAGCGATCAACTCAGCATCGGCGCCATCTCCACCGGTCGACAAAGCGATGACTACCACAACTACACCTTCGGCGTGGATGGCCGCTACGACTTTAGCAGCCAGACGTACGCCGAACTGCTGTTGGTAGGGTCAGACACCCGCTATCCGGATGATTTAGCGGATCAAACCGAGGGCGAACAGGCCAGCCGCAGTCGCCAGGGTGAACTGCGCGGTTACCATTGGGTGGCGGAGATTCAACACCAATCCCGCAATTGGGACGGATTTGCCCTGTATCGCTACATCGACGATGAGTTTCGTGCAGACCTGGGGTTCGTGGAGAACACCGACTGGGGCAAAGGGGTAGCCGGTGGCGGACACACCTGGTACCCGCAACACGGCTTCTTCCATAAAGTGCGTCTCGGTGGCGACGTGGATGAAACCCGCAACAATAACGGCGAGCGGCTGGAACAGGAGAACGAATTCCGTCTCAGCGGTGAAGGACTGTATCAGAGCTACCTGGCCCTGTGGGGCGTCTCTCGCGAGCGTCGCGGCCGCCGCGAACGGGAGGAGGATCTGGCGGTGGAAGGCAACGCACCGATGTTCGATGAGACCTTTGCCGGAGTGGACATCGAATTTGTTCCCCGCGGCGATCTGGAGTTGGAGCTGCACCTGACCTACGGCGACGACATCGATTTTGCCAATAATCAGCTGGGGACCCGCACCCAAGTTAACCCTTACTTCAAATGGCAACCGCTGCCGCAACTGGTGGTGGAACTGGACCATCTGTGGCGGCAATTAGCGGTGGACGGCGGCACCCTGTTTACCGCCAACCTGTCGGATCTTCGCCTGAGCTGGCAATTCAATGTGCGTAACTTCCTGCGCCTGACCGCCATCTATCGCGACATCGAGCGCGATCCCAGCCTATATCAATACGATCAGGTGGATCCAAACACCCGTAAGCTGTCCACCGAACTGCTGTACGGCTACAAACTCAACCCGCAAACGGTGTTTTACGCCGGCTACGCCGATGGCCGCTTTAACGACGGCATCGACGACAGCATTGAGCAACTGGATCGCAGTGTCTTTGCCAAGTTCAGTTACGCCTGGTTGCTGTAGCCCGAACTCAATAGCGGGCCAACATAAGCTTGATATAACTTAGGAAAAATGCATAGAGTAGGCTGATCGCTCACGGACGAACACTCCCCTATTGATAAAGGACTATCGATGAATACACACGCCATGGTTATGGCCATGGCACTGCTTACCAGCAGTGCCCACCTCTACGCCCAAGACACTGTCGTCATCGACGGAACCGTGACCGACCGTCACGGCAAAGCGGTACCTCTGTGCGACGTAATCTTTAATCCCAGTGGCTTTATCGCTGACGACTCGCTGTACTTTAAATGCGATGCCAACGGCCGCTACCGGGCCGAGATTCCGGCTGGGCACTACAACTCGCTGTACAGCCTCGACCTGCCCCAGTATGCCAAAACTCAACTGGAGTTCTGGGGCTGGAACCTGCAACTAACGGAAAACCAGACCATCGACATTGCCTTCGACACCATCGAAGTGTATTCGTTGGCGGTATGGGCCAGCAATGGCGGTTCCCAATCGTTGTTTGCTGCCTTCAGGCCGATGCACCTGGCCGCCGCCAAACTGCCCCGCCTCTACTACAAAAACGTCGACGGCACCCCTAAGGCGATAATGGACATCTCACCCACGCTGACCAAAGGCGACATTCAGGCCAGCATTGACGGAGAACCCGTGGCCCTGATCGATTTTCATTGGAGTTACGAACATACCGGGCAGTGCAGCGCCGGCAAAGATTCGCCGTTTTCGGAAAATGAGCCCTGCTACATGCCGATGATCATCGCCCAGTTCCACAAACCCAAGCTGGCCCCGGGAAAACACCTGCTCAGGGTGCGCATTCAAGACCATCTCAGCAAAGAGATAGGCGAAGGGGTGACCCACTTCAGCAGCAATTCCATGGGTCTTGGGTTTTAACCGCAGTCACGGCCATAAGCTAGGCCGGAGCGTTCGCCTGCTGGCGCAATATGGGCAAGGCATGCTCCTCGCCCCACTGCTTTAACGCCAGCAGGATTGGCTCTAGCGACGCCCCGGTGGCGGTCAGACGATACTCCACCTTTGGTGGTACCACCGCGTACACCTGTCGATGCACCAAGCCCGCCGCCTCCAACTCCCGCAGTTGCTTGGTCAGCATTCGCTGTGTCACCGAGCCTAAGCGTCGTTTCAACTCATTAAAACGCAGTGTCCCACCGAGCAGATGATACAAAATCATCCCCTTACCTTTGCCACTGAACAACTCCAGACTCGCTTCTACCGGACAGCCTTCTCCGGTATAGATTTTGCTGCGGCGCTTTTTAACAGTATCCATTTTGTACCTATGTATCACAGTTGTGCGTACTTGCTTTAAACGTTGGCACACCTATTATACCTCCACCAGCATCAGTTAAACCGATCATCAGGAGATCGAACCCATGAACCTTATCGACGTTGTACAGACTCGCTACTCAACCAAAGAGTTTGATGCCAATAAGAAAATTCCCGATGAACTGTTCCAGCAGATCAAGGCGCTGCTGCGTTACAGCCCGTCCAGCGTAAACTCTCAGCCGTGGCACTTTGTGATTGCCCACTCCGATGAGGCCCGCGCCACCCTGAGCAAGGGGACCCAGGGGCTGTACAGCTTCAATGAGGCCAAGGTTCTGAACGCCTCCCACGTGATCCTGTTCTGCGCCAAAACCGGAATCGATGACGACTACATTCAACACTTGCTGGAAACCGAAGATCAGGACGGCCGTTTTGCCGAGCCGGCCTTCAAGGAGACGGTCAACATGGGCCGCACCATGTTCATCAACATGCACCGCTTCGACCTTAAGGATGCCCAGCACTGGATGGAAAAGCAGGTATACCTGAACATGGGCACCGTACTGTTGGGCGCGGCGGCTCTGGGCGTGGACGCTCTGCCTATCGAAGGCGTGGATACCAAGGTACTGAACCAGGAGTTGGGGTTGCTGGAACAAGGCTATTCGGCGGTGGCGATGGTTGCACTGGGCTATCGCAACGACTCGGATTTTAATGCCGAGTTGCCAAAATCACGCTTACCGGAAACCGAGATCTTTACGCTATTGCCCTAATCCGACACGGCATTGAACCAGGCGGCGCTGACTCAGCGCCGCTGCCACACACGACCTCTCAGCACCCCGTTTTAACCGTAAAACACCGAGCCACCGTGGTTTTTTCCGCTCTTTCCCCTGTCTGCAATGAGTTATCAATTGTGTTCTGGTGAGTGACAGATATACTCGGCCGATAACACCGTTTTTTTACTAACTACCGCTATGTCTGACTCACAATACTGGCCTGAAGTCCTGGTTGAACTGCGCCGTATCATTCGCGCCACCGACCTGCAATCCAAACGAATGATCAAGGCCTGTGGCCTGACCATCCCTCAGGTGATGGTGCTGCGCTCCATCGACACGCTCGGAGACGTGACCGTTCGGCGCCTCTCCAATGAGGTGTCCCTGAGTGCCGCCACAGTGACCACCATCCTGAACCGACTGCAGGATCGCGGCTTTATTGAAAGGGTTAGAAGTCAAACCGATAAACGCATCGTCAACGCCAGGCTGACCCCGTCCGGCACCGACGTGTTGGCCTCGGCCCCCCCACTGCTTCACGAAAAATTCATCGACCGATTTGAAAACCTCAAAGAGTGGGAGAAAACACAAATTCTTTCATCATTACAACGTGTTGCATATATGATGGACGCCGAAAACCTGGATGCGGCGCCGCTGCTGGACATTCAATCTCCGAATCTGGAAAAGTAGAACTCTGATCATTTAAAGGCGGCCCAGGCCGCCTTTTTTATTGCCCCTTGGTCAGAAACTAATTTGAGTTCTAACCATTAATTCAGTAGCATACCCGCACACGCAACATTTTGACTACGGTTGCATTACACCCATCACACACCCCTCCTACTCAATTCGTTAAGGAAGTACAACGATGAAATCCCCTATCGCCATTGCCCTGGGACTGCTGCTCTCTGCCCCTGCCCTGGCCAACGATGCCGACATTGAAGCGCTGAAGGCGCGCATTGACGCCCTGGAAAAAGAGCAGCAGCAACAGCAACAAGCCGAAGCGGCAGACGACAACGGCATTACTCTGGGTGGCGCAGTGCGATTCCAGTACAGCTACGAAGAGTACGATGACGACAACCAAGACCGTGGCGGGGATTTCGACTTTGACACCTTCCGGTTGGATGCCAATGGCAGCATCGGCGATCTGACCCTGTCGGCCCAGTACCGCTGGTACCAATACATGGACGTACTGCACCACGCCTGGGTCGGCTATGACTTTAACGACCAGCACAACGGTAAAGTGGGTGTGACTCAGGTGCCCTTCGGTATCCTGCCCTACGCCTCGCACAGCTTCTTTTTCAGCTCCAACTTCTACACCGGGCTGGAAGACGACTACGACATGGGTCTGAATTACCAGTTTAAAAACAGCAATAACCAGCTGGACATCGCCTTCTACAAGAACGACGAACAGGGTGGCCTCGACGGCTATGTGTCGGATCGCAGTGCCCGTTACTCCTACGACATCGTCGGTGTCCGTCTGGCCGACGAGGGCACCTTCGACGCACCCAGCCTGGAAGCCGGTGAAACCAACACCTTTAACCTGCGTTACGCCCACACCTTCGACCTGAGTGGCGTGCAGCTGGAGCTGGGTGCTTCCGGTCAGTACGGCCAGCTGGAGATCGACAACAACATGGACGGCGACCACCAGGCCGCAGCCGTGCACGGCGTTATCAACTACAACGCCTGGAACGTACAGCTGCAGGTCACCGGCTATGAATACGACGTCGATGGCATGGACGTCGACCAGATGGTGGTGGGTGCCTACGCCTTCTACGACTCGATTCCAGCCGAAGCCCTGAGCTACACCGCCAACGTCTCCTATAACCTGCCGGTCTCTTTGGGTCCCATCAGTAACCTGACGTTCTACAACGACTACACCCTGATGACCGACAAGCCTCAGTCTCTGGATGACACCTTTATGAACGTCACCGGTGTCTCCATCACCGCCGGCGGCCTGTTCACCTATGTGGACTTTGTGGTGGCGGAAAATCAGCCCTTCATCGGTGGTACCCTGGTGGGTGACGGCGGCACCAATCAGCGCCTGAACATCAACTTTGGTTACTACTTCTAAGCCGTAGACGCCCCAGGCCGATGCATCAGCCTGTACGCAGAAAGCCCGACGCCACAACCTGTGGGGTCGGGCTTTTCGAAATTAAATGAGGAACGCCCACGCTCAGAACAGCCTGCTCAGCGATGTTTACCCCACCGTTGCTACTGAAAAATAACCTTCATAGATTCATAGACATGACTCCCTCCCCGTCCTCATTGGCTCATTTGGTGTTGATCGAATTAATGAACCCATGTATATTTATGACCCATCACAGCTAATGAACCATTCAGAAAGCCATGACCCATTACCTCTACACCCGCTATTCGCCCAAGAATCGGGCCTATCAACAACACCTGGCAAGCATGACTGCGGCATTCCCCGCTGCCGTGCATGTAGAAGACTCGATTCATGGTCAGGTGCCACCGCTGGAACGTCCGCAATTCAGCCGTTTGTTTGACGCTCTGGAGTCCGGCGACACCCTGGTTATCTGGTGGCTCACGGCCTTTGGCCGGGACTTCAACCAGGTACTGGCGACCGTCAACCGGTTGTTGGGCAAAGGCGTGTCGCTGCAGCTGATCTGCGAACCTCTTCGGTTCGATCCGGACCACGAACAAACCAACACCCTGCTGTTGCTGCTGTCCGGCTACGATAAGGTTCAAACCCAGCACCGCCTGTATGCCGCCGAGCAGGGACGAAATGCCCTTAAAGATCAGCCGGAGCTGTGGAAGAAAAAATTTCGCGGCCGCCCGGCCGACAAAGCCAAGCACCAACGCATCGCCTCGCTGCTGCTGGATGGCCATACCCTTCAAAGCGTGGCTGAACGGTGTGATGTCAGCCTATCGACGGTCAAACGGGTAAAGGCCAGGCTAAACGAAGTCGATGACGAGGGCAGTTTGCGACGCCGGGGCGACATGCCCGCCGCAGGGAGTGACGCCTTATGAGTCGCCCTTTCCTAATCAGATCCATCTTACTGGTGTGCCTGATCGTCAGCATCGGTCAACTCAGCATGGGGCTGGTGTTCCCTTCACTGCCTTGGATTGCCAAAGACTTTGGCATCTCGATGGATCAAGCCCAGTTGCTGATCAGTGTCTATCTGCTCGGATTTGGGCCCTCCCAGTTTATCTACGGCCCCGTCTCCGATGCCCTGGGTCGAAAAAAGGTTTTGCTCACCGGACTGCTAATTGCCATGCTAGGACTCGGGCTGATCATCCTATTCGGCGACGCCTTCTCCGGCATGGTCCTCGGCCGTTTCCTGCAGGGGCTGGGCACCGGTTGTTGTGCGGTACTGGCCCGGGCCTCCGTCAGTGACCGATTCAGCGGCGGCGAGTTGCCGACTGCGATGTCGTACATCGCCATGGTGGCCGCCATTACACCGGTGATCGCCCCGGTGATCGGTGGCTTCATCAACTTCCACTTCGGCTGGAGCATGGTGTTTGTCTCGCTGCTGGGCTATGTCTCCCTGGCCTGGTTGGTCATCGCGCTTAGGTTTCAAGAAACCCTGACCGAGCGCTCGCCGATCCCCTCTGCGGCCAAGATGCTGCGACAATACCGGGACCTGCTGGCCTCACGCCACTTTATCAGCTTTGCCAGCATCGGCTGGCTCAACTTCAGCCTGATGATCACCACGGTATCGACCATGCCGTTTATCATGCAAAATCAAGTGGGCATGACCTCGGACGAATACTCGCTGTGGGCGCTGATCCCCGCGCTGGGAATGATCGCCGGTGCCAGTTTGTGCAACCAATATCGGCCGCGTTTCGGCAGCAAAAAGATGTTGCTTTCCACCCCTGTCATTCATCTTTGCTCAGCGCTGTGGCTGTTCTTTTGCCCGGTGGAGCCACTGTATCTGATGATAGGCCAGCTGTTGATGGTGATCGGTAACGCCATTGCCCTGCCCTGTGCTCTGGCAATGGTGATGCAGCCCTACCGCCAGCAAGCCGGCGCGGCGGCAGCCATGTCCGGAGGCGGACAGATGATCGCCTCTTCCATAATCAGCATGGCTTTAGTGTCACTGGGGCTAAACCAGGCATGGCATCTGTCGCTGGTAATCGCCATCTTCGCCATCATCACCCTGGGCAACATTCTGCGGGGTTTCAACAGCCCGGAAGCACAAATGTCCTATTGAGCCTGCCACAGCTGAATCACTGAACCCGGGCACAGTGCAGGCAATTCGTGCCTTCCAATGGCAATGGCGTTTTTGGCATATGCCAAGTATAATCCTGATCACTAACACCAAGGCACTGGCAGCACCGCCCCCGTTTACGGTGTACTGCAAGCCCGCTGGAGTAATCCAATGATAGTGAGGACAGACAATGAATCCGCTCGATCGCCTGGACAGAACCCGAGTACACCATCAGTTTTGTGTGTTGTGTGGTGATCAGAACCCGTTGTCGTTGGGACTGCAGTTCCGAGCCGGAGAAAACACTGAGATCAGCACCTCCTTCAAAGGAAAGTCGGCACTGCAGGGCTACCACGGGATTCTTCATGGCGGCGTGATCGGCGCCTTATTGGATTCGGCCATGACTCACTGCTTGTTCAACCAGGGCATAGAAGCGGTCACCGCGGAGATGAAAGTCCGCTACCTCCATGAGATACCATGCGATGCCGAGCTGAAGTTGATCGCCAGGCTGGTAACTCAACGAAAAGGGCTGTATCGAGTGCAGGCTGAGATTCGAATGGCAGGCAAGCCGATGGCCAGATCCGAAGGCAAGTTTGTTATTCGGCGGACCACTCCGGTCTGATCCCCTTCCTCAAAGCACGGGTCAATTCACTAGGGCACAAAGCAACAACCAGCCTCGCCACCACGGTCGCTGCGACAAGTATCAATCAATCACCCGATGCCAGCCCAGATCCTGCCCTGACGGGCCACGACTCAACCACTTTACAAAGTACCCGCGAAGTGAAATGGCGTTGACGATTAGCCATGAAACCGCCAACACGGCCTGCGTGAGCTGTGTTTTCTGTCGGCGAGACTGACCTGCGTCTATAGTGTTACCGGAGTGTAATCATTCGGGATAACAATACCTTTAAAGGGGGTAATGATGCGAAGCCGCACGATAGCCATTTTGTTTGTGACATCAATACTGAGTGTCGTATTCAGTTCACCCGTACCGGCAAGTCTGAAAGCCAAGCTGTGGCCCGCATCCAACAAAGCCAAAGCCTTTGTTAAAGACAACATCGTGATTGGCATGATGGCCAGCCCATATGGCACCGGCTGGACCAAACCAGAACAACTGCTGGAATACTATCGAGAGTCACGCGCTGTCGGCATCACCGGCCATGAACTCACTCTCGCGGCCGCATCGCAAAACTGGGACGAACTGATGCGTCAACACAAAGCATTTCGCAGAGCTATGGCCAAGGAACCCGGAAATTACGTGTTTGCACGCTCCATAAGAGACATCGAGTCAGCCCACCTGAAGGGACAAACCGCCGTACTTTGGAACTCGCAGACCGCCACAATTCTCGAAGAGGACTTAAGTCGAATGGCGGCCATTCGGGAAATGGGCATTGTCAGCATGATTCTTACCTACAACGATCGATTCCGCGCCGGTTCCGGCTCACTGGCCGCCTACAACGGCATGGATGACGGTTTAACGGCTTGGGGCCGGGCCATCATTGACGAAATGGTGCGATACGGCATTATTCTCGATCTCAGCCATACCGGTAAACAAACGGCCATGGACGCCATGGACCACATGGACGCTCACTATCCCGGTGTGCCCTATGTCTTTACCCACTCAATTCCCGCCGGCCTGTACCGCGATGAAGCCAAAGCCTCTCCCCGCGGTTGTTACCGCAACATCACCGATGAAGAAGCCCTGCGAGTGGTGAAATCTGGCGGCTACGTCTCACCGACCTTTACAGAGTGGATGATGGATGGGATCTGGCCTGACGACATCACCCCAACTCAAGCTGCTGACATGATTGATTATTATGTAAAGCTGTTAGGAGAAGACCACGTAGGCTTGGCAACCGACGACATGTTCGACGTTTCCCTAGTGGTCGATTTCGCCAAGAAAAACGCCACCATGTATCAGGATGATGGCTATATGATCGACGCCTTTGAGCGTGGTGCAGACGATGCCGCCATGTTGGCGCGAATTCTGCCCGCCATCACCGATGAACTGTGGAAACGCGGCTACACCGATGCCCAATTAGCAAAAATCTATGCCGGCAATAAAATGCGGGTTTATCAACAAATCTGGGAAGGCGCTCCACAGGGTCAATGGGACAAGGAATACGAGCAACGAGTGAAAATTCGTCAGGAGTTCATGCAACGCTTTGGCACCCGATAGCCCGGTGGCAGGCAGTGCCTGTACCTTCGAAGCAGGCAAGTAGCGCTACCTGTCCAGCCGTCTACGATGGCGCCTTTGCTGGAACCGCCTGCGCCGCCGCCCAGTCTCGGTCAGCGTCGGCACAATCGCTAATCCTCAGGTTCGATCCTCGAAAGGGGACCAAATCCCGGTGCTGAGGCACCGGGATTTGCGTCACTAGCGGGTAAGGAACATGGCGGTATCGGAACCAAACAGCAATCGATGTCGGCCCTGCGGTCGCTGAATCAGGTGCAGGGACTCGGGTAACACGGTACCCATCAATGCCGGACTACGCCAAATGACCTTATTGTGGGCCTCGTTCAGCTCGATGATGCGGCTGGCTTTGCCGTCTGCCACCAAATCCGATGCGGCGATCACAACGTTGCCGTTCTCCAGTGGTATCAATTGATTGATATCACCGATCCAGCCAAACTCCGCCGTTCTAAGGGCCGTACTTCGAACCAAACTCAGTTGCTTATCATAGCGACTAATGCCCTGATAATGGCTGCACAACAGCTCAGCCCCATCGAAGGCCATTTGCCGGCAACTGACGTTGGTATGACTGGACAATTGGCTGTAGTTACCGCCAGATCCCCGCAACAAGACAATCCCTGTGGTAGAGGTGCTGTAATCCGAATAGGTCATGGCGACCAAGGTGCTGCCGTCGTCATCGGTCTGCAGCGCCAGCGCCTTTACAAAGCCTGGCGCCACAAAACGGCCCAGTTCGGCCTGATTGAACAGATCAATAAATTGAAGCTCACGTCCCTCGACAACAATGGCATCGTCGTTGCCGTCATTATTAAGATCATGAACTTCGATCAGATCCACATCACCCTGCGGTACCGGCACACCGCCATACAACAGCTGGCCGGAGTCCACTTCATGGACAGCAAAATAGCCGTCGTAATAGTTAGCACTGCCAAACAGCAAATCGGCAAAACCGTCGTTATTAACATCGGTGAGTTTGCCAACCTCGATATCTTCCCAGTTGTTGTCAATCTCCGGGCTTTGAGTCAGGTCGCCGTTGCTGTCCATCTGAACATAACTCAGCCCCTCTCGAGTGTGTTGATTTCTGGCACTGAGAAACACCCCAGCCTCCACACCAGGTCGAATCTGGCCCCAGCCGGTTGCCAGGTGCCTTTCAACGCGGGCCAACTCACTGTTATCCCACAGAACAGCGGCGACCGGCTGAATATCGGCAATGGCCATCTCCGAACGCCCTGAACTCCAGATCAACTCGAGTTGCTGATCGTTATCCACATCGCCGGTGGCAAGCACGCTAATATTGCGACCGCCGCCATCGTGGTTTACCGACCACATCAGTTCGCTGCTGCCTGCGTCAATGTCGTAAGCCTGGACCTCGCCCCATTGACATGGCCCCAACAGCAGTTCCGATGCCGCATCATCATCCAGGTTGGCCGCAGCAATCTGGCAAAAGCTGCCATCGTCACGAACCAGTTGCTGCAACTGTTTCAACTCGGCATCAAACACCTGCACCGATCGGCCTCTCGGGCTGGCAATGATTTCATCCCGACCATCGCCATCGACATCGGCCACCAGCGTGTAATAACCAAACTCAGCGGTATGCTGCCACTGCAGACTGCCATCAAGGCTGTCGTAAACCGTCCCGTTTACCAGCACCAGTTCCAGTTGGGGATCGTCATCGATGTTGCCGTAATTGAGCCGACTTTGGGTCGACCACTGAACCGGAAATTCAGTCTGCAATTCGCCAGACGACAGATCCCGAATCTGCACTCCATGGGCCCCCAGCAACAGCAACTCCATGTCACCGTCGGCATCGTTGTCGGCAATAGCAAAATCGACGGCAGAAAAGTCGCCAAGGGAGAGCAATAGCCTTGCGGGTTGAGTCAGATCCGTTATCTGGTACAGGCCTGTCGAGGTCAGCGCAATGATGTCGGTACGGCCATCACCGTTAATATCGTGTACTCGAACGGCAAGGCTATCGCCGTCTTTCACACCATCGAGCTCAAATGGGTAGGCCCAGGATTGTTTGTACCCCTGCTCGGTGTGAGTCAGGATGCTCATCAATCGGTTGGTACCGGTAATCAACAATTCATTACGCTCATCACCATCGAAATCGGCAACAAACATCGATTGCTCACGGCGCTGGAGGAATTGAAGGTTGCCGCGGGTCACGGGCATGGCGGCATCTGCGGCAACCACCGTTAATGAAAACTCGCCGACGGCAAGGCTGTCATCGCTTTCAATGCCCACGTCGACGGTAAGGGAGCTACTGAACATCGGGGTTTTCAGGTCCCAAACCAGTTGGCCTTGATCGTTTACCGTTAGCCCTTCGGGGCCATACGCCACCCGAGCATTTTGGGCCCCGGAGTAACGGCCGCCTAATTCTATCGTCAGCGTTTGACCCGGAACATAGGAAAACTGAGTCTGCCCCAATTGCAGCGGATTATCGCGCTGATAACTGCCAATGGCCGCAGTGGCGGATGCGGTCCCGTACCAGTCCATCTTCAGGCTGCTTGGGAACTTAACGAAGACCTCGCCACTGCCTCCCGACAACTCGGAATAATCGCCGCTGCAATCAACCGCATTGGACCAATCGGTTAAGGTCAACAACAGGCTGTGGGCGCTGCCAGACGGAACAGTGCCGGTAAAGGCATAGGAACCTTGGCTCCAAAACTCTCCGGACTCAACCCGAAACGTACCGTCATCGGCAAACTGGATGGTTTCCGTACACTCTGCGTTGACCGGGTAATACCAAAGCCCGCGAATATCATTGCTGACGTTGCTTGTGTCACTGCCACTGTCACCGCCGCCACCGCTACCACCACAAGCGGCTAACAGAACCACCAATGGAAGTACTCCATGCTTTATCGACATCGTTCATCCCTAATACTGTACTGCAAAACACATTACCCAATGCTGGGGACCTATCATCCTGATAAGCGACTGAATAGTATGCTGTAATTTAACCAGTCAAGCAATTCATAGAGGGAGTGCTATAACCACTAACCAGTGAAGGTTCCTACCACGATAGGAGTCAGAGCCTAACTGCCTAGGTAGGGGATAAAGGTACACTAGGAACAAAGGCGCGCAGCTTCAAAAAAAGTTTAAAGGCAATCTTAACCAGACAACTGGTTTTTATTGATAGAAACATCACCAAATTAATCCACTGAGTTCCAGTCACCTTCATCTCCAAAAACATCTAATCGGCGATGCTCTAATTGAATTCAAAAGACAACGGATTTCCAATCCACTATCGCTAATAGCAGAAGCCACTGGCAAACTGTTCCAACCCAACGACATCTTTGAAACACTGCGGCCCTATATGAATTTGATCCAATCTAATGCAAACAACCACCAACAAAAATGTTGTTCACAAGCAATACCATCAACCTACACAATGTGTTTTCGCATCAACCTGCCCACTGCGGCAAAGAGTTCACAAAGTCTTCAACCCAAACAAAAACCTTATCTTTGTCGATCGTTTCTTGAAAGTCTGGAAATATCCCATAAACCTCATGAGAAATAATATCAATAATGTCTCTGCTTTGTAGTTTGTGACATGGCTCTAAAGTATTCATCATCGTCAGCAGTAAACCTCGTTCTAAAGCGTTGAGTTTTACCTTAGCCATTTCTATCAACTCTGAAGAGTGCTCTGTTTCGTGCCGTGCCATTACCCTTTCAATAAAGTCGAAGTGCAGCTTAAACGCTGTTTTCATCTCCTCGTACTTATCTTTATCCAAACCGAGCCAAAATGGCTTGTTGTGCAACAAGAAGTGGACACCAATGTCATCCTTGTTGTTTAAAGGTTTTATTACACACAACGAATAGTAGGCAGCTATTTTTTCGGCTGCATTAAAGCACTCTGCATTATTGACCGACACTCCGGTGTTATACAACCCATAAAATAAATCTATCAGTACAGAGGCAACAATGCCTTCCCTGTTCTTAAACTCTGAATATAGACAGTTCTTGGAAACCCCTAATGTTTTTGAGAGCGCAAGAATAGAGATAGCACCAGGTCCACACCTCGATATCTCAAGTTTAGCTTCCCTGATCACATTCGCCCTCATTTCAATATTCCCTGAAATTAATTCGTATCCAAGATTATTACACTAGGTGGCCCACACTAACAAGAGCTTTTAGCGAATAAAAAGATCGCTACCTTTGTCACATAAAAGAAAGAATATCAAAAAAACCATTCCAGTTTTTATTGACCAGCCTCTAATCATTTTGGAATTTTGCGACAACCATCAATTCAATCCGGACAGGCTTCCTGTTTGTATTAACACCGTTATCATTTTTTTCAACAAAATACGGATATCGTATTTTTGGCCTATCGAGACAGTAATAACCAATCGTACATTGATGGCCAAATAGCAGCACGAACAGTAATCAAAGCTGATTTACAACTACGAGAAAATGATGATGAATAAAATTTCGAAAATAGCATTAGTTACCGCTCTATGCCTAGGTTCTGCAACCGCTATCGCCGCGGGCTTCAAACCGGCTCCCGCCGCTGGAAATTTAGGCGCCGTTCTGGTTGATCCCTATGGGACCTCGCCACTAACCGCGCTGATCGACCTTAACAGCAAACACCCGAAAGATGTTGTGGTTACCGTCCATGGTAAAGGAAAGAAAGGCGTAGAAATCAGCTATCCCGTCGGCCAACAAACCATCAATACCCACGACGGCATTCCCCTGTTTGGCCTTTATGCGAATCACACAAACAAGGTTACCGTTGAATACACGCTCGATGGCAAAAAAATCACGGAAGATTATAAAGTCCTGACTGGAACCATCACCAATAAATACGTCGACAACCGCAACATCTCACTGATGCAACAAATCCAGGTTAAGACCGTAGCTAAAGGCTTCGAGGACCGCCTCTACCTGGTTAACTCCAGTACCTACAATCACCAGGGTTCGGACCTGCACTGGTCAGGGCAAAAAACCAAAGATGCCGGTATCTTTGAGTCGTCACCCGCGCTAGGCTCGTTGCCGTTCGAGATGCCTCCCATCAACTACATCGTCGATACACAGGGCGAGATCCGTTGGTGGCTCGACCAGGATGCCACCTATGATGCCACCGACATTGATATCAATAAACGCGGCTACTTCATGGGCATTCATGATACCGGCAATGGTGATCTGACCTTCGTCTCTGGCCAGCGTTACGGCACGTTCAACCTGCTCGGCCAAATCGACACCAAACGCCTTCCCCGCGGCTACCAGGACGCCTCCCACGAGCACAACATCATGCCCAACGGCCACTCCCTGGTCCGAGCGGCGAAAAGCAACTACATCAACGACCGAGGAGACATCGTGCATACCGTTCGCGACCATATCCTCGAATTGGACAAGGATGGCAACCTCGTCGATGTCTGGAATCTGGCGGAGATCATGGACCCCTATCGGGATGCGCTGCTGGAAGCACTGGATATGGGGGCTGTGTGCCTGAACGTCGATATGGACCACATGGGAGAAAAAGCAGGCGAATTGGCCATTGACGCCCCGTACGGCGACATTCCTGGAATTGGTGCTGGCCGAAACTGGGCGCACATCAACTCCATCGACTACGACCCCAAGGATGACTCCATCATACTCTCTTTCCGCCATCAGGGCGTTGCCAAGGTTACTCGCGACAAAAAAGTAAAATGGATCCTGGCCCCCAAAGCGGGCTGGAAAGGCGAGCTTGCCACCAAGGTGTTGCAACCTGTAGACGCTAAGGGGCGCAAGATTAGCTGCAGCGAAAAGGGCGTATGTGACGGCGAGTTCGATTTCACCTATACCCAGCATACCGCTTGGCTAAATGACGATAAAAACCGCCTCACCGTGCTGGATAACGGTGACGGCCGCGGCTATGACCAACCGGCCCTGCAGGAGATGAAGTACACCCGCTTCGTGGAGTACAAGATCGACGAAGAGAAAATGACTGTTCAGCAGACCTGGGAGTATGGCAAACAACGCGGCTTCGATTGGTACTCCCCCATCACCTCGAACGTCGAGTACATGGCAGACCGCAACACCATGTTTGGCTTCGGAGGCTCTGTCCACCTGACCAAGCCCGGCGTTCCCACCATCGGCAAAATCAATGAGATCGACTACGACACCAAAGAGGTCAAGGTGGAGATCGATGTGCTGTCTGAAAAGAACAACACTCCCCACTATCGGGCCGTTCTGATCAACCCGGCCAGCCAGTTCGGTAAGTAACATCAAATACGGGGTACCCAGGTACCCCTCTATGGGGAATACATGATGAAAACGCTATCCAGACTCACCCTGGCTTGCGCACTGGTGAGCCTTTGCGGGCCTGCCGCAGCCGGGAAAACGGTTATCTCGTTAGGATACCTGCTTCACGAAAGTCAGTCGCTGGACGATAACCTCAACCAGTTTGACCGTACTACCCTCTCTCTGGCTAACATCAATGCCGATGACTGGGGAAGAATCGTTACCGTAGGTATCGTCGATAACCTCGAAAAGTCCGCTAGCTACAACGGACCGGCCAATGGAGGAGAAGATTGGTCCACCTACAAATTGGCATTTACCGGTGATTTTAAAACCGGTATCAAGGGCTTGAACACAATGTTCAAAAATGTCTCCTATTACAATGTTAATGGCTATGAGAATAATCTAGCCCTTGGCTTGTCATACGATATTAAAGCCCTGGACGCCAGCTGGTATTTTAGCGGCGGTTATATGTATTCTACGGGATCTAACGCCTGGGGAACTGATTTTCAAGGTGATTGGGGAGGTTACCACCTCGAGCTCAAAATGGATAAGCCAATTACCGACCATACATCCATTGGCGTTCGATATATTGGCATGCATGACCGAACTCAACAGCACGCAGATATCATGTACGGTGGAATATCGGAAACCGACGGCAACAAAAATGGCTACTGTGCTGACATTAGCCTTTCCTATCGCTTTTCCAACAAAATTCAAACCACTCTGGCATTGCGTCAACTTCATGCTTGGTATGGATATAAGAACACGGCCAATATCTTATACATGGGGGCACAATACGCCTTCTAATAGATAGGTCAGTCAAAAACAAGCACTAATAACTCAATTAACTGCATTAGATAAATTATCTCTATTTCTTTCTCACTGAGAGGTCATAATTATGAAAAAATCTCTGGCTACATTACTGGCAACAGTCACGTTATCCTTTGGAATTCATGCTGCCGAGGTTATTCGCATTGACACCCCGGAGCTGGATAGTACCGTCCAAAAAGTCTACAGCGTCTACTGCCCCTTCTGCTACAAATACGAAAAAGCGGTTACTCCCAACATGATCAAGCACCTTCCTACCGGGACGACCTTTCAGGCCATCTGCCTTGAGAGTAAAGGCGAACTGGGTATAGAAGCGTGTCAGGTTTTGGCGGCCACGGCGACCATTGGTGAAATGCAATACAAAAAAGCCAAACTCGCCATGTACAGTGCCGTGCATGACAAAAAACTGGCCTCGGTAAAGGGAAAGACCGCGGTTGAGGGCACTCTGCGTGATATCGGACTGAAAGCTGCTGGCGTCTCAAAAGAAGCGTTTGAAACTGCTCTGAATACTCCCCAGGCTCAAGAAAAGCTGGCCTACGACCGTACCATTGCCAAAACGATTGCGCTGGAGAGAGGCATTCCAGCCATTGTCATCAATGGCAATAAACTGGTGAACACCGCCACGGTGGGCTCCTTAAAGGATCTTGACGACACCATCGCCGCCAACCTGTAAGGAGATAAGATGAACCAGATTATTCAATTTTTCCGGGACCTGTTTACCAACCCGACGGATCTTCAGGACACACGCCTGCCCTGGTGGGTAATGACCGGTATCGCCTTCTCAGCCCTGGTGTGCGCCAGCCTCTATTTCCAGTGGTGGCTTGAAGGCGAGCCCTGCGAACAATGCGTCTACATTCGGGAGGCCCAGTTCTTCATCCTGATCGCCGGCGCCCTGATTCTGGTAAATCCAAAGCAGGTTGGCCTGAAACTGGCCGGGCTGACTGGCGCCTGGGTCGGGGTCATTTACGGGATGGTGTGCTCTGTGAAGCTGGCCGGAATCGAAAAGGCGATGCAGAAGCTGAACGAAGGTGGCGATCTGTTCGCCAGCGGCGCCGGCGCCAATGCCTGCTCTTTGGAGCCCAAGTTCCTGACCGGTCTGCCGCTGGATCAGTGGTGGCCGACGGAGTTCAAGCCAGGCGGGATCTGCGGCGAATTTGAGTGGAGTCTGCTCGGCTTTGGCATGGCCGACTACTGCATCGTGATCTTTGCGGCGTTCGGCTTGTGCCTCGCTCCGCTAACCTACGGGTTTATCAAGAACATCGTTAAAGGTAAAATCGGCTCCGCAATCACCTCCTAACCAACCTTAGGATTACGCCTGAAAAGGCCCGCCTGAATCGGCGGGCCTTTTCAGCAAAAAGCACAGCATCAATACTACCGTAAGAATAATTCAATGGTCGCTTTGAACAACCAGACTGACTGTTGAGCCATCACTCGCAACCGGTTTTGACTGTGCTGATAACCGGCTCACCGGAAACTTTCCAGTGATAACTGAAGTAGCAATTGGTGGCTCTGACTTCGTTGATCGTCGGCTCTGCTTTATCCAGCACAGATTTTGGTGCTGCGGCCACGGCGTAACTGCCGGCTTCCACATAGATGCGATGGGACCACTCTGCGACATCGATGCCCGCAGCTTCAAAGATCTCCGGGTCTGAGCTGTATCCAGCAGTAAAACTGCTGCCGGTTGCCCCCGCCGCCCAGGGCTGGTAATGACTGCCTTTAATGCCCTCAAATTCCACTTGAGTGGCCATTTCATTGCCGGACGTCAGCGTCTTTGCTTTAAACAGTTGTACCGCAGATTTAATGGAACCCACGGCACCATCAATAGCCGCTCGGTTTGCGTCACCCTGAAGGCCAATGAATTTCGGTGCAACAATAACGGCCAACACAGCCAGCACGATGATAACGACGATCAGCTCAATCAAAGTAAAGCCTGAGCGACGTTTAGATGAATTGCGTGTTTGATTTATCATAAGCTGACACTCATGCCACGGTCGATTTCAATACTTACAATAGTATCCTCATTATCAAACAAGTCCAATTTCCTATAATTTACACGGCGTTATCTTAATTCATCGGTCCCAACAATGGCCGTCGACGACTCAAGCCAACACGATTTTGTATTTACTGAGCCTGCTATTAAGCCAGCAAAACAATATTGCACTCTTGCCCCCCTGACACCGAAACGTCATGATGCTTTAAAGCGACTAATCATGATGGCAACTTGGTCAGGGTGTCGTTGGCCGTCTGCTCAGATATTGGTTGTGAGTCTGGCTCAGACTCCGGTTTAGGTTCAGCCAGAATCGGAGCGATATCATCCGGCAGCTTACTCTCGGAAATGTCGATAATCTGAGACCGGTTCATGGTGATCTTATAACGGGCAAAGGTGGGCGGCTGACGATTCTCCTTCAGCATCAACACCAGATTGATCTGGTAACGGCGCTCCACCGATTCGCTGCTGACTTTGCCGTCGGACTCCCGATAGATCTTGGCTTTACCCCGCTCAAGATAGCGGGCAAACGGCGCCAGACTGAAGTTGATCTGCTCCTGGATAGTCGAGTAACCGGACAAAAACTCCTTTTGCGCAATTCTGGAGCTGATGCCGTAATGCAATATTTCCGCATCGACCTTGTTTTGGCTGTGACGCCGACTCAGGATGCTTCGTACCTCTTCCGGCAGGTCTTTTTTGTTGATGAAATCGGCCCAGATTAACTGTCGCCCAATGGCACTCTGACTGGTGGTGTCCCTCAGGGTGCGACTCCACCTGGGGCGCCCCTTTTGAATCCGTCGCCACAGCGCGTTTCTCAGGTCATCTTTAAAAATTTCACGAAACGCGTAGATCACCGCCAGGGTCAGCACCAGAGCCAGAGTCAGGCCGCTCAGTGCCCCCTGCGCCTTGATGATCAGGGTCGACACAATCACCATGATTACCCCGGTGGCAATGCCCGACGTCAGTTTTTTTAACCCCACACCCAGGGTTTTCAGCTCCTCTTTGAGTACCACCCCCTGCTGGATCAATCGACGCAGCAACAGCATTTTGTTGGAAACCCGGTTGGGATCGCTCTTGGTTTGTTCCGAGTTGTATTTTCTGCCATCACGGTAGGCGCTCTCGGCCCGACAAAGGCCGATGGCCTGCTCAACAACGCTGTTGTATTCGCTGCTTCGCGGCGCATGGGACACCAACTTAAGGAATCGCTGCTCACAGAACCAGGACAAATAGTTATCGGCATTTTCGAAGTAATGCTTCCACTTCGGTTCGCTTGGCTCGTTGCGACGAAACTTCTTAAGCAGCTGGGCAACGATGTCACACAACTCGTTCAGGGACTGATAAAACTGATCGACGTCTTTGATCTGCGCCAACTCTTTGCTGTCGGTTTCGATGGCGATGGAGAACTGGTAGGCAAACAGGTTCAGATAGAGGCGAAACTCCTCCACCGTGCGTTTATTCAGGCTGACGAAACGCCCCTGCACCAGCGGCAGGTGCAATCCGGTCGAATAGTAGGAGCGTCGCCCGATAACCGCACTGTGGCAGTAGGCCCCGGCATCCATATTTTGCGGGTTGACGCCCATGTCTTTGGGCAACATGAAATAGAGATCGATTCGACGATGATCGCCGTTCTTCATCTGGTGGAGGACTTTAAAAGACTGCGACTCCTCCTGCTTAACCACTATTTTTGACACGGTACCTCAAGGTTTATGAACAACATCCATCAGCTATCAGTTTATTGTAGCACTTTGTGTTCGTTAACTTTTATCGCTTGTTAAGAGGGCGACCGCTCTCGGCTGGCGCTAAATCAATGGCTTCAAGAAGTTCAAACGAATCTTACCGGAGAGAGACATCCCCTGGCGCCAGGGGATGCCCTGGTTAACCGAAGCACGCCCTGGCCGTTTGCGAAGGTCACCGGACCATCTTCCCGGCCTGGAAACAACAATGCCCGCCAGCAGGGCCGACGGGCATCCATCAGGAACACAGGCTACGGCGCTGGGCCGCAGCCCATACGCGGTCCTTTACCGGCCCAGGGGCTCGGTCTTCATCCCTTTCACCAGACTGACGCACATCATCAACAGGATGAAGGTGAACGGCAGGGCGGTGGAGATGGTGCCCGCCTGCAGCGCCTGAATCGCTTCGGTTCCACCGACCCACAACAATACGGCGGCAATGGCGCCCTCGATGCTGGCCCAGAAGATGCGTTGAGGTACCGGCGCATCCACCTTTCCGCCGGCGGTGATGCTGTCGATCACCAGAGAGCCGGAATCGGACGAGGTGATAAAGAACACCATGATCAGCACGATAGAGATCACCGATAAGAAGGTGCTCCAAGGCAGGGCATCGTAGGTGTAGAACAGGGCCAGGGTGATGTCCGACAGGCCATTGGTACCCAGTTCGCCCACCTTGTTGATGATCTGGTCGATGGCGATGCCACCAAATACCGACATCCAGATGATGCACACCGACGTGGGGATGAACATTACCGCAATCAGGAACTCACGAACGGTACGACCCTTGGAAACCCGGGCAATGAACATACCCACGAAAGGTGACCAGGAGATCCACCAGGCCCAGTAGAAGACGGTCCAGCCGTGCATCCAGGCTTCATCTTCTCGACCATGGGGATTGCTCAGAGGGATCAGGTTCTCGGCGTAGCCCAGCAGGGTTTGCCCCAGGTTTCCGAAGGCGACGGCGGCGCCCACCAGGGTGACGAATACCAGCAGTGCCAGGGCAACCAGCATATTGACGTTACTCAGTACCTTGACGCCGCCCTCAATGCCTCGAACCACAGAGACGACCGCCAGGCCGGTAACAAAGGCGATAACACCGACCTGCATGCCGATGCCGCCTTCGGTGCCGAACACATGGTTGATGCCGCTGGTGGCCTGCTGGGCACCCAGGCCCAGCGAAGTCGCCAGACCAAACAGGGTCGCCAGAACCGCCATAATGTCGATGACATGGCCAAACCAGCCCCAGGTCTTGTCCCCCAGAATGGGGTAGAAGATGGAGCGGATCGACAGCGGCAGTCCCTTGTTGAAGGCAAAGAACGCCAGAGACAGTGCCACCACTGCGTACATGGCCCAAGGATGCAGGCCCCAATGGAAAATGGTGGCGCCCATGGCGACCTTGACCGCTTCCGGAGAGTTGGCTTCGACGCCCAATGGCGTCTCATACCAGCCGGTGAAGTAGGCAACGGGTTCGGCAACGCCCCAGAACATCAGGCCGATGCCCATGCCGGCGGCGAACAGCATCGCCATCCACGACAAGTTGGAGTGCTCAGGACGGGCATCGGCACCGCCGAGGCGGATGCGGCCGTATGGGCTCACCATCAGCCATAAGCAGAAAATCAGGAACAAATTCGCCGACCACATAAACAGGGCATCGAAGTTGTTTATGATTTTCCACTTAATGCCATCCAGCGCCGCTTTGGCGGTGGCCGCATCACTGATTAGAATGGCCGCCAGAAACAGCAACACCAAGCTGGCGCTGATCCCAAAGACCGGGTTGTGAACATCAAAGCCCCACTTCTGAACGTTATCCTGACCGACGGTGTAGTCGGTATTTTCAATACTGTATTTATCCACTGTCTTAGACATCTTCCCTCTCAAAAAGCTTACACATCAAGCTGTCATTCTCCGTGTTTGAATCCGGAGTTGGGCGCATGTTAACAGTTTCAATGGCTTGAACTCAAACGAACCCACCCATTAACGGGATCACAGTCCATACAAAACTGGGCTTCAAGCAGGGTAAAAGCCCCGAAAACTCTGAAGATTAGCGTTGAAATTTATTTGGGCTAAAACGAAGTGCCCAAACAAGGCGGCCAAGAGGAATTATTAGAGGTCTAATCAAGTTGTCGGTACGGACCGAGCTGAGTTCGGTGTCGTTAAACAAACGGCAACAACACGGCGCGGCCAGTGCATGGCCGTGCCGGCTTCATTCGGGGTCAGAGGCCGGCTCTGGCCTCGGTGATCAACCGTTGCCATTGCGGGTATTTTCCGAGGCTGGCTTTGAGGTCTCCCCAGGGCATCATTACCTGGTGCTGCAACTCATTGCTGTCGGCGCTGCCGCTGTGAAGCAGGTACAGGTAGTAAAACGCCGAGGCCCGCCAGTTGGCGGCGCAGTGCACCAACACGTCCCGGTCTGTATTGGCGTCCATCACTTCAAAAAAGCGCTGCAGGTTGGCCTGGGTTGGCTGTTTCCAATCCACTTCGATGTTGATGTAATCCAGACCGGCGGAAGCGGCCAGTGACGCCTCATCCGCATGGCCGCTGCGATTGTCAACGGGGATCAGGTTGATCACCAGATCAACCCCGGCAGCCTTCAATTGGGGAAATTGGGCTTCGGTGGGCAAACCGGCAGTAATGACCCGTTCGCTGTTGAACTGTACGTCTTTGATGTCCGCCAGAGGCTGTGGCGAAATGGCCGCCTGGGCACTGACACTCAGCAACGCGGCGGCAAAAAACAGGGCTTTCATAGGGGAGACTCCTTGGTCATGACGCCCCCTATCCTGACCTCAGCGGACTCAGGTTTCAACTCGTTGGTTTAGCCCTTGGTCTGCTGTGCCAGGTAACGGCGAGCCTCTGCGGCGGTATCGGCCACCCCTTCGATCAAGGCCGAGCGCTGGTGATGAATCTCATCGAAGCTAAGCCAGTCACACGCCAAGGCATCGTCGTCGGCCTGCAGTTCACCACCAAGATAACGGCACAGTACCGGCACCAGGATAAAGTGATGGTGGCGACCGCTGCCATCAAATTCGTTGACCTCCACCACCGTCAGCAGCGCCTGCGGCTCGGCGCGGGCACCGGTTTCCTCCAGCAACTCACGCACGGCGGCATCCATCAACGGCTCCCCTGCGTCCACCGAGCCACCGGGAAACCCCCACCCCAGTGCTTGCGGCTCATTGGCGCGCTTCACCAGTATCAGCCGCTCCTGATGGTAGGTGACGGCCAGAACGGCCACTCTGGGCATGGACAACTCAGACATCGATAGTCTCTCAATCAATAATTCAGTGGCTTGGCAGTGTAACCCCGGCCACAGAGGCAGACAATGCCCCCCACCCAGATGCGCTCAGAGCACGGTCCTCCGCGACTCAGCACGGCGACGCTGATTCAAGATACACAAAAGGCGCCCACAGGGCGCCTCGACCGTCTCGATGAGCAGGTTGTTACAACACGCCGTTGCTGCTCACCAGTTCGCGACTGGCCAGCTCTCCTTTCTCAATCTTCTGGTACTGTTGTTTCAGGTAGGCTTTGCCCATCTGCAGACGCTGCTTAAACGCATCCTGTTCCAGAACTTGAGGATCCACCGCCATCAACTTGGCTTTGGCCTGCCACTTGCTGATGGTTTTCGCTGATTCAGCGGCATCCATAGGCAGCAACTGCACGTGGGCCTGGTTCCAGCCCATGTCCACATCAAACTCGACCACGTACTCTTTTCCGGCTTCGACGTCGGCTTCAAGCACTGAGTAACGCTCAGACAATGCCACGAAAGTGTGTTTGCCCGGCTTAACCCGAACCTGGAAATAGGTGCCGGAGGTGGTGCTGCCGACATAACCTTGTTCCGACCAGATGTCGAATGGAACTTGGCCGATCAGTGTTTCCATGCGATAGAAGTTAATCACCGCACTGTCATCATCCGCCTTCATGGGTTGATTCGATTCTTTCATTACCGGGAAGCCCAGCAACGACGGGTTCACCAAGAGGTTATCGTAGGCGTCATTTTTCCGAGGTGCACCAATGTCTTTGGCTTTGGAGGTCTTCATCACCATGGTGGCTCCCAGGTCATGCTCTACCTCTTTGGTTTCGCCCTTGACGTAGTCAATGGCCAGATAGACGGTTTCACCGGGGCGATTATCGACCTTGGCAAAGCCGATGCCCGCCAGTCCCTGTACCAGATGCACCGAATTGATACCAGAATCTAACTTCAGCAATGCGTGGGAGCCATTAGACAGATCCGCCACCACATTCTCGTTGGCCGCGACCCATAGGCCCCTGGCCGCACCGGCAAAGTTAGACCCACGAATCACATACACAAACGTCTGCTCTTCGGTGGGCGTGGCTTCTGGCTTAAATTGACTAACCAGTTCCGGGTCCACCTTATAGCTGGTGGCACAGCCCGATAATAACAACACCATCGCCGCCAGACTCAGGCCGACAGATTTAGACAACAACTTACCTAGTTTCAAAATGAATCCCTTAATTAAAAACACCACAGTCACTTGTGAGGGTATGATGCAATTCTGAACTCGTCCTTATGCCTGTTTTTGCATATGGCCAATTTCGAATGTTTTAGTGATATATTTCATTAGCTTATAATGAAGCCGAAGCCGAGTTTAGCGCTCATTCGACTCGATTAGCAAGGAGGGCGGCACGGTAAATTCCATGCCGAGTCACGAAGTGAATACAATGGAAGTAACGGCTTTTCTGTCACTCTCGTGACCACCGTTCAAGCCTCGGAATTACTTCCGTACCGGCACCAGTCGATGCAAGCCGGAGAGCCGAGGTAACGGCAGCATTGGCAGTAAGATCAGGGCAATGCCGAACACTGTCAGTCGATCCGGCACCTCGGCAAACCACCAGACCCCAAACAGGGTAACGAACAGCAGCCCACTGTACTCCGCCAGGGCGATCTGCGCCGACGGTGCTTTCTGGTAAGCCAATACCGCCAGCCCATTGTAACCACTGATGCACACTGCACTGACGGCCACCCAGCCCAACTCGGTCATGCTGAGCGGCTGCCAATGAAACAGCGCTAAGGGTGCCGCCAGCGGCAGACACAGCAGATTGGTCCAGAACACGGTATTGGCCACCGGCTGTCGCTGAGGCAAGCGCCGAACCAATACGTGGAACAGTGCCAGGGTGGTGGCAGTGCCCAGCGCGAACAACGCCGCCCAGTGGAAATGCTGTGGCCGCAGCACCACCAGAACACCGATAAACCCCACACCGGTGGCCAGCACCCGCGTCCAGGGCGGTCGCTCCTTGAGCAACCACAGTGACAGCGGCAACATCAGTAGCGGCGCGGCATAAAACAGTGCATTGGCGGTGGCCAGAGGCAGGTAGGTGACCGCCACCATCATGCAACCGCTGCCCACCAATACCAAGTGCGCCCGAATCAGGGTGACGCCGGGGGCATGGAGGCGGCGACCGGCTTTGGGCAACCTCAGTAACCACGGCAGCACCAGCAAGGTGGCCATCCCCTGGCGAATAAAGATGTACTGAAACGGCGAGATGCCGCCTTCAAGAAGCTTGACTGCCACATCGGACACCGACGCCAGCAGGTTGCCCAGAACCAGCAGGCCCAGAGCCAAAGGTATCACTGCAGCGCCGGACACTCAGGCTTTATCCAGTCGCATGTCAACGTGAGGAATGCCATCCTCCAGATAGGGTTCGGAGAACGCCACAAAGCCATGACTGGCGTAAAAGTCCTGAAGGTGCTCCTGGGCGCCAATCTCGACGTTGACCCCAGGCCAGAGGTCTTCACAAAGGCTCAGAGCCTGGCCCACCAGTTGGTGCCCCAAGCCGCGGCCACGAATGCTGCTCTTGGTAACAATACGACCAATGCTGACATTGTCATAAGTCAGCCCCGGCGGTAGCAATCTGGCGTAGGCCACCAGTTGTCCGTTTTCGGTCCCCATCAAATGGCGAACACCGTGCATCACGTCATGGCCATCCACATCCTGGTAGACGCAATTTTGCTCGACCACAAACACCTCCATTCGCAGGCGAACGATATCGTGCCAATGGCGGGCGGAAAGAGCATCAAAGTTACATAATTGCCAGGTCAACATAGAGGTCGTGTTCTCGTTATCAGGAATTTCCGCCACTGTATCTGCTCATTGAATCTCAGTCGTTATCCTTTGTTAATTTTGGCGCATTCGGGCTTTGATTCGACTGAGGCTGACATGAGTAATGCCCAGGTAGGCGGCGATCTGGTAGTCATTTAATCGTTGCAGAAGATGAGGATAGTCCTGACAAAACAAGGCGTAGCGCTGGGAAGGCGAATGCAGTAACATCAGCCGCTCCTTGCGCTCTTTGTAGATCAACTGTTGCTCCAGCAGGGTGACGTGGGCCGGATGACGTTCGGTGCGCCACTGCTGCAGCACCGACATTGGCAGGCAGCGAAGTTGCACCTCGCTCAGTGCCTGAAGTTGAAACGGCGACGGCGTGCCGGCCAGCCAGGCTTCAAAACCGATGATCCAGTCCCGCTCCCAATAAAACTCCTTACTGAACTGCTTGCCCTGTGAGGTCAGATAACTGGCGTGGCACAGTCCCTGCTCGACAAAAAACAGTTCTCCTTGATGACTGCGCTGAGTCACCAGAACCTCTCCTGGTGCGCAGCGGCGCTGACTCGATTGCAAAAACAGCGCCTCGGCTTCTGCAATGGGCACTTCCAACTGCGTCAACGCGACGACAAACCCTTGCTCCATTCGGCCCCCTCTAAAACACGAGGTTATACCCCGAAGCCCGGTTCGGCTTCAAGGGCGGGTTCACCCGGATTCCTCTTCCAACAACACCAGGTTCCTACCGGCCTCTTTGGCCTGATACATCACCTCGTCGGCCCGTCGCAGCATGGTGTCGATGCTATCGCCTTGCTGCCCCTGACAGATCCCTGCCGAAAAGCTGACCGCCAGCGACAACGCCTCCAGTTGCAACGGCTGACCGGTCACCTTGCGCCGCACCGCTTCAATCAACCGCCATGCCTGCTCACCGTTGAGCCCGGGCATCACCACAGCAAACTCCTCGCCACCGACCCGACCGACCACGAACCGCTCCAGGCTCTGGCTCAGTTCCCGGGCCAGGAATTGCAACACCCGGTCCCCGACCTGGTGGCCATGCCGATCGTTGACCTGTTTGAACATATCCACATCCAGCATCGCCAGACACAGGGGCTGCTCCGCGGCCACCGCCTGGCCCCAGAGATCGTGTAATTGATTCATCAGGTAGCGGCGATTGGCGACCCCGGTCAGATAATCCAGATGCGCCCGCTGCCACAGCTTCTGGTTCAGCTCCTGAGCTTGAATCAGGTTATTGATGCGACAGTAAAACTCTTCGGCAAAAAACGGCTTACGCAAAAAGTCGTTGGCACCGTACTTAATAAACCGGGCCGACACCTCTTCCCGGCCCGACAAGCCGACGATGATCAGTTCATCCCGGTCAACCTGCTCCCGCACCTTGCAAATAAGCTCAACGCCGTTGATGGCGGGCATCTCATAGTCGGTGATCATCAATTTGAATTCACCGGTGGCCAGTTGAATCAGCGCCGCTTCGGCGCTGTCGGCCTCGGCCACCTGAAACTGATGCCGCTCCAACAGATCCTTCACCTGTTTGCGCGCCACCTGAGAGTCATCCACCACCAGCACCCGATAGTCGCCATTGCGCGCCAGTCGCTTCACCAACCCCACCGCGTATTGGTAGGAAAAACGGTTCTCCTTCAGCACATAATCCACCACCCCCAGTCCCTGCAGCCGAGTGCGTTCATCCTCATCCATACGGGCAGTCAGCACAATGGCGGGAATCCCTTTAGCCAGGGTCCACTCAATCACCTCACCGTTGGGCGCATCCGGCAGGCAACGATCGCACAAGGCCGCAAAGTAATCGGTTTTCTCCATCAGCGCCTTGGCGGTCTTAAAGTCCTTGGCAAACTCCACCTCAATGCCAACTTCCTGCTGAAACAAGTGAAACAGCACCTTACAAACGGTGACACTGTCTTCTACAACCAGGACTTTTATCATCATTATTCCTTATGATTGGTCGCCATCTGCTTGCGCACCGCTCGGGCACGCCGTCGGGCCTTGGCCCGTAAATCCACCACCACGGTGGAGGAAATTTTATCCTGAATCGCCTGTCGATTGGGATCCCAGAACATCTGCATAAACCCCATCATCCCGGTGGCAATGCCGGCACCATAGCCACCATAACGGCCAAACGCCTCCCACAGGGAGATGGGGGTGTTATCCAATTGAATCACTCGAATGCCAAACACTTTCTTGCCCAGGGTCTGGCCATGGAACCAGGCCGTTAGCACAGTGAAATAGACCGAGGCCCAACCTAACTCGGCCACAAAGCCATTAATCAGGTCTTCAATGGTCTTCAACCCCGCCAGCCAGCCCGTCTCTTGTGCCGGCTCGAGGGGCGTTGACTCATCCAGCGGCGTGATCTGGGGCCGCGATACCGGAGTCTGGGCATTCTCGGGGTCTTCAACGGACTGCACTTTCGACTCTGGCGAACTGACCGTCACGCCCACTTCGTCCAACGAGCCCTGATAGCCATCGAGCAGATCCGCCGCCACTTCGGCGGCGGCATCGTCTGGCAGGCCGTAGGTCATGATCAGGTACGCGGTCATCTCCTGCTCCGTGCTCAGCTCACCGGTGACCACCTTGGCCATCAGATCCGAGGCCAGCTTCAGGGTACACAGCGCCTGATCCTCGGCATCACAGATTCGCGCCAACACGTCGTTATCCGTCTGAATTTCGATTCTTGGCGGCGGGCTTTTCGGCGGATTGTCGCTACCGGCGTTAAACACCATGGTAAACAGCAACCACAATCCCATAGCTAAATAGATGCCGGTCTGCATCTTGGCCTTGACCTTAATGCCGCGCCAGCGAATCCACACCACCGCCAGCAAGATGGCCCATAGCAACTCCAGGGGTAACTCCGCCAGCATCACCACCATCAACAGATCCAGCATCAATGCCAGTCCCCGGCGCCAGGGGCTGGCCAGCGGGCGATTCAGCAGTTTGGGGGCAACTTCAAAAGCGGTAGGAGTAATGATGGTACGGGGATCCGGTAAACGAGCCACAACAGTCCTTGTGCCGAAGGAGAAGAATGTAACCGAACGTTAACACAAACCGCTGGTTTGCATCCATTTCCGCTTCATATAAATAAAAAGCACAGCGGTTATTCCATTCAGGAATATAGGATAACGAACCGACACTTCCAGTGTGGCCCGAAAACGCTATGCTGGCTGCTATTATTGCTTTGATACCTATCGAACCGAATCAGCAACGGAGCAGCGACAGATGGCGAAAATTTATCAAGATAACTCCCTGACCATTGGCAATACCCCTTTGGTGAAACTCAATCGGGTTACCGAAGGCAATGTGCTGGCCAAGATTGAAGCCCGCAACCCCAGCTTCAGTGTTAAGTGCCGCATCGGTGCCAACATGATCTGGGACGCCGAAAAGAGCGGCACCCTGACCAAAGGCAAAGAGATCATCGAGCCAACCTCCGGCAATACCGGTATCGCCCTGGCCTTTGTCGCCGCTTCCCGTGGCTACGGGCTGACCCTGACCATGCCAGAGACCATGAGTCTGGAACGTCGTAAGCTGCTGAAAGCGCTGGGTGCCACCGTGGTACTGACCGAAGGCGCCAAGGGTATGAAAGGCGCCGTGGCCAAGGCCGAAGAGATTCAAGCCAGCGACCCTGACAAGTACGTACTGCTGCAACAGTTCGATAACCCGGCCAACCCGGCCATCCACGAACAGACCACCGGCCCGGAAATCTGGGAAGACACCGATGGCGAAGTGGATGTGTTTGTGGCCGGCGTCGGCACCGGTGGTACCATCACCGGCACCAGTCGTTACCTGAAGCTGGCCAAGGGCAAAGACGTGCTGTCGGTGGCAGTGGAACCAGAAGATTCACCGGTGATCGCTCAAGCCAAGGCCGGCGAAGATCTCAAGCCCGGTCCACACAAGATTCAGGGGATCGGTGCCGGATTCATTCCCGGCAACCTGGACCTGGAGATGGTGGACAAGGTCATCAGCGTCAGCAATGACGAGTCCATGGAGATGGCCCGCCGCCTGATGGAAGAGGAAGGGATTCTGGCGGGGATCAGTTCCGGTGCCGCGGTCGTGGCGGTCAACAAACTGCTGGCAGAGCAACCTGAGCTGAAAGAGAAGACCATTGTCGTGGTACTGCCCTCTTCCGCCGAGCGCTACCTGTCTTCGGCCCTGTTCCAGGGTGTCTTTACCGAAGCGGAAAACCAGCAATAACTGATTGCAATTCAAGAAAGGCGGCCTCAGGGTCGCCTTTTTTTGTTATGGTGCCTGTCACTGAGTGTGAGGCACCGCATGAATTCACCATCTCGTCATTTTTTGATGGCGCCAGTCACCTAGTATATGGAAAGAACAACTTTTAATAAAAACAGACACATCAGGGAAATGTCATGTTGAAATTATTGCGCAGGCTGTCGATCTCGTTGCGCTTGCTTATCTTGTTAGCCATGGCCGGCAGTGCCACCTTGCTCTACACCTACTTCAGCCTGAGCGGCCAGTACTCACAACTGCTCAGCGCCGCCGAAACCGAAAATCGTCACCTGGGCCAGGCCATCGCCTCTCTCGACCAGGGCGATACCACGGCCGAACAGTTGCTGCAGAGCCTGAAACTGGGCGACAACACCAACCTGCTGGTACTGGATGAGCAGGGACAACTGCTTAACCAGCGTCAACGTGACGACGATCTGAGCCGACTGATGGCCGCCGCCGACGCCCGGGCGCCGCTGCGCCAGCTGGCCGCACAGGGCGGAGCCCGCACTCTGGTTATCGACGGCATGACCTACTGGCTGTATGGCATTCCTACCGCCACCAACACCCTGGTGATCCTGAGCGACTCGCACCTGGTGGCACAGCAGATGACCGACGTGCTGTGGGACTATGGCATCTTCCTGGCCCTGCTGGCTGGCCCGGTCATGGGGATCTTCCTGCTGCTTAACCTGTCCATCACCCAGCCACTGCAGCACGCCATCGCCACCATGAAGGCCATTGCCCATGGTGACGGCGACCTGACTCAGCGCCTGGACACCGAGGGCAACGACGAGGTCACCCGTTTCTCTGAAAGTTTCAACGAGTTCACCGCCAAGATTGCCGACCTGATTCGAGTGGTCAACAAAGACGTCCAGGATCTCGGCGGCAGTGCCACTCAACTGGACACCACCGTGGCCGAGTCCAACCAAACCGCCGGCCTGATGAACCAGGAAGCCCAGTCGGTGGCCTCGGCGGTCACCGAGATGCTGGCGGCCACCGAAGAGGTGGCCAACAATACCGGTCAGGCCTCCGAAACCGCCGCCGCCACCCAGGAGCAGGTCGGGCTGTGCCGCGACGCCATGCAGAGTAACCGTGCCTACCTCAATGAAGTGGCCGAAGGCATCACTCAGACCGGCTCCACCGCCGACACCCTGGCCCAGGATTCGGCCCAGATCGGCGGCATTCTCGACGTCATTCGTGGCATCGCCGAACAGACCAACCTGTTGGCGCTCAACGCCGCCATCGAAGCCGCACGGGCCGGCGAACACGGCCGCGGCTTTGCGGTGGTGGCCGACGAGGTCCGCGCCCTGGCGTCACGGACTCAAAGCTCCACCGATGAGATTGCCACCATCATCGACAACATTCAGTCAGGCGTAGCCCACGTGACCGACTCCGCCAGTTCGGCTCTGGAGCAGTTCCAGTTGCTGGCCAAGCAGTCTGACGACGCTGGAGAGACGCTGGATCAGGTGTTTGCCCGCATCGCCACCATCGGCGACATGAGCACTCAAATTGCCGCCGCCACTCGGCAGCAGTCCCAGGTCACCAGCGAAATCAATCAGAACATCAACAACATTGCCGATCTGGCCGAAGCCAGCGTCAAAGCCAACCAAAGCAATGCCAACGCCAGCCAGGCGGTGCAGAGCGTCACCGACGAGTTGTCAGTGCAACTGGGTCAGTTCCGAGTCTGACCCTCGACTCACGGCTGCCCCCGCGGGCAGCCGTGCTGACTCCGGCGCCACTCCCCGACCCGATTCCCTGCCACCAAAGTGCCGCTATGGCGGCGATAATATTGACCGAAACCTTGTGTAACAGTATCCTGAGCCCGTCGTTCCAGCACCAAGGCCAAGCATGTATCGTCAGTCCGTCACCATTGCCGCCAAGCAAGGCATTCATACCCGTCCTGCGGCCCTGTTGGTCCAGCAGGCCAAACAGTTTCCCTGCGATATCATCGTGTTTTGTAACGGCAAGCAGGCCAGCGCCAAAAGCTTATATCGGCTGCAAACCCTGAGCCTGGTCAGCGGTACCGAAATCGAAGTCACCGCCAGCGGTGATCAGGCAGAGCAGGCCGTCGATAGCCTGTGCCGCTTTATCGCCACCTTGGAATGACGTCGCCTTAACAGCAACCGAATACCGACCCTCGCCCAGCCGAGCGGTTCGCACCACCCGACATTGCACAGTGCGGCATCGCCGCAGGAGGACACGGAGTGTCACAGACCATCGTTGCACAGGTACTCTCTACCGGACTGATCCGGGGCAGCAGCTACCGATGTCACCGCCGCATTACACCGGTGGATCACTCTCGAGTCGATGAAAACGAAGTCGCCGGCGAAATCGCCCACATTCATCAGGCCCTGCAAGCCGAAGTCGCGGCCCTGGATGCCCTGTTGTCCCAAGCCTTGTCCGACGACGAACGTCAGTTAATGGAAGCCGACCGGCTGATGTTGATGGACGACGAGCTGGCCCAGGATATGTGCCACCATGTCGAGCTGCACCACTGCAATGCCGCCAGTGCCATCGAGCGGGTACTGTCGCCGATGGTGGATGAAATCAGCGCGATTGAAGACGCCAACCTGTGCAAGCGCGGCGTCGAACTGGCTCAGCTAAAACAGCGCCTCATTCAGCATGCCCTCGGCCACCGCTGTCCGCTGCCCACCAGTCTCAATGAAAAACAGGTGCTGGTAGTGGATTACCTGTCGCCAGCGGAATTCCTGCGTTATCCAGACATTGCTGGGCTGGTGGTCAGCCAGGCGACCTATCAGGACCACCTGGCCATCCTGGCTCGGGGCATGCAGATTCCGTTGATGGTGGTGACACCGGAACAGCTGGCGGGTCTGCCTCACCACCAAGAGATTCTGCTTGATGGCGAACAGGGCACGGTCACCATCAACCCCTCCCGAGTCCAGTCCGAAGCGTTCGAGGTCCGCTTCGAGCAATGGCAGGAGCGCCAACAAGCCATTGAAGCCGACGCCCTGTCTGCCGCCACCGATGCCGACGGCAACGAATTCAGCATCGGTGCCAACGTCTCGACCCTGGCCGAGCTGCCCCAGGTGGCCCGTTACGGTTGCCGGGAGATCGGTCTGCTTAGAACCGAACTGCTGTTTATGGATCGGCTCAGCCTGCCCAACGCCCAGGAGCAGTACCAGACCTACCGCACCATCGCCGAAGCGATAGCCCCCCACTCTATGACCATCCGCCTGTTCGACTTTGGCGCCGACAAGATGCTGGACGAGATGCCGGATGAAGCCAATCCGGCCCTGGGCCACCGGGGAATTCGCCTGGGATTGGAACAGCCGCAACTGCTGTTACCTCAGCTCAAGGCCATCGCTCGATTGAGCCAGGAGTTTGAGATCAAGATGCTGGTGCCAATGGTCAACCAGGTGGAAGAGCTGCAACAACTGAGCGAACTGTACCAGCAGGCGGCAGCGGATCTGCCACTGGGGCCCCATAGCCGACAACCGCAGTTGGGAGTGATGGTCGAGACTCCGGCGGCCGTAATGAACATCGATGCCATGGCGCCACTGCTGGATTTCATCAGCATCGGTACCAACGATTTGACCCAATACCTGTACGCGGCCGACCGCAATGACCCGACGCTGTCGAAATGGTACCGGCCGGTGTCACCGGCCATGATACGGGCTCTGGCCTACTGCTGCAGCCGTGCCAAAACCCACGGCCTGAACATCACCCTGTGTGGAGAGATGGCCTCTGACCCCAAGGCGTTGCCTCTGTTGCTGGCCATGGGCATCGATGGCCTGTCGCTGGTGCCGACCCAGCGACCACTGATTAAATCGGTGTTGGCACGGCTCAAAGTCAGCCAATGTCAGCAACTGCTCGACCGAGCCCTGAAGACCCAAACTACCCGGGAATTAGGCTCTATACTTAACTCGCTGTGATTTAAAATAAAAATCCGATAATATCAACGATAACAGGGATAAAGGAAAAGAGGTGGCCATGGGATTTTTCAGCCGCATGCAAAGAATGATGAAAAGCGCTTCCCCCACCGGTGGCATCGAGGTCATCGCCCCGGTGTCCGGCGAAGTGGTGGATATCGAAAAAGTCCCTGATGTGGTGTTCTCACGCAAAATCATCGGAGATGGCATCGCCATCGATCCTGACGGTGACACCATCTACGCGCCCATCGATGGCACCATTGGCAAGATTTTCGAATCCAATCACGCCTTTTCTATCGAATCGCCCCTGGGACTGGAGTTGTTTGTCCACTTCGGCATCGATACGGTGGAACTGCGAGGCAACGGCTTCGAGCGCATCGCCCAAGAGGGTCAGCGAGTCAAGGCCGGCGATCCGGTGCTCAAGTTCGATCTCGACTACCTGCGCCAGCACGCCAAGAGCGTATTAACTCCGCTGGTGATCGCCAATATGGAAGACGTTAAAGACCTTCACAAGGCCGAAGGCGAAGCGGTCGGGGGGGAGACTCCGGCCCTGCAAGTCTTCCTGTAAGCTACGCAATTATCTAAAAAAGGCCGCTGTTGCGGCCTTTTTTGATTCACAATTCTGACACCTGAGCTTAACCCATTCGACACACACCACGGCTAACCTGCTTGCGCTTACACATTAAGGACAACTACCTACAGGAAGCCGTTATGAAACACGTATGGGGCACCGTCGCCACTGCCGTGGCACTGGCCATCAGCCACAGCGCTGTCAGCCAGGTTCTGCCAAACTACCAGGCCAGCAACCCTTGGTATCAGCAAAGCCAACAAACTCTGAACAATAAACTGGCGCCGGAAACTCGCACCAAGGCCAAGAACGTCATCCTGTTTGTCGGCGATGGCATGGGAGTTTCTACTCTCACTGCCGCCCGCATTCTGGAAGGCCAGCAGCAGGGGTTGCAGGGCGAAGATAACGCCCTCAGCTTTGAGAAATTCGACCACACCGCGTTGGTGAAGACCTACAACGTCGATGCCCAGACTCCGGACTCCGCCGGCACCATGACGGCGATGATCACCGGCGTTAAGACCGACGTTGGCGTCATCAGTATCGATGAGGACATCAGCCGGGGCGACTGCAGCACCGTGGCCGGCAATGAACTGACCACCGCCCTGGAACTGGCAGAGCTGAAAGGCCTGGCCACCGGGGTGATCTCCACTGCCCGCATCACCCATGCTACGCCCGCCGCCACCTACGCCAAATCTGCTGACCGCAACTGGGAGGACATCTCTGACATGCCAGAAGCGGCGGTCAATGGCGGCTGTCAGGACATTGCCGACCAGCTGATCAACTTTGAAACGCTGCTTGAGGCCCGCTTCGACGGCGCCGACGTCGATGGCATCGACGTGGTCATGGGCGGCGGCCGCCGCCACTTCCTACCCAAAGACGAAGCCTACAACACCGACGACGCCGTCAGCGCCATCGAGGGCGATCGCACCGACGGCCGCGACCTGACCGCCGAGTGGCAGGCCAAGTACCCTCAAGGCAACTACGTCTACAACCAGGCCGGCTTTGACGCCATCGATGCGACCACCGCCACTCAGGTACTTGGCCTGTTCAACGAGTCGCACATGCGTTACGAGGCCGATCGCACTAACGATCTCGGCGGTGAACCGTCCCTGAGTGAGATGACCGCCAAGGCCATCGACATACTCGACAACAACGACAATGGCTATCTGCTGGTGGTCGAGTCCGGTCGCATCGACCACGGTCACCATGCCGGCTCTGCCTACAACGCCCTCACCGACACCATTGAGTTCTCCAATGCCGTCGAACTGGCCCGCCAACACGCCAGTGACGACACCCTGATTCTGGTTACCGCCGACCACAGCCATGTATTCACCCTGGCGGGCTATCCCCGCCGCGGCAACCCGATTCTGGGCAAGGTGGTGGACACCTCAGGCAACCTCTCCACCGATGCCAATGGTCTGCCCTACACCACCGCTGGCTACACCAATGGCCTGGGATTCCGCGATCTGGGCGATGAAACCGACGCCGACGCCGGCTATGGCGAAGCCGCAGCCAATGGCCGCATCGACATCAGCGCCATCGACACTACCGCCAGCGGCTACCATCAGGAAGCGCTGATTCCGCTGAGTTCTGAAACCCACGCCGGGGAAGACATCAGCCTGCACGCCAACGGGCCTGGGGCTCAGTTCGCCCAAGGGGTGATGGAACAGAACCAGATTTTCCACCTCATCGACAATGCCCTCACCCTGGTCGCTAAGTAAGGAATGCCGACAATGAAAACCCTGACTAAGACTCTGCTGGCCCTGGCCATCACCTCCTCACTGACGGCCTGCAGCGACGACGATGACAACAGCCAGACCGGCGGCGGTACCCCTCCGACGGGCGCCGTTGAAATCACCAAGGCCGACATCGCCACCAACACCGACAGCCCTTGGTACGCCGATGCCGAACAGGCATTACAATCCACCATTGACCGGCCAAACAACGCCAAACGCGGCGGCGCCAAAAACGTGATTCTGTTTGTCGGCGACGGCATGGGCGTGTCCACCGTAACCGCCGCCCGAATCCTCGATGGCCAGCTCAAGGGCGGCAGCGGTGAGGAAAACAGCCTCAGTTTTGATGCCTTCCCCTACGCCGGATTGGTAAAGACTTACAACGTCGATGCCCAAACGCCGGATTCCGCCGGCACCATGACCGCCCTCATCAGCGGCGTCAAAACCGACGTCGGCGTCATTGGCGTCGATGAAGACGTGATTCGCGGTGATTATCGCACCGTGGCGGGCAATGAACTGATGACAGCCATCGAGATGGCAGAGATCGCCGGCATGGCCACCGGAGTGATCTCCACCGCCCGAATTACTCACGCCACCCCCGCCGCCACCTACGCCAAGTCGGCAGATCGTAACTGGGAAGACGTCTCCGACCTGCCCGACGAGGCGGTGGCCGCCGGCACCGCAGACATTGCCGATCAACTGGTCCACTTTGAGACCTACCTGGAAAGCCGCATTGACGGCCTGGATGTCGATGGTCTGGACGTGGTCATGGGCGGCGGCCGCCGCCACTTCCTGCCAAAGGATGCCGCCTACAACAGCCCCGATGCCGTCAGCAGCAAAGAGGGCGATCGCACCGACGGCCGCGACCTGACCGCCGAATGGCAGGCCAAATACCCAAGCGGCACCTATGTGTTCGACCAGAACGGATTTGACGGCATCGATGCCGCCACCACCAGCCGGGTTTTCGGTCTGTTCAACGAATCGCACATGCAATACGAAGCCAATCGCGGCAACGACGTGGCCGGTGAGCCGTCTCTGAGCCAGATGACCGCCAAGGCCATCGACATTCTCGACAACAATGACAACGGCTACCTATTGGTGGTCGAAGCGGGGCGCATCGACCACGGCCACCACGCCGGCTCCGCCTACGGCGCCCTCACCGATACCATCGAACTGTCCAAAGCCGTTGAGCAGGCGATGGCCCTGACCTCGTCCGACGACACCCTGGTGATGGTCACCGCCGACCACAGCCATGTGTTCACCATTGCCGGCTACCCCCGTCGCGGCAACCCCATTCTGGGCAAAGTGGTGGGCGTCGACGGCAAACAGGCCACCGCCGCCGATGGCAAGCCCTACACCACCCTGGGCTATACCAATGGCCGAGGCTTTATGGATCTGGGTAATGAAACCGACGCCGATGCCGGTTATGACCAGCCCATCGCCACCGGCCGCCACGACCTGACCGAGGTCGATACCACCGCCGCCGGTTACCACCAGGAGGTGCTGGTACCGCGAAGCTCTGAAACCCATGCCGCCGAAGACGTCGGCGTGTATGCGTCTGGCCCCGGAGCCCACCTGGTCACCGGCACCAACGAGCAAAACTACCTGTTCCACGTAATGGAATACGCGGCGGATCTCAGCGGCCGTGCCCAGGCTGCCCTGGACTAACCCCCCACTGTCAACAAGGGGAGCACAAAGGTGCTCCCCTTAGGAGTTCCCATGACACTGACTCACATACTCTTTGCTCTGACCCTAGTGATGAGCCTGGGGGCCCAGGCCCAGTGCGACGCCCAGCCACAACGCCTGATCGCCCACTACAGCCTTGAACAACCCGGTAAGGCGGTTCGCTCCCTGGAGCTGGTGCGCCTGGACAATCAGGTCGCCCTGCACTGGGCCGATGACGGACTGACTGAACGCTGGACCCGGCTGGCCGGCGGACAACTGCGCTTAGAACGGCTGTTCGATCAATACCAGCGCGCCATCGAATACCAACCGGAAGATCTCAAGGCGCTGAACAGCGAGCGCGCCTGGAAGCGGCAATGGCAACTGCTGGATCCTGTGGCCCTGAATGCGCTGACAGTGACCACCACCTCGGGCGACGGCTGTGAGCACCACCAGCACCGCAGCGGCGCCGGCACCGAACTAGTGTGGCTACCGGATCTGCAACTAGTGCAATCCCTGAGCTCACCGTCACAGACTCTGACCCTGCTGCAGCTCAACCACAGTGACATCGATGTGCAGCAGCGCATGCAGCACTGGGATCAGTTTGCCGCCACCGATTATGCCGATGTCGGCGACAACGAGCAGGATCCACTGTTGTCGAAGATGATCATTCAAGGTTTCAGTCGCCGCCAGGCCAACACCATCAATCACCACCACGGTCACGACCACTGAGTCCCACCGGGCAGCAAATGCTGCGCCCCTTCGGCACCGCCGCATTCTGCGGTGGTCCACCTCCCCTCCCGTGGTGAAATCTGTCGGCCTGGAGGCCACCGCCCCTGCAATCGGTCAAATTCTTCGCCACAGTTGACACTCCCTTGACGTTTGCCCTAGCCTAGACCTAAAGCCGACTGACTGGTCGGTAGCAGGCAATGGCGCGCCCTCAGCCGCTGCCACATCGCCTGCAACCACCGTCAGCCAAGGAGCGGCCCCAGTAAGGAAACCCGACTATGACTCAGACCCACGCTTCGTCCAGCCCGATGTTCGCCCTTCGACAGCGCCTCTATCGTCTCTGGGCCGCCATCGCCAGACCGATTTTTCAGCGCCTGCCCATCGCCACCCCCGAGGTACTCAGCGGTGATCAGTCTCTGGATAACGCCATCGCCCGCCTGGCCGAATCCGGCTACCGGCGTCCGGTGGTGATCACCGATAACGTGTTTGTGACCCTGCCCGTGTTTGGTCGCCTGACCGAAGCGCTGGAACGGCACCAGCTCACCTATTCGGTATTCAGCGACATTGTGCCGGACCCGGACTTCACCCTGATCGAGGCCGGGATCAGCCACTGCCGACAGCATCAATTCGACAGCGTCATCGCCATCGGCGGCGGCTCTTCCATCGATGCCACCAAGGTGATCAACGGCTGCGCCCACAACCACATCGACCCGCGCAAAATCGTCGGCCTGCTGAAATTGAGAAAGAAAGGCGCCTTCTTCGTGGCCATCCCCACCACCGCCGGCACCGGCTCGGAAGCCACCGCTGCCGCGGTGATCACCGATGAACACAGCCATCAGAAGAAGGTGGTGGTGAGCCTGAGTGTGGTGCCGGATCTGGCGGTGCTGGACGCCTCGCTGATGATGGGGTTGCCGCCGGCAATCACCGCCGCCACCGGCATGGATGCGCTGACCCATGCCATGGAGTCATACCTGAGCCGGTTTGCGACTGCTGAAACCGACGCCATGAACCTGGCCAGCATTAAACGGATTTTTACCTACCTGCCACGGGCGTTCTCCCAGGGACAGCATGACGTCGAAGCCCGCCAGGAGATGGCGTTGGCGTCTCATCAGGCCGGCGTCACCTTCACTCGAACCAGCGTCGGCTGGGTCCACGCCATTGCCCATCAACTGGGCGCTCGCTACGGCGTCCCCCACGGACTGGCCAATGCCATGGTGCTGCCCCACGTGCTGGCGTTCTACCTGCCTTTTGCCAGTGCCCGCATGGCCCAGATGGCCGACGCCATCGGCATCGAGGGCGACAGCGACCAGCACAAGGCCGAAGCGCTGGTAACCGCGGTCAATGAATTGTGTCAGACTCTGGCCATCACTCCGGAACTGACCATGCTCAAGGAGGCGGATCTGGAGAGCATGAGTGACAACATCATCAGTGAAACCTACCGCAGCCCCTACCCGGTTCCCGGTTACTTCGATTCACAGGGGCAACTGCAGCAATTTCTGCGCGGCATGATGGCCTGAGGCCCACGAGTCCCGCCGACCGACCAAGGGGCACAACCTGTGCCCCTTACCGATTCAGACGCTAGAAAAACTCTTTGCGGATCTGGGACACCAGGTTTTTGCCGGAGCGGTGGTCGCTGCTGGTTTTGGCCAGATTGATTTTATAACGGGGATCGCCTTTAAACATCAGCTTATAGTGGCGATTTTCCTCCTCAAAGCTGAAGCCCATCTTCTCAATCTCGGAGCGGGTTTTCTTATCCATGCTCTGATACTGACTCAGGGTCTGTTTGACTGCCGCCAGCAAACGGGCCCGCTCACCCACCGGGGTATTGGCCTGAATCAGGTCGTCGATAAGATCGAACATGCGCGTGTTCGGCTGAGCGTTTTTCAGTGCCGCCTGCAGGACCTCCTGCACCAGATCTTTGCGCTCGCCCGGGTACAGATCCTGCTCCTGGCCTTCGCACACCAGGCTGCTGCCGGAGTGATCCTTGATGGCCCGCAGGTTCATCAGCTCGGAACGAAGAGAGTTGATGGTCAACTCCGCCGCCGCCAACTGCTCCTCCTTGGCCTTGAGTTCATCATCGAAGGCCGCCACAAACTGCTCCAGCTCGGCGGAGTCCTGTTGCTTAAGGGCACGAATTTTGGATCGCGACACCCGTTCACGCAGCTGCGACCAGCTGCAACCCTTGATGCTGCGTTGGGTCACCAGTGAGTCTCGAATGGTCCGCGCCACCTCCACCGCCAGGTCATTGGCGCTGGCAAAACGATCGCCGGGCAGAACCCGGGTTAACCCGCCATTTGGCCAGTAGATTCCCACGGCCCCCAGATACACGTTCTTACCCCCGGTTGCCTCCTTAAGGTCGAAAGAGAACCGCCGGTGCGGCTCAACCAGCACGTGGGCCATGCCAGACAGCCACTTGGCCAGATCGTCCGGGTCAACGCTACAGCGGTTATATTCATCGGCACTGCAATACACCACCGGCAACATGTTGTCCGAGTCGCCGTTGATGATGTGGCTGATGACCGAAAAATCCGCCTCGTTGTCCTGCAACCGGGTCGGCTCATCGGTTAGCGTCAGGTTGGCGTCCTGGCCGCCGCCGAAATGCTCCAGGATCAGGCGGACAATGTAGGGCTTTTTCGCTTGAGGCGAATGGGTCAACGGCGTATCGGAATCGCAGGACAGCAGCACCGAGATCCAGAAACGGCCGCCGATCTTGGCACCGACAATCTCGGTGACCCAGCGTACCTGCTTGTTGTCCAGGTTTTCGTGGCGAACGCCCAGCCCTTGATAGTCAGACTCATAACAGTGCGCCAGCTGAATCTTCTCGTTCCCCTGCTGCAGTGGCCCTGGCGTCTGCAGCGTTAACGCCTCCAGATTATCGCGATTGAAGCTGGAGTGGGGGCTGCCATCTAGCCAGGTCTTGGCCACCGCCAGAATCGCCTCCGGCTCATGACCATGATCGACAGAGAATTGGGTATAGAACTTTAACATCGGGGTCGTTCACTCCTTGGCTAGGGCCGGCCAAATGGGCACCGCCACGATCACCGCCGCCCAGTAGCCTGAGCCGCAGCAATCAAAAAATCGTTATTCACCTGAGGGTTATAATTAGGGTTTAGGGGCAAAAACCCAAGGGTTTTGTGCAACTTTTTGCTTTGATGAACGCAAACTCAGGCCTGTGACTGGGTGGCGGCGATGCGCTTGCGCAGGTTGGCGACTAACGCCTCAACGAACACTCGATCCAGCTGCTGGTGGCTTTGCAGATAAAACCCGTAACTGGGCTTTGACCCAGTGTCTGTCGCCAATTTCACTCGCTGCTGCCAGAAGCCGGTCATATCCAGGTAGTGCAGGTCCGACCGCTGCTTAATCGATTCCAACACCAGCGCCGAAGCCAGAAAACCAACGCTGTTACTCTTTTGCACATGATCCAGCAACAGATTCAGGCTGGCCGTTTTCAGTGACACCTGCAGCGGCAGTTTCAACTGCCGGGCTACTGCCTCAAGCCGATGGGTTCGAGGGCCACTCATGGAGTAGTTGAACAACGCCACCGGGTAAGCAAACACCGTATCCAGGGTCAGCGGCTGCTCAAAGATCGGATGATCCCGGCTTGCCACCAGGTAGAAGCGCTTAATCTGACCAATCTCGTGGCTATCGATGCCATCACAGGCCGAGGGATTAATGGAGATACTGAGATCCAACACCGACTGACTCATCTGTTTTTGCACCTCAGCCGTCCAGGGGTGCAAGTTAAAGGTCAATGCCAGTCCGGCCTCTTTCCGGGCGAGGTGCAGGCACTCCATCAACAACGGACACAGGTGCTCCTGAGCAGCAATGTTCAGCTCTGTCTTGCCCACACCATGATCGGTGACCGCATCGGCCAGGGCCTGGTACCTCTCCAGCACCGCCTTGGCCAGGGGATACAGGGTTTCGGCCATGGCATTGGGTTCCAATCCGTATTTTTGCCGTATGAACAACGGGTCATCAAACACCTCGCGAAGGATCACCAGAGCACGGCTGATCCTGGGCTGGGAGGTATTGAGGCTGGCGGCCACGACGGTGGCACTTTTTTGCTCATACAGTGCCACCAGCACGGTAAGAGCGAAATAATCGAGACGATTAATGTCTTTCAGCATAAAGAAAATTCAACAGAACGGGTCTTGAGAGTTTATTCGAACGGGGTTCGAAATCTGAGGTTCGAGTCACAAAGGCCGGATATAATGATGCAAAAATATCATCTGCGCTTTTTCGATTTCTGTCAAATAAGCATCATCACTGGCCTAACAACGGGTTATTGGTGAAGTTGCGACTGCTGACGCCCCGAGCTTATTTTGCCCCCTTTTAGCAAGCACAATATTCGTCCGTCACCATGATGAAATAAAACGGGGCCTGCAACGTCATTGCAGGCCCCGGCTGTCCATTTTTCAGTCGCCGCGGATTACCCCAAAGGAATAATGCTCTCCACTTTAAAGGTCAGATTACAGGCGCCGACAGCATTCCAGTCCACATCTTCAGGCTTGAAAGTTTCACCGGCGCCCAGACCGGGTACCGGAGTGGCCCAATCCGGCGCGAACAAACCGGTACGAGTATAGTCGGTGCTGACAATGATGCGGGCACCACGGTTACGACTCTCCTCTTCCAGGCCGGTCTTGGCAAATTGAGTCGGGTCGTACTCATAGTAAGACAACCGCGCTTCACCGTTCATGATGGCGTTATAGCAGGTGTTGTTCTTACCGATAAACATGCTGGTGTAGTACTCGCCCTCAATCTCTTTCAGACCAAAGCCGAAGGTGGCAATGTTCGGTGTTTCCACCTGGGTGCCGTTATCATCAAACTTGTTAACCGTGGCCACCAGTTTGGCGCCGATGGCGTTCTCTTTAGATTCGATCACATAGGCCTTGCCATCTTCAGGGAACATCTGGGTCATGTGCTGACGATTGTCCAGGGCACAGGCGGCGGCCAGCGTGCTGACGCCAGTATCGCCATCGGCGGCTTCACTCCAGCGGTAGTTGTGTACCTGGGCATCCAGTTGCGCCTGCAGCCATTGCGCATTCAGGTAGGAACCGCTGCCGTAGTAGGACGCTCCCGATGCGCCGGTCTTACCATCCACCGCGCCAGCGGCAAAACTCGGCTGTGTGTAGGTGGGATCCGTAGGCTCGCCGCTTGGACCACCAGGATCGGTACCGCCATCGTGGCCTTCATGGCAGCCGGCGCAATCGCCGTAGTCCCCATGAGGCGGTGTCACCCCGGTATCGCCAGAGCCGTCGTAAGTATGACAAGACAGGCAATCATCGCCACCGGCGACGGCTGAGACGGCCATCACCCGGGCGGCTTCCGGAGTATTGGGGTCGACATAATCGAACTCAATACCGATGGCCGCGCACTGGCTGGTGAAGTCATGAGGCGCCACCGTACTGCCATTGTGCTTCCAGTAGTTCACCTCTGCCACCAGGGCGGTATTCTGTTCCGCCAACTGCTCATTTTGCTGCTCCAGCGCCTCGTTTTCGGTTTCAAGCTGCTCCAGCTTGTCCCACATCTCCGGGCTGGTTTCATACACGGTTTCATCGTCGTTGCAACCGGTCAACATGACCATTGAGGCGCACACTAAAGAGAGAGCCAGTTGTTTTTTCTTCATCATCATTTCCCTACAAGGATTGAAATTGAGCCCTTGTGCTCATCATCGTCTCCGGCTGAATTACCGGAGAAACTGTTGAAATTCGGTGCTGTGGTGCAACCTGACCCGGCCGAAGTGATCTTCGATCAGCATCATGGCAATGCCGTCGCGCTCGGCCATGGCCATGGCAGCCTCCACCCCCATCACCATCGCCGCCGTCGCCAGCCCGTCCGCTTCGGCGCAGCGGTCGGCCACCACAGTGGCCGAAACCACCTGGGTCTGCACCGCCCGTCCGGTTCTGGGGTCGACAACATGGGAATAGCGGCTGCCGGCCTGTTCAAAGAAATTGCGATAATCCCCCGAAGTCGCCACGGCCTGATTCGATAGCTGTAACGTCTCCACCTGACCGCTGCTGTAGATAAACGGCTTATCGATGCCCACCTTCCACGGCGTGCCCGGTTGCCGCTGGCCGCTGGCGTACAGCTCACCGCCGATGTCGATCAGGAAGTTCCGGTGGCCGCTGGCCCGCATTACCTCGGCGATGACATCGACACCGTACCCTTTGGCAATGGCCCCGAGGTCGATCTCGGTTCGACCATCACTCTTAGTCAGGCGACCGGATTCCAAAAGGAGCGTGTTCAGGCCGGTGTAGGTGCGCACCGACGCGATGGCTTCATCGTTCGGAACGGCACGACTCTGTTTACCGGGACCAAAGCCCCACAGCTTCACCAACGGACCGACGGTAATGTCCAGTGCCCCGCCACTGCGCTCGCCAATCTTCAGGGCCAGCGTCAACACCTGGTTAAGCTGAGGAGACAGGGTCATTGGCTTACCAGCAGCCAGAGCATTAAACCGTGACAGCTCCGATTGCGGCTGCCACACCGACATGCTGGCGTTGACCGCATCCAGTTGTTGCTCAATGGTCTGGCGCAAGGCGAATACCTGAGCCGCAGTGGCAACCGGGGCGCGCCAACTGACCTGATATTTATTGCCCATGGTGGTGCCATAAATATGATGCAGTTTGTTTTGATTCGATTCTGAAGCCACCGAATTAGAAATAGAAAACAAGGTCAGCAAAACCAGAGCAATAATACGGATCGCAGCCATAAAATGGTTAATCTTTATTCCACATTTCGTTTTTATAAGTTACAGATTTTAATTATCGCTCAACAACACCACTCTGAAAATTATGTGACACAACCCCCAAACTATTTTTCAAATATGACTCACAACCCAGATATTCAATCGGCAAATAACCCTTATAATATAAACGAAAAACTAAAAATGAAATGACGAACAGGAATATAGGCCCTATTAATCAATAGGTTAAGCTCAAGATGGGAGTAATAAAAAAACGTAATGATAAATATAAAGAAGCGTAATAGTCAGGAATTATTCCCGATTTGAAATACAGGGTTATATCAATATTAAGGTGCATTGATTTAATCCAGCAGACGCCAGATCATCATGACGATGAGCTGGCGCCTCTGGATAGGTTCAGGCTTTCGAGTGAGGAGGTGGTGACGATTCCAACTCTTCCAGTTGAGCCTTAATGGTTCTGAGCAGGTTGCCAGGGTCATTGGTACCCAGCCTCACCACCTTGCCATTCTTACAGGTTAGCTCCACCGCTTCGGTGCCCGAGACGTTATACAGCCAGCCCTTGGGAATCAGTCGTATGCCTAGGCCTTCGTACCATTGGTTGTGCACCACCCGAACCGATTTCACTTCGGACACCGGCAGAGTACGCTTCCAAAACCAGGGGCCGAAAAACCAGCTGATACGGAGGCGATTGACTTCGATGGTCAAAGAGGAAAACAGCACCGCCACTACGGCCAGAATCAGAAAGGACAGCCACATCATCTGCCCTGCCGGTGCGCTGGCCGCCAGTGACAGCAGCAAGGCGGCGGCCGCCACAATCAGCAGCACCGCCACACCATGTTGAGTATGCCTGTAGATCATCTCTCCCCCCTAGTCGCCTCTGACACCCAGCATCGACGGCGACCTTGACTACCTCAGGATCTCACCTAAGTGTATGCAGGGGAGAAACATCACGCAAAACGGCGATGCTCAGGTGGAAGACAAACCGCTGTAGGGGTAGCCATTGGCCAGCAAGCGGCAGCGCAGCTGATCGATGAGTTCGCAGATGCCGTTGTCCTCGGCGAGCTGGGCCAGATCCACCTCCATGGCGAACATCTCACCGTCCTGAGTCAGCGGCACCGGACGGCCATCGGCGGGGGGCGTGGGGTTGTCATTGACCAGGGATTGCCATACGCCGACCTGGTTCAACTCACTCAACGGGTGGTAGGCCACGAACGTCAGCCGCGTATGGCTGTCGTCGGGATCCGGTTGAATCTCGGTGGCGTCCCAGTTTTTGTGCTGCCTGAGCATCGACGTTTCCAGGCCGGAGTCGGTCACCAGTCGCACCGACAGCATCCAGTCCTCCGGCGTGGCCCGCTCACAATCCCGTACCGTATCACTCAAAAACAGAAACCGGGCATCGTTCATGGGCGAATGTTCCCAGCACCAGCAATCAAAAGGGTTGTGCCCGGCGAGGCCATGATAGGTCGGCTCCCAGGACAGGAACCGGCACTGCAGCGCTTTAGCCAGGTGGTCGATGATTGGCAGAAGGCGCTGATGGTACGCCACCAGTAATCGCTGCGCCCGGCGGACATCCAACAGCGCCTGCTGCATGGACTCAACGGTGTTCTCAATTTCCATAGGGCGTTCCAATGAGGGTATTGGTATCGGCTTGCCGACAGATACCGTTTTTAATCTCTTTTAATCAAGAGTAACAGCTGATTACGACTTACTATACTAGGCATCGTCACAGGAAAATCGACTGAAATTCCATTGTGACCCCACCTTAGTTGACCCCGGTGGCGATGGCGGTTCAGGCGTCGGTTCAGCCGGGTTCAGGCCATCGTGGTTACTCGTTAACTAGCATAACAACTTCGGCTTGCTCCCCTATGTGGCCGATGTCACAATGATCGACCCTATCTGTATCGGAGAGCCATGGATGATCCTGTTTGGCATAAAAAACTGCGACACCGTAAAAAAAGCCCGTAAGCACCTCGAGTCCCACAACACCTCATTCGACTTCCATGACTTTCGAGAGCAGGGTCTGAGCGCGGAAACGCTCGAACAATGGCTGGACAAGGTGGAATGGACACAGTTGCTCAACACCCGCTCCACCAGTTGGCGTCAACTGAGTGCCGACGATAAGGCCGACATGACGCAGGCCAAGGCGGTGACACTGATGCTGGCCAATCCCACCCTGGTGAAGCGACCGGTACTGGTCAGTGGCCAGACTGTGACCGTCGGCTTTAAGGCCGCCGAGTACGACGCGCTGGTGGCCAACCATGACTGATGCCCGCTCCGAGGTATTGACCCTGGCCATGGATCTGATTGGCCGTGAATCGGTCACTCCCGAAGATGCCGGCTGTCAGCCGATGATGGCCGGGTACCTGGCCGACCTTGGCTTTGAGATTGAATCCATGGTGTTTGAAGACACCACCAATCTGTGGGCCCGCAAAGGCAACGAGGGCCCGCTGTTCTGCTTCGCCGGCCATACCGACGTGGTACCTGCGGGTAAGCTCAGTGACTGGCATACGCCACCGTTTGAGCCCACCATCATAGACGGTGTGCTGCACGGTCGCGGTGCCGCCGACATGAAAGGCAGCCTGGCCGCCATGCTGGTAGCCACCAAGCGCTTTGTCCGCAAGCATCCGCAGCATCGAGGCAGCATCGCCTACCTGATCACCTCCGACGAAGAGGGACCGTTTATCAACGGAACCACCCGGGTGATCGATACCCTCGAAGCCCGCCAGGAAAAGATCACCTGGTGCATCGTCGGTGAACCCTCCAGCAGCGCCCGACTCGGTGACGTCATCAAAAACGGTCGTCGCGGCAGTCTCACCGGCGATCTGTGGGTGCAGGGAGTGCAAGGCCACGTCGCCTACCCGCACCTGGCTGACAACCCCATTCATCGGGCGGCGCCGGCGTTGGCCGAACTCAGTGCCATGAAGTGGGACAACGGCAACGACTTTTTCCCGCCCACCAGTTTTCAGATCGCCAACATCCATGCCGGCACCGGTGCCCCCAATGTGGTCCCCGGCGAACTGCATGTGCAGTTTAATTTCCGCTACTGCACCGAGACCCACGCGGCGGACCTGAAAGATCGGGTGCACAACCTGTTTGACAAATACGGCCTGGATTACCGCATCGACTGGGTTCACAACGGCTCGCCCTTCCTAACCGAGGACGGCGAGTTGCTCAGTGCCACCTGCGACGCCATCCAGGCGGTCACCGGACGTCCCACCGATCCACAGACCAGTGGCGGCACCTCCGACGGCCGTTTTATCGCTCCCACCGGCGCGCAAGTCATCGAGCTGGGCCCGCTTAATGCCACCATCCACAAGGTCAATGAGTGTGTCAGTATCGAAGATCTGGAGCAGCTGGCCTTGTGCTACGAGGAAATCATGGAGCGGCTACTGTGTTGAGCCAATCGCAACTGCTCGGGCTGGACCAGGGCCACCTGGTGGCTCTGGATGGCCAGCGTGTGGAGAGTCGCACCGCCATCGCCCTGCGCCAGTTGCAAGAAGCCGCTCACGGCGCTGGCTTCGACGTTCAGATCGCCTCAGGCTGGCGCAGTTTCGAGCGCCAACTGGCGATCTTCAACGGCAAAGCCCGAGGCCAGCGACCGCTGCTGGACAGCGTCAACCAGCCCCTGTGCGTCGCCGACCTCAGCGATGATGAGTGCCTGAACGCCATTTTAGTCTGGTCGGCCTTGCCCGGCGCCTCCCGCCATCACTGGGGAACGGATCTGGATCTGTTCGATGCCAATGCCATCGATGGTCATGATCTGAAGCTGGAACCCTGGGAGTACCAGGATGACGGCCCCAACGCGCCGATGCACCGTTGGCTGTGCGAGCAAGCCAGTCAGTTTGGCTTCTTTTTTCCCTATCGCCAGGATCTTGGTGGCGTCCAGCCCGAGCCCTGGCACCTGAGTTTTGCCCCAGTCAGCCAACCAGCACTGGCCCAGTTCTCGCCCTCGGCGCTGGCCACTCAATTGCAGAGCAGCGACATCGCCCTGAAACCTCAAATCCTGGCCCGATTGCCACAACTGGCAGAGCAGTACCTGTACCGAATCAGCCCACCACCGGGCCAGTGAGCCTCGCTCATATCAAAAACAAAAAGGCCAGTCCTGGTCAGGACTGGCCTTTTCGGTGCGCTGCCGCCAAGGTTACTTGTTGTCGGCGCGGCTCATAAACTTGGACTCGGCGGTGTTGACTCGAATCTTTTCACCGCTGGCGATGTATTCCGGTACCTGTACCGTCAGGCCGGTGGACAGAATCGCCGGTTTAGTCCGGGCACTGGCAGACGCGCCCTTGATGGAGGGATCGGTCTCCACAATCACCAGGTCCACGTGGCTCGGCAGTTCAATGGCCACCGGCACCCCGTCTACCGCCAGCACCTGAATCCCCTTGGTGTCTTCGGTGATGAACGGCAACTCTTCGACGATGGCGTCCTTGTTGAAGTTGTACGGGGTGTAGTCGACGTCATCCATAAACACGTATTCATCGCCATCGATGTAAGAGAACGACGCGTCATGACGAGTCAGATCCGCCAGGGTGATCATCTCATCCGCTTTAAAGCTCTCATCCGCCTTGGCACCGCTGACCACATCGTACATCCGCATGCGATACAGGCTGGCGCCCGCCCGACCACTTGGGGTCAACTTACTGATGTCCTTAACCAGGTACACCTTACCATTGTGTTCAATCGCGGCGGATTTTTTGATTTCACTTGCCTTTGGCATGATTAGAGCTTCCTACAATGTACGATGAGCAGAAAGTACCACGAACTGGAAATTAGACAAGGGGCCCGGCTCAGGTACGACGCATTTTTCACCGCCTGCTGCCGGGGGCGCACAACCCAAGCCGAGCATGACGGCGGGGAATAAATCCGCAATTTTGATGATTCCAGGCACGGGTCAGCTTGCTAGAGTGTCTGCTGTTGCCTGTTTCTTCCCTGTTTCGGCGTAATTCCCTGCCGGCGCAGCCACTCCGTTCGGAAGCGCGGGCAACGACCGCATTTAGGCCGGTGGCTGGTCCACCGGCTGTTTTTTGTCGCCCGTATCTGCCTGTCGACCCGTTCCAGGGCCGCCACCTTGACACCCCGAAGCGCACTTCTATTTTTCAAACACTTGTATAAATATCAAAAATCCGTTATCTCATAGAGTTATAAACAAAAAATTAACAACACGGACGAGAATTAACATGGAAAAGGTTTGGAATGGTTGGGGCGACGCCCAAAAACAGAAGCCCCTGCCCGCCATCGCGCACCAGGTACTGACCCAGCTGCTCGGCAGCGCCACCCCGCTGCCACAAGCCACGCTGGCGCAAACCGCCGCCCGCCTGCCCCCCTCGCGGTTACCGGAGCACGAGCTGTACCAGATCGATGCCGAAACCCGGGTTCGCTATGCCAGGGGCCAGAGTTTACCGGATTGGCTGGCCTTCAAAGCCGGCGATGTCGGCGTTGCCCCTGATGCGGTCGCCTTTCCACAAAACCGCGATCATCTGGAACAACTGCTGGCCTTCGCCGGCAAACACAACGCCACGCTGATCCCCTACGGCGGCGGTACCAGCGTCGTTGGCCACATCAACCCCTGTGCCGGTGAGCAGGCCGTCATTACCGTCTCCATGGAGCGGATGAACCGGTTGCTGTCTCTGGATACCACCAGTCAGCTGGCCTGGTTCGAGGCGGGAGTTCGAGGTCCGGATCTCGAGGCCCAACTCAATGCCCGCGGCTATACCCTGGGCCACTTCCCTCAGTCGTTTGAATGGTCCACCCTCGGCGGCTGGATTGCCAGTCGCAGTTCCGGCCAGCAATCTCTGCGCTATGGACGCATCGAGCAGTTGTTTTCCAGTGGTGTGGTTCATACCCCGCAAGGGCCCCTGTCCCTCCCCAGCTTCCCCGCCAGCTCTGCCGGCCCGGACTGGCGAGAGATGATTCTGGGCTCCGAGGGGCGGTTGGGCATCCTGTCCGAAGCGGAGGTGCGAGTCCAGCCACTGCCAGAACAAGAACAATTTTACGTCAGCTTCTTCCCCAGTTGGCAGGCGGGGCTGGCGGCCATTCGCGAAATTGCCCAGAACAACGTCAGCGCCAGCATGATGCGCCTGAGTCACCCCACGGAAACCAACACCCAATTGCAGCTGGCCCTGCCTCAGCCCAAACTGGGACGACTGCAGCGGCTGTTCCGGCTGCTGGGGCTGGGGGATGAACCAGCGATGATGACCTGGGGCGTCAGTGGCAGCCGTCGACAGGTTCGCCAGTCGCGTCGCGCCATCAAAGCCATTGCCCGGCGCCATCAGGGTAAGCTGGCTCTCAAGGGGCTGGGAGAGCATTGGCGCCAGAATCGCTACTCCGCCCCCTACCTGCGTCAGAGCTTGTGGCAGCACGGATATCTGGTGGACACCTTTGAAACCGCGGCCAACTGGGACAAGGTGCAAGCCCTGCAGGAACAGATGGAAGCGGCCTTGAAACAGGCCGCCGGCGACACGCCATTGCTGTGCTATACCCACCTCAGTCACGTCTATAAACAAGGCTGCAGCCTCTACACCACCTATGTGTTCCCGGCGCAGGCCGACTTCGAGGCCAGCCTGGCCACCTGGCAGAAACTCAAAGCCGCCGCCAGCACCGCGGTGGTCAAAGGCGGCGGTACCATCAGTCATCAACACGGCGTCGGCAAGGATCACAGCCCCTACCTGCATCATGAAAAAGATCCCCTGACCCAGGCCGGCATTCAGGCGGTGTTCGATCGCTACGACCCCAAAGGCATCATGAATCCCGGTACCCTGATGGAGCGCCTATGAGCAATCTGGCCCAGCGAATTCAATCCAGTCAACGCGCCCTGGCCGCCGGCAAAACCGGCTACGACGTGGTGATTGTCGGCGGTGGCATCAATGGGGCAGCCGTCGCCTGGCTGGCTTGCCTGAACGGGTTCTCCACCCTGCTGCTGGAAGCTGGCGACTTCTCCAGTGGCACCTCCAGCCGCTCCTCCAAGATGATTCATGGCGGCCTGCGTTACCTGGCCAAAGGGGACTGGCGCCTGACTCGGCAAGCGGCCCAGGCACGGGATCAATTAATGGCCCACCATCCGACGTTGGTGCAACCCTTGCCATTCTGGTTCCTGCATCAACCCCAGGGCAAACCCAAACCCTGGCAGATGCAAATCGCCTTAAAAGCCTATCGCCAGTTTGCCAAAGGCTGTCAGCCAGGCAGACTGACCGCCGAGCAGTTGATCCACGCCACTCCCCACTACCAGCTCGACAATAGCCTCGGTGCCAGCCGTTACTTCGATGCCATCAGTGATGACTGTGCCTTGATCACCTGGCTGCTTGAAGCGGCAGTGGAGAAAGGGCTGGATCTATGTCACTACACCCCCGTGGAGACCCTGACTCACAACCACGACGGCGTCAGCGGCGTGCGCATCAGCCTCGATGGCCAGCCACACCCGATCACCGCCGGGGTGGTGGTCAACTGTGCCGGCGCCTGGTGCTCTGAGCTCACCGCTCTGCCGGACGACCAGGTGATTCGACCGCTAAGGGGCAGCCATCTGGTGCTGCCGGCCTGGCGCTACCCGGCTCCAGCGGCGCTGACGTTGGAACACCCGGATGACCGCCGCCCGGTCTACCTCTACCCCTGGCTGGGGTGCTCGGTACTGGGCACCACGGATCTTGACCACACCGCGGCACTTCGACGCGACATCGCCATGACCGAAGAGGAGTTCGACTACCTGTGGCGGGCGATGCTGACTCTGGACCCCAAGGCCAGGCAGCAGGACATCATCAGCAGCTGGTCTGGAGTACGGCCGGTGATCGTCCCCAAGGACAATCACAACGCCCCCTCGGACGCCAGTCGCGAACACCTGGTCTGGAGCGAAGCCGGCCTGGTCAACCTGACCGGCGGCAAACTGACCACCTTCCTCGATACCGCCCAGGAGATACTCAGCCACACCGCCACTCAGCTGCAACGGCCCCTGCGCCGCGCCGAGTTGCCGCCGGTATCCGCGCCGGTTCAGCGTGACTGGCCCATCGGCAACTCCACCTATACCTGGTCACAACTGGCCCATGCCGCCGAGCAGCAGGGAATACGCCACCTGGATGACCTGCTCCTGAGGCGTACCCGGCTGGGGTTGACTCTGGGCCAGGAGCTGCTGCGCTATCAAGAGCCGATTCTGGAGCTGTGTCAGCACCACCTGGGCTGGAGTGAGCAACACTGCCACTCCCAATGGCAGCGCTTCTGGTCGATCTGGCACTCGTTCTACAGTCCGCAGCCATTCCGGAGCCCGGCATCATGAGCGACAGCATACTCGCCATCGACAACGGCACCCAGAGTCTGCGGGCCCTGTTGTTTGATCGCCAGGGCCAGGTGTTGCACAAAGCCCAGATTCACTTTTCACCGGCCTACCATACCCCGCAGGCCGGCGCCGCAGAAATGGACGCCGAACACTATTGGCAGGCGCTGCTGGACGCCATTGACCTTCTCAAGCAGCAGGGGGCCAGGCTCAGCGGGATCAAAGCCATGACGGTAACCGCTCAGCGCACCTCACTGGTGTTCCTGAACAAGCAGGGCCGGCCGCTGCGACCGGCGGTGTTGTGGACGGATCAGCGCCAGTGCCTGGATCTGCCTCCCCTACCCTGGCACCAGCGGCCCTTGACCTGGCTGCCGATCATCGGCAAAGCCATACAAGGGTTTCGGCAACGGGCCTTCAGTAACATGCTGGCACGTTATGAACCGGAGTTGTGGCAACAATGCCACAAGGTGGTGCAGATCGGCGGCTATCTCAGTTACCGACTGACCGGCCACTATCGGGACAGCATTGCCGGTCAGGTGGGTTACCTGCCATTTGATTACAAACGGCAGCGCTGGGCCTCTCCTCTGAGCTGGCGCTGGCGGGCACTGAGCCTGACCTCGGAACAGATGCCCGAGCTGGTGGCGCCTGGACAGTCACTGGGGAAGATCAGCAACGACGTCGCCCTGCAAACCGGCCTGCCCAATGATCTGCCGGTGATCGCCGCAGGAGGCGATAAAGCCTGCGAGATCCTTGGCAGTGGAGGCCACCAGGAGGGCGTCGCGTGCCTGAGCTTTGGCACCACCGCCACGGTCAATGTCGCCAGCCACCACTACCGCGAAGTGACCTCGCTGATGCCGGCCTATCCGGCGGCGGTGGCGGACCAGTATCTGCTGGAAGTGATGCTGTTCCGGGGATTCTGGATGGTCAGCTGGTTCAAAGAGCAGTTTGGCCAGTTGGAGCAGTTGTTAGCCGAGCAGCAAAATACCGTTGCCGAAGCCCTGCTGGACGATCTTATCACGGCCGTCGAGCCCGGCAGTGATGGTCTGATACTGCAACCCTATTGGGGCGCCGGCGTACGCCAACCCGGCCCGGAAGCCCGTGGCGCCATCATCGGCTTTGGCGACCAGCACACCCGCGCCCACCTGTATCGGGCAATGATCGAGGGGCTGGGCTATGGCTTGAAAGAGGGGCTGGAGCGAATTCAACGGCGCTCTGGTCAATCCACCTGTTTGCTGAGGGTCTCCGGCGGCGGTGCTCAAAGCGATGCCATTTTGCAACTGACCGCCGATCTGTTCGGACTGCCGGTGGAGCGGGTTCACACCACCGAAACCTCTGGGTTGGGAGCGGCACTGTGTGCGGCCCGCTACCTCAACTGGTACCCGAACCTGAATCAGGCCCAGCAAGGCATGGTTCGCGTCGGTCAGCGCTTCGAGCCAGACCGCCTGCACCATCAGCGCTACCAATCCCTGTATCAGCAGGTCTATCTGAAGTTGTACCCGCGTCTGCACCCGCTGTATCAAGCCCTGTCTCGGGTCAACCGGCACCACTGAAGGGGTGGGGCTCCCGCCCCATTACCTTCCTTTCTGTAACAGTGGACCACCGCCTCGACGGCCGATTTTCGCGATATCTGCAAGCCAGTTTCTCATTGTTTGAAACAGTCCGAACACCAACATAAGCCATTGAAAATAAAACATATAAATTCAATAAAGCACCAGTTGAAACTGAATTAAGTTTAGGTTCAGCTGCCAAGGCCGGCAGTTCAGAATCGGTTAAGCTGGAAGGCGTATTGTTACTGCCAACAACCTATTCCAATGTTGGAGAATGACGATGAAAACACTCACCCTGTCCCTGGTTACCGCCGCTCTGCTGTCCACCCCGGCCATGGCTGCCGACATCGACTGGTTCGTCGGCGCCGGCGCCGGCTGGCAGCAAGACAGCATTTCCGGTGACACCAGCAAAGACAGCGATGACGTCACCTGGCAGTTCCGTGGCGGCATGATTGTTAACGATCACCATCGCATCAGTGGCAGTTACAGCTACAAAGAAGACAAGTTCAATGTCGGCGATGAGCGTTTCAAGCAGGAACAGAACCTGTTTCTGGCCTCTTACGATTACCTGATTCCGGTCGGCGCCTCAGACAAGATGAATCTGTTTGCCGGGGTCTCCGCCGGTCTGGCGGACAACAAACTGGCGGGCAATGCCCACACCAACTTCGTCTGGGGAGGGCAAGTCGGCGCCGAGTACCGCTTCACCCAGCACTGGAGCAGCGAAATCGGCTATCGCTACCTGGATCAGGATTACGAAGAGATGGGCAGCAGCGTCAACGGCACCTTTGCCCTGGACGATACCCAGCAGCTGTACGTCTCATTCGACTATCGCTTCTAAGGCCCAGGCTCACCACTTTTTCTTCCACTCCCTTTATTGGCGCAGTCAGCGGACTGCGCCCTTTTTGTTGCTTGCCTGGTTTTGGCGGATGGCCGATAGGCCCAGCGCAGCAGCAGGTAGCCCCCCACGGCCGAGATGGCCGATCCCAGCAGGATGCCAATGCGGGAGATCTCGCTGTAGTTTAAAGCCCCCACCTCAAACGCCAGCGACGCAAAAAACATCGCCATGGTAAAGCCGATGCCACACAGCATCGCCACCCCGGTCAGAGGCAGCCAGCCCACCCCCTTGGGAAGGGTCGCCAGACCCAACCTTACTGCCACCGCGCAGAAGCTCAACACCCCCACAGGTTTACCCAGGCATAACCCCAATGCGATCCCCAGCGTCAACGGACTGAACACCTGGGACAACGACAGGTGGGTAAAGTCCACGCCGCCATTGGCAAAGGCGAAGATCGGCAAAATCAGATAGGTGCTCCAGTTATGCAGTTCCCGCTCCAGGAACTGGCTCGGCGACACGCCGTGACTGTCAGTGCCCAGGGGAATGGTAAAGGCCAATACCACCCCGGCCAGCGTGGCATGAACGCCAGAGTTGAGTACCGCCACCCACAGCACCATGCCCAGCAGCATATAGGGCACTAACTTCATGACGCCACAACGGTTTAGGGCCAGCAGCGACAGAAAAGCAAACAGCGCCAGCGCCAGGTTGACGGCGGACAAGGGCTCACTGTAGAACAGGGCAATGATCACTATCGCCAGCAAGTCGTCAATGATCGCCAGAGCCAACAAGAACACTCGCAGTTGCAGCGGCACCCGACTGCCCAGCAGGGTCAACACCCCCAGAGCAAAGGCGATGTCGGTTACCGACGGAATCGCCCACCCGGTCGCCGCCAGGGGGTTGTGGGCATTGAAGGCCAGAAACACCAGCGCCGGTACCACCATGCCGCCGATGGCCGCGATCACCGGCAGCACCGCCCGGCGTCCCTTAGACAAGGTTCCTTGCAGCAGCGCCCGTTTTACCTCCAACCCCACCAGGCTGAAAAAGAACGCCATCAACAGATCATTAATCCACAGCAGCATCGGTTTGTGCAGTTTGAACTCCCCCACCTGCACCGATACGGGCGTTCCCAGAAAGGCATGATACCAATGACTCAGGGGCGAATTAGCCAACAGCATTGCCAAGGCCACCATCACCAGCAACAGAACGCCACCAACGGCGGAGGGATTTTGAAAATCGCTGGCCGAACCTTTGCTGCCCATCCCTTCTCCCGGTTACCCTCCCGCCGCTCACTCCCCGTCTCGTGAGCGGCAACTATTGAAATTCTAGTAAGAAATTCAATGGTTGTGGGCAAAATCGGCATTCGACACCGATAACAGGCTGCGCCTGAACGTCGCGGTATCAGTGGCCGAAGACCCGGCTTCAAACTAGGATTAATCTATGCTTGGGCGTTGGAGTATGGCATGAGCACCAGATGCCAATGCTTGATGGGGAGCCCCTTAGATGATGAAGTATCAGCATACTGTGACACTGAATGCGGACATCCAAACCGTGTGTCGACTGTTTAGCGATCATCAGAGCCTAACTCACTGGCAGCCGGAGTTGCACGAGGTCACGCCACTCATCGGTATCCCCGGCGAGCAGGGCGCCACCTGCTTTATGGAGTATCAACTGGGCCTGTGTCAGTTTCTAGTATTAAAAACCATCGTCGACAATCATCCACCAAAGAAATTCGTTGCCACCTACCAGATCTATAACATCTGGAACCAGAAAGAGAGTCACTTCGTTCACCTCGATGAGCACACCACCCGATGGGTGCTGATCAGTGAGTTCCGCTTCAACGGCATCATGAAGATAGTGGGATTTTTCTTTCCACTGTTGTTTCGCTACACCACCACCCGTTACATGAAACAATTTCAGCAGTACATCGACCAGAAAAACGGCGCCAGTGCCTCGGCATCCATGTCGAGCCAAAATTCAAAATGACCCCCCCACGGCATCGGAGGGTTTCGACAACCGCTTTGAGCTGTTGATATACTGGCGCCCCCTTACGTCAACGCCAACTCATCGTGACCCAATTTTTTCTTATTCGCCATGGCGAAACCCAGTGGAACCGACAAGGTCGGCTTCAGGGTAGTCAGGACAGCCCCCTCACCGAGACCGGCCTGGCCCAGGCGCACTCTCTGGCCCAGGACCTACGTCAACAGCGATTCGATGCCCTGTACGCCAGTCCGCTGCTTCGAGCACGGCGCACCGCCGAGATCATCAATCAGTATCAGCGACTGCCGCTGCTCACCCATCCAGGCCTGAGCGAACGCAACTTTGGCGACCTTGAGGGCCGCCGCCGGGATGAGCGGCCGGAACTGTGGCAGGCAATGACGCTGCGGTTTCAGCAAAACAGCGTCGATGTTCCCGGGTTTGAACCGGCAGACAGCCTTTCCAGGCGCGCGATGACAACCCTTGCATCACTGCATCAGTGCCACCCTGACGCCAGTGTGGCTGTGGTCACCCATGGTGAATGGCTAAGAGTGGTGGGCAACGCCCTGGCCGGCCACGCTCCTTGGTCGGACGCCACTGAACTGCAGGGCAATGCCAGTGTCGTGATGCTGAACTGGCCAGTTCAGTAACTCCTCCAGTGCACTAAAGTGAGATCCACGCCGTTGCGACGTGACCGCCAGCCACCTAAAATTTCACAACTAACACTTTGACAAAAGTGGACTTATTCCATGCCAGCTCGACAAATGCCGACGCTGGCATCCGCTCTCAAGTCCACCGCCGTTTCCCTAGGGGGGACGACGTCCCATTCCGCCCGGAGTCCGATAATGATCTACTTTTCCGATCAGGAGCTAGACGCCCTGTTGCTCGAAGACGCCCCCAGAGGCGACCTCACCAGCCGCACCCTGAACCTGAGCCGACAGCCGGCCACAATGAGTTTCACTCGAAAATGCCCGGGCCGAGTGGCCGGAATCGATGTGGCCGTGGCGATGCTCACCAAGCTGGGGTTGCGACCCAAAGCCCTTGCCGATGACGGCGACGACGTCGACGCCATGGCAACACTGATCGAGGTCCAGGGCCCGGCCGACCGACTGCACCTTGGCTGGAAGTCGGTGCAGGTGGTGCTGGAGTGGAGTTGCGGCGTTGCGCAATACACCGCCGATATGGTGGCGGCAGTGCAGCGGTGTAACCCACAGGCGGTGGTGGCCTGCACCCGCAAGAGCATTCCTGGCACGCGCAAGCTGGCCACGGCGGCGGTACTGGCCGGGGGCGGCCACATTCATCGCGCCGGCCTGAGTGAGTCGGTGCTGGTGTTTACCAATCACCGCAACCTGCTGGCAGAGGGCGTTAACGCCAGCGACATGGTGGCACAACTGAAGCGCCAGGCGCCGGAAAACAAGATTGCCGTGGAAGCGGACGACCTGGAGGATCTCACCACACTGCTGCCAGCCAACCCGGACATCATTCAGCTGGACAAGTTCAGCCTTGATGAGGTGCGCCAGGCGCAGCGGTTGCGACGCCAATCCTGCAGCACCAGTACCCTGTCGGTCGCCGGCGGAGTCAACCGGGACAACGCTGGCGACTACGCCGAAACCGGCATCAGCCTGTTCATCACTTCGGCGCCCTACTACGCCGCACCACAGGACATTAAGGTCAACATTCGGCCCATCTAACCAGAATCCATCCATGCCGATTGCCGCCGGCCGCCACCCAGCACACTCCGAATAAAAAAACAGCGACTTGAGTCACTTTTTCAAAGCGAATTAAGCCTTTGTTATCCATTAGGACTGCACAATGTATTGGCTTTGAAAATAAGCGACTAAGCTTAAAAACCAAGTCTTACACGCTGGGAATAACAACCGACACGGCCCGTTCAGGGTCGGTCATCGGAGGCTAAGCAATGAGCATCGACTATCAAACCATCAAGCATGAACTTCAGCGACAACTGGGGGAGAAAGCGGTCACCGACGATCCGGTACGCCGATTTGCCTGGTCTACCGACGGCAGTTATTTTCGCATCGTGCCGCAGTTGGTGGTCACCGCCAACCGCATTCAGGATGTTGAGCACACCCTGGCGGTAGCCCGTCGTCATCAGGCGCCGATCACCTTCCGCGCCGCCGGAACCAGCCTGTCCGGTCAGGCTGTGGGTGAAGGCATTCTGTTGCGCCTGGGCTACGATGGCTTTCGTGACATTCACATCAGCGACGACCGCAATACCGTCACCCTGGGCGCGGCGGTCATTGGCGCCGATGCCAACGCTCAGCTCAAGCCCTTTGACAAGAAAATCGGCCCGGATCCCGCCACCCTGACCTCGTGCATGGTCGGTGGCATCGTTGCCAACAACGCCTCCGGCATGTGCTGCGGCACCACCGAGAACAGCTACAAAACCATCGCCAGTGCTAAGTTGATGTTCGCCGACGGCACCTATTTGGATACCGGCGACGAGGCCTCAAAGGCCGCCTTTTTAAAGCAATGCCCCCAGTTGATCCAAACCCTGACCGAGATGGCGGCGCAGACCAAGGCCAACGAGGTACTGGCCAACCGCATTCGCCACAAGTTTTCCATCAAAAACACCACCGGTTATAGCCTCAATGCCTTGATCGACTTCAGCGACCCCTTCGACATCATCAACCACCTGATCGTCGGCTCCGAAGGCACCTTTGCCTTCGTCGAAGAGGTGACTTACCACACCGTAGTGGAAGCCCGGTTCAAAGCCTCCGCCCTGGCGGTGTTCTACAACATGGTGGATGCCGCTTCGGCCATCCCTCCGCTGAAGACCGACGCGGTGGCCGCCGCCGAATTACTGGACTGGGCGTCCATCAAAGCCGTCACCGGCAAACCGGGCATGCCGGAATGGCTGTCGGACCTGCCCGAAGGCGCCGCCATTTTGCTGATTGAGAGCCGCGCCAATGATCAGGACAGCCTCAACGCCTATACCCAGCAGGCCATCGATGCCATTAAGCACATCGATACCGAGCGTCCCATTGAGTTCAGTACCGATCCCAACGTCTACGGTAAGTACTGGGCCATGCGTTCCGGTTTGTTCCCCATCATCGGCGGCGAGCGCCCCAGAGGCAGCTCGGTGATCATCGAAGACGTGGCATTCCAGGTGGAAGACCTGGCAGCTGCGGCCGCGGATCTCAGTGACCTGTTCGACAAGCACAACTACCCGGAAGGGGTGATCTACGGCCACGCTCTGGATGGCAACTTCCACTTCATCATCACTCCACACTTCAAGCGACAGGAAGACATCGATCAGTTCGACCGCTTCATGCAGGACGTCGCCAAACTGGTGATCGATAAATACGACGGCTCCATGAAGGCCGAACACGGCACCGGACGAGCGGTGGCGCCCTTTGTCGAAATGGAGTGGGGCGTGGCCGCCTACGACCTGATGAAAAAGCTCAAGGCTGCCTTCGATCCAAGCGGACTGTTGAACCCGGGCGTCATCCTCAATGACGATGCCGAGATCCACGTCAAGGCCATCAAACAAGCCGCCGTGGTAGACGACTGGGTTGACCGCTGCATCGAATGTGGTTTCTGCGAAAAGACCTGCCCCACCTCGGAGCTGAACATGTCGCCTCGGCACCGCATCACTACCCTGAGAGAGATTCACCGCCTGGAGCAGTGCGGCGATCATCAGGGCGCCGAGACCCTGCGCGCCCAGGCCCAGTATGACGTTATCGATACCTGTACCGCTTGCCAACTGTGTACCATCGCCTGTCCGGTGGACAACAACATGGGCATGTTGGTGAGAGCACTGCGTGGCCCGCAAATCGATAATACCGCCCAGAAGGTGCTGGATTTCCAGGCCAAGCATTTCGGCGCCGTTAACCAGGTACTGTCCACCGGCTTCGAGGTGCTGCACGGCATCCACAAGCTGACCGGCAGCACCGTCACTGGCAAAATCATGGACCTGGGCCGTAAGGTCAGTTCGGAAGTGCCCTACTGGGACCCCAGCTTTCCCCGCGGCAGCAACCTACCCAAACCGACCCCGGCAGACGGCAGTGATAAGCCCACCGTGGTCTATTTTGCCGCCTGTGGCGGGCGCACCTTTGGCGCCACGCCGGAAGATCCGGACAGTACCACCCTGCCGGATGTCATGACCATTCTGCTGGAGCGAGCCGGTTATCAGGTGATCATTCCCAACAACACCCGCTCTCTGTGTTGCGGCCAGATGTGGGAATCGAAAGGGGACTATAAAAACGCCGATGCCAAGCGCACCGAGATGCTGTCCGCCCTCAAGGAGATGACCGACAACGGCCGCCACCCGGTGATCATCGATGCCCTCTCCTGCACCAAGCGAACCCTGGCAGACAGCGACATCGACTTCACCCTGCTGGATGCCGTCGATTTTATCCATGACCACATCATGGACAAGCTGCCTCCGGTGAAAAAGAAGCCCAGCGTTGCCCTGCACGTGGGCTGTACCGCCACTCATATGGGCGCCGGCACCAAAATGGAGACCATCGTCAGCCGCTACAGCGACGAAATCGTCCGTCCCGATGGCATCTATTGCTGCGGCTTTGCCGGTGAAAAAGGCCTGTACAAGCCAGAGATCAACAAAAGTGCCCTGCGCCACCTCAAGGCCAAACTGCCGTCACAAATCAGTGAGGGTTACTACGCCAACCGCATGTGCGAAATGGGCCTGACCCGCCAAAGTGGCATCTCTTACCGCCACTTGGCATACCTAGTTGAGGAGTGCACCCGCAGCTGATCCCAGACCAACAAAAACGCCGCTCGAAGAGCGGCGTTTTTTTGCCCGCGATGGTGCTATTTGTCGCGGCAGGACATCAGTTCCGCCAGTGCCTGGGACAACTCCTGCTGAGAGGTGATCAATCCCTGACTGGCCAGGTCGTCCAGCGCCAATACCATCTGATCCCGCTGCGGAGACTGGCGCTCACAGATGGCGTCGTTGGCCTGTTTAAAGCGCTTACCACTGCGATACTTCAGGGCTCGATCACTGATGCTGCTGGTAGACAACGCTTCGGTCTTTTGCAGACTTTGCAGTGCCAACGCCCCATCAACCGCGCCTTGCAGGTAGTTCAGGCACACTTCACCGCGCGGATCCTCCTGGCACTGAACCAGGTTAATGTCGTTGGCCAGGGCCGGTGAACTGAGCAAAACCGCTGCCAATACCGCTGTTACTTTTCTCATAATTACTATTCCTTATTTAACCGTCGACTTCAGCACCAGGTAGCCACCAATGGCAGACAGTGCCGATCCCAACAGGATCCCCAGGCGAGACAGGTCACCGTAATTCATTACTCCCGCCTCAAACGCCAGCGATGCCACAAACATCGCCATGGTGAAACCGATGCCACACAACAGCGACACCCCGAACAACTGGGTCCAACCAATCCCCTCTGGCATCTTGGCCAGCTTAAGCTTAACCGCGATAAAACTGAAACCCATGATCCCCAGCGGCTTACCCAGTACCAGGCCCAGGGCAATGCCCAGCGGCAGCGGCGCCACCAGATCGCTCATCGACAAACCGTCAAAACTGACGCCGGCATTGGCAAAAGCGAAGATTGGCAGAATCATGAAGGTGCTCCAGGGGTGCAGCTTATGCTCCAGGAACTCGCTGGGGCAGTCGCCATCCTCATCCTTGCCCAGAGGAATGGTGAATGCCAGCACCACACCGGCCAGGGTGGCATGCACGCCGGACTTCAAAACCGCTATCCACAAGATGGTGCCGACCAACATGTAAGGCACCAGGCTACGCACACCGCTGCGGTTAAGAATCACCAAGCCCACCACCGCCAGCGCGGCAATCACCAGGTTGATGGTGGACAGCGAACCGCTGTAGAACAGGGCGATAATAATGATGGCCAGCAAGTCATCGATGATCGCTAACGCCAACAAAAAGACCTTCAGCGCCACCGGAACCCGACTGCCGAGCAGGGCCAGTACCCCCAGGGCAAAGGCGATATCGGTGGCAGCGGGAATGGCCCAGCCGTTGGCGGCAGTGGCATCGCTGGCGTTAAACGCCAGGAACACCAGAGCAGGAACCACCATGCCACCGATGGCCGCAACCGACGGCAGGGCGGCCTGGCTGATGCTGGACAGGGTGCCTTGCAGCAACTCCCGCTTCACTTCCAGACCGATCAACAGGAAGAAAAACGCCATCAACAGATCGTTGATCCACAGCAACATGGGTTTATCCAGGTCGAGGGCACCGACCCGAATCTGAACCGGGGTATTTAAAAAGGCGTCGTACACCACATCCAGTGGTGAATTGGCCATGATCATGGCCAGCGCCACCATCAGCATCAGAATGATGCCTCCGGAGGATTGCTGGTTGAGAAAATTCTTAATGGCGGTCTTCATGTAATGGCTCCAATAAATCGTAAATACAGTTTAGATACCGCTAATGATTCAGAAAAATCGTTTCTTTAACTTTTAGACGTCGGAATTTCCGATGCATTTACGCGTATAGCACGGTTATTTCTTAACCACAAGGTTCGCTGTGACTCCGTCTACAATCCGGGAGTGCCCCGTTTAATTTTGTACCACATTTATCGGGTCAATCTGCGCCTAATCACAACTAAATAGCTAAAAATAAACAGAATAGTCTTCAGAGCGCTAACTGCCACACAGAGCACATAAAAAAAGAGCGGCCAGGCCGCTCTTGATCATCTCTGCTCAGTCAAACGTCGTCAGTCCGGCTGCTCCGCCGCATGCTGCGCCGCCAAACGCTGTGCCACATGACCCGGTGAGCGGGTTGAGGCGGCAATCAACCGATACATGGCCGGTATCACAATCAGGGTGACCACCGAGGCGAACGCCATGCCAAAGAACACCACGGTTCCCACCGCAATGCGACTCTCGGCTCCGGCGCCGCTAGACAGGATCAGCGGGATGGCACCGGCCAGGGTGGTCAGGGCGGTCATCATGATGGGACGCAGGCGGCGACAGGCGGCGTCGGTGATTGCCTGTTCAAAGGCCATGCCCCTATCCCGCAACTGGTTGGCAAACTCCACAATCAATATGCCGTTTTTGGTTACCATACCGATGAGCATGATCATGCCAATCTGGCTGTAGAGATTCAGCCCCTGGCCGGTGAGGTACAGCCCGGCCAGGCCACCAAAAATCCCCATGGGCACGGTCAGCATCACCACCAGCGGATTGATGAAGCTCTCAAACTGAGCCGCCAGAACCAGGTAGGCCACCAACAACGCCAAGCCGAACACCATTGCGGTACTGGACTGATTCTCCTTGAAGTCCTTGGACTCGCCGGTGTAACCGACGGAGATGTCTTTGGGCAGCATCTCGATGGCCTGCTGATCCAGGTAGTCCAACGCCTGGCCCAGGGTATAGCCGTCGCTGAGGTTAGCCTTAAGGACAATGGATTTGCGCTTATCGGTATGGCCGAGCCGCTGAGCCGACGCCACTTCGGTCAGGGTCGCCAGGGTATTCAGGGTCACCAGTTCACCGTTTGCGGCTCGCAGGTAGATACGACTGAGATCACTGCTGGCGTTAAAGGCATTTTCATCACCGCGCAGGTACACATCGTACTCCTCGCCGCGATCGACGAAGGTGGTTTCACTGCGGCCTCCGAGCATGATCTCCAGGGTATCCGAGACCTCGGCTACCGAGATACCCAGTTCCGCCGCCCGTTTCCTGTCGACCTCCACCACCAGCTCCGGTGTGGTTTCGGCGTAATCCAGCTCCACGCCGTTCATGTATGGGCTGTCCTCGGCCAGATGCTGCAGTTGCTGGGCCCAGGTAAACAGCTCCTGATAGTCGGTGCCACCAAGGACAAACTGCACCGGTTCACTGGAACGGCCGCGAAAACCGGGCATCATCGGCCGCACCATGACATCGGGCAGATCACTCAAGGTTCGACTGATCAGTCCCAGCGCCTGCTGGGCACTCATGTCCCGATCCTGCCAATCTTCCAGTTGCATGATCACAAACCCGATCTGATCACTGGTTCGCCCGCCAAAGGCCGGAGTCTCGGTACTGAATGACTTCAGCACGCCCTGCCCCAGTAGCGGCAGCAATCGCTGCTCAATCTGGTCCATATTGGCGGACATGCGATTGAAACTGGTGCCCTCGGCGCCCTTAACAAAGGCAAACAGCACACCCCGGTCCTCTTGCGGTGCCAGTTGCGCCGGCACCTGTTGCAACAACCAGCCACTGCCCAGCACGCAGGCAACAATCACCATCGGAGCCGCCAACCGCCACTTCAGACCGTAGACCAGCAATCGTCGATAGCCCCGCTCCAAAGCCATAAACAGGCCATCGACCGCCCGGGTCACGGAATTGCGCTTGGGGTTGGGGCGCAGCAAGCTGGAACCCAGTACCGGCGTCAGCGTCAGAGCAATCAGCGTCGAGAAGATCACCGACAACGACAGCATCATCGAGAATTCGGTGAACAACAGCCCAACCATTCCATCCATAAAGGAGATTGGCAGGAACACCATCACCAACACCAGGGTCGTGGCCAGCACTGCGAAACCCACCTCCTTGGTGCCGCGGTACGCCGCCAATAGCGGCGGCGTGCCCTTTTCAATGTGGTGGTAGATGTTCTCGACCACCACAATGGCGTCATCCACCACCAAACCGATGGCCAGAATCAGTGCCATCAGCGTCAGCAGGTTGATGGAATAGCCAAAGGCGTAGGCACCGATGAAGGCGGCGATCAACGACACCGGAACGGTCACCGCCGGAATCAGCGTTGCCCGCGCCTGACCAATAAACAGATACAGCACCAACACCACCAGGGCACCGGTGATCATCAAGGTGGCGTACACCTCGGAGATCGACTCACTGATGAACACCGTGGAGTCGTAGTCCACCTGCAACTGGGTCTCATCCGGCAAAAATGCCTGCATCCGCTCCACTTCCAGGTGCACATCCTGGGCCACCTTCAACGGATTGGCGTCGGACTGGGGCACCACCCCCAAACTGACATTGGCGATGCCGTTGCTCTTGTAGCTGGAACTTTCGTTCTCGGCGCCAATGGCCACATCGGCAACGTCTTTCAGATAGATAGGACTGTCGTCGTCGCTGCGCCCGACCTCCAGATACTCAAAATCCCGGGACTGGGCGTACAGCCTCTGAGTACGCACCGGCATCACCAGAGCGTCGTTGCGCACTTCACCACCGGGACTCTCCAGGTTTTCTGCTCGCAGTGCCGCCACGATGTCACTGCTGGTGACCTGGCGACCGGCCATCCGCATCGGATCCAGCTTGACGTACATCACCTTGTACAGTCCGCCGGCCAACTGCACCGAACTGACGCCACTGACCAGATTGAGGCGGTCCTCCACCACCCGTTGGGCGTAATCGGTCAGTTCGGTTCGATCCATCAGGGTCGAACTCAGATTCACGTACACCGAGGGTTCTCCGGTGCCGTTGTCCTTGGACACCACCGGCTCGTCGGCCTCATCCGGTAACGAGCGCTGAGCCCGGGCGACCGCATCACGAACGTCACTGACCCCTTCGGTCAAGTTCCAGCCCAGCTCAAACTCGATGGTAATGCGAGACATGCCGTTACGGGTCACCGAGGTGATCTCTTTCACCCCGCTGATCCCAGACAGTTGGTCCTCCAGATTGGAGGTCACCTGACTCTCCATGATCGACGCCGAAGCGCCGTCATAGTTGGTCATGATGGTCACCACCGGATTTTCCACGTCCGGCATCTCGCGCACCGCCAGCTTGGACACCGACACCAAGCCAAACACGCACAACAGCGCACTGAGCACCATGGCCACCACCGGCCGTTTCACCGCGGTATCAGAGAGCCACATCAGCGTGCACTCCTGCCGAGGCGGTTGCCAAACTCAGATCCTTGATCCGAATGCCATCTTTCATGTTAACCAGCCCCTGAACCACGATTCGGTCGCCCACGGCCAAGCCCTGTTCAATCAACACTCGATTGTCGACCCGAGTGCCCAGGTGCACCTCACTGCGTTGAACCCGTTGCTGGTCGTCAATCAGATACACATAACGCTTGGTTCCGGAGTACTCCAGCGCCTGCACCGGTATCACCGGGTGCTCCATGGGAGAGAACGCCAATGTCACCTGCGCCAACATGCCCGGTTTCAACAGCTGCTGCGGATTATCAAACCGCACCTGCATGCGCAGGTTGAGGCTTCGTTGCTGCACCCTGGAGTCGATGGCCACCACCTCGCCGCGAAAGGCCTGCGACGGCCAGGCGGACACACTGGCTTCTACCGGCATGCCAACAAACACCCGCGACAGCAAATGCTCGGGCACATTGAGATCCAATCGCATACTGGACAAGTCATCCAGCGAGATCAGCGCGTCGCCGGAGCCGACCCTCTGGCCAAGATTAACGTCCACCAGCCCCAGAGTGCCGGCAAACGGCGCCTTAACGCTGTGGTAGTCAAACTGAGCTTTGGCCGCGGCCAGTCGCGCCTGGGCAATGTCGACACTGGCCTGCTGGCCATCGATTTCGGTTTGAGTAATGGCCGCGTTGGTCACCAGACGCTGGTACTCTTGCAGCTTTCGGGATTCATCGGCCAGGTAGGCGCTAGCCTCAGCCAGGGTGGCTTTCGACAGGCTGTCATCCAGGGTTAGCAGCACCTGTCCGGCGGACACGGCCTGATTCGGCGTCACCGCGATGTTGGCAATCCGCCCGGCCACTTCGGCCGCAACAAACACCGACTGCTCGGCCTGCAGGCTGCCCACCAGTTCAATGGACTCGGCAATGGATTGCGACGACACCAGGGTGCTGCTCACCGTCACCACCCGCTCCGGCTTGTCTTTTCGGGGTTTGCCCGCGGCGCTGCCATCGCTGTTGCAGCCTCCCAGAACCAACAATGCGCACACTGCCACTACAACTCTTTTCATTACCTGCCCTCAACCTGTGTCTGGGGCTATTGTAAAGAAGCCATCGGCTCAGTAGCGTAAAGCAATGTAAAGTCCGGTAAAGTCCAGCAACACTCTGGCTAAATAGCCCGCACCATTCATCAACTGGACAGGGTCGACAGCGGGTCGTGCAGCGGCGTGACCTTGGGGTTGCAGCGCGCCAACACCTCGGTTGCCCGCTGCTGCGCCTGCAGGTGGCGTTTGGCCAATGCCAATTCACGGCGGGCGGTGTCCGCATCGGTCAACACGCCATTGAGGCTGGTGCTGATGGTCCCTAATTCATCCGGGCTGTCCGCCATCAACCGAACCTGGTAATTTTTCTGTTGATCGACCGCCCTCAGGGCCAAGGACAGCCCGCTGATTCGACGATACAGCTGAGTGGCGACACTGCGGCAACCATAGCCCAGCGCCATCAGCAAGCCGGCTGCCACCAGCAGGTAGCTCACCCAGCTCGTCAGGCTACGTTGCCAGGCCGCCAACAGGCTGCCCCGGGTTAACTGATGCTCAATGGCCACGTGCCACGCCAAGCGCTGTTGACGCTGAGTCAGGGCCTCACTGTCTCCGGCATCCGCCGCGGTCAGTGGCGCCAGCCCTGTCGGCGGCACCCGCGCCCCCAAGCCGGCAGATTTCGGATTGAGACGACTGCGATACTGAGCCAGATGGAGATTGAACTCGGCCTGAAGGTGCCGAGCCTGTGCTGGCGCCAGCGGCAACTGCGCCAGCCGCTCCGACGCCCGCACTGCCGCCATCAGGGCGCCACCTCGGTTCACCCCCTCCGCCTCGGGCCCGGAGGCCAGCAATCGCGACAAAAAGCCATGCAACTGCCTTTGAATCTGAGTGTACAATCCGCGCAATTGCTGATCCGACACCCCACCACGCTGATGGCCACTGCGCATCACTGGCAACTGAGCCAGGGATTGATTGAGGGCGGTATGGCTGGGCCAGAACGCCTCATTGCCGCCCAGCCAACGTCGCTGAGCCAGGTCGAAGTCCCGTATCGCCATGTCGGTCCTCAGGACCATGGTCATCACTTCGATGGGAGTATTGACGGAGGGAAGCGCGCTGAACTGGCGTCGCTCCTGCTGCAGTAACGATGACAGCGTCATCCCCTCTTGCAGCAGTTGCGCCGTTTCCGGCAGTTGCCAGTGACGCACCAGAGCCTCGGTGCGGCCCCAGGCCCCCAACAGCACCCAGGCCAGCAACGCCAGCAAGGGCAGCAGATACAGCATTGTTAACTTGGACTGCACCGTAAACGCGTCGAACCAATCCTTCATAGGGAAACACCAAATCCATTTGGGCATTCCCTTAGCTTAGACCGATTCCACTGTCTCGCCAGCGACCTTGGCCAGGATCATCAAATCGACATCTTTTCCTTGTGCTTGCGTCGCTTAGTCTCGTTGCAGAGCCACGATGGGATCCAGTCCGGCGGCCTTTTTGGCCGGGTACCAACCGAACAATACCCCGATGATCATGCAGACCCCCACCGACAGCAACAGTGAATAGGCCGACCAGGCCACCTGCCAGTCGGCGTACGCCCCGATCACCAGTGACAACAACATGCCGGCGACGATGCCGATCAGGCCGCCAGAAGCGGCAATCACCAGCGACTCGATGATAAACTGACGGGCGATGTCGGCCTTGGTGGCCCCCAAAGCTCGCAACAGGCCAATCTCGGTGGTGCGCTCCATCACCGTGGCCAGCATGATGTTCATAATGCCGATGCCACCGACCAACAACGAAATTCCCGCCACGCAGGCCATCACAATATTGAAGATCCGTTGCGTCTGTTGGTATTGCGCCAGCAAGTCCGCCGGCACCACCACCTGGTAATCAAACTCACCGCCGTGGCGACGCGACAACAAATGATCGATGCTGGCCGCCGCCAACGGCGCATCGATGCCGGGACCCAGTTGCAGCTTCACTGCATCCAATTGATCATCAAGCGGCTTAAACGCCAGTTTTTTCAGTGCGGTATGTAGGGGAATAAACACCTGATTGCGCTCGCCCCCCAGTTTAACCCCTTCGATTTTCGACTTCTGCTGCCCCTTATCTGCCAGCACGCCCACCACTTCGAACCACTGGTGATTGACCTTGATGCGCTGACCGATGGCCTCACCAGAGGGAAACAGCCCCTGGGCGGCTTCGGGGCCCAGCACCGCCACCTGACGATAATGACGGTCCTCCGCCTCGGTAAAAAAGCGCCCGTTTTCCAGGTTCATACTGGCCAGACCGAAGTGGCTGGGTGTCACCCCACTGACCCGGGCATCGCTGCGGCCGTGGCGGCTGAACAGGGTAAACACCCTGACCTGCTTTTCCGCACTCCAGTCGTCAATGAAGGTCAGGGTATCCAGGGCGCTGTGGACGTCTCCCAGCGACAGACCAACACTGTGTTCGCGCACCGACTTGCGCGCCTCGCCTTCACTGGGGCGGCTCTCCACCACAACGTTACGCAGCCCCATCGACTCGATCATCGACAGCGCTTCCCGCTCCGCCCCTTCGCCAATACTGAGCATGGCAATCACGGCTCCGACCCCAAAGATCATCCCCAGCAAGGTTAACCCGGTACGCAGTTTGTGGTGCACCATCTGTCCCAGAGCCTGACGAATTTCACTCCACCCCATCATTGGCGCACCTCCCTGGGCTTCACCAATGCGATGGCATCGCCGTCACCGAGCCCATCGACAATGACCGTACGGTTGACACTGCGGGCTCCGGTGGTGACCGTGCGCTCGACAAATCGGTCTCCCTGCTGCAAATACACCCAGCGACGACCGTCTTTCTGATACAGCGATTGATTGGGCACACTGATCACCTGCTTTTGGCGCTCCACCTCAACCTGACCGGTCAACTCCCGTCCGGGAAACATCACCTCGGTATCGGTGTGAGCCAGCGCCACGGTAAAACCAAAGTAATTCACCGGTGAATTGTCCTCCCTGGGTTTGGCCAGAGTATCCACCTGGGTGATGGTGCCCTGAATCATCCGCTGCGGGTAGGCATCCAGGTACAGCTTCACCGACTGCCCGACCGCCAGGCCCGCGGCTTCGGACTCCAGCACATACATTCTGGCTTCCATCCGCGACAGGTCCGGGATCTGGCCGATGGACATTCCTGACCAGACGGTATCACCACTGACCACCGGGCGGCCCCTGAAGCCGCTGCTGAGTACAAACAGTCCATCGGCAGGGGCCACGACCTCCATCTTTTTCAGGTTGCCCTGAGCCCGGTCCACCTTGGCCTTATGACCCCGTTGCTTAAGCTCGATCAGCTGCTGCTCCGCCGCCGAACGATGGCTCTGCTCACCCAGGTCCCACTCCAGGTAGCCCAGTTTGGCATCCAGGTAGCCCTTATTGCGCATGTTGTCGATCACCTCGATGCGGGAATAGACCCGTGGATCGTCACTGAAGAACCGCTCTGCCAACTCTCGCTCCCGACGGGTCACAACCTGGCCAGTATCGATCTCATCCAGCAAGTTGCCGTCTTTTCCCTGTTGAAGCAGGCCGTCGATCACCAACTTGTCGATCTCAAACTGAGCCATTCTGGCATCCAACTGCTGACGACTGGCATCGAGCCTGGCCACCACCTGCCCTTGTGTTACCGGGGTGAAGTTATCTGCCACCCAGGACAAGCTCTGCGGGCCACGCAGCGACGACGGCACCGATACCGACACCGCCGTGGCGGGCTCCAGCTGCCCGCGGGCATCGATTCGATGTTCAAACGGCCCCGGGGTCACGGTCACCGTCAGCACCGCGTCCCGCTGCGGTTGACCACAGCCACCCAACAGGCCCAGGGCCAACATCATGATTGCGGCGTTCCTCACGGCAGTATCTCCACTTTGGCGGTCATGCCCGGGCGCATCAACTGAGGATCCGGGGTATCGATGGTCGCCAGGGCATCAAACACCACCACAGGCACCTCCTGATTCTTGCGCCGGAATACCGGGCTGATGTCGGTCAGTTGACCGTAGAACGGCCGCTCCGGGCTGGCGTCGAGTTTAATTTTCACCTTTTGACCCTTGTTGACCCGGCGGGCCTCGACCTCGGGAATGGCCAACTGCACCGCCATCTTCGACAGATCCGGCAAGCGCACAATGTCATCACCGGCGTACACCGAGGCACCGGGCTTGAGCTTTGCCCCCTCCATGGAGGTGCCAACCACCACCATGCCGGCCCTTGGCGCGACGATGGTCATGCGTCCAATGTCGGCGCTCAGCTGATTCACCTGGGCCTGCCAACGCTGACGGTCCCCCTCCAACATCGCCAGTCGCTGTCGCACGCCCTGCCGCTCCAGCACCAGCTTTTGTTCGATCAGCGCCACCCTGGCCTCGGCGATGTCGGCATCACGGCGGTATTTCTTCCGCTCGAGCGCCGCCACGCTGTCGTCCTGTATCTGGTACTTTCTCAGGGCTTTCTCTTGATTCATCTTGGCTTCGGCCAGTTGCAGCTTCAGCTCCTGCAGTTGCTTCTCATTGCGAAGGGTCGAGGTTTCGATGTCCTGTTGCACCTCATCCAGATCCGCCTGACGCAGTTGCAGCCTCTGCTCCAGATCCGAGGCGTCCAGAACCACCAGTAGCTCCCCTTTGGCAATGGGCTTTCCTTCCGGCGCCAGATACTTAATCTGATACTGCCATTGGCGACGGACCGGCGGAGGCGATACCCCCAGCGAATCGACCGACACCAGCTCACCGCTGACCTGAATCGGCGTTTCCACCGTCGCCGTCTCAGGCGTCTCCGTGACCGGCTGAGGCTGACAGGCACACAGCAGAACCAGCATGGCGGCCATCAATCCAACTCTCATTGGCTCACCTCCAGCGCCACCAGTACGCTCATTCCGGGCACCAGCGTTACCGATTCGCCCTGGTTCAGGGCCACATTGACCAAAAACCAATTGCTTTCGCCCCAGCCATGGCGGCGCTCGGCTTTGAGAGCCACCTTAGTCACGGTTCCGCTCAATTGCCGATCCTGCCTGGCATCCAGAGTCAGTTGCGCGTCCATACCGACCTTGACCCGATCGATGTCCACCTCATTGGCCCAGGCCTGCACCTGCAGGCCGTCGACGCCGGGAATGGTTGCCACCTGGGTTCCGACCTGGACCGTATCCCCAACTTCGGTCTTAGCTCCGTCCCAAGGCTGACGGGCGTAGATCATCGGCCCATCGTGGTTAGCGGTCAATTCGAGGTTAGTCATCAGTTGTTCGGCATTGCTGAGCTCCAGCTGCGCTTTATCCCGATCGATGGTGAGCTTTCGCATCTCCTCCAACGACGCCCGCTCAACCTCCGCCAGCGCCCGTTTCGATTTCGCCAGTTCGGCGCCGGCCTTCATCAGCTCAAACTGCTTGTCGGCATACTCCTTGGGGCTTTGAAAGTCCGCCGGAACCTCGGCGTCCAGCTGCGCCTTCTCCCTCAACAATCGCTTCTCGGTCACCTCAAACTCGGCCTGTAACCGCTGCTGTTTCAGCTCCACCTGCTTGGCCTGCACCGCCGCATCCACACGAATCAGCGCCGCCTGAAACTGATCGATCTGCCCCGACACGCCACTCTTGTCAAACACCACCACAGGATCACCGGCGCGGACCATCTCTCCCTCCGGCGCCATCCATTGAATCTGATAGCGCCAGGCCCGGCCGGCCCTGGGGACCGTCAGGCTCTGAGCCTGAGAGGAACTGACCTCGCCGGTGAGCAGCAACGACTGGGCCTGGGCCAGCAGCGGCGCCGGAGAGACCATGAGAACCAGCAGCAACCCACTAAGCCGCATCATTGGCACCGCCCTCCAGCTTCTCAATGCGACCGTCACGCATCCATACGATCCGTCTGGCATGGCGGGCCACCTCCTCTTCATGGGTAACCAGCACCACGGTCTGGCCCTGGGCATTGAGTTCTTTAAACAGGGCCAGGATGTCGTCGGAAGTGCGGCTGTCCAGCGCACCGGTGGGTTCGTCAGCCAGCAAAATGGCCGGCTGATTGATCAACGCCCGGGCAATGGCTACGCGCTGACGCTGACCACCGGACAACTGGTTAGGGCGGTGATTCAGCCGGTCGCCCAGACCGACCCGGGTCAGCAACTGCCTGGCTCGCTCGAAATCTGCCCGGGCATCGCCGGCGCTGCGTCGATAACGCAGCGGCAACATCACGTTGTCCAGAGCCGTCATGCGTGGCAGCAGATGAAAGCTCTGAAACACAAAACCGATGCGCTCATTACGTATTTGGGACAAGACGGCGTCGTCCTGCTGGTCAACAGGCTGACCGGCCAGCAGGTAATGGCCGTCACTGGGTTGATCCAGGCAGCCAATCAGGTTCATCAAAGTGGACTTACCGGAGCCCGACGGCCCCATGATGGCAACAAATTCACCCTCATCAATGCTGAGATTGACGTCATTTAAGGCGTCCACTGTGCTGTCGCCCATGGCGTAGCGCTTGGACAGGCCGGAGATTTTGATCATGTGTGCGTTCCTGGCGGCCATCCCTGGCCCCCATTCGAAAAATTCAGAGATGGAAAATTATCAGCTCTCGTCGGTGCCGCCAACCGGCTTAGGCCCCCACGACGAAGGTAATTAGTAAGAGTTTGTATTGATTGATTAGTTCCTCAGCACTGACGCGCCCCGAAGCCTGAGAATAAAAAACAGATCCCAGTCACAGGCCGGTACCACCAGGGCGATTTTCACCGATTGTTTGCGCCAGATTCAGGTTTGTGCCGCCATTCAGGGTATTATCACTAAAAAGTTTATACCTATTCGTACACTTGTGGCTTTACTGATAAAGGACATCATCATGACTCCACACCGATTATCTCTGGGGAAACGCTTTGCCCTACTGCTGCTGCCAGTACTGATCCTGGGGTTTGTCCTCAGCAGTTTCGTCACTACCAGGATCGGCGTTGAACACCTCAACCATGCGATGGAGAACGCCATAACCGCCCGAGGTGAACTGGTCAGCAACAACATCAGCAACTGGGTGCTGCAGCAACAGCAACTGCTGCAATCACTGGCTCAAAGCCCCTACCTGTTCGATGCCCTCACCGATGCCGAAAAGCGCCCAGCCCTGTCTGAACACCTAAAAACCATCAAAACCAGCTTCAAGCTGAGAAATATCGCCCTGTTGTCGCCACAAGGGATCGCCATCGCCGCCAGCAACCCGGGACGGATCGGCCAGAGTTACGCCGCACTGGACTACGTTCAGCTGGCCCGCGAGCAGCAACGACTGGTGATTTCCGAACCCCGCCCCAGCCGGGTTGACGGCCAACTGCTGGTCAGTTTTGCCCTGCCGCTGGAGCAGCATCTGTTGTTTCTCAGTGTGTCGCTGCAACACTTCTATCGCGACTATGTCGACGCCAGCAGCGTAGACAGCAACGCCTACAGCTTTGTGCTGTCGTCCCGGTGCGCACCGCTGGCGCACCCGAGGCTGGCTGAGGTCCAGGAGCAGCCTCGGGCACTGGCCAGCCTGTGCCAACACCCCGGCCTGCAAGCCTTTGACGACGCCGGTATCGACTACCTCGGATGGGTGGAACGGGAGTCACGAACCGGCTGGTACATCGTCAGTGCCACCACCGATGCCGTCTTCCAACAGAGCCGAAACGACATGACCTCCTCGGCAATGGCGGTGGCCTTGGGGGCCATCCTGGTGATCACCGCTGTGGTGCTGTGGCTGGTTCGACTGATCACTGGCGGACTGCAGACCATGGCCATGGCGGTGCGGGATCTGGCCGCCGGTGACATCGCGTTGAGTCACCTGAATGCCAGCGCCTGGGCACGGTTGCTGCGACGTCAGGATGAGCTGGGGTTGATGGCCACGGACCTGCATCAACTGATCGACAGCCAGCGCAGCCAGGCGCGCGCCGCCGATGCCATCGCCACTGGCGATCTCAGCAGCACCATCGTCTGTCTGTCGTCCCGGGATCGACTCGGCACGGCGCTGAAGGAGATGCAGGCGCAACTGCGGGAGCTGGTCGGGGCGGTACAGCGCAGCGGCCGCGAGATCGGCACCACCAGCCAGACTCTGGACAACGATGCCCGCACCCTGTCAGACAGTGCCACCGAGCAGTTCGCCTCCATCTCCTCCATCAGTGCCGCCCTGCAGCAGATCGACGGTCAGGTACGAGTCACGGCCGATTCCAGCGAAAAAATGAATGGCCAGGCCCAGGTGGCCCTGACTCAGGCACAAGCGGGCAACCAACAGATGCAGGATCTGCTCAATGCCATGGCCGCCATTCGCAGCAGCGGCGAGCAGATTGCCACCATCATGGAGGAGATCACCGCCATTACTGAACAAACCAACCTCATCGCCCTCAACGCCGCCATCGAAGCGGCTCGGGCCGGTGAGCACGGACGGGGCTTCTCGGTAGTGGCGGAGGAGGTCCGCAGCCTGGCGGCCCGCAGTGCCGACGCCGCCGCCAAAACCCGGCAACTGGTGCAGGGCAACCGGGACAAGATGGACTGGGGCAGCGAAGTGGCCCGCCACACCGAAGCGGCCTTTGGCAGCATTGTCGATCATTGCCACCACTCCGTCGACCAGCTGGCGTCCATCGCCCAGGCCTGCCGGGAGCAATCCCAGGCCACCGATGAACTCACCGAGGGACTGTCGCAAATAGACAGCGCCGGTCAGCGGGTGGCGGAAGTGGCGGATGCCGTCGCCCGGCAATGTCGGCAGCTGCACCGGTTATCCGACGCCCTGCAACAGGACACCGATCGCTTTACCACCGACAGGGTGTCGTCACTCTAAGGAGGTTAACGACGCCAGCCGCTGCGACAGTCCCGACGCCCGTACCGTGCGCCGGCCAATGGCGGCGACAAACAGTCGCGGTGTCGGCGTCAACAGCGTAAACCAGTGACGGGCCCGGGTAATGCCGGTATACACCAACTCCCGGGTCAGGATGGGGCTGTCGCTGGCCGGCAGCACCATGGCGGTGTGAGCAAACTCCGACCCCTGTGATTTGTGCACCGTCATGGCGTACACGGTCTCGACACTGGAAAGGCGACTCGGCATAACGGTTTTCACCCCGCCCTCGGCGGTCAGAAACGCCACTCTCAGCCGTCGTTGTCCCTGCTCATCCCACACCGGCAGACACAGCCCCACATCGCCGTTCATCAGCTTAAGGCCGTAGTCATTACGACTCAGGATGACCGGTCGGCCGGCGTACCAACCGCTGGCCTGACTGATCAAGCCACGCCGGCACAGGGCTGAGGCGATGCGCTGGTTGAGGCCGCTGACGCCGTAATCGCCGTCACGCACCGCACACAGAAGCTGGAACTGACCAAACGCCTTAAGCAGCGATTTGATCCATTGCTCTTGTCGGGCAAACAGCGCCTGCCACTGCGAGGGCGACTGGCATTGAGCTGCCAGTGGCTCCAGGCTGGCTAGCCCTTGATGCATTTCACCGAGGTAATGGCCATAGCCCCGAGGGCTGCAGCCTGACTCCATGGCGCGCCGCTGCGCCTCTTGTGGCTCCCCTTCGCCGTCGATGCACAGCCGTTCCAGGTAGCTGTCGTCGGCAGCGGTCAGGCGCCGCTGCAGCAGATCCCGCCAGCCTTGATGCCAGAGGGCATTGGCCCGATCTGGCTGGCCGTCGTTCACCGCCTGGGCCAGATGGCCGATGCCACTGTCGGCATCGAAGCGATGACTCTTTCTCAGCAACGCAATCTGTTGCTCCAGTGCCGTGCCCGGCCCCTGCCAATCTTGGAGTTGATAACCACTGTGGCTGTAAAGATAATCGGTGGTGGCTGGCCAGTAACGCGGCTGAGCGGCCTGCTCGCACAGATCCCCCAGCACCGCGCCCGCTTCCACCGACGCCAGCTGGTCTTTGTCACCCAACAAAATCAGCCTGGCCTGGGGCGGCAACGCCGCCAGCAGCGCCGCCATCATCTCCAGATCCACCATCGAGGCTTCGTCCACCACCAGCAGGTCCAGGTGCAGGGGGTTGCCTTGATGGTGTTTAAACTGACGGCTGTCCGGGCGCGAGCCCAGCAGCCTGTGCAGGGTACTGACCTGAGTGGGTATCGCTGCGGCCACCGCTTGCGGCAACTGACTTATTGCACCAGACAATGACTCCGACAGCCGCGCCGCCGCTTTGCCCGTCGGGGCCGCCAACTTGATTCGCAGCGCGGTGCCGCTGTCCATGGCTAACTGTTGCAGCGCCGCCAGCAGGCGCACCACGGTGGTGGTCTTGCCGGTACCCGGCCCGCCGGAGATCACCGTAAAGCGACTGCGGCACGCCAGCGCTGCCGCCACACTCTGCCAGTGCACCTCATCGCCCCGCTGCTCCGATTCCGATTTCAGCGGCGCAAACAGCGACTGCAGCTGAGACCGCAGCGCCTCGGCCTCCACCGTCAGTGGCGTCAACCGGTCCGCCAGCCCCTGAGCAACCTGACATTCATAACGGAAGTAGCGACGCAGATAGAGTCGCCCCTGGCTCAGCACCAGTGGCCGGCTGCAATCCTGATCCCGACCGTCGACCGACACCACCGCGGCCTGAGTCAGCGCCGGCAACCAGGACTGAGGCGACCACTGGGCCATCAGCGCCGACGGCAGCGGCAGCTGGGTCGGTTTCCGTCCTTCCGGAGGCAACGCCAGTACCTGCTGAGGCAGACTCAGCAACTGCTCAATGTCCAGACAAAGATGACCCCGTCCCAACTGGTGGCTGGCCCAAACAGCGGCCAACAGTACCTGTGCCGAAGTCTGGGGTTCCTGCTCCAGCAACAACCTCGCCAGAGCCAGATCCAGTGGTCGCAACCAGCCCTCGAGCACATACTCATTCAACGCGTCAAACAGCTGTTCCGGTCTCATGCGGTTTCTCCGTGAAACAGGGCGTCCATGGCGTCCACCAACGCTTGATCTGGCTTAAGGGCGATCACCCCGTTGCCGAAGTCGGCCTCGGCCGCCCCCATGCCGCGAAGGAATAGGTACACCCCGCCTCCAAGGTGGCGCTGATAGTCGTAATCCGCCAGGCGGGTTTTCAACAGCCGGTGCAAAGCCAGGGTGTACAGGGCCAGCTGCAGATCGTAGCGATGGGACAGCATCGCTTCCTGCATCGCTTCAAAGCAATACGCGCTGTCGTCCGGCCCCAGGTAATTGGATTTGTAATCGGCCACGTAAAAGCGTCCCTGATGTTCAAAGGTCAGATCGATAAACCCCTTGAGCATGCCGTGCAGCTGTTGGGGCTTGAGGGTGGGTCTGGGCAAACCGGGCCACAGATGCTCGCGCACCAGTCTGTCCAGCCGGGCCACATCCAGATCATGCACGGCAAACCAAAACTCCATCTCCGCCACCACGCTGCCCAGCTGGCACAGTGCCACCTGCTGCGACTGTTCGGCGCCGGCGGGTAACCGCATCGGCTGGGCCAGGGCCGAGGTCACCCAGGGCTGCAGCACCGGCGGCCACGACTCGTAGCCCTTGTGATCGCAACGCTGTTGCAACTCCTGCGACAGCGCATCGGGGCTGTAGCGATCAAACCCCTGGTTGGCGATCCACTCCAGCCAGTCGTGCAAGAAGGTTCCGGGGCCGGCCCCACGGGGGAAAGCGTGAATGCTGTCTGGCTCTGGCTCCTGAGGCAGTGACACGTCCTGCTCGGCCATCAACTCGCCGATGCGACTCTGTGCTCCACCGGCATCGGTATCGGTACCATCTCGATGATGGCTCATGCCATGCAACAGGGCCGAGTAAGAGCCTACACGCCAACCGGACGGCACGCGCCGCTTAGGCGTCCTGGCGCACAGCGTGTCGGCATCCACACCGACCTCTTGCCACAGCATCTCGGTCACCGCGGGCAACGGGCTTAGCAACGTCTGTCCCGGGCACACCAACTCCTGCAGGCGGGCGGCCAAATCATGGGCGTCCATGGGCTCTCCCTGACCCAGCAGATACCCCAGGGCACTGTGGTGCAGATCGCTGCTGTCCCGTTTGCCGGTCCGCCCCAGCTTCACCGGCGCCAGCCCCAGGAAACAGGCATACACCGGTCGGGTCAGGGCCACGTACAACAGCCGTAAATCTTCCGCCAACCGCTCGTGCTCCGCCTGCTCGATGGCCTGCGGCTCCGGGTTGAACGCCACCGCATTGTGGCCGTCGCGGTCGCGGTAGGTCAGCAGCCCGTCCCGGGCCGCCGCCTGGCGAAAGCCAAACACAAACGGCAACAGCACCAGCGGGTACTCCAAGCCTTTGGATTTATGAATGGTCACCACCTGCACCAACTCGGCATCGCTCTCCAGGCGCAGGATCTGGTCGTCGTCACCCTGGCCGGACTCGATCTGTTCCGCCAGCAATCGCAACAGCGCCAGTTCGCCGTCCACGGTGGCCGACGCCGCTTGCATCAACTCTGCCAGGTGCAACAGGTTGGTCAGGCTGCGCTCGCCGCCCCCCTCGTGCATCAATCGGTTGGCGATGCCGTAATCGGCCATCAACCGGCGCACCATCGACAGTACCCCTTTGTTGTGCCAGTGCTGCTGGTAGCCACGAAACTGCTCCACCAGGTTATCCCATTGATGTTCATCCCCATTGAGACGGTCGAGGGTCGCCCAGTCCATGCCCAGAGTCAGACAGGCCAGGGCGGCGCGAATCCGCCGCTCTTGCTCCGGTGCCACCACCGCCTGCAGAATCAACAACAGATCCTGGGCCTCGGCGCTGGCGTAGACCGAGTCCTTATCGGACAGGTAGACACTGCGGATGCCGCGACGATCCAGGGCGGTGCGAATCGCCTTGGCTTCGGTAAAATCCCGCACCAGAATCGCCATGTCGGCAGCATTCAGAGGGGTGAGGGTGCCATTGCGCTCAAAGCCGGCCCGGCCCTGGGCGGACAAGGTCAGGAAACGGCACATCTCACTGGCGGCCGCCTCGGCCTGACGCTCCAGATAGCGGCCCTTGTTCACCGGTTCACTGTCCGGATCCAGCCACAGGTTGAGGCCGTTCACCTCTTCCCCGTCGATCAGCAGCCGATCCGACTTGCCGTTGGCCTCGACACTGATAAAGGGGATCTCGTCGGCAAACAGAAACGGGCCCTGGGGGTACCCCTGTGCCAGCTCAAACACCGAGTTGGCCGCCGCCACCATTCCCGCCGTGGAGCGGTAGTTGGTGCCCAGGGTGTAGTGACGGCCGTCGGTGTCCCGGCGCGCCTGAAGATAGGTGTGAATGTCGGCGCCGCGAAAAGCGTAGATCGCCTGCTTAGGATCACCAATCATCATCAGGGCACAGTGAGGTTGGTCCAGGTACAGGGTCTGGAACAACCGGTACTGGACCGGATCGGTGTCCTGAAACTCATCGATCAGGGCCGCGGGAAACTGTTGACGAATCAACTGCGCCAACGCCGGACCGTTGTCGCCGCTCAGGGCCCCATCCAGGTGACGCATCAAATCATCGAATCCCAACACCGCCTGGCGCTGCTTCTCCGCCTCCAGGCGGTCGCTCACCCAGGCGGCGGCATGACTCAGCAGATTGCGCTTAAGATCCAGCGATGCCAGGGTATCCACCAGCCCCTGCATCGCCTCGAACGCCGGATTGGGCTCCAGGCTCTTACCCTTGTTGCAGGCCGCCTGAATCCCCTCGCGACTAAAATGCTCACAGGCCTTGGAGGGTTTCCCTGCAGCGGTCTGAGGCAGGCTGAGACGATCGTCTTCCAGCCAGCGGCGAATCTCCTCCAGCAACACCGGCTTGATCTTGGCTTTGGACACCAGTTTGGCGGCCAACGCGGCGTGGATCTGCTCACTGACGGTTTCAAACTCCCGTCGCCATACCGTCTTGGCGTGCGCCACCGCCTGACACTGCTGCTCCACCACCTCGGCCGGCGGACGGCCTTTCAGGCCGCGTCCCAGCAACGGCATCAGCGCCTTTTCCAGCGCCGCCGGGGTCGAATACAGATCGTAGATGGGCTGCAGCGCCTGGCTGGTCATGGGGTAGAAATGGCCTCGCCAGTAATCGCGCACCGCTTCCTGCCTCAGGCCGCTGAGATCGGTCTGCAGCTCCAAGCTGAACAGCGAGCCGGAGTCAAACGCATGCTCGCGCAGCATCCGCTGACACCAACTGTGAATGGTATGGATGGCAGACAGGTCCATCATCTGCGCCGCCAGCTCCAGCTTCAGGGCACAGCCCGGATGGGCGTCAACCGGGTAGCTGTTCCGCAGCCCGGTCAGGAACGGGTCCGGCTCAGCCAGCTGGCCACGGAAACAGCGTGCGCCCTCCACCAAGCGTTTGCGAATCCGGTCTCGCAGCTCCTCGGTGGCGGCGTTGGTAAAGGTCACCACCAGAATTTCCGGCGGCATCAAGCCACCGCTGGGGTGGCTGTGATCGCCGCCATGGCCCAGCACCAATCTCAGATACAGGGCGGCAATGGTGTAGGTTTTGCCGGTGCCGGCACTGGCCTCAATCAGCCGGGTGCCCGACAGGGGAAAGCTCAGGGGTTGCAGTGTTGTGGTCATCTACACCTCCACCTGCTCGACCAGGTCGAGCAAGGGTTGATACAGCGCCTCGGCCAGCACCGCAAAACGGTCGCCGTCGAGACGGGAAAAATCGGGATATTGGCGTGCCAGGTAGGGGCTGTAGCCGAGATCGCCGCCGCCGAAGAAGCCCGGCTCATAGGCCGATTGCGCCTGCTGCAGACGATCGTGATGGTCGCCGTCGGCGGCCAGATAGGCAAAGGCCGCCCGCGGTGCCACTGGCAACGGCTGTCGCATGGCATCGGCGTACAGGGTCATCAGCAGCTGCAGTCGCTCCCTGGCCTGCTGAGCCGGCATCGGCGCCAGTTGCCAGACGCCGTCGCTGCCAATCAGCACACTGGTAATAGGATGGTCGCAGGCGCTGGCCGCCAGGTGACCACAATAGAGCCGATTCAGGTGCAGCGGGTTTTTCAGGCCAGATTTGCCCCCCAGATTGCCGGGACGCACCTGCAGCTGGACCCAATGCCCCTCGGCGTCCTGATACAGGCCGGTGAGCCAGTCCTCCAGCACCAGCTCTTTGTGGCTGTGGCGCAGTTCCAGCGACGCCTCGGTCGGGGTCAATCCCTGCAGGCAATGCTGATAGTGTTGATACGCCTGCCAGGCCGGCTCGGCCAGATCCTGGCTGGCCAGGGCAGCAAACCCCTTCATGGGCAGTTGCCCACGGCGAACCAACTTGCTGACGGTGATCTCCAGCGCGTCTCTGGCCTGATCGGGATTGGACAGGTACAGCTGCTGCAACAGCTCGTCCCTGAGCAGGTAGCGCTGCAAACCGTCCAGGGCAAAGGGTTCGAGATCCTCGCTGACCGACATCTCCTGAACGAACCACACCCCCAGGCGCTGATTCATGAAGCTGCGTACCGGATCCGCCAGCAACCCCTGCAGTTCAGACAACATCAACGGCTCATCGCGGCACAGCGCCGCCAGCCGCGCATCGGGGTCGGTCGCCGATGCCGATGGCTGATGGTGCACCTGCTGCCATTCACTGGCGTAGGAGAACAGCGCCGAATGCTGATCATCAAAATAAGCCGGGGCAAACGGCTGCAGCGGATGAACCGTGGTCAGGGCCGCCAGCACATCCTGGTCGGCCAGGCTAAAGGCGCTGCACAGGTAGTCCTGCAGCTGGCCTACCAGCACCGACGGCGTGCGCTCGCTGTTATCGCGAACATTGCGACCAATGTAGCTGATGTACAACTGCTGGCGGGCGGCCAGCAGCGCTTCCAGAAACAGGTAGCGGTCGTCCTCGCGCCGGGACCGGTCCCCGGGCCGATACTGGCCCGGACGGGCCATCATGTCGAAGTCCAGCGGTGGCCGGCTCCTGGGGTAATCGCCGTCGTTCATTCCCAGCAGGCATACCTGCTGGAACGGAATGGCACGCATCGGCATCAGGGTGCAGAAGTTGACCTTACCGGCCAAAAATCGCTGTGACACCCCCTCGTCGCCAAAGGGCGCCAGCGCAACCTCGCGAACCACGGTGATGGGCAATTCCTGCTCCAGCCCGGCGTCGTCACAGGCGCTGAGCCACTGAGCCAGTGCATCCTGCATCCGCTCCAGCAACAGGGTTTCCTGCTCATCCTGCGGCAGGAACAACGCCGCCACCGCCGACCGCAGCAACTGATTCCACTGGGCCGGGGTATGACTCTGCCCCAGATGCTGCCACAGATCCGCCAACGCATCGATCAGCTGACAGACCTTGCCCACCAGCGCCGCGTCCAGGCCACCCACCTCATCCAGGGGTTCGATGCCGTGCCAGTTTTCCCCCTGGCCTACGGCGTAGCCGAGCAGCATCCGTTTCAGGCCAAAACGCCAGGTGTTCTGCTCCAACTGCCCCGGCAACTGAAAACTCTGGCGCTGCTGACCGTCCAGGCCCCAGCGAACGCCGGCCTGCTCCACCCAACGGGCCAGCAGCGGCAGTTGCGACTCGTCGATGTCGAACCGGGCCCGCAGCGCCGGCACCGCCAACAACTCCAGCAACTCCGACACCGCAAACCGCGATTGCGACAGGTGCAGCAGTTTCTCCAGGGCCAGTACCACCACCTGATGGCCCCGTTCGGGGCGATCGGCAATGGTAAAGGGGATGTGGCGAGGGTCGTCCCAATCCAGGTGACCGAACACCGCCTCGATGTGGGGGGCGTACAGATCCACGTCCGGCATCATCACGATGATATCGGAGGGGCTTAAATCCGCTTGATCGTTAAACCGTTGCAGCAACTGATCGTGCAGCACCTCGACCTCGCGCTGACGGCTGTGGGCCAGGTGAAACACCACCGAGCGGTCCTCGATGGCCAGCGGCTGCGGTGATGAAGGCATCGGCTCGAGATCGAAGATTCCCTGCTGAATCCGGTTAAGCAGGCTGGGCGCCGATGTCTCCGGCAACGGGCTTTGCCACAGATCAATGGTACGAAAATAGTCCCGGTACTGCTCGGGCTCATCGATGCCATACAGCAAGCCGATGTAGTCGCGCCCCTGCTTGCCCCAGGAGGCCAGCAACGGGTTGGCGTGCTGATGCATCGATTCCAGGTCGATCACCGCCGGCGCGCCGGGCTTGCGGCTGTGGCGGGCCCGGGCCAGCTCTCGCCTGAGCAGCTCACGGTCTTCGACAATGTCGGCCCAGAAATGCTGACAGGGGTTTTGTACGCACAGCAGTATCTGGCAATGCTTGGCCAGCGCTTTCAACGACTCCACCGCCTGCTGAGGCAAGGCACTGATGCCAAACACCAATACCCGCCGAGGCAACGCCGCCGGACGCTGCGGCGCCTGCTCCAGGGCATCGATAAAACTCTGATGCAGCCTGGCCCGGCTGCTGTCGCGCCATTGAGGCGTCATGTCATTGACCACCGCCCGCCACAACGCCGGCTGCCAGGCCTGAGGGGCGTCGATGTCACTTACCTCGCCGCTGGCGGACAGCAGGGTGTCGTCGCCCCGAGCCCAGCCATCCAGCCAGTCGGCCCGGTACACCTGATACTGGTCAAACAGATCCGCCAGTTGCTCCGCCAGCTGGTCCAGTTTGCGGCAATCGCCGTCGTCACGCAGAAACTGTTTCAGCGGCGTAAACACCGGCTGAGTCAGCAACTGCGGCAACAGTTTCATTAGCCGCCAACGCAGCTGCGGCTTGTCGTAGGGTGAGTCTTTCGGCACCGCCTGCTCGCCCAGTACGGCCCGGTAACTCTGCCACAGGAACCGCGACGGCAGTTGCATCTCCATGGCCGCCGCAATCCCCAGTCCCTGCTCCGACGCCAGGGCCAACTTGAGCCACTGAGCCATGCCGTTGCTCTGCACCAAAAAAATCTCGTTTTCCAAAGGCCCCAGAGGGTGGGCCCGGACCCACTCCACCAGCAAGGTTCGAAGGGGTTCCATCTGGTTGGCATGAATGATCGACAGGCCTGGAACTATGGACGCGGACATGGCGGCTTCCGTTATTAGCTAAGTGAGCTAATCATAACGAGTTTTTATTCAGGTCTCTACGCACTGGCCGCCGTCTGGGGCCAAGCGACGAAATAGCCGCCACCGCATCGCTTTTAGCCGTTGAATCCGGTAGCTTAAGTTCGAATACCGACGTAACCGAATCAGAAACGCCATGACGCAGCCCCTTCAGCGCCTGATGCGACCAAGACCATCACCGAGGAGTCCGTCATGACGCGGCCAATACTGTACTCGTTTCGACGCTGTCCCTATGCCATGCGTGCCCGCCTGGCCCTGGATTACGCCGGCATCGAGTTGGAGCTCAGAGAAGTGGTGCTGAAAAACAAACCAGACCACCTCAGGCTTATCTCGCCCAAGGCCACGGTACCGGTGCTGCAGTTGAGTGAACACTGGCTGCTGGACCAAAGCCTGGACATCATGCTGTGGGCCCTGTCCCGCCATGATCCGCAGCGATGGTGGCCGCCACAGCCGCAGGAGCAGGTTCAGGCGCTGGCCCGAATCCAGTACAACGACGGCCGCTTTAAGCACTGGCTGGATCGCTACAAGTACGCCGACCGCTTTCCCGAGTACTCTGCACACCATTACCGGCAACAGGGCGAGCAGTGGTTACGCCAACTGGAACACCTCCTGAGCCGTGGGCCCTGGCTCGGTGGCCAGCGGCCAGACCTGTCGGACATGGCGCTGATGCCCTTTGTGCGTCAATTTGCCCATGTAGACCCCGATTGGTTCGCCCAGGCGCCCTACCCCTGCCTGAGACGCTGGCTTGAACGTCTGAAGGCCAGCGCGGCTTTTGCTCGAATCATGGCCAAATACCCGCCCTACCAACCCGGCGCCGCCGCAATTGTTTGGCCAATTAAGGCGATCACGACTTAAAAAACGCCGTCGGGACGAGTACACTGCTATAAAAATTAAGTTCACTGGCCGCTGCGAGCGGCCTTTTTGTTGACTCAAGGATTCGATATGCGCCGCCTACTCGCCCTGATGGCATTGATGCTGACCCCGTTGGTCACCGCCCAGACCTTTACCTTTACCGCCATTCCGGATCAGGATGAGACCCGGCTGAGAAGCCGGTTTGACCAGGTCGCCGACTACCTCTCTGCCGAACTGGGCGTCGAGGTGAAATACGTGCCGGTGAAATCCTACGCCGCCGCCATTACGGCGTTTCGCAACAATCAGGTGCAGCTGGCCTGGTTTGGCGGCCTGTCCGGTGTTCAGGCCCGGGCCCGAGTGCCGGGCTCCCAGGCCATTGCCCAGGGCTATGAAGACCAATTTTTCAAATCCTACTTCATCGCCCACACCAGCACCGGACTTACCGCGGCCGAGCGCCTGCCCGAAACCCTGCGGGGCAATACCTTTACCTTTGGCTCGAAAGGCTCTACCTCCGGCCGCTTGATGCCGGAATTCTACCTGCGCCAGGCGTTCGAACAGGCCCCCTCTAAGACCTTCAGCAAGGTCGGGTTCAGTGGCGATCACAGCCGTACCATCGCCCTGGTTCAGGCCGGCAGTTACCAGGTGGGCGCCGTCAACTACAAGGTGTGGGAATCTGAGCTGGCCGCCGGCCACATCGACACCAGCAAGGTTCAGATTATCTGGGAAACCCCCACCTATCCGGACTATCACTGGACCATTCGCGGTGACGTCGATGCCACCTGGGGCGATGACTTTACCGCCAAGGTCACACAAGCGTTGCTGCAGATGAAACAACCGGCGCTGCTGAACGCCTTCCCCCGCAGCCACTTCGTGCCGGCGGACAACGATGATTATCAGCCGATTCTGGACACCGCCAAATCCATTGGACTGATGGATTGATGACGGCGCCACTGAGGCTGACCCAGGCCTCGCTGCAACGGGATGGCGTTGCCATCCTGCGCAACGTCAGCCTGACCATAGACGCCGGCGAAACCGTGGCGCTGGTGGGCGCGTCCGGAGCCGGCAAGTCGTCGCTGCTGGAACTGCTGCGCCAGCAGCACTGCGACCAGGTGGCCTGGTGCCCGCAAGCGCCGGCACTGGTCCCCATGCTGAGCCTGTACCTGAATGTGTATATGGGCCAGCTTCATCAACAGTCATTGTGGCGCAATCTGAAAAACCTGATGTTTCCCTCTGCCCGTCACTGGCAGCAGGTCCACGACCTGGCCCGGGAGCTGGGGTTGCTGGGCCAGGACCATGCTCGCACCCAGAGGCAACGGATGCTGCAGTCGGCCGAACGCTTCTCCGGCGGCGAACAACAGCGCATCAGCATTGCCCGGGCGCTGTTTCAACAACGGCCGGTGTTTCTGGGCGATGAGCCGGTCTCGGCGCTGGATGAGGTGCAATCGCGACGAGTGATCGAACGGATCAAGTCCCATCATCGCACCTCGGTCCTGGCCCTGCACGACGTAGAGCTGGCGCTGGCCTGCTGCGACCGCATCGTCGGTTTACAGGACGGCCAGGTGGTACTGGATCGCGCCAGTGCCGAACTGGACAGTGCCACCCTGCTGGCTCTCTACCCCGAACATCCCCATGGTTAAGACACTTCGACAGGCCTGGGGGCGCCCCAAGGCCAACCGCGCAGCCGAATTCCGCCGCATCAGTCTGTGGTTGGCGCTGACCGCGCTGTTCTGCCTGCCGTTTGCGGATCTGACCATCTATCAGTTATCGCCAGCCACCGAGTTGGGCCGGCTGCTGCTGGGCATGGCCACACCGGATTTCCTGGCCACCGAGTATCTGGCCGACGCGGTATTGACCACCCTGGCGTTTGCCCTGCAGGGCATCGCCCTGGCGGCGCTGTGTGGCTTCGGCTTGTCGCTGTTGTATCAGCTGCGCGGCGTACGCATCCTCGCCGCCCTGCTGCGGTCGGTGCACGAGCTGTTTTGGGCACTGTTGTTTCTGCAACTGTTTGGCCTTTCGGCGCTGACCGGCGTCCTGGCCCTGTGGCTGCCCTATACCGGCATCTTTACCAAGGTGTTTGGTGAGATTCTGGAAGAGGTGGATCGCCAACCGGAAGCGGCCCTGCCGAAGGCGAACACCCTGAACCAGGGGATCGCCCTGTTGCTGTACAGCCGGCTGCCGCTGGCATGGCCGCACTTCAAACACTACGCCCGATACCGGTTGGAATGCGGCATGCGCTCGTCGGTGGTGCTGGGGTTTGTGGGGCTGCCCACTCTCGGCTACCACCTGGAAACCGCCTTTCGCCAGGGGCATTACTCCCAGGCGGCGGCGTTGCTGTATCTGTTTTATCTGCTGATCGCCACCATGAAGTGGTGGTGTCGGGCCCCCCTGTTGCCGCTGTACCTGCTGGCATCACTGTGGTTCCTGCCACCGATCGCCAACGTCAATTGGGCGCTGATTTTTCAGTTTGTCAGCCAGGACATGGTGCCGGCGCCCCTGCGTGCCGAGCACTGGCAATGGTCGGCGGATCTGCAGCCCTGGTTGATGATGCTGTGGCAAGAGCAGATCAAGCCCGGACTCATCGACACCCTGCTGCTCAGCCAGATGGCACTGCTGCTGACCGCACTGCTGGCGCTGGTGTGGTTTCCCCTGCGCAGTCGCTGGTTCCTGCCGACGCCATTCCGGGCACTGGGGCAACTGTTTTTGATCGTCACCCGCTCCACCCCGGAGTTTGTTCTGGCCTTTGTCGGCCTGCTGGTGTTTGGCCCCAGCCTGCTGCCGGCGCTGCTGGCACTGGGAATTCACAACGGAGCCATCATCGGCCACCTGATAGGCGGATACAGCCAGACCCTGAGTTTGCGGCCCGACGACACCCCCAACGGGCTGAGCCGCCCCAGCCTGTATCTGTACCAGATTCTGCCCCGGGTCTATCCGCAGTTCGTCACCTGGCTGCTGTATCGCTGGGAGATCATTCAGCGGGAAACCGCCATCTTAGGAGTACTGGGCATCACCACCCTGGGGTTTTATATCGACTCGGCCTTTGAAGAGTTTCGCTTCGACCGCGCCCTGGTGCTGATCGCGGTCACCGCTCTGCTCAACCTGCTGGTCGATGCCACCGCCAGGCGCCTTCGCGCCCGGCTGCAGCAACCCAAACGTCTGCAGCACCGGGATGCCTGACGCCCAGGCGCCCTGCTGAGCTAGCCCAGCAGTTTGCTCTTCTGAGCCACAAACTCAGTATCGGTCAATACGCCCTGGCGGTGCAGCTCCGCCAGTTTCTGCAGTTCATCGGCCACGGAAACCGCCGCCGTCGCTTGAGGCTCTGAACTCATCGCTGCAGGCGCCCGGCGCTCATCGTCCCGGTCGGCACGTTGAATCAGCACTTCAAGCAGACCATGCCAGTGCCGAGCCTGCTGCATCGCCGCGTTATAAACCAGGCCGCCTTTTTGCGCCTCCGCATCCATCAGGTTGAGGTCGAGCAGCGGCCGTTCGGTGTTGTTCACCAGCAGGCGCAGATCGATGCGCTGCACCTTGTCGCTGGCGACTTTTTTGCCGGACAAACCGCCGACAATGGCGCCGACGCCTCCCAGTGCCAGTCCGCCAATCAAGGCCCCACCGAGCTGACTGCCACGGGCGGTTCGGGTCACAGTGTGGCCATCCTCAAACACCTCGACCGACAACAGGTCTGCGTACTCCAGCAAGGTCAATTCCGGCTCCAGCGTTCCCTGTCGAATCAAGCACAGTTTCTGGCTCGATTCATCCAGGGCGATGCCGGTATTGCCATCGTTCGCCATCAATTGCTGGGAGGGGGTAAACTCCGCCAGCGTCTCTAAACTCTGACGCATCTGCTTCTTACTGGATGAGCGGCTCCAGGCCTGAATCACGGCCACCACCACTGCCAAACCAAAAATCACCCCAATCCACTCCATCAACCCCATCGTCGTACCGGCTCCTTTGCCAAAATCTAAAATCGCGCCATTCTAGAAAGTGACGGTACCAATGAACAGTCAAAGGCGGCCACAACCGCCAATCCGACTCAGAAAATTCACCCCTGAACAACATTCCTGCCGGATCGTTCACTCAGACTCTACATTCGCGGGGTGTCGTCCGCAAAGGTCGGGACAATCACTCCGATTGCCGCCGGTCTTTGGCATTCGCCGCCGCCGGCCAGTACCACCAAAAGCCTGGCGACAGCCTCTGCCCACGCCGGCAGAGATCCTACCTTAGCGACGCCCGAGATAACCCCGTCGATAGCGTGGCTGGCGTGCGCCGCGGCTTCTGCCACTGTGTCGGCGTTTGACCGGTGCCTCGCTGGCTGTCCGCTCCGGCCCGCGAGTCTCGCCTGCTGCGGTGGTATCTGCACTACACTGACTGTCCGGCCGCGGCTAAATGCACGGCCACTGACTCACAAGGACTGTGCATCGGCCCCCGCCGATGGCCGATGGCGGCGGAGAGCCTATGAACGACACCACCCAAACCAGCGATCAACTGCAGGGACTGCCCATGTCCCACCTCATCGGCGGCCCCCTGTCCGCCGTGTGTGAAGGCCAGGCGCAACTGGCCCGAACCACCCAGGAATACATTCAGGACGTGGGCATGACCGGTGATAACCAGCTTCGAATGATTGAGTTCAGTTTCGACCGACCGCTGGAACACACCAATGCCGACGGCAGCGTCGACATCAAACTGCAGCAATACAAAGTTCAGGTGCCTTTCATCGCCATCGTTTCTGTCCCCAACCTGCAAGTCGAACAGGCGGACATCAACTTCACCATGGAGCTGAAATCCAGTCACTATGTGCAGCGCAAACCCAGTCCGGCACCGATGAACTCCCAGGCGGAACAACCGTCCTCAGGCCCGTCCACCAAACGTACCGTGCTCACCGGTAGCGTCACCAGCAGCAACCACAGCCGCAACAGCGCCACCCTCGACATTCGCATTCAGGCGCGCCAGCAAGGCATGCCCGAGGGGCTGTCCAGGGTCATGGACATGCTGCACAAGAGCATTGTGCCGTTGGAAGTGGGCCAGCCCAGGCCTCTCGAGCAAGACAGTAAGGGGTAATCGATGAAACTGCATGAACTGGTGGAGGCGATCATGGACTCGGTCACCGAAGCCCAACAACGCATCGAACAGCAAAACATTCAGAACCTGTTGCAGTATTTCGATCACGACAGCAGCGACGACAGCCTGACTCCCAAATCCATCGAGCTGAAGTTTCCCGGCACCAGCGTCGATCATCATGGCGATACCGTCATGGAAAACGGCTGCGTCAAAGTCGAACATCAGACGGTTCAGGTGCCTCTGTTGTCACTGCTTCAGGTCAACCCGATAAAAATCAAAGATATGTCCGTGCAGTTTGAATTGGGGCTGGGAGAGGTGGAAACCCTGACGCCGGACTCCGAGGGCGGACGAGGCCCGGATCCACTGTCCAACCTGCTGAACCGAGATTGCCGTCGCAAGGTGATGAATACCGAACTCAACCCCAGATCCGTCTTTGGTCGCAACAAGGACCGAAACGCGGAGGTGACCATCACCTTCGAGAGTGGCGAGCTTCCAGAGGGCTATCTGAAAATCAACAGTCAACTGATGAAGCTGTTTTAATTCAAAGGAAGGAAACCAACCATGTCCAATCTTGTAAAAATGTCGGATCAGTTTCAGGGCCTGCCCATGGCCAGCCTCATCGGCGGTCCGCTGAGCGCCGCCTGCGACTCGCAGGTGTCCTTGGCACAGGCCACCTCAGATTTCATCGACAGCGTCGGCATGGAGGTGAATGCCGATACCAAAACCAAACAGGTTCGAATGGTCAACTTTGCCTTTTCCAAGCCGGAAGAGGTGGTGCAGGCCGATGGCTCGGTAAAGCTGGAAACTGCCGACTACGAACTCAAGGTGCCGTTTATCTCCATCGTGTCGGTACCGACCCTGCAAGTGGACAACGTGGATGTCTCCTTCAACATGGAGGTGAAATCCTCCTTCTCCGAAACCACCCAGGAGGAGATGAAGGCCTCGATGGAAGCGGAAGCCGAATACAACGCCGGGCTGTTTAAGGTCAGAGCCAAGGTTCAGGGTTCGGTCTCCTCCTCCAAGGAATCACAGCGCGCCAGTGACAACTCCGCCAAATACGCGGTTCGGGTGACGGCAAAACAGACCGGTACCCCGGAAGGTCTGTCGCGGGTGATGGACATCCTGCAGCAATCCATTGCGCCGACTCCGGTCAACAAAAGCTAACCCAGGAGGACTGCGGTGATCACCTCTCAATCCCACAGCGACACCTTTGACCTGACCAACGTCGCCTATGTGCATCGGGTCGTCGTCGGCAGTGTTGACCCGCAGTCCCTGCCCACCGAGACCCAGCGCCAGCAACAGATGGCGCTGATCAACCGCTGCTTGAGCGAATCCCCCAAGGGCAAGGTGCTGGGGATGGAACGCAGTTTTTCCATACTGCGCATCAGCGAACACCAGGTGGTGCTGGAATCGGTGGCCTACCACATCGGCTTTACCCGCCAACCGTATTGGCTGATCGAGATGCAAAAACAGCAGCAGCAACAACAACCAAAATTTGAGGTCGACCCGGACAAGGTCAATCAGATCATTGGCGGCTGACGCCGTCGGAGTCGCCATCCAGGCGCACCGCCGACAACTCACCACTGGCATCCAGCAGGTAGTGATAGTCACAGACCGTCTGACAGGCGTCACAGCGGGCGGCGGCCATCAGCACCATGCGGTTCGCAGGCAGCGGCGATAGCTGGCCCCTGATGGCAGACAGCTTGATGGCGGCGGCACAGCGATCACACTGGGCCTGGAACCCATTAAACGCGGTTCCGTTGTCAAACAGGTAAGGCAGGGCGTCCGTGAGCGGGGGAAGCAGAATCCATTCCATTTGATGACTGAATTCAGTGCTCATGAGGCACCTCAGCTGGCAAACAGAAACACTAAGCCTAGAAAAACCTCCCCGACTTTGCCAGCCGCAACCGGCTAGCCCTGGCCCTCACGACTGCCCTCACCGACCGGTTCGCTCTCGGTTGCGGCATCGATTGTCGCCCCGGACTCCGCCGCCACCCAGGCAACAAACAGCTTATACCCCAGCGCCAACACCACGGCTCCGACAAACAGGCCAACAATGCCGGACATCATCATCCCCCCCAGGGCACCAATCAGAATCACCAGCATGGGGATATCCACCCCACGCCCCATCAACAGCGGTTTCAATACCGCGTCACTGGCGCTCACCAGGATGCCCCAAACCATAAACACGACCGCCACCGTGGTCGATTCCACCGAAAACACATAGGCCATCACCGGGGCCAGAATCAGTATCGGCGGCAGTTGCACGATGGCCAGCAGCAGCACCAGTAACATCCACAACCCGGTAGCCGGTACCCCGGCCATGGCCATGCCCGCGCCGGCCAGCAGGGACTGAATCAGGGCGACCCCGATCACTCCCTGGACCACGCTGCGTACCGTGGCCACCGCCAGCGACGCAAAGCTTTCACCATGCTCGCCAGCCAGGCGAATCGCCACCCGGTGAAACGCCGCATTGGCGCCTCGGGCATTGCCCATAAACACGCCGGCAATGATGATGGAGATGACAAACTGCAATACCGTGGCTCCCACCCCACCGGCGACCATGGCCGCCGACGAAGCAAACGCCTTGATCTCTGGGGCATAGGTATTCAGCACCCCGGCCAGGTTGGTCGAGGATCGGGACCAGAATTGATACAGCTTCTCCCCCACCAGCGGCCAGTCAGCCACCGATGCCTTCGGCGGCGGAATCTCCAGCGTACCCTGCTGAACGTCGCCGATCAGCTCCTGGGTCCCGGAAAACAGCGCGCCGGAAAACAGCAGTGTCGGCACCAGTAACAGCGCCAGCGCCAGCACGGTTACCGCTACACTGACCCGAGTCTGACTGAGCCCGGTGCGCAGCGCACCGGCCTGGACCAACGGGTACAGGGCGATGGCAATGATCCCGCCCCAGACGATGGGCAGGATAAAGGGCCGGACAATCTGAAAACACCAGGAAACCATCAGGGCAATCATGCCAATCTTGATGGCCGCATCCACGGCGGCGGAGGAAAACGATTCGGGCTCAACACTCTGCATACTTTAATACTCGCTCAGTCCTAATATCAGCAGCCAACCATTGTGACCGGCATCCGCCCTCACTAACGATGACGGGGGGACAACCAGGCCCAGTTCCTGCTCTCGAGAAAGAAAGACGCCACCACCATATACAACCCCACCAGCAGCAGTTGCAGCATCCTCAAATAGAAATTGACGTCCACCTCTTTGTCCATGGAGGAGGTGGTCGACCCCACTACCACCAGCAACGCCGAAAAGATGCCGGCATAGATCGGCGCCTTGGCCGGATCGGCGTAGATTCGGTGGCCAAACACCAGCGCCGCTAACATCGACAACGCCACGAAAAACGGCCACTGCGGCACAATCACCAACAGGTTGTAAAACACCACCGCCAAGCCACCTCCGATGCCATTGGTCAGCAGCAAAAACAGGCTGACCTTAACGCTCTTGGCGCCGGCACTCTGCAGCGACAGTATGGCAATGAAGATCATGGTCAGCAGCGCCCCCGACACCTCCATCAGGTAGAAAAAAACGATCACCGGCAACGCCAGTATCAGGGCGCGAAACGCCTCGAACGCCCGCTCATCCTGACTGAGGCTTACCCCGGGCGCGAGCTCTGGCGAGCCATCCGCGGCGGCGGACTCAGGTAACCACAGGTGCATCAGGGTAAACAGGGCCACCGCCACCAGACCGGAGAAGCTCAGCCCCAGGCCGACCTGGAGCGCCAGACCGGGCTGCAGCAACCCCAGGTAAGGCAGCAACAGCACCGAGATGATCAGCATGGTGGCGAAGAAATTCCACCTGGGGTCGGTGAACAGGTAATAAGCCCACAGCATCAATAACGCCAACAGTGGCACCAGCAGCAACGGATACTCGGTGAGGCCAAAACTCACCAGCCAGGCGATGGCTACCGTGACGCTCATCGAGATCACTAACTCATAGACCGTATGCAGAGTCGGCGCCTGCCGGTCGACCAAAAACTTGGCCAGGAACACCGGCACAATAAACGCCAGCGGCCAGGCCCACAGTGCCGAGATGGCGACACTCAACCCGATGCCTAGGGTAAAGCGCCACACTCGGCGGTTGACCCGGTCATCACTCAGCGCGCTAGCGAACATAAGACAACCAGCTGACCGCCCGAATCCACAGCTTGCCAAACAGGTTAATCACCCCACCGTCCTGACTGTAGACCACCACATCCACCTGGCCGCCAATCCGCCTGAACCCCTGAGCCTCGTCGGCGGCCATCACTATGGTCACCGGAAACCGCTGAGCCTGACGCAACCAACCGGTGTTGCCGGCCACCTGAGCCAGTTTGCCGGTTTGCTCACTCTGGCCCCAGTCGATGCCATAGTCGATGCTGCCGACCCGTCCCGAGAACACTCGCCCAGGCGCGTAATCCAGCGCAAATTCAACCTCGTCGCCGGCGTCGATGTTGCCGAGGCTGTTTTCTCTAAAATAGGCTTCTATCCACACCTCATCGACCGAGATAAAGGTCATGATGGGCTGGCCGGTGGTGGCATAGATGCCCTCCTTGAGGCGGAAGTTGGACGCCACCCCGTCCGTAGGCGCACGGATCTGGGTGCGCTCCAGATTCAGCTGCGCCTGTTGCAGGCTCAGCAGCGCCTGCTTCATCTGGGTGTTATTGGCCCCTTCGGTCCCCAGGCGCTCTTCGGCCTTGGCCAGATCGGCGCGGGCACTGGCGACGCCGGCTTCGGCCTTGGTCAAGGCGGCGCGGGCGTTATCCGCGTCGGCCTCAGACATCACCCCTTTCTCCACCATGGTAAAGATCCGCCGCGACTGAACCTGGGCATTTTTCAGGTTGGCCAGGGCATTGGTGACCTTGGCCTGGGCCGCAGTCACGTTGGCGGTTTGGGCCCCCATATTCTGCCCCGCCTGCTTCAGCGCCTGCTCGGCCTGTTGCAAGGCAATCCGATAGTCGGTCTGATCGATGGCCGCCAGTACCTGCCCCTGACGAATCAAGGTATTGGGTTCAACCCGAATCGCCTCGACTTTGCCGGATACCTGCGGGCTGATGGGCACCACATAGCCCCGGACTCGGCCGAGATCGGTGCTGGGTATCAGCCTGTCGGCCACCAGGTGAAACAGGAACAACACCACCACCAGGGCCAGGATGGCATTGGTGGCCTTGCGGATTTTAGGGTTGACCCCGGACGGCGTGTCTTCGTTGGCGCTCGTTTCTTCGGCGCCGGCCGGCGCCCTCTCCTGCTGTTGTGTCATGCCCCTGCGCTTCCGTTACCATTGAGTGAAAACAAAGAGAGAAACCAAGCAGTTCACTCTCCCCTATACACTGTAGACCGAGGCAGACAGGTCGGTGTTTTTTTTGCTGGGGATGCCATTGACCACTTCAATGAGCTGGCTCACGCCAACGGCACGCCAAATTCGATACAGTGCCCCCTTTGACACGCACTCAAGGCACAAGATGACAGGCATTAATCAACAACGACTGGTGGATCACTTCATCGAACTGGTGAAAATCGACAGTGAATCCGGTAATGAGAAGGCGATTGCCGAGACCCTGGCAGAGCAGTTGGGGCAACTGGGGTTTCAGGTACAGCGCCTGCCGGTCGACGACATGCTCTCCAACGGCTTTAACCTCTATGCCCGATTGCCGGGAACCTTGCCGGGCAGCATTCTGCTGAGCTGTCATATGGACACCGTCAGCCCGGGCAACGGCATCAGCCCGATGATTGAAGACGGCATCATCCGCTCCGATGGCAGCACCATCCTCGGCGGCGACGACAAGTCCGGCATTGCCGCCATCATGGAAGCGATTCGAGTGTTGCAGCACGACAACCGCCCGCATCAGACCGTTGAGCTGGCATTTACCGTGTATGAAGAGGGCGGCCTGCACGGTTCCAAGCAATTCGACATGTCGGTGATCGAGTCCCAACGGGCCATCGTACTGGACTCCGGTGGCGACATCGGCACCATCATCACCACCGCCCCGGGGCAACAGAATCTTAAGATCACCCTGGAGGGCAAACCAGCCCACGCCGGGCTGGCCCCGGAGCAGGGGATCAATGCGCTGACGGTGGCCGCCGAAGCCATCAACAACCTGAGCCTGTCGCGAATCGATGACGAAACCACCGCCAACATCGGCATCGTCCGGGGCGGCAACGCCACCAACATCGTAATGCCGTCACTGTACCTGGAAGCGGAGGCCCGTTCCCTGGATGACCACAAACTGGCGGCTCAGGTTCAGCACATGGTCACTGGCTTTGAACAAGCCGCAGCCAATCACGGCGCCAGCGTCAGCATCGACAGCCAACGGGCCTACAACGCCTATCGCATCGATGATGACCACCCTCTGGTAACCCAGATCCGCACCGCCTTTACCAGCATGGGCATCGAAGCAAAGACTCGGGCTACCGGCGGCGGCAGTGACGCCAACATCTTCAATGAGAAGGGGCTGACCACGGTCAACCTGTCCACCGGCATGGCCAAGGTTCACACCACCGAAGAGCAGATCGCCATTAGTGACATGGTGGCCATTTCACAATTCCTGACCCATTTCCTGGCCAGCTAAACACCAGGGCCGCCGCTTCGGCAGCGGCCCATTTATATATTAGAATAAGTGCATAACAAAACTAATATCGGCCTCGACGCTCCCCAAAGCATGCTATTTTCAAGGTAATAATCACTGAACTTTATCCCTTGATAAAATAAGTGTATTTAACTGCTTCGTCCCCCTGCATTTGCCCCAAACCAGACCATTAGCTCTCAAACTTCCTGCATAAACCACTGTTTTAGCGCAGTAAAGCCAGACGTAATGCTACAAAAACCTAACTAAACATTCGCAATAAATGAAACTTCAGTGCAAAAAAGAGATTGAATAACAGTATTTTGACCAGAGATTGATTCGAGGCTGTCCATATTTCTAACTGCTCTACAAAAATGGATCATTTAATACCAATTTCATTGAGAATGGTTCTCTTTGTCCGTATAATTCCGCCTCCCTTAATCACTCGGATATGACTCATGTATCGGCGCCTTGCTGTCCCTACTGGACTGACGTTCCTACTGCTATCTCTTCTGGTCGGCTGTGCCTCGGTCAATGCTCCGTCCGAGCGCAGCGAATTACCGGCCATTACCGCCAAGATTCAGGTGTCCGGCCAGGCCCGTGAATTGCCAACCAAAGCCGGCGAGCAGAGAATCAAATACAAGCGCCGGGCCACCGTCGTTGCCCAGCTCGGTCAAGGCTTCGGTTTCAGCTACCGTCCTCGCCTGGCCGAAGGGGAAATCAGTCAACAAACCACTTTGCCCGTCACCATCACGGTCACCCATCCTCCGCTCACCCTGGCTGACGGCCGCGAGACTCGAGTCACGCAATGGGACAGCGAGATGGAGCTGGACAAGATTAACCACGGCGTGTGGATGTTTGAGTCTGAGCGAATGCTGGTTCCCGGCAGTTGGTACCTGAGCGTCGACTACAATGGCCAATCACTGGCCAAGCGTCACTACGTGGTCGACATCGTGCCGACCGCGCCGCAAAAACTGACCTCGGTCTGCAGTGCCGATGAATCCCGCTACCTGTCAGGGTTGGCCAGGGATCACAACGCCTGCTGCAACAACAACGACGCCCACGCCTGTTTCAATTTTGCCTGGCGCGGCGTCGAACGCAGCGGCGACACCCTGGGCGCCGCCCTCTATTACGGGCGCGGCTGTGAACTGGGCGATCCGTCAGCCTGTCGTTTTGCCGGCCGTCTGGCCAAAGATCACCAACAAAAGCAGCGCTGGTACAGCCTGGGCTGTGAACTGAATGATACCGACAGCTGCCAAAAGCTGATGGACTGATCGTCGCCACCGAATCAACATTGACCCTGCCGTCGCCCCAGCCATCATCGCTACTGGCGACTAGTGGCGAACCAAGGCCCAGGCAATGGCAAACATCATCAGTCCGACCGCCACCTCAAACCACTGCCAGGCCCGCGCCCGGCTGAACAGCGGCGCCAACAGACGGGCGCCATAACCCAGGCTGAAGAAAAACAGGAACGACGCCGATACCGCCCCCAGGGCAAACGCGGCTTTGGCGCTGTACTGAGTCGATACCGAGCCCAGTAACACCACGGTGTCCAGATAGACACTGGGGTTGAGCCAGGTAAACGCCAGGCAAGCCAACGCCGCCTGTTGCCAGCGACCGACCGCCATCCCCTCGGCGCTCATGGCATGGCGAGCCGTCAGCGCCGAACGCAAACTCAGGATGCCATAGAGACACAAAAATCCGGCGCCAGCCCAGCGCCCCCATTGGGCCACGTCATCCGACAGGCTGAGGACACTGCCAAATCCAAATACCCCGGCGCTGATCAGCAGTGCATCGGAGGCGGCACAGATGCTGACCACCAACAAGACATGCTGACGCATGATCCCCTGACGCAGCACAAAGGTATTTTGCGCGCCGATGGCAAAAATCAGTGAAAGCCCCAGGGTAAAACCGGAGATGGCGGCCTGCAAAGCACTGTCGTTCATGTCGTGACTCAAAATCCTGATGCTGCCACAGTGAGTGGCTGAGGGAGCACCATGGTACGCCAAACCGGTTGCCACAGCGAAAAAAAAGCACCGCCGGAGCGGTGCTTACAATGCGCTAACAAACTACGACATGCTTCAATCGCTGATGCTGACTACCGTCGAGTAGATCTCCCCTTGATTGGCACCAATTTCAGGTTCGTCCCCCTCATAAGGCCCAATCTGTTGCCATAGGCTGTTGCGATAGAAGCCTCTTACGTCCAGCACTCCGCCGTCACTGGCGACAATGGCCAGTAACTCTTCATCGCTAAAGGTGTAGCTGCTGCCTGAATCACCGCTCTCCGTCAGCTCACTCAGGGCCAGCCTGAGGTAGCCGGCATCGGTAATCGACCAACCGATGGCAAACTGCTCATCTTCATCCTGCCACTGACCGGTGCCATCGGCATTGAGCAGCACCTGTTCATCATCAAACAGCGTCAGGGTTTTTCCGGCCACCATCGCCTCGGTAAAGGCCATGGCAGACTCCGAGTGTTGACGGCACAGCGACACCACCCGTTCAAAGGCGCGAATGCTGTGGAACGACGACACCGGACCACCAAACCCATCGTAGGCATCGTCTTCATAGCCGGACTCCAGCACACAGGCGTTGTCCGAGGTCACCTGATACTGATCCAGGTAAGCAAAATCGATGGCCGCCAGCACCGCCTCGCCGCCACTTTGGTTGTAGACCCAGCTGGTTTCGGCATCCAGTTGTGGCGAATAGCGCATGCCCATCAGCACCGAGCCATCGTACTCGGCGGCAATCATCGACGTCAGGCGAGGCGCAAATGCCAGCGCCGGTTGGTAACTGGCCGGCAACTCCAGCAGGATCAGCGACTGGCCGTCTTCCAGTCCCGCCGGGGTCTGATAACTCCATACCGATGACGCCACCTTGTCGCTGGCACCGCTGGCCCACTGAATCCGGTAGAACTCCGCAGTTTTACTGTCGTCATCAACCAGTTTCACCACCAGGGTCTCGCCGGCCTCGCTGTCTACCACCACCGCTCCGGCCAGGCTGTCACTGCCTTCAGCCACCAGCAGACTCGACAACTCACTGGCGTTGATCGGTTCCAGGTTATCGTTGAGCAGCGTCACCGGCACCGTGTCTCCGCCATCGGCAAACAACTCATAGTGCGCCTCGGTCACCGCGTCGGTGACTCGGTAGCCCAGATCACCGTCGCCAAAGGTGGCGGTTTCATCCACCAGATGGCTGAGCACCTGAGTTTGCGGCCGTACCGACAAAAACTCCATGATGCCGCGTCCCTGCAGATCCACACTCAGCTGCGGCGTTAACAGGTAGCTGACCGCCACTGCGCGGTCGGAAAAGGTCACCGAGCCATCGTCGTTGACGCTGAGCAGTTGCCAGTTATCGGCGCTGAGTTGCCAGCCTTGTGGCGTCAGCACCAGGTTGCCGTCCAGAGACCCTGGCTCATAGGCCATCAGCTCGCCCCATTGCCCTTGCGCCTCATCCAGCTCAGCGTAACTGTCTGCGGTCGGGCTCAGGATGCCGTAATCCATGCCCACCAGCTGCACCAGTTCGGCGTCATAGACCCAGGAGTCAAACCAGGTCACCCCGGCACCGCCTTCGGCAAACTCGGCGGCCAGCTCACTGTTAGCCGCGGTGGTGATGTCGGCGACTGCCGCCGACACCACCTCATCGACCACCTGTTCCACCGCCGCCAGCAGGTCATCGATGTCGGTAAACCCATCCAGGCTGATGTTGCCGTCGCTGAGCAGTTGATCGAAATCCTGCTGCACCTGATTGACCAGGGCTTCCACTTGCGCCACCGCATCGGCATCGGTGGGATCCAGGCCCAAGTCGGCAAAACTCAGATCCGCCTCGATGCTGTCCAGCAGTTGCTGATAGGCCGAGGTGGACGCCAGATCGACATCCACATTCAGGGCCGTTGTCGGTGCATACAGGGTGTTATCCGGTAACGGTTGTCCCACCGAGATCACGATCTCCTCAGACAGGTCAAACACCACCACACAATCCAACCTGGGATCGCCATCGATGCTGATCTCCCACACCCCGGCGGCTTCATCAAAGCGGAGATTGTCTGCGGTCAGCGTGACCCGCTCCAGCACTACCCCGTTGGCATCCACCACCACCAGCGCGATGTTGCCGGCTTCAATGTCGCTGGCATCCACCGCATGGGCTCTGGGCAACAGCTGCGACAGCAGTCCGCCCTGGTGGCCGCGCATCCGCTGCAGGCTAATCAGGGCATCCGGGGCCGATAGGGAAACAGAAAAAGTGGTGAGTTCGGACGGTGGGTTACCGCCGTCACCACCGGGCTGATCCGGGGAACCGGGATCGGCGGCGGGAGAGTTATCATCGCTGCCGCACGCGGCCAATCCCAGTGACAGGGCGACAACCCATGAAGACAGCAACAGCTTACTGTGCATCGGAAGCTCCTTTTTCCTAGTTGAAAGCAGTGGTATGACCGGCATCAAGCAAGCAACGACAACTCCCTGCGCCTCGCTTCGGCCGACTAGAAATGACTCTAACCAACCGCGAATGGCGCCGCCAGCGCCAAAGCGCACCGGCCATCCCCCAAATGGTATAAGAAAGCCAAATTAACGCCCTTTGCGGTTTGCCTCATCGGAGATACGCCATTGATCTTCCCAAGCTAAAGTGCTTTAAATTCATCGCACTCTCTTCACCTTGGCTTAGAAACACGCGATACTGACGACTCCGCAGGGGCGGTTAACCCGTCCCACCATCGCCACCAGCTTCGGAAGAGACCATGAGCCTGTCCTCCCTGCCTCCGACCAATGCCGTAGCGCCACTGACGCCGATCCATAGCGGTCAGGCAGAGCCATCGCCCGCCAACCCGAAACAGTCGGAGCCGGTTCAGCCGGATGCCGTGACCGCCACTCAGACCGGGCAGAAAAGCGCCACCGATGCCGATGCGTCCCGCTCGTCCCATCCGGGCCAGACCCAGACTGACGCCGACTCGGCCCCTTCCAGCGCCGAGGCCCGCCTGGTAGAGCAACAGCTGCAGCAGTTGCAAACCCGGGATCAGGAGGTCAAAACCCATGAGCAGGCCCACGCCAATGCCGGCGGCCAGCATGCGGGGCGACCGAAGTACGAATTTACCCGCGGCTCAGACGGACGCATGTACGCCAGCGACGGCGAAGTCAGCATCGACACTGGCAAGATTGAGGGGGATCCCCAGGCCACCATCGATAAGATGCAAACGGTGATTCAGGCCGCCAACGCCCCGGCCCAGCCGTCCAACCAGGATCGCAAGGTCGCCGCCCAGGCGGCGGTGATCATGAGTGAAGCCCGCGCCGAAATGCTGCAAGAGGTACAGCAGGCCGAGCAGGAGGCCGACAGCGAGTTGACGGCTGCCTCTACCGAAAAAACCAGCGACACCCCATCGGCCACAGATACCAACGCCCAGCCTGCCGCCAAGCTCGACATCGAGGACAGCGACAACGACCAGGCCCAGTCGCGACTGCAAAACCAGATGGTCAAGGCCGGCGCCTACCAGCAGGCGTTCCCGCCGGGCACCGTCATCGACGACCGCCTCTGAGCTGAAGACAAAAAAGGCCCGTAACGGGCCTTTTTTGATCGTCAATGTGCGGCTGCGATTAGGCGGGGGCCACTTCGGCGTCCACCTTATCGGCATCCAGGCGCTTGATCACCGCGCCATAGATGATCAGTGACACCGCTGACAGTGAGGCAATGCCGGCAAACACGTACCAGATGTAGTGGGCATGGCTGGCCGCCGCCGCCCAGGCCTCATGGCTGGCAAACAGGCGCGGATCCGGGCAGTAGGCCTCCAGCAGGTAACCGGACAGGCCGAAACCCAGCAGCGAGCTGATGAACGAGTGCAGGTGCGAGAAACCCAGGTACAGCCCCTCCTCGCCCTTGGGCGCCTGCAGGGAGAAATACTCCAGGAAGCGCGGCGAGATAAAGGACTCCGCCAGGCCCTGCAACACGATGCCGACGATCATCATCAACGCGATGGGATGGACCTGAATGAAGCCCAGATCCACGTTGCCGCTCAGCATGTTGCCCGACGCCATGGCCAGCGCCGATACCGGCATGATGAACATGCCCACGGTCATGGAGAACAGGGCGCTGCGCTTACGCATCAATGCCGTCACCACACCGACGGTCATCACCACCACAAAGGGGTTAACGTTGGCGTACCAGCTGGGAGAGGCACCCTCGCCTGCCATCCGCAGCACGTACTTGGGCATGGTGGCATACAACTGGTGCTGCACCATCCAGAAACCGGAGATGATGAAGGTCAGGGTGATCAGGCGGGCGTTGCCGACCACCTTCACCAACGCCGCCCAGGTCTGGGACAGCGAACGTTTCTCGGTGGCATCTTCGGCGGTCTTAAAGAACATGAAGATGGCAAAGAACGCCACCGCCGTCATGGTGGCGGCGAAGTAGTTGAGGTTAATCAGGCCCAGATCGCCCATGGACTCGCGCAGCGGCTTGACCACGGTTTTGCCGGAAAAGGCGCCGATGTTCACCATCATGTAGAAGATGGAGAAGCCCTTGGCTCGGGTCTCGGCGGTGGTGGACTTGGCCACGGTGGCGGTGATCACCGCCTTGATGAAGGAGCCACCGATCATGATCACCACCATCACCGGCACAATGGCCCAGCGTTGATCCGACTCCATCAGGCCGGTAAACACCACCTGACGGCCGTACTCCACCAGTCCCTGAGACTCCATGATCGCCGGTAGCAGCGCCAAACTGGCATAACCGATGGTCAGCAGACCAAAGGCCAGCATCAACGAGTTTCTAAAGCCGATCTTATCGGCGATGGCACCACTGAAGGTGGGCAGAAAATACAGGCCGGCGGAAAACATGCCGGAGATCCAGGCCGCTTCCACGTCGCTAAAGCCCAGGATTCGGGACAGATACAGGGTAATAACGATGAATACGCCGTAATAGGCCGCCCGTTCCAACAGCTCAACGCCGTTGGCTATCCAGAAGTTCTTCGGAAAGCCGCCGAAGAAAGAAGAAGATGAATTTGAATTCATTATAATTATTTCCAGCTACAGGATTGGTTGGCGAGTCACCTCGGCACCGGCCCGGGCGATAATCCCAGCACCTGGCACTGTCACTGCGCCCACTTGTGCCGGAGAGTCTACCCTATTTTTACATTCACAGAGAACCTGGATGACAGCGGCGTTGCCTGAGTGTTACATCTGTAGCGATTGTCTAACCCGGGTTTGCCCCGGCAAAACGGCTCACAGCGCCGAACAGACGAAACTAACCCTCACAAATATCGGGCTTTTCTTTCTGATCTGACCAGATTAGGGAAGTTTGGCGCGGGTCACACTGTCAGAATCGGTAGTGAATTTCAGCTTTGCACCCTAAGTTACGCTTATGTTAGACTCTGCCGAAAATTGCTTCATATAATCCCAATGATACGGTTTGGGAGTTTCTACCAAGAGCCTTAATATTCTTGATTATGAAGTCTGTAGCTTTATGTGCGCCGTAATAAAGGTAGAGACTCATGAATCATTTTAACCTGCCCAAGATCGATCTACATTGCCACCTGGACGGCAGCGTTCGTCCCCGCACCATTATCGAGCTTGCCCAACAGCAGGGACTGTCGCTGCCCAGTGACAATGTCGATGACATTCGCGCCTTAATGGTCGCCCCGCCGACCTGCCCCAACCTGGATGAGTACCTGAAACGGTTTGAATTGCCGCTGTCGGTGATGCAGACCGAAGCCGCCATTAAACGGATCTCCTTTGAGCTGTTTGAAGACGCCGCCCTGGAAAACGTCAAGTACCTGGAAGTGCGTTTCGGCCCCCTGCTGCACCTGCAACAAGGCCTGACCCTGGATCAGGTCATCGGCAGCGCCGTGGCCGGGATGAGAGAAGCGGAGCGTCAGTACGACATTCGCGGCAACTACATCCTGTCGATCCTGCGCACCATGGCCAAAGATCGCATCGATGACGTCATCGACGCCGGTGCCCGCTACCTGAACCGGGGCGTAGTCGCCTTTGATCTGGCCGGCAGCGAACTGCCGGGCTTCAGTCAGGAGTTCATCGCCTATGCCGATTACGCCCGCCAACAGGGCTATCGGGTCACCATTCACGCCGGTGAACAGGGCAGCGGTCAGAACGTGTTTGATGCGGTAACCCTGCTGGGTGCCGAGCGCATCGGCCACGGCATTCACATCAAGGGCCACCCTCAGGCGTATCAGCTGGTGAAAGCCCAGTCGGTGGCACTGGAAACCTGCCCCAGCAGCAACATACAGACCAAGGCGGTGGACGATCTGGCCAGCCACCCGGTCAAAGCCTTCCATAAGGACGGCGTACTGATCACCATCAACACCGACAACCGCACCGTGTCCGACACCACCATGACCGATGAGGTACGCAAGGTAGTGGAGGAGTTTGACCTCAGCGAGGAAGAGTATTTCGAGATCTACCGGGTCAGCGTCGACAACGCCTTTGCCAGCGATGAGGTGAAGACCCGTTTGCTGAGGTACCTGCCTTAACGGCTCGGCGGCAGTGCACCGGTCTCGGCGCCGCGGTTACGACTGGGGCTGGGGCAGGTGCAAACGCTGGCTGGCGAAACCGGCGCCGCCGCGCACCGGGCCGTAGGCTTCTCCCGTCAGCTTGGCCTCGATCATGCTGAAACCGCCGTAGGTCACCACTTCCACCTGCATAATCACCGAGCTGCGGCTGGGCAGCCACACCTGCAACTCCCACACCGGCACCACCGACAGCCTCTGGGTCATGGGCGCCAGCTCAAACTCGTCGCACACCAACTGGGCCTGTTCGGCCAACTCGGCCATCAGGGTGCCAATCTGCGGGTGACGCATCAGTGAGTTGGTGAGATTGGACTCAAACGCGTCCGGAAACCGCTCAATCTCTTCCAGAGTTCGATAGGCAAACTCCGAGTCGACGGTAAAGCTGTCCCCCAGTTTCCAGGCCACCTGCCGCGACAGCGATACGTAATCCACAAAGCTCTGCTGCTGCGAGGCTGCGGGCGCTACCACTGCCACCTTGTCCGATGCACCTGCAGGGCAAGCCAGCACACTCAGGCTCGCCTTGGCCACACTCAATACCGCAAACTGGGACGACGCCTCCAGGCACAGGGGACGCACCAGATCCTGAACCTGCTGCGCCTGGCAATGGTGGCAATTAAGCAGCAGACGCTCCACCGCCTGCGCACTGCTACCGAGCAGCAGACACATCACCATCGCCCATCTCATTACCGTCCCTCCCCGGTCGCCGCCGGAAATCACGCTACCTCTGCCGCTGGCAACCGTGTTGAACAACAGCGATACAAAGGCAAATAAATCAAAGAGTCCGGACATTATCACAAGAGAGTTTTGGTGCAATGTTGTGACAACAGGAATGCTAAGGCTGCCGCAAAAATCACCACCATCCATGGCCACTCCAAGCAATCTCGAACCGACAATCAGCCTCGACGACGCTTCGTAAAGCAAAGTTGCCAGTAGCGGCGCTTATGTAGGCTGGCGAATTCATCGGTTTGCGACACCGAGGTTACATCCCTTTAGCCCGACCGTGGTATTATTCGTAACTTATTGTAAACATTAACATTGTTTCTTTTTTCGCCACAGTGCGAAAAAGTTCCAACAAAGAGAAGTAGTTATGTGGAACAGACTGAACAAGTCAATGATGGTTTGCCAGATGATGTTTGGCTTGTCGTTCTATGGCGTGATGATTGTCCTGACCCGGTTCTTCCTCGAAGACCTGAGTTACTCCGAAGCCGATACCATGATGGTGGTCGGCGCCTTTTCCGCCATCGGTCCGCTGTTTGCCATCGCCGGAGGCTTTATTACCGATAAGTTTCTCGGTGCCTATCGCTCACTGACGCTGTCTTACAGCTGTTTCGCCGCCGGCTACGGCATGCTGGTCGTGGGTGCTTCCATGAGCAATGTGCCCATCAGCCTGGCGGGCATCGCCCTGGCCAGTTACGCCCGAGGCCTGATGTTCCCCGCCTACTCACCGCTGTTCAAGCGCACCTTCAACAACGAAGAAGACTTTGAAAACGGCTACGCGGTCAACTACTCGGTCAACAACATCGGCGCCTTCATCGGCCAGTATATGTTCCCGCTGATTGTGCTGGTGATCGGCTTCAACGGCAGCTTCCTGCTGTCCGCCTCCATGGCGCTGCTGGCATTCCTGTTGCTGCTGGCTACCCGCAAACCCTTGCTGGACGTCAGCCAACCCATCGACCAGCAACCGGTGAGCGCCAAAAACTGGGGCCTGTTTGCGGTGATTTCGGTGTCGATGATCGCCCTGGTGTTCTTCATGTTTTCCAACATGGAGATTGGCAAGAACATCGTCTATGCCATCGGCTTGGGGGCCATCGGCTATTTCATCGCCTTGATGCTTAAAGCCGAAAAGCGCGACTCACTGAAGATGGGCACCATCCTGATCATGGTGGGCCTGACCATCGCCTTCTTCGTCTACTACGGCCAGATGATGACCTCCATGACCCTGGTGACCATCAACACCATGCGCGGCGACCTGTTTGGCTTCATTCCGCTGGCGCCGGAAGCGGCCATGGCGATGAACCCCATGTGGTGCATGGTTGGCGGTCCCCTGGTGGCACTGGTGTTCTCAGCACTGGAAAAGCGCAACATCCATTTCACCACCGCCACTAAGGTGGGCTTTGCCTTTATCCTGACCGCCATCGCCTTTGGCATTCTGACCCTGGCGGTGATGACCATCGGCGAAAGCGTGATCATTCGCCCAGAGGTATTCCTGGCCATTCACTTCTTCCAGGCACTGGCCGAAGTGATCGTCGGCTCCATGGTGGTGGCCTTTATCCTGTCGGTGGCCCCGAAACAGATTGAGGCCTTCTGCGTCAGCCTGTTCTCCGTCGCCATCGCCCTGTCCGGCATCGTCGGGGCGGTGTTCTCCACCTCCATCGCCCTGGAGAAGGGCCAGGCGATCACCCAGGAGATCGTCAAGACCGTCTACGGTGATTACTTTGGCATGCTGACCATCATGGCGGTGGTACTGGTGGCCGTGGCCTTCAGCGCCTCGCAGCTGATTAAGAAGATGCTGGAAGGCAGCGAGCCTGAGGTTGAACCAGAGCTGCAACAGGCGGAAAGCTGATCCCTCGGCCGGACCCGAACAGTCGGGTCCGGCCTTAGCCTTAACATCCCCCTAACGCCCGCCTGCCGTTCGCCCTGCCTCAGCGTGTCACTTCACAACCCAGCGCCAACACACGCCATTTTCGCCATCGTCTCCTAATTCAAGCAAAAAAAAGTCCGGCCTGTAACAGGCCGGACCGCATCGGTTCACAGCAGCAAGTCTGATTACACTGCCGCGTCCAGAATCGCCCGGCTCTTAGCCAGATCGATGTCACCACGCTCACCCAGCTTGACCATGCCATGACGTTCCAACTGCGCCATCAGGGTATCGACCACTTCGGCACCATGACCGTAGTCACTGATGCGAGTCTTCACCTGCATGGTTTCGAAGAAGGCACGAGTGCTGGCAATGGCCGCATCGATGCGGGCCTCTTCGTCGCCGTCGCTCAAGCCCCAGATCCGTTCGGCGTATTGCAGCAGCTTCTCGCGCTTAGGCTGACGCTGAGCCTGCATCAGGCTCGGCAGCACCACCGCCAGAGTCTGGGCATGATCCAGCCCCAGCACCGCGGTCAGTTCATGACCAATCATATGAGTGGCCCAATCCTGAGGCACGCCTTTGCCGATCAAGGTATTAAGGGCCAGGGTCGCCGCCCACATGATGTTGGCCCGCACGTCGTAGTCTTGCTGCTCCGCCGGTTTACCCACATCCGCCATCGCCTTGGGCCCCTCTTCAATCAGGGTCAGCAACAGCGACTCGGCAAAGCGGTCCTGAATCGGCGAGTTCACCGGGTAGGTCAGGTACTGCTCAATGGTGTGCACAAAGGCATCCACCACCCCATTGGCCACCTGGCGGGCCGGCAGGGTATAGGTGGTGGTAGGATCCAGCACCGAGAACTGGGGGAATACCAGTGGTGAGTTGAACGCCAGCTTGTCTTCACCGCGGGTCACCACCGAGTTGCCATTGGCTTCGGAGCCGGTGGCCGGCAGGGTCAAAATGGTGGCCAGAGGCAACGCCTCGGTGACAGGCACTTGCTTAGCCAGGATGTCCCAGGGATCCTGTCCCTGATATTTCGCCGCCGCGGCCACGAATTTGGTGCCATCGGCCACCGAACCACCGCCCACCGCCAGCAGGAAGTCCACCTGCTGCGCTTTAACCATCTTCACCGCCGCCATCAGCTCATCGTACTTGGGATTGGGGGAGATGCCACCGTGCTCGACCCAGTCAAACTCTGCCAGAGCATCGCTGACCTGCTGGTAGACACCATTGGCCTTGATGCTGCCCCCGCCGTACAGCACCATCACCTTACTTCCCGCAGGAATGTAGTTGCCGATGTTGGCGATTTCGCCTTCACCAAACAGGATGCGGGTGGGGTTGTGATAATCAAAATTGTTCACGGCAGACTCCTTGTTTTTGTCACCGGGATGATCAGAGAACACAGGCATTGTAGCCTCTGCCTATTGTATGTAAATCATCGTTTTTGCTATAACACTGTAAACCAGAACTGAACAATGCCAGGGTTAATGAAAACCACATCGGACAACATGCGCATCTTTGCCACCGTGGTCACCGAGGGCAGCTTCACCGCCGCCGCCAAAAAGCTGAAGTTATCCAAAGCCGCCGTCAGCCAACAGCTCAAACAGCTGGAGTCGCGGCTGGGGGTCAAACTGATGAACCGCAGCACCCGCAAGCTGAGCCTCACCGAGGCGGGTCAGGACTATTTTCACAGCTGCATTCGGGTTCAGGCAGAGATCCAGGCCGCCGAAGAGCGCCTGGCGGAACTGCAGGGGCAAGCCACCGGCACCCTCAAGGTCACCTGCTCCGCCAACTTTGGCAGCCGTCACATCGTGCCAGCCATCATCGCCTTTAAACGCCGCTACCCCAGTATCGGCATCGAGGTGATGATGAACGACCAGATGCACGAACTGGTGGCCGAGAACATCGATGTCGCCTTTCGTCTGGGCCCCCTGCCCGCCAGCCAACTCGTCGCCCGGCGAGTACTGCATTGCCCCTATCTGTTGTGCGCCAGCCCGGAATATTTTCAGCGCCACCGGCCGCCCGTCGCCATTGAAGATCTATCGGGGCACAACTGGATCATTCATCAACTGGCCCGCCATCCCAACCGCATCAACGTCGGCATCGACGGCAAACTGGTTGAGGTAACGGTGGACGGCGACGTGATCACCGACAACTCACTGGCGCGAAGGCAGTTTATTCTGGAAGGATTGGGAATCGCCCGGGTTGCCGAGGTGGACGTGCGTGACGACCTGGCCGCCGGCACCCTGGTTCAGGTGATGGGCGACCATGACTTCGGCTCCATGGATCTCTACGGTGTCTATACCGATCGCCAGCTGATGACCCACAAGCTGCGATTGTTTCTGGATTTTGTCCAGCAGTGGTTTAATCCAGACACTGGCGAATAAAACGCGCACTCTGGGCCAGCGCCTGCTCCCCTTCCGGTAGCCGGTGCAGCAGCGGAAACACATGGGGCATGCCCTGCCAGATGTCGAGGTTCACCTTCACTCCCGAGGCCTGCATCTTGGCGCTGATCTGGCGGGCATCCTCCAGCAGCACCTCTTCGGTTCCCACCACCACCATCATCGGCGGCAAGTCATGGTGGCGACCATGATAGGGCGAGGTAATGGGATCCAGAGCCAGTTCAGGCCGGGTCAGGGCGCACTCCTTCATGATGGTTAAAAACGTCGCCGACAACATCGGGTCCCGGTCCAGATTGGCCAGTACCGCTTCCGCCGACAGCGCCAGGTTGGTGCTGGGCGAGAACAAAATACCGCCGGCGGGACTGGGCAACTCACTGTCGCGAATGCGCATCAGGGTCGACAGCGCCAGGTTGCCACCGGCAGAGTCACCGGCAATCACCACCTTGTCGGCATCAAAGCCCGAATCCAATACCCGCTCATAGGCGGCAAAACAGTCGTCGTGAGCGGTCGGCAGCGGGTGTTCCGGCGCCAGACGGTAATCCACCATCACGCCACGAACCTTGGCCTGTTTGCACAGTTTCGCCAGCATGGCGGTGTGCATGTTGGGGGTCTTGATGCAAAATCCGCCGCCGTGAAAATAGAGGATGATCCGATCTTCTCTGCCGCCATCCGGCGTCAACCAGTTGCAACTGAGGCCCTTCACCAACTCGGCCCGTTGCGTCACTCCGGACGGCATCGGCGCCATCATGCCTATGTTGTCAAAACTGGCGGCAATATCGCGGATTCGGTACACGTCGCCGACACGCTGCATCCGGCGTTTGAACCCATGTTTTAGCACCCGGTTAAACACTCGGCTTTGCCAGCTTGGCTGAGCATTGACCACACTGTGGGCGAAATCATCCTGACTCATCAACGTACTCCGGAGGGTTGCCTGGATTCCAGAATAACGCCTTCTTGATTCGGGTGTAAACTGACTCTTTTGTTTACCAGGTGAGGTAAGTATCTGTCGAACATACTGGTCTTAGGCTGAGTCAGGGCTGCTAGCTCCAACTCATCCAGGGCCCTTTGCATGTCGCTGGCCAACAGGCCGATGTCTGGCAGCACCTTACGACACCCCAAAAGGCCCAGGCACACCTTACCGTTATAGGTATAGGCAGAGATGTTGAGGCATTGGCCCGGCGGCAACGCCGACATCGGCGCAATCTGCACCACCTCGGCCCCCATCAGGTAGCGGGTTTGCTCCAGACCAGGGACGGTGGAGATCACCAAGTTGGAGGACGCCGGCCATTTCGACTCCAGACCATACTTAGCGGCAATCATCGACACCGCCTGAATCAGCACCCCGTATTTCTCATACAATGAAGGCGAAAATTCGCGAATCTCATTCTTGGTATCCCTGGCGGCCGACTGAATTCGCCTCAGGCGTGGTAGCGGTAACAGTTCCGGTGGCTGCAGCTCCACCAGGCCGGGGACAAACTGGTTGTTACTGATCATGTCTCCGGGCTGGCGCACATTCATCGGCATCAAGACCACCAGAGGCTTGTCCGGCAAGCTGTGATTGCGTTTCAGGTAGCGCTGCAGCGCCATGTCACCGCAGGTAAGAATGATGTCATTGAAACTGGCGCCGGTGAGTTTACCAATGGCTTTGACCCGCGCCAGCGACCACTGCTGCGTCGCAAAACTGCGGCCCGAAGCCGGCGTGGTATTGAGTATACTCCTGGGCGCCGTCAGCGGCGTCTTGGCACCGGATGGGACCAGCCCCAGAGCGCCGCCAACGACTCTGGCCCCCAGTCGTATCGCCTGGGGCAGCATCCGCGCTTGAGTCAGGGTGTTATCCAGTGACTCCAGTGCAGTTTTCAGCCGTCCCGAAGCGGGAACGTCCGGCCGTGGCGCATGCACTTGATGCTGCCAGATCGGCACCCAGTCACTGTGGTCCGGCGAGCGTGTCAGCATGTTTTGGGCATAGCCATTGATGCGGGCACCATCGAACAGGGCATGATGCAGTTTCAGATACAGCACCACGGTGCCATCACTCATGCCATCGATGACGTACAGCTCCCACAGTGGCCGAGTGCGGTCCAGGGGCTGAGACTGAATCCGGCAGATCAGCTCATTAAGCTGTGCCTGACGGCCGGGAGCGGGCACCGCCGCAAATCGAAGGTGATAGCCCAGATCCACGGCCACCTCCTGCCAGCGATGCTTGCCGGTGAGGCTAAAACGGGGGCGCCAGTTGAAGGGAGCCACCACATCCGTTTTTCCTTGCAGCTTCCGGTACAGGGTCAGCGCAAAGCCCTCCCGGTGCTCGGCATCCGGCTGCAACACCAGTAAAGGCGTAACGTGCATAGGGGTTTGCGCAGACTCGACGAAAAAGAACATCGAGTCCATGAAATTCATTGTCTGCATTGGCAACGGGTCCCTGTTCTGAATGATGGCGACATCTGGTTATTTTTTACCCAACCCTATTGAAGCTAGCAGAGGGTTTTAACCTAAGCAATTGAGCAGGCTATCATTTAGGCGGATTTTCTGGTCAGTATAAAAACCAGGCTGAGAGTGCATAAAATTCATCAATGTCAAAAAAAACGAACAACCGTGAAAATATCAGAATAAAACAACCACTTCCCAACTGAGGTACGGCGGTTTTCCCTTGTACCCACGACCGCATTGGCTTAACGTTTCTGGCACGGACCCCAATCAAGGAAAGCGTATGGAAGCCGATACCCCCATTCCGCCGCCGTCGTGGCGCCCCATACGACAGATTGACTACCAGCCGGTCTCTCCAGCCTACCTCACCCTGGTCACGCTGACGGCGGTGGCCACGATTTTGCTGCCCAGTGTGGCGCTGTTGACCATGCTGATTTTCAGACAGCAGGCGACGCTGCCATTAATAGGGGCAACCGTGTTGCTGTCGATGTTGCTGATGTTGGCGACGGTGGTGATTCGGCGCCTGAAGGCACAGCGGCTCGGCTATGCCCTGAGGCCGGGCGATGTGGTGGTGCAAAGTGGTCTGATATGGCAACAACGCATCAGCCTGCCACTTAGCCGGCTGCAACATGTCAGCGTCACCCAGGGGCCGCTGGAACGGCGGTTGAATCTGGCCACTCTGAATGGCTACAGCGCCGGGTCGCCGCAGGCTGAGATCGTGTTGCCGGGACTGGAGCCGTCGCTGGCCGAACAGCTTCGGCAACAACTGATGGATCACGCAGGCGTCCAGTCCGATGAAAGCTGACTCGCTATTGTGGCGACGCCTCTCCCCCTGGGCCATCGCCGTGTTTTCGACGGCGGGCCTCATCGACAAGCTGAAATTCGGCATCTATGTGATACCGGTGGCCTTTACCGGTGCCATGGATGGGCTTCCCAAAGCCGCCTGGCTGACGGCACTGATGCTGTTGCTGGTCCACACCCTGGCACTCTCCTGGCTAAAGTGGTGGCGCTTTCACTACGCCCTGGACCAAGCTCAGCAGCGATTTGAGCTGCGTACCGGCGCACTGTTTAAAACCGAGCAACGAATTCCCTTGGCCCGAATTCAAAATGTCCGCATCGACCAGCCGTTGCCGCTGCGGATCATCGACAAGGTCAACCTGATTATCGAGACCGCCGGCAGTCAAGGCAGTGAAGCCACTCTGTTTGCCATCAGTGGGTCTGAAGCCCAGGCGCTCAAGCTGCAACTGGTGCCGGCGACGCTGTCGACACCGACCAGTGCGCCGGCGCCGGCTTGCGACGCCCTGAGGCGCACCCCGGCTCAGCTGTTTGTTCATGGCGTCTGTTTCAACAATCTGACCTGGTTAGCCGTGGTGCTCGGCCCAGTGCTGAGTCAGTCGGATTGGCTCATTGATGAACAATGGCTGGCACAAAACCCACAGTGGACGACAGGCACATCGGTGTTAATGCCGGAAACGCCCCTGTCTGTGGCGCTGGTGGCTGCGCTGTTTCTGTTGCTGTGCTATCTGCTGCTGTCGTTGGCCTCCGGGCTGGCCTGCCTGCTCAAATACCATCCCTATCGACTCAGCTTTGGCGACGCCCGCCTGCAACGAACCGGTGGCGTGATCACCAGGCAACAGGATCTGATGCAGACTCATCGCATCCAGTCCCTGCAGCTGCGCCAGTCGGGCCTTGCCAGGATAGCCGGTCTGTGGCTACTGACCCTCAAACAGGTACAAGGATCCGGCCACGATGCCAACCACAGTAACGCCATGCATCTGCCGGCCCTGAGCGAAACCGAGACTCAGACAAGCCTGACGCGCATCGACCGTCGTTTTCGACTGCCCGAGCAATGGACGGCCATCGACCGGTTCTGGCTGTGGCGGCGTATCGGCTGGAGCAGCCTGGCGCTGCTGACGTTGACCGCACTGGTGGCCGCCATTACCGATCTGAGTGTCCTTCAGTTGGCGCTGCTTCTGGTGGGACTGTGGCCGGCCGTGGCGATGGCTTGCTGGCTGCGCTGGCGCCACTGGGGCTATGCCAGCGATGCCTGCGGCCTGTGGATTCGCCATGGACTACTCGGACAGAGCCTGACGCTGCTGCCCTGGTCAAAGTGGCAAAGTGTCACTACGGTGCAAACCCCGGCGATGACATCGCGCCAGCTAATGACCCTGAGGCTATCGCTGGCCAGCGGTCGCTATCTCCTCCCCTGCCTGAGTCAACAACAAGCGGAAACCATCATGGCGCAAGGCCTTGAGCAGGTGAGAGGCGATCATCGCCAATGGCTATGACAGCCGAGCTAGCCGGGATGCCAGCGCGTGAGCGTGTTCACAAACTGAGGCTTTTACCCGAGTCATTGTGTAACGGCCCACATTGAGAACAAAATCCAAAAAATCAATAGGTTAACACCGTTTTCAATCACAGCATCGCCTCAAGCAGCAGGCTGTTTTATCATGACAACACCCAGGTGAAAAATAAGTAAATACAAAGGTTTACGATAAATTCACCATTGTGGATGCCTCACAGAAACGCTACCGTTTTGGCATTGATTCCATCAGCGTATTGACCATGAAACCACTGCTGTTCCTTACGACACTGACCGTGCTGCTGACGGCGGGTTGCGGCTCAGGAAATAACTCCACGTCTCCCATCAATTCGACAGAAACCGCTCCGGCGAGCCAGCCTCAGATGTCTGCCGCTGAAATGGTGATCACTTCACCGATTCCTGATGAGGTTGTCAGCCGCTATCGGCTCAACACCGACTATTACCACAAGATGATTCGCGTTTGGGGCATTCCCGTTCTTGCCCCAAGTCAGGTCGATGACACCTTGCTGAAAAACGCTGCCGAAGTTATCGCCCATCAACTCAGTGACCAAGCGTTGATCCCCGGCCTGCAGCCTCAGATTCGTGATCGGCTGTTGCAACGCAACTTCCGTGTGGTTATTTTTGCTACAACCTACGGTCAATATGGCTCCAAGACCGTTCCCGAATATGCCAGCTTTGAAGACGTGGCCGGCTACGGTGCCACGCCAGACCTGCCTTTGATGGGAGTCACCTCATCGGCATTAGAATACACAGCGGCTGGCAACAATCCGGACCGGGGCAACACCATGATTCATGAGTTAACCCACTCGATTCATCTATTGGCTTTGTCTGATCTGATGCCAGAATTCGACAACCGCCTGCAACAAAGCTATCAGCAGGCCATGGCCGAAGGACGATGGCAAAACAGCCGCAGCTCGCTGGGATACATCAATACCAATCGCTATGAATACCTGGCTGTGGGCTCCGAACTGTGGCACAACCTAAGAGCGACCGAGGCCCAGCAGGATTGGGATCGGGACACGGATCTGCACCAACATTTACAGAACACCGACCCGGACTTATACAACCTGTTAGCGGAATTCTACGACAGCCGCTTGCAACTGCCGCAAGCACTGACGCCTTATCAGGGGGTCCATACCCTCAAGGTACAACTTCGCTATCGGGATTACCCTGCCCCACTGGATCTGAACCAGATGGCATTCGAATTAGTCGGTGACGGCCAGCCGTTTTCCATCGCTCAGGTAAAGGACCCTCGCGTGCGGACAAGCAACAATCGACGATATCACTACGGCTTCTCCAGCGCCGATCCGAACTACGACCTAGATCAAGACCTGTTCCTGCCGCGGCTGACACTGAACAATCCCGACTACGTTAACAACGAGTACCGGATTCGGCTGCTGCAGCAGGAGCTAACCCTAATGGACTGCCAATTTAGCAAGCAACAACTGCTGGCTCATACCGATGCATTCGGGGTCATTCGGGTTGAGGATCCGTTGAGCTGCACCTTGGTTACCACCGACTGATTCTGCGGCAGTCGTGGTAACCGCTCTGCCAAAAAAAGGCCCGGCAATGCCGGGCCTAACTCGTTCTCATCGGTCTGCCACCTAGGCATTGACCGCCCGTGGAAACGGCACCACGTTGTCGGCCTGTTGAAGCAACCTTTTACAGCGAGTATGGATCAAGGCGATGTTGGCCAGGGCCATGTCCAGACCATGCTGATCCGCATCGGACAGACCTGGGTGGTCGCAGCAATTGCCGATCAGCTCCACACTGGCGGTAATGGCACCGCTCAGTTGGTTCAACTGATTGGCGCTTTTCGACATCACCAGTTCCATGGCACGGTTTTCACATTCATACAGACACGCCTGCAACTGAGAGTGGCGCTTCAGGCGTTGAGTCTCTTTGGGCAGTGTCATCACTATCGCAGCGGCTTGCTTAATCAGTTGACGGGCAAATAAGCCAAATTGTGCCATTTCGGTCTGTCGCATCTGAACCTCGTTTCTGGGTCCGGCCAGATCTCCTTATCTCAGCAGCGGAATCGGTTGGTCAATTTCAATGGTGAAAAAATAGACCATCACTCTCAGACCAGGCGTGATCCAATTCACTGTTTTGATCATTGATGAACAAAATCTATGCCAATACCCCTAGAACAATCAGGGAGATCGATCATAATGCGTAACATGCAATCACAATTGATAACATCTCATCAAAGGATGAGCGACTTCCTTTACTGATGAAATCCGGTATAACTGACTCTGAGGCTTGAAGCTGGCAGGAGGCGCAAATGGAGTGGCGTGTATTGACCGCCTTGGCGGTGCTGATGATTGGCAATGGCTACTGGGCTTTTCGTTACTATCAGACACAGCACAATAAAAACATCGATGGCCGTCAACGGATCAGCGAATTGGAAAATCTGCAGGATCACTGGTTGCAGTTTTCAACCGTGGCGATCCTGCTGATCATGCTGCTGGCCCCATTGGCCAGGCAGGCATTGCTGTCGGGCTAACCGCGGCTGATGGTGATGTCTGAGATAAAGCCCTTTTCGCAAGCCGCCAGCCCCTGAATCACCATGGCAGCGGCGTCGTCGGCCGACATAAACACACTGGCATCCAGATAATCCCGACTGTCGTCGTGTTGCCAGAAACCGGTATCCATGCCACCTGGGTAGATCCCCACCAGGCGCAGCGGGCTGGCTTTCAACTCCGCCCGCAACGACTCCAGCATGCCGCGAACCGCCCACTTGGCGCCGCAATAGGCCACCTCATTGGCTTTGGCTTTCAAGGCCGCCGTCGACATCACCACGCCCACCTGCATCGGGGTCTCCCGGTAACGGCTGACCACCTGCTGTAACAGCAGTGCCGCCGTCAATACATTGTTGTCCAGCAACTGCCGAATCTGCGCCTCGCTGTGCTGTTCAAACGCACCAAACAAGCCACTGCCAGCGCAATGCAGCACCGAAGTCGGTGGCGTCGACAAGGAATCAAACAAGGCTGCCACTTGTGACTCACAGGTCAGATCCACGCTGTGCCACTGAGACTTGCCTGGCAACGACTCACTCAGCCGCGCCAGTCGCTGCGAACTGCGCCCCACCAGGCACACCTCGTTGCCCGCCGCCGAATACTGCTGCGCTAACGCGGCACCCAGGCCGCTGCTGGCACCGGTAATGACAATCATGGCTTCCCCTTTGTTAATTCAGTGCCGGAAACAACGTCTTCAGTCCGGCAGCGATCACCTCGATGCCGATGGACATCATCAACAGGCCCATAATACGGGTGATCACGTTAATGCCGGTTTTTCCCAGTACTCGGAAAATCACCGGCGCCGTCCTGAACACCAACCAGCTGAGAACCCCAAACGCCAGGATACACACCGCCATGCCGATCATCGACTGCACGTCCCGGTGCTGTGACGCAAACACAATCACCGAACTGATGGCGCCGGGGCCGGCCATCAAAGGCAACGCCAACGGCACCACGGCAACCGACTCTTTGGCCGCCGCCTCCCGGTCTTCCTCTTTGTTGTGTTTTACCTCACCCAGCTTACCCTGCAACATCGACATGGCAATGAAGGTGATCAACACCCCGCCGGCGATGCGAAATGCTGGAATCGAGATGCTGAACAGATTCAGAATCAACTGACCGGCCACCAGCGTAATAAGTAGAATGACCACCACCGACAGATTGGCCACCTTGGCAGTAGCCAGTCGCTCCTGTTCGCTTTGATGACTGGTCAAAGATACGAATACAGGCAACAGGCCAATGGGGTTAATGATGGCCACCAATCCCAGGAAAAATTGCAGCAGTAAGTAGAAGTCCACTCTGGTTCTAAGCCTCTAACAGGAGGGTAATTATCAAGGGGCATACTGTAGTGAAATTGCCCGGCTCGGAAAAGTGAAATTTTCCACTCCGCCATCGATGTTTCAATTAGTTTTACTAATCTGATTCGTCATTAAACTACATCTCTCTTGCCTCAAACGTGAGGCAGTTAACAGTATGTAACCGCATTAAGTGTAATTTTATTACACGTGGGGAGAACACTTTTCCTGACTCCGGTTTCCACTCCTATACTGAAGCCGCATTCAGAGGAAAGTGTTTTTAAAATTTGAGGATAGTTTAGATGGCTGATAAGCACATTGCCGAACTTGATGCCCTGGTGGCTCGAGTCAAAAAGGCGCAGCAAGAATTTGCCAGCTTTAGTCAGGAACAGGTCGATGCCATTTTCCGGGCGGCGGCACTGGCTGCTGCCAATGCCCGCATCCCTCTGGCCCGTCAGGCGGTTGAAGAAACCGGCATGGGGGTGCTGGAAGACAAGGTAATCAAAAACCACTTCGCTTCCGAGTACATCTACAACAAATACAAGGATGAACTGACCTGCGGCATTCTCGAAGAGGATGAGACCGGCGGCACCATCACCATCGCCGAACCCGTGGGCATCATCTGCGGCATTGTCCCCACCACCAACCCGACCTCGACCGCCATTTTCAAGGCGCTGATCAGCCTCAAGACCCGTAATGGCATCATCTTTTCGCCCCACCCTCGGGCCAAAACCGCCACCAACGCGGCCGCCAAACTGGTACTCGATGCCGCCGTGGCCGCCGGCGCTCCTAAAGAGATCATCGGCTGGATCGAAACACCGTCGGTGGCGCTGTCAAACCATCTGATGACCCATAACGACATCAACCTGATTCTGGCCACCGGCGGTCCCGGCATGGTCAAAGCCGCCTACAGCTCCGGTAAACCCGCCATCGGCGTTGGCGCCGGCAACACCCCAGTGGTGGTGGACGAGACTGCCGACATCAAACGGGCGGTCAGTTCCATCCTGCTATCGAAAACCTTCGACAACGGCGTGGTGTGTGCCTCGGAACAATCGGTCATCGTCGTCGACAGCATCTACGAAGAGATGCGCGAGCGCTTTGCCAGCCACGGCGGCTACCTGCTCAACAAGTCGGAAACCGGCAAGGTTCGCAAAGTACTGCTGACCGACGGCAACCTCAACGCCGACATTGTCGGCCAGCCTGCGGCCAAGATCGCCGAAATGGCCGGCGTCAAGGTACCCTCCTGGACCAAGGTATTGATTGGCGAAGTCAGCAAAACCACGGTGGACGAGCCCTTTGCCCATGAGAAGTTGTCGCCAACACTGGCCATGTACCGAGCCGAGAGCTTTGAAGATGCGGTACAAAAAGCGGAAGCACTGGTGGCCCTGGGAGGCATCGGGCACACCTCGGCGCTCTATACCGATCAGGATCTGCAGACCGACCGCATTCGCCTGTTTGGCCAGCGGATGAAAACTGCCCGCATCCTAATCAACACGCCGGCGTCTCAGGGGGGCATCGGCGATCTGTACAACTTCAAGCTGGCGCCATCGCTGACGCTGGGGTGCGGCTCCTGGGGCGGCAACTCCATCTCGGAAAACGTCGGCCCTCAGCACCTGATCAACAAGAAAACCGTAGCCAAGCGAGCCGAAAATATGTTGTGGCACAAACTGCCGAAATCGATCTATTTCCGCCGCGGCGCGTTGTCGGTGGCACTGGAAGAGTTGTCCGACCGCAAGCGCGCCTGCATCGTGACCGACAAATTCCTGTTCAATAATGGCTATTGCGACGAAACCATTCGTATCCTCAAGGCCCAGGGCCTGGAAGTCGAGGTGTTCTACGAGGTGGAAGCAGACCCAACTCTGGACGTGGTCAAGCGTGGCGCGCAGATGCTGCAGAGCTTCAAGCCCGACGTGATCCTGGCCCTGGGCGGCGGCTCGCCCATGGACGCCGCCAAGATCATGTGGGTGATGTACGAACACCCCGAAGTAGACTTTGCCGATCTGGCCCTGCGATTCATGGACATTCGCAAACGCATCTACCGCTTCCCGAAAATGGGCACCAAGGCGGAGTTGATTGCCATTCCGACCACCTCAGGCACCGGCTCGGAAGTGACCCCGTTTGCGGTGGTGACCGACGAGAAAACCGGCACCAAGTATCCGATTGCCGACTACGAGCTGACCCCCAATATGGCCATCGTAGATGCCAACCTGGTGATGAACATGCCCAAATCGCTGACCGCCTTTGGTGGCATCGATGCCGTCACTCACGCCCTGGAAGCCTTCGTCTCCGTCATGGCCAACGAGTACTCCGACGGCCAGGCACTGCAGGCGCTGGATCTGCTGTTTAAGCACCTGCCGGACAGCTACCTCGGTGGCGCCGAAGCCCCCAAGGCCAAAGAGAAGGTTCACAATGCGGCCACCATTGCCGGCATCGCCTTTGCCAACGCCTTCCTGGGGATCTGCCACTCCATGGCCCACAAAATCGGCGCCGAGTTCCACCTGCCTCACGGCCTGGCCAACGCCCTGTTGATCACCAACGTGATGCGCTTCAACGGCACCGACCTGCCCACCAAGCAAACCGCGTTCAGCCAATATGACCGGCCTCAGGCATTGTGCCGTTACGCCGCCATCGCCGATCACCTGCGCCTGGGTGGCAACAGCGACGAGGAGAAGCTGGAGCGACTGATCACCAAGGTCGAAGAGCTGAAGCGAGTGCTGGAGATTCCGGCCTCCATTCAGGCGGCAGGCGTCAACGAAGCCGAATTCCTGGCCAAACTGGATGAAGTGGCCGAAGAAGCCTTCGACGATCAATGCACCGGCGCCAACCCACGCTACCCACTGATCAAAGAGCTCAAGCAACTGCTGCTGGACAGCTACTACGGCCGTCCTTATCAGGATCAGCACAGCTAACACCCAGCCACAGCAACAAGGCCGCTTCGGCGGCCTTTTTTTGTCTGAATTTTCGCTCTAAACAAAGGTTAACCATCCTGACATCTGTTTGTCGGGCTGTTACCATGTTGGAAAAAATAAGCACCAGAATTCAAAACGATGCTCTCTTCCCGCCACATGTCTTTACCGATCATCATCAGTCTGCACTGGCTGACCCTGATCTCCACCATCGGTTTTGCCATTCACCACCTGGTCAACAGCGACCAGCCTCGCGCGGGAATGATCGAACTGCTGGCTGCACCGCTGCTCGCCATCTCACTGTGGCAATGCTACCGGCGCGGGGAGGAATCTCGGCCGCTGCTGGTGGGGTACTCGTTGTTGATGATGGTGGCGATCTCGATCTTCACCTACAGCCACGGCCTGCGCGGGCTGTTTTTCGTGTTCCCGGTGGCCGCCGGCCTGTTCTGCATCATGCCGTTTAAGTATGCCGGCACCCTGGGGATCCTGTACTCTTTCGTTAGCTTTATGGCCGCCACCCACAGCGTCGAATTAGAATCACTGATCCGATACAGCATCTCGGTGATCATCACCTACAGCTTTATCTGGTTCTATGTGCATGGCCAGATTCGCAGCTACCGCAACCTGCAGCGCTCTCACCTGACCGATCCGCTCACCGGCCTGGACAATCGCCGCGCCATGGAACAGTGGATACAGAATCAACCTCCGGCAGCACCACAGCTGTGTATGCTGCAACTGAACATCGATCAATTCAAAGGCATTAACCAACGCTATGGCCGTTCCATCGCCGATCAGGCCCTGACCGAAATCGCCAAGCGGCTAAGACGGTTGCCGTCGATACTCAGCCAGGATGGCTACATCATCGACGGCTCCAGCCTGATTGCCCGTAGCAGTGGTGACGAGTTTATCGTCGGCCTGTACCTGGCACCGAAAGTACGCAACGACACCCTGGCGGACCTGATTCGCCAGCAGGTCGTGGGCATCTACCACATCCAGGAACATACCCTGGCCATTTCGGTGACCCTGGGGTACTCCCGCCGAGGCAATGAGTCCGCCTCGGAAAAACTGGTGCAGGCCAACAGCGCCACCACCCTGGGCAAACTGGCCCTGCCCGGGCACACCTACTGCTTCAGCGAAGAGATGGCCATCGAGATGAAGCGCGAAGCCCGCATTCAACAAGGGCTGCGCAAGGCCATGGACGAAGGCGCCTTCGTGCTCAAGTTCATGCCCATTCACCAGAGAGACAAACCTTGGTGCACCAGTGCCGAAGCCCTGATTCGATGCACCCATCCGGATCTGGAGGGAATTGGCCCGGATCTGTTCATTCCGGTTGCCGAAAAATACGGCATGATCTACGAGCTCGATCTGTGGGTCATCGAACTCTGTTTTCGACAGATCGGCGCCCTGAAAGAGGAACATCGCAACGACGTTCGCGATCTGAGGGTGGCCATCAACATCTCATCGCTGGAGCTCAATAACCCGAAACTGCCAGCCCAGATCATCATGCTGGCCAACCGCCATGACATTGACCTTAACACTCTGGATCTGGAACTGACCGAAACCGGGCTGGTGAGTCACAAACCCAGCGGGCTGAAGATGCTGACCGAACTGAGGCAGCACGGTATACGCATCATTCTGGACGACTTTGGTACCGGCTATACCGCCTTTAATCAGTTACAACACTACCCCATCGATCGCCTCAAGATTGACCGCAGCTTTGTCAACGAATTGAGCCTCAGTGGTCAGGCCCACACCCGCTCATTGGTGGATGTCATTCTGAGGGTGGCTGAAATCTATGGCATTCCAGTCACTGCCGAGGGGGTGGAAACCCAGGAGCAACTGAACTATCTGGCCCAGCGCGGCTGCCACTCGTTTCAGGGCTACTATTTCAGTCCGCCGGTGGCACTCAGTGAACTCATTAGTACCCGCCGCCAGCAGAAGCAGTCCGTCGAACACGCCTGCACTATCGCAAATGCTGTCCCCGATTCAGCCTAATCAACCGATCCAGGATTCGATAACCGTCCATGCGAATGCCGTTGTGCTCGTATTCTGAGGTACGCCAGGCGTTGAGGTTGGCCACCTGCGCCAGGGTCTCTTCACTGTACGCGTACTCCACAAACATGTCTTCGGTGTACACCGCCGCCGCCACCGGCACCGGGTTCACCGCCAACCGGTCAAGATCGTACAGTTCCGGCCAATCGGCCTTAGTAGCTAGCGCCTGAGCCAACGGTTGCAGAGGCCGCAACCGGGAAAATTGCTCAAACATCCAGGGGAAAATCATCTCACCGGTAAAACACAGCGGCTTACCGGGTTGATAGCAGAATTGCGGCAACCCCTGCCGAACTCGGTGTGCGGCCCAGTCTGAGGCGCGTTGCTGGTTGTAGATGGGTTCATGCAATATCGAAAACAGCGGGTTGGTATCGTAATCGAGCATCTGCATCACCCCATGCAGGAACAGCGGGTTGATGATCTCGCCCGCCGCTGTGGGCAGCAATGCCTGCTCGAGCAGATAATACAGTGCCTCCGGCCCCTCCTCGACACCGAGGTGAAGTCCCAGCAACTGAAATCGTTCCACCGTCAATCGCTCACCATCCGGCAGGCAGACTCGGTGTTGATCCAGGTAGTCGGCGATGCGATCGGCCATCCCCTGCGCCTTGGGGAAACGCCGGAAAAAGGCTCGATTCTTATCCGCCACCCGTTGAAACGTGGCCTGATACACCTCATCGGCACTGCGCTGCAACGACGGAATGCCGCCGGTTATGTAGGCCTCGGTCAGAGACTCCGGCGCATAAGAGAGATAACGAAGTACGCAGAAACCACCAAAGCTCTGCCCCAGAATCGTCCAGGGGACATCCCCTATCAACTGCTGGCGTATCGCTTCCGCATCCCGGACGATGTTGTCGGCCCGATGCTGACTCAGGTAGGCCACCTGCTGAGGTAGGCTCATGCTGGCCAGGGCTTCCGCGTGGATCGGTGTCGACAGGCCGGTGCCGCGCTGATCCAGCAACAGCACCCGGTACTCCTGAAGGGCCCGATCGATCCAGCCACTGCGGGAAAGCGGCCGTACCGCGGCAAAACCGGGGCCTCCCTGAAAAAACACCAGGTAAGGCAGACGCTCACTGGCCCGCTCAGGGTCGCACAACTCCCGGGCAAACACCTCCAGGGTCTGACCCTGAGGCTGGGTATAATCCACAGGCAGTTGAAAGCGGTGTTCTCGGGTTATCAGACCGGCAACCGTGGTATCGCGCATCGTCCATGACTCCAAAATAGACAGGGCGATAATTGTATACAATTATCGCCCTGTACGACACCACTGCCACAACAGCTCTAGGTGTCCGTTCGCCCCGAGTGCAGTGCCAGTCGGTTACCCTCGCTGTCGAGAATCAAGGCCCGGTAGCCGTGGGGGCCGATCTGGTGTGCCCCCTCGAGCACCGTGCCACCCATCGCCGTAACCTCGTCCAGGGCCTCTCCGAGGCGGCCATCCACGTTCAGGTACAACAATGGCCCTTGCTGGCTGCTGATGCGAACCTCATCCACCACCAGGCAACCGCCATTACCAAACTCATGGGCCAGAACGGCAAACCGAAAACCGTCCTGCTCCTCAAAGCTAACGCCGACGTTCATCACTCGGGAGTAAAACGCCGCGGCCCGATCCAGATCGGCGACCGGAATGTCAAACCACACCGCCCGGTTGTAGGTATTATTAAACTCACTCATCCCTCGCCTCCAAAGCACACTCTCTGTGCGCACGCGCTCCCGGTTGGCCCTCTGGGGCCTTGATTGTCGCTATTGTTCCGGGGACGGCGTCCATCATCCATTAAAACCGGTTACATTGTGTTAAAGCATGGGCAATAATTCCAGCAACTCTTATCACAGTCGCCGGTGAATTAAGTCCGCCACAATAAGCTATTGAAATTCGCTAAACCCACGCCAGCACTGGCTTGGCTCCCTTTCCCTGGTCAAACTTACACCAAGCTGACGAGGTAAGACCACATAAAATACCGATAACTAACCGGATGAATGCACGTTATATTCGAATAATCCATTTGCAGCATGGAACGTAATAACTTCATGAATTAAACAGTTTTTTTATCTATATTAGGGTTAAGGAAGACCAAGGAGATCCGCAATGATCAAGGTGCACCAGGTCAATCTGTACCGAACTCAGGGACGCAGCCAACGGCAGATTTTGGATCACTGCGACCTGGAGGTGGCCTCCGGCGAACGGTTGGCCATCATGGGGGAAAGCGGTGCCGGTAAATCCACGCTGCTGCACCTCATCGCCGGTCTGGAGCACCCCGACAGCGGCCACATTCAGGTCGACGGTGACACTCTGGAGGGCCGCACTCCAGCCCAGTTGTGCCAGTACCGCAAACGCATCGGATTGGTGTTTCAGCAATTCAATCTGTTACCCACCCTGACTGTCGCCGACAACGTGTTGTTTCAACACCGCCTCAATGCGCTTAATAACGAACGCGCCGTCAAAGACACCATTGCCGCGCCACTGGGGTTGATGCCGCTGTGGGATCTGTACCCGGATCAATTGTCTGGCGGCGAACAGCAGCGCGTCGCCATCGCCCGCGCCCTGGCTCACCAGCCGACACTGATCCTGGCCGATGAACCCACCGGCAACCTCGATGAGCAAACCGGTGACGAAGTGATGACGCTGTTTGCCCAGCTCACCCGGCAACTGGGACAAACTCTGGTGATGGTCACCCACTCCAGCCGGGTTGCGGCCACCCTGGAGCGCACCCTTCATCTTCGCCAGGGCCGGTTACATGATTGAATGGCGCTGGGCCCAGCTTACCCTCACCTCCCACTATCGCCGCCACCCCTGGCAGTTGCTGTTTCTGCTGCTGGGCCTGGTGCTCGGCGCCAGCCTGATGGTCGGGGTAGAAACCATCAACCAGGAAGCCAAAGCCCGTTATGCCCTCAGCGAGCAACAGGCTCAGGCCGGCACCGGCTGGCAGATCGAGCCGAGGCAACGGGAGGGCTATCTGCCTCAATCCTTGTGGGTGTCACTGCGACGCCAGGGCATCGATGCCAGCCCGGTCCTCAATGCCAAACTGATCGACGCCCAACATCGACCGCTGCTGATCCGCGGCATCGACCCACTGGCGTACCTGGCCCAGTTGGGCACCGGCAACGCCACCGAACCAGAGTCATCCCGAGCCTGGGTTGACCGTCAATTTGCCAACAGCAGAGGCTGGCAGCAAGGGACACAGGTTGAGCTGGACAGCGGCGCTACTATCGGCCCCATCGCCCTGGTGCCGGACCTTGGCCCCTGGATACTGATGGACATCGCCGACGTCGCCAGTCTCACCGGCAGCCAGGACCGCGTCAGCTATCTGACCCTGCCTACTCTGGCGGCAATGACCCGAACCGAGATCCGTCAGCAACTGCCGGCCGACGCCACCCTGAAAGCGCAGGGAGAAGCCACCCAGTTCGGCCAGCTGTCGCAGTCGTTTCACCTCAACCTGACCGCTCTGGCGCTGATGGCCCTGGCGGTATCGCTGTTCCTGGCGTTTAACGCCCTGCGCTTCAGCCTGAGTCAACGGGCCCCGCTTATCGCGCAGTTGCGGAGTCTGGGCGTGAGCCAGCGGGCCATTATGACCGCGGTGATCGTCGAATTGATGCTGGTGGGTGTGCTGGCGGTTCCCATCAGTGCGGTGCTGGGCAGCTACTTCGCCAGCGCCTGGATTCCCCAGGTACAGATGACCCTGGCCTCCCTGTACGGTTTTGAAGACCAGCTCAGCGTCCAAAGCCTGTGGATCCCGCTGCTGCTGTCCGCCTTGGTGACCTTTGGCGCCGTAATGCTGGTGTTGCTATCGCTCTATTTCGACCCCAAGGTGGCCCTGAGCCTTGGCATTCGCACCCGTCAGCGTCAACAGCAGCAGCAGGGACGATGGCTGCTGGGACTGGGGCTGATCTTGCTGTTGGCGCTGGTAGTATTGGCCCCCCGGGTCAACACCACCGCTGCCGCCCTGTCCCTGTGTGGGCTGTTGTTATTCGCCGGTGCCGCCATCACCCCATCCTGGTTGCAGGCCTGCTGCCGGGCCGTGGCCACCCTTCCCCTGCCGGGAGTCATGGGCCGGTGGATCATGGCCGATCTCGATGAACAGCAACGGACCACCCGCGTCGCCATGATCGCCATTATGCTGGCGCTGGCCGCCGCCGTCGGCATGCGCATGGTGGTCGGCAGTTTTGAGCTGGCTCTGACCGGTTATCTGAACCAGAGGATCAGCGCCGATCTCTATGTGCGGCCACCGCCAGGGGAACATTCAGCGTGGTTGCAGCGGCTGAATCAGATGCCCGAGATCACCCGCATCACCCCGTTTCAGCACCAGCGAGCCCGCATCGCCGGCGTGCCTGGCAGCATCGCCAGCCTGGGGGACAGCGGCGAGCACTATGGCCACCTGCCGCTGAAAACTGCCCTGCCCCAGTGGCAGAGCCGACTGTTTGAAGGCGGCTGCCTGGTCAATGAACGCAGCGAGTTAATGGCCGGGCTGACGTTGGGACAGGCCATCAACATCGACGACAGCGGCCACCCCGAGTTTCAGTGCCAGCTGGTCGGGGTATTTTACGACTACGGCAACCTCAATGCCCAAAGCTTCATCAGTCCGGCCATGATGCAGGCACAACTCGGCGACGTGCCCTTTGCCGGCTACAGCCTCAACGTACAGCAGGGACAGATCGACGCCGTCTATCAACGATTGCTGCAGTGGCTGTCGCCGTCACAGGTAATTCAACGCAAGAACATTCGCGCCATTGCCACCAGCATGTTTCACCAGACCTTTGCCGTGACCACCGCATTGAACGTGCTGACCCTGATGGTGGCGGCGGTGGGATTGTTTGCGGCGCTGTCGTCGGTGGAGCACCACCGCCTTAACCAACTGGCCACCCTGATGGCGTTGGGCGTCAGCCGCACCCAACTGTTGCTGGCCCAGTTGGCACAGCTGCTGATCATCGCGGTGTTTGCGCTGGTGGTCGCCCTGCCCCTGGGCGTCGGTTTGGGCTACCTGTTGCTGCAACTGGTCAACCGGGTCGCCTTTGGCTGGACCATGCCGGTCCACTGGCTGGTTGGCGACTGGCCCGGGCTGCTGGCCAGTCTGTTGCTGGCGTTGGCACTGGCCGCCCTGTGGCCCCTGTGGCGTCTCTCCAACAGCCCGATATCGAAACTACTGAAGGGGGTCACCTGATGAGCCGATCTGTTTTGGGTCTGCTGACCATGGCGCTGTGTGCCTGCCAACCTGACGCATCGCCGCCACCAACAAGCCAAGGCCTTGGCTGGCATCAATCGCTGCATCCGCAACTGCGACAGGTCACGCCGGAATACCGACTGACCTTTCCCCTGGATCACGGTGCCCACCCCGAGTACGGCCTGGAATGGTGGTACCTGACCGCCAACCTGAACGACCCGCAAGGCCAGCCTCTGGGACTGCAATGGACCCTGTTTCGCAGCAAGGTCTCCGCAGACACCGACACCAGCTGGAATGACGGCCAGCTGTGGTTCAGTCACCTGGCCATCGAGTATCAGGGCCGCCATCATGCCATCGAACGTTGGGCCAGGGGCGGCAGTGGCCAGGCCGGGGTTCGCGCGGCTCCTTTCTCGGCCTGGCTGGATCACTGGCAACTGGCCTCCAGCGGCAGCGAATTTCTGCCACTGCAATTAAGCGCCGATAGCCCCATGGGCAAGCTGAGCCTGACCCTGTCTGACAGCCCGCTGGTGCTGCATGGCCGTGACGGTTTCAGTCAGAAAACCCCCAACCCGGATCACGCCTCCCACTATTACAGCCTGCCCCACCTGTCTGCCACCGGGCAGTTCACCCCCAATGAGCAGACCAAGGCGCTGGCGCTCGAGGGCCAAGCCTGGATGGACAGGGAATGGTCCAGTCAGCTGATGGCCAGCGACTATCAGGGCTGGGACTGGCTGTCGCTTCACCTTGAAGATGGACGCGCCTTAATGGTGTTCCGCATGCGCAGCCCGGCGCTGGACGACTACTTTTCCGGTAGTCTTATCGAGGCCGACGGAAGGGTGACCCCGCTCAAGGGGGAGCAGATCCGCTGGGACGCCGATGCCTGGTCGACCCTGGACGGCGTCCGCTATCCGGTGGGCTGGCAACTGAGCCTGCCCGAACATCAACTCAGCGGCCGCATCGAGACCCGCATGAGCGATCAACGTAACCGGCTGAGCATCCCCTATTGGGAAGGGCCGGTCCAGGCCGACGGTAGCCTGCAGGGCGAAGGATTCATTGAGATGACCGGTTACTGACGGAAACGGCTCTGAACCAGGCTCCAGGGCCGAGTCTGAGTCATGTCGGTCACCAATGCCTCACCACAACTTTGCCTGAGCCGATCCAGCGCCTCGGTCACCCGCGGCGGACGTTTGTCGATTCGATGGCTGTCGGTGGCCAGGTACCAGTAGCCCCCTTTGTCCAACAGCTCCCAGGCGACCCGCTTCACCGCATCGCCGAACTGCCCCACAAATGCGCCAACCGTTCCCTGCAGGTAGGCACCGGTGGCCTTCAGGCTTAGCGCCAATGGCGGATGGGCCATGATCTCACGATTGCGCTCCGGGTGGGCAATCACCGGTAGCACCCCCTGTCCCAGCAACCACCGCAGCAGTTGCTCGGTGCCCGCCGGCACATGACTGTAAGGCATCTCCAGCAGCAGCACCCGGCGGCCTTGAGGGCAAGTACCCAGGCTAGGCAGAGACTTCCAGGCATCATTGAGCAGCAACTCCGGCGCCATTCTCACCTCCGCCGCCAACGCGATCTGCAACGGGCAGCCGCTGCTATGCAAGGCCTGTTGCAAGGCCTGAAACGGTCCTTTCAAGCTGTCGAGGCTATTGGGGTAGCGGCGCAGATGAATGTGGGGCGTCATTACCACATGGGTAATGCCCTCCTCCCAGGCCATGCGCGCCATCTGCAGTGCCTCCTCCATCGTGCGGGCACCGTCATCCACTTCAGGCAGCATGTGACAGTGGAGATCGATCATCCGTTATCGCTCCCGGTGCCGTAATAGCTTTGATAGCGCTTGTAGGTGGCCAAGTCTTTGGGCACCGCATTGAGCACCACGCCATCGACCCTGGCCTGGGCCGTGAACAACCGGGCCAGTGAACGATTAATGAGGTCACTGCGCACCTTGCCGCACTTAACCACATACAGGGTGGAATCGACCCGGCGCGAGATCACCAGCGCATCACTGACCACATCCACCGGCGCAGTATCGACAATGATTCGGTCAAATTGAGGCTTGAGTTTTTCCAGCATCTGCTTGAACGCCTGCGATGCGATCAACTCCAGTGGATTGGACACCGGCGTGCCGGCAACCATCACATGCAGTTGGGTATCCGGCACCTGAAACAGGCAATCGGACAGCTTGTGGGTGCCGGTGATCAGGTTCGACAACCCCGGCTGGTAGTTCGGCAGGTTGAGCATGCCCCCCATCACCGGCTTGCGCAGATCGGCCTCGATCAACAGCACCTTTTCCAACTGCGACAGCGCCAGTGAAAAGTTGTACGAGGAGGTGGTTTTGCCCTCTCCCGGCACCGTCGAGGTGATGCACAGGGTGTGAGCTTTGTCTTCGAGGTGCGACAGCAGATAACCGGTTCGCACCGTACGCCAGGCTTCGGAAAAGCTGCTGGCCTCCTTGGTAAAGAAGTGTTCCGGATCCAGCCGCCCCCGGTGTTTCTGCAGCGGAATCACCCCCAGCAACTTGCTGGACAGCTTGCTCTCGACCTGATCCCCGGAGGTGATGGTGTCGGTGATGGCGTTGTGAACCAGGGAGATCAGACAAGCGATGATCATCGACATCGCCAGAGCCCCGACGGCAATGGCTTTCTTGTTGGGTTTAGCGGGGTACAGGGGCGGCGTGGCATAATCGGTAAAGCGGGCGTGGGCGGCATTAAAATCGGCCACCGCGCCGGTTTCCTTCATTCGATTGAGGAAGGTTTCATAGATTCGACGGTTGGACTCCACCTCCCGCTGCATCTCCCGGTATTCCACCTCAACCCGGCTCTGTTCCTGATACTTGCCTTTCACTGCCGCCATCTGCTTTTCCAGCGCCTCGGCACTGGCGGCCACGGTCTGATACTCCTGCTCGATGCCTCTCACCAGCTTTTTCACCTGACCACGCATGCTGGCACGCACATCCGCCAACTGGGCTTTGGCGGCGATCATCTTGCTGTGTTTGGGGCCATAGCGCTTGGACAACTCTGCCACATTGGCGGCGGCGGTGACCTCAGACTTGCGCACCTCCTGGATCATTCGGTGACCACTGATCTCCGCCAACCCGTCTAAGCTGTCGATGTTATTGCTGCCTTTACGGCGCACCAGGTCCAGCAGCGACTTGGCCTCTTCCCGCCGCTGACGGGCCAGCGACAATTGCTCAGACAGCTCGGTCATCTCTTTGCTGACCAGGCCAACGGTACCATCGATGTCGAGCAGGCCCTCGCGCTCGCGAAAACTCTGCAGCCGCTCCTCCGATAACCTTAATCCCACCAGCAGCTCATCGAGCCGGGCACTGAGCCACTCCGAGGCTTTGCGGGTCACCGCCAGCTTGGCATCCAGGTGGTTTTCGATGTAGATCTCGCCCATGGTGTTGGCCACCTGGGCCGCCAGGTTGGGATCGTGGGCGTAGAAGCCGATGTCCACCAACTGGGTGTTGGCCACCGGGGCCACCACCAGCCGTTTGCGAAACTCATTCAGCAGCAGTATCTGCTGGGTCGCCAGCTTCTGGGCTTCGTCCACCGGCTTAGGCGTGAGATCCATCGGCACCCAATCAAACCAGCCTCTGACCACCTCCATGGGGTCCTGGGCCGGCGCGGTGGGCACATAAGACAGCAGTTTCTGCAGCCAGGGCGCGCGCTCATCCACCACAAACTCCGGGTGACGCACCAAATCCATCCGTTCGATAACCCGCTCCGCCAGTTTGCGGGATTTGATGATCTCAAACTGAGTCTGCAGGTACTCATCCTTGGAGGAGTCCAGGCCATAAACGTCCTCGATGGACACCGCCTTGGCCTGCTCAGATTCGATAAGCAGCCTGGCGCCCGCCAGGTAGGACGGCGACACGGTCAGCAAAATGGCCACCACCACCGAAGTCACCAAGCCGGAAAACAGCAGGATGCGCCATTTGTATCGCCACAGCACGTGAAAGTACTGAGCCAGATCGATGTCCTTTTCCTGGGAAAAAGCGTTCTTTTCCATCTGAATCGCCATGTTGGACATTCGGTCTCCACTCAAAAGAAGCTGTCTTTAATCAGGATCGAGTCGTCCGGGTAGACCGTACTGGACATGGTTACCTTTAACGTCGATGCGTTTCGATTGATGGTCATGTCACTTTTAGATGCCCGCTCCGTCAGGCCGCCGGCCAGTGCCACCGCCCGCTCAACGGTCAGCCCCGGTTGATAGGGGTAACCTCCGGGCTTATTGACCTCGCCATAGATGTAAAAAGGCCGGTACTCGAGAATGCTGACATGAACGCTGGGGTTAATCAGGTAGTCGCCCTTTAAGCCGGTCACCAGCTTGCGTTCCAGCTCCGCCACGCTCAGCCCTTTGACCCGAATCATGCCCAGGTAGGGGTAGTTGATCACCCCGGACTCTCCCAGACGGGTCTCCAGGGTCAGATCCTCCTCACCATAAACATGGATGGAGATCATATCGCCAGAGCTAAGCCGATAATCGGAGCTGGCGGCCACCGCCTGCGTGGCACACAGCAGGCCGATGACCAGCAGCAGGCCTCTATAAAGAGACGCGCATCGATACCAGGAACACGTTTTTGTCATAGGTCACCAGTTGAATGTTGGAGTCCTGCTCGGCGTAACGGTACACCAGCTCCGTTGACAGCCAACGTCGCCAAACCAGGGTCGCCCCCACCGACGCTTCAAGCCGTTCATCATCACGGTCAATACCAGTATAGCTATCATCCACATAACGAATTCTGGCACTGGTGGAGAAACGCTGGCGCCACTGGTGCTGCCAGTTCACACCATAGGTTTGCTCCTCCACGTAATCGCCGAAGGTATCCGGGTCTTTGGCCCGGGCACCCGTTTCAAAGGTGAATTTGGAGTAGGTCCTGGGTAACCAGTCGATGGCCGCCTGCCAGGCCACACCGCTGAAATCTTCGCGGCTGCCGTCATCGAAGTTACGGTCTTCGTAACCGATCTTTACCTCACCGGAGGTCTTGCTGGTGGCATCCCACTTAAAGCCCGCCAGCAGCTGCTGATCGACGCTGTCTCTGGAGGTTTCGCCCACCGCGTTGCGGTCGTAGCCCTTGTCTTCACCATTCCACTCCAGCAACAGCGACGATTTGGCCCCAAGGCGCCAGTACAAGGTGGTCCGGGCTCGTATGGAGTCGTAATCTCTGAACTGAGAGATGGCCTCTAGGTTGGTGTAATCCTTATCATAGAAACCAAGCTCAAAGTCGGCATTGATGGTGGCGCTGGGCACCCCAAAGCCATAGATAATGGACGCATCGTGCAAGTTGAATTCGGCCACCGTATCGAAACTCTCACCTCGCCCTTCGGTGATGCCGGTGCCCCGGGCTTCGTGATCGCGGAAGTAGGTGTAATTGAAATCGATGCGATGGCGGCGGGTAAACTGGTGGTTCACATCCACCTTAAACCGATGATCGGTATAGTCGTCTTCACTGCTGTCGAAGTAGTTGCCGTCGGTCAGAAGGTAGCCAATCTTGTAGCCGCTGACCTCGTTGCCCGCATGCACCAGAAACTCCGGCGTGACCTCCCAAAACCAGCTGTCGATGCCAGAGCCCGATGAGTAGGCGGTGTTATCGTCGTAACCGATTCCGGCGCTGAGCTGAGGCGTGAACTTCCAGCCTTTGCCCATCTCAACATTGGCGGGTTGATAATCATTGGCGGCCGCAGACAGCGACACGCAGGAGGCCCCTGCGATCAACATGGACAGTAGAGTTCTCATTCCCTTCCCCTTCCTTAGTAAGCGTTCGAGCCAGTAAAGCCCTGAAAAACAGTCTTAAAGACAATTTTTATGTCAAACCACACAGACCAGTTACGAATGTAGGCAAGATCAAACTCCAAGCGCTTTTCCATCTTCTCAAGCGTATCGGTTTCACCACGCCAGCCATTAATTTGTGCCCAGCCGGTGATTCCCGGCTTCATGTGATGACGCAACATATAGCCACTGATCAAAGACCGGTATTGTTCGTTATGGGCCACCGCATGGGGCCGAGGCCCCACTACCGACATCTGTCCCTGCAATACATTGAAAAACTGAGGTAACTCATCCAAAGAGGTGCGCCTCAGAAAACCACCAAACCGGGTTACCCGCGGATCGTTTTTGGTGGCCTGAACCACCTTGCCGCCATTCTCCATGGTGCGCATGGTGCGAAACTTCCACACCATGATCTTGCGGCCATCCAGTCCATAACGGTGCTGCTTGAACAGTACCGGCCCGGCAGAGGTCAACTTGATGATCAGCGAGATCAACAGCATCGGTACAGACACCAGAGTCAGGATCGCACAGGACAATACGATGTCCTCCACCCGTTTCACCCACGTGGCCAAGCCGTCCAACGGCGAGTCGTACACACTCAGGGACTGAACATCGCCCACCTCGTGCCATCGAGCGTGCAGCAGGTTATAGACAAAGAAGTCCGGGATGATGTGCACCGCTGCGGTACTGTCTCCGCACAGCATCAAAATCTCGGTAATGCGCTCCTCGGCCCGCATCGGCATGGCGATGTACAAAATGTCCACCGCATTGCTGCGCGCCAGCTTAATGGCCTGATCGACACTGCCCAGCAGCGCCGGGCCATGTTCCTCTTCCAGCTCAATCCGCTCCGGTGCCCGGTCATCAAAAAAGCCAATCAACCGAATCCCCAGTTGCGGGTTGTCTTCCAGATTGCGGGCCAGTGCTACCCCGGACTTGGTGATTCCCAGGATCGCCGCAGTCTGAGTATTAAAGCCGCGCCGCCGTAGCGAAAAGATCAGGTGGCGACACACCAACCGGAACAGGCCAAACACCACAATGCCCAGCACACCCCAAATCAACATGGTCTGCCGATCGATGGCCACCTTGTTGGGCATAAAATAGGCGCAGATCAACAGAAACATCGACGCCAACATCCAACTGAGCCAGTTGGTCAGCAGCAGCTCTGCCAACCGGGTTGACCGCCAGGAACGATACAGCGCCATGGATTCGGCAAAAAACATAAAGCCGACAGTCGCCAGGATCGCCACCAACATCTCATTGCTGCCCAAATCCTTGCCACTGAACCACAGCGCCACCTGCATGGTGACCTGAACAATGGCGATGTCGGCCAACCGAAACAGCACGGCAAACCCATGAAAGCGGGAATGGACGAATCCTTGCTGTTCCGGTGCTGTCTGCGACATAACCCCTCTTCCACTCATTACTGCTCGACCAGCCTCGGGGCGCATCCCTGCCCCGGCACCGGCCTGTTATGATTGCTTACCTCGGGTTCCGTCCGTGCATTTCGGTTTTCTAAAGCGTAGTTCAAGATTCGACAATCAAACCAACAGATAACGGATAAGAAACAGCAACATTGAAACCGGTCCCGGCCCAAAACCGCCAGCTCCCCCTGCCAAAAGCCAAAATACTGGCTTTTTCATCTTCGCCAATCCAGACGGAAAGAGGGTGTCACTGTTCCTCGCTGCTCTTTGTCTCTACACCTGTAACAACCGCACCAATGCCTGGGTCTGGCGCTGCATCAACGCCTGATCGCCCCGGGCTTCCACATTCAGACGTACCACCGGCTCGGTATTGGAGGAGCGCAAGTTAAAGCGCCACTCGCCATCGCCATCACAAAAGTTCATGCTGATGCCGTCGGTGTGATCGACTTCCCGGGCAAAGGGGGTCAGTTCGGTCACCACCCGCTCAATGGCCTCGCCCGGCGCCGACAACCGAAAGTTGATCTCGCCGGAGGAGGGAAAGGCGGCGATGCGCTCCGCCACCATCTGCGACAGTGGCTGACCGGTCACCCCCATCAACTCGGCCACCAGCAACCAGGGAATCATGCCGCTGTCGCAATAGCCAAAGTCTCGAAAATAGTGATGCGCGCTCATCTCGCCACCGTAGATGGCGTCCTCTTTGCGCATCCGTTCCTTGATAAACGCATGGCCGGTCTTCGACATCACCGGTTGACCTTGCGCTCCCTGAACAATCTGCTGGGTATTCCAGATGAGCCGAGGATCGTGAATCACCTTGGCACCGGGGTGCTTATCCAGAAACGCCTGGGCCAGCAGGCCAACGATGTAATAGCCTTCGATAAACTCCCCGCGCTCATCGAACAGGAAGCAGCGATCAAAATCGCCGTCCCAGGCAATGCCCATGTCGGCCTGATGCTCAATCACCGCCTGACGGGTATCGGCGCGGCATTCCGGCAGCAGGGGATTGGGGATGCCATTGGGAAAACGGCCATCGGGCTGGTGATGAATCTTAATGAACTCCACCGCTACCCCCTGCCTGTTCAATACCTGCTCGATGGCATCGATGACATGACCGGCGGCGCCGTTGCCAGCATTCACCACCAGTTTCAATGGCGGCAGCTTGGCGGGTTGGATGTAGGTCATCAGGTGCTGAACGTACTCCGGCAACAGGTTGCGGTAGTGGTACTGGCCCTGAGTGTCGGCCGACGGCGGGGCAAACTGATTGCGCTCCGCCAGCTCACGGATGGCATTAAGACCGGAGTCACCGGAAATCGGTTTACTCTCCTCCCGCACCAGCTTCATGCCATTAAAATCAATGGGATTATGAGAGGCGGTCACTTCGATGCCACCATCGACCTGCAGGTAACGGGTGGCGAAATAGATCTCCTCGGTGCCCACCATGCCGATGTCGATGACATCGACGCCGCTGTCCATCAGGCCTCGCGCCAGCGCTTGCTTAAGCCCCTCTGACGTGGGCCGAATGTCGGCCCCCACCACCACACAACTCGGTTTCAGAAACTCGGCAAAAGCGCGGCCAATTCGGTACGCCACCGCGTCATTGAGTTCAGTGCCCAACTGGCCACGAATGTCGTAGGATTTAAAACAGGTTAAGCTTTCCATCATCATGCCCGTCCATATTTATCATCGAAGCGAACGATATCGTCCTCGCCCAGGTAGGTACCCGACTGCACCTCAATCAGTTCCAGCGGCACCATGCCGGGGTTTTCCAGCGCATGCACCACCCCGATGGGAATGTAGGTGGACTCGTTTTCGGTAACAAAAAACGTGCGCTCGCCATTGGTCACCTTGGCGGTACCGGACACCACCACCCAATGCTCGGCGCGGTGGTGATGCATCTGCACACTGAGCTTAGCGCCGGGTTTTACCGTGATGTGTTTGACCTGATAACGCTGACCAAAATCGATGGAGTCGTAATAGCCCCAGGGCCGGTACACCTTGCGATGCACCTGAACTTCCGAGCGCTCATCCCCTTTCAATTTCTCGACAATGTGCTTCACCTCCTGCGCGCGGCCGCGCTCGGCCACTAACACCACATCCTGGGTATCCACAATCACCATGTCATCCAGCCCCACCGTGGCAATCAGCCGGTCTTCGCCTTGAATCAAACAGTTGTGAGTGTCATGGGTCACGGCGTCGGCGCGAATGGCGTTGCCGTTATGATCTTTGTCCCCCACTTGCCACAATGCCGACCAGGAGCCGATGTCATCCCAGCCGGCATCCAGCGCCATCACCACCGCATCGTCGGTGTGCTCCATTACCGCATAGTCGATGGACTCATCCGGGCAGTCGATAAACGCCTGTTCATCCACCCTGACAAAATCCAGATCCTGGCTGACGTCCGCCACCGCCTGGCGGCAGATCTGCACCATCTCAGGCCGGTGGCGTTGCAACTCCTGCAGATAGCGACTGGCGCGAAACAGAAACATGCCGCTGTTCCAGTAGTACTGACCCGAGTCCAGGTACCGCTGGGCAGTGTCGGAATTGGGTTTTTCCACAAACTCACTGACCTCAAAGCCGCTTCCGCTGGCCGGGCCGCGACGAATGTAGCCGTAGCCGGTATGAGGACAATGGGGCACCACCCCAAAGGTCACCAGCTTACCGGCCTCAGCCAGAGGCACCGCCGCCGACAACACCGTCACAAAGGCCTGTGGGTCTTCGATGACGTGATCCGCCGCCAGCAGCAACAGCAGCGGATCCTCTTCATCCTGAGTCAACAAGGCCGCCAACGCCGCCGCCGGGGCGGTATTGCGCCCCACCGGCTCCAGCACAATCTGCGCATTCACCTCCAGGGCGCGCATCTGTTCGGCGACGATAAAGCGATGGTCCTCGTTGCAGATCACCACCGGATCGGTGGTGTCGACGCCATCGAGACGCCTAACCGTGTCCTGCAACATGGAGTGTTTACTAGAAAGAGGTAAGAATTGTTTTGGAAACAAGGTCCTGGAGAGAGGCCATAAGCGAGTACCTGAACCACCTGCGAGAATAACCGGGACAATGCTGACCATAGTGATTTCCATCCTGAGAAGCCGCGGCTTGCGGTGCGCCCCGGGCAATTCAAAACCTAAAGAATAGCAGCACATAGAAAAGCCGAAGGTGTCATTGGCATTTTGCGGAGCAAGATAGAGCATCAGGGTCTAAGCTAAAAAATCAGACATTTGGATTCGCACAGGGTTACATCACCCTGATCGGGGTTGTTGAGGGGCGGCAGTTGAAAACACAGGTGATCGTTTCCACTGTTGATCAAGGGATACTCAGTGCGTTTAACTTTGCCCTGAATCTGGCTCTGATTAAGCTGTGGCAACCGGCCGAGTTTGGGGTCTACTCCATTGTCTTTATGCTCAGCTATGTGCTCATCAGCCTGCAAAATGCGCTGATCAATACCCCCTACTCGGTGCTGGTACCGGCCTCCGACAACCCGGATCACCTGCGCAGTACCCTGTCTCTGAGCAATGGCCTGTTTCTCGTCAGCCTGACCCTGATCTGCTATGCCCTATTGCATCTCCCCCTATTGCAACAGGACTTTTCCGGCAACCTGGCCATTACCACCTTCTTCGCGATTCGACTGCTGAGGGAGTTTCTTCGATGCCGCTGGTCATCAGAATTGATCCTGATGCCCGTGTTGGTGGCGGATCTGCTGTTCGTGGTGTTTTTTCTTGTGCTGATGGGGATCTGGCAGTCGCAACACCCGCTGCACCAGTTCTCGCTGGAGCACCTGCTGTGGTTTCTGAGCCTGAGCCAGCTGTTGGGAATGGTCTATCTGCTTAAGCAGGAGTTTCCGCTGTTTACCCTGACCCGCTGGTCGGCGCTGCCTCGCCACTATGCGCCGATCTGGGATCAGTCCCGCTGGTCACTGGTGGGCGTCATCACCACCGAACTGCAAAACCGAGGCTACATCTTCATAGTCGGCCTGGCCTTTGGCCCCACGGTTGTCGGCTTCATTCAGGCCGGCCGAGTGTTTTTCGGGCCGCTGAACATCATCACTTCGGCCTGGACCCGCATCGCCAAACCGACACTGGCCAAGTTGCATGCCCAGGGAGAAAGGCAGCAATTCCAAACGCTCACCAACCAAGGCGCCCTGGGGTTTTTGCTGTTCAACCTGGTGTTTGGCGTGCTGCTGTGGCTGGCGTGGCCCTGGTTGCAGCCCCAGCTGTTCGGTGACCAGTATGCCGGCATCGGCTTCGTGGTCGCCCAATGGGCCATCGCCACCTTGCTGTTTCATCTGCGCTCTACCTACAGCGCCGCCATTCAGGCACAGAACCGCTTTAAGCCATTGGCCATGGCCACCATCTGGGGCGCATCGCTATCGCTGGGAATCCTGACCATTCTGGCTCTGGCACAGGCCTCTAACTGGGTCATCTTCACGGTGATCTTTGGCGAGATCGTCGCCTTTGGCTACATTCTGCTGCTATTTGCCCCTCAGCTTCAGCCTCGCTGGCTGCCGGAGCGCCGATGATACTACGGCGGCTATTGAACTGGCTGGTGGCAGACGACACCCGGCATTACACCATCAACAACCTGGTGGCCATCGTCATCATCACCCTGGTGTGTGCCTCCAGCTTCGATGTGCTGTCACCCAACATGGAAGCAGCCACACACCTGGTGGACATGGAGGTAAAAGATCATGCCGCCAGCACCTCTTCCGGCAATCTGGTCAACCAACTGTTCTGGGTGGCGATGATCGGCCTGGCCGGCTACACCATCCTGCGGGATCCTCAACGGGCCAAGCGCATCGTCGTCGCCCAGTGGCCGCTGGTGATCATCTGCCTGCTGGCCTTTGCCAGTGTTACTTGGGCACTGGCGCCCAACATCGCATTTCGTCGCTCGGTGATGCTGGTGTTCGTCATCGGTTCGGTGTTTGCCGGCGTCAGTTACCTGCGCCGCCCGGAGCAACTGCTGCTGCTGCTGTATCGCATCTGTACCCTGGCGCTGGCGTTTAACCTGATGGCCCTGGTGCTGGGCAATTTTGATAAAGACGGCTTCTTCTACGGCATTCATGGCAACAAGAACGTTCTCGGAGCCATTGCCCTGCTGGCGATACTGTTTGGCGTCGCCTCCCGTAAGTTGTTCACCACCCAGATCAATCGATTCTATAACGGCGTTTATCTGGGGCTGTGGTTGCTGCTGCTGCTCATCTCGGTCTCCAAGACCTCCATTGCCCTGTTGTTCGTCGTGCCGGCACTGGTGTTCGGCGTACAGGTAATTGCCACCAACACTCGGCTCAATGTCGGCATGCTGATGCTGCTGGCCTTCACGCTGCTGACCCTGGTCATCTATATTGTCCTGAGTCTCTACAACTGGCACATCAAAGAGTTTTTCGCCCAGTTCATGTCCGATCCCGGGCTTACCGGCCGCGACTACATCTGGGCCTTCATGCTGGATCGCATCGACACCCGCTGGTTACTGGGCCATGGCTATGGCTCATTCTGGGGGATTGGTCAGCAGTCCCCCAATGTGGTCTATGGCAGGAGTTATCTGACCCTGCTCAATCAGGGCCACAATGGCTACCTGGACCTGCTGGCGAAACTGGGGGTCATAGGGATGGCCATCTATCTGCTGGTGCTGGTGCAGTTCGCCCGCCAGTCCGGTCAGATTCAATCCACTCATCCGCTGCTTTTTTTCCTGTTTTGGATCCTGCTGGTGATTACCTTGTTCCATAATATTACCGAGAGCAGCTTAATGAGGGGCAGCCACTCCATGTGGATCATTCAACTGTTGGTGCTGACCTCGGTGGCCCGCATCTGCGCCGATAGGAGACTGCAATGACCACCTCGATCACCGTCTGCCTGTGCACCTATCGCCGCCCCCACCTGGCCGAGACCCTGAACAGCCTGCAGCAACAACAGTTGCCGGATGACGTTCATCTGTCCATCTCCATCGCCGACAACGACCTGCTGGAGTCCGGCAGGGCGTTGGTGGAGGCGTTCCAGCAACACTCCGATCTGCAAGTGTCCTATGCCGTCCAGCCGCAAAAGAACATCTCCATGGCCAGGAATACCTCGGTAGCCAATGCCCGCGGCCAATGGTTGGCGTTCATTGATGACGATGAGAAGGCCAGCCCAACCTGGCTGGCAACCCTGCTGGCCTGTGCCCGCCAATTCGATGCCGACGCGGTCATGGGTCAGGTGGATACCCGCTACCCGGAGCAGACACCGGAGTGGATTTCCGCCGGCAACTATTTCAGTAAGTCGCTGTCGCCGACCGGCACTCACATGGATGTCGGGTCCACCTGCAATGCCCTGGTGAAACGATCGGTGTTGCCGCACCCAAGCGCCCCCTTTGATGTCAGCCGCGGCACCCTGGGGGGCGAGGACACCACGCTGTTCCATGACATTCATGCTCGGGGCGGCGTCATTGTCTCCTGTCGCGAAGCAGTGGTCAGCGAGTTGGTGGAGCCGCAGCGACTCAATCGCCACTACCTGCTGCAAAAGGCCACTCGCATCGGCGAGACCTATGCCGCCATTTTCTTTACCCCATTGTCTCCAGCGGGGAAAACGGTGCAATTTCTCAAGGCTTTCGCGCAAACCGTGATTGCGGCGTTCGGCGCAGTATTGCTACGCCCCATCGGCAAGAAACACAGCTTTCGCTACGTCATGAGAATGATGTCCAACTGGGGCAAAGTCCGATATTTCTTCAATACTCCACCGGTGGAGTTGTATAAGTAAGGGAGTTTTCGCAATGCGAGTGCTGCACATCGTCCGCCAGTTTCATCCCGCCATGGGCGGCCTGGAAAATTTTGTTCAGTCACTGGTGAAAGAGCAGCGCCATCAGGGGATCGACGCACAGGTGCTGACGCTCAACCGGCTGTTTCACTGCCGTCAGCCCCACCTGGCCGATTCCGAAACCGTCGACGGCATTCCGGTGCACCGCATCGGCTATGTTGGCAGCTACAAATACCCCATCGCTCCGTCAGTGCTCAAGCACCTGTCCGGTTATGATCTGATCCACGTTCACGGGGTCGATTTTTTCGCCGATTTTCTCTCGTTTTTTCGCTGGGCTCACCGAAAGCCGCTGGTGCTGTCGACCCACGGCGGCTTCTTCCATACCGAGTTCGCCGCCTCCCTCAAGCGCCTCTACTTCGCCACCATCAGCCGGCTGGCGGTCAAAGGCTACAAACAGATTTTTGCCTGCAGCAACAACGATTTCGAGCTTTTCCGCCCTCTGTGCAGCCGCCATTTAACCCTGATTGAGAATGGCGTCGACATTACTAAATTTGCCGACGCCGGCAGTCCGATACCCCAGCCTGCCCTGCTGTTTATCGGTCGATTTTCAGACAATAAGCGACTGGACAAACTGCTGCTGACCCTGGCGCGACTGCGGCTGTTACTGCCACAGATCAAACTGACCATCATCGGCAAAGACTGGGATGGCAACGAGGCAATCCTCAGGCAACAAATTGAACACCTGGCGCTGGGCGAGTCGGTGCAGATACTCACCGGCTTGGAAGACCACCAGGTACGGCAACAGGTAGGACGTCACAGCTACATCATCAGCGCCTCCGATTACGAAGGCTTTGGCATGACACTGATCGAGGGCATGGCCGCCGGCCTGCTGCCCATCGCCTCGCCCATCCCCAGCTTCCAGCGCATCATTGAGCGAGCTCAGCTGGGGTTGTTGGTTAATTTCGATGCCGCCGATGAAGCGGCGCAGCGAATTCACACCTACCTGAATCAGACTGCCGACGACTATGAACCCCTGCGGCAGCGCGCCATGCAGGCGGCCAGCCGCTATGCCTGGCCCCAGGTGTCCCGGCAGTTTATCAACGCCTACAGCCCCATTGTCGGCGCCGAGCAGCGCATCATTCAGGGGGTCAGAATGGACAGCCGCAGCGGCGAGGCTATCGTCGCGCAACTGGATCAGGCCATCGACGACGACCAGCGCCTGACCATGGCCTACGCCAACGCCCACACCATCAACCTGGCCCACAAAGACGCCGGTTACCGCGACATCCTCAACCAGTGCCTGGTGGTCAACGACGGTTTGGGTGTCGACCTGGCCAGTAAACTGAAGTATGGCCGGGGATTTGCCGAGAACCTCAACGGCACCGACTTTACCCCCCGCTTCTTTACCCGCAGTCGCCACCGGCTCAAAGTCTTTCTGCTGGGCGCCAGTGAAGACAGCGTCAGTCGCTGCTTCGATCTGTGGCAGCAGCGCTTCCCCCAGCATCAGTGGGTCGGCTATCACCACGGCTTTCTTGAGCAAGCGGATCATCAACGGGTGTGCGAGCAGATTCGGCGCAGCGGCGCCAACGTGGTGATTGTCGCCATGGGCAATCCACTGCAGGAACGCTGGCTACACCAATACCTGCCCCAGTGCGGGGCGACCATTGGTATCGGCGTCGGCGCACTGTTTGACTTCACCGCCGGCAAGGTAAACCGAGCCCCAAATTGGGTTCGGGCGCTGCGCAGCGAGTGGATCTACCGACTGGTGCACGAGCCCAAGCGAATGTGGAAACGCTACCTGCTTGGTAACTTGACCTTTCTGTACAACGCCCTGGGAGATCAATCGTGACCCAAGCTCCCTCTCAGCTGAATCAGCAGCGGCTGCACTCTGCCACTCGGCGGTGTGTGTTGCATCTGGCGGTGGAGTACCCGTCACGCAACCGGCCGGACAACACGCCGGCGGTACGCCATTTCATTCAGGCCAACCCCCAGGTGGATTATCGGGTCATCGCCCTGCGCAGAACCGCCAACCCGTTTAAATGCAATGCGCTGGCTGGTGATGGCGAAGGAGACAACAGAGTCACCTCGATGCGCTATTGGGGACTGCCGCTGGGAATCGGCCTGTTCGCCAGCATGACGCTGGTCGCCTGGCGCATTCGTCGCCTGCTTGCCAAAGAGGGGATTCGGGTCGATCTGGTTCACGCCCACAAATTCAGTTTCGAGGGCATCGCCGGCTGGTGGCTGGCCCGATGGCGACAGTGCCCGCTGGCGCTGTCGGTCCGGGGAGAAGCCGAAGCCAAGATTCTGCGCTTCAAACCCTACTACGATCCCTTCTTTCGACGCCAACTGCAGGATGCGGCCCACATCTACTACGTCTCAGCCTGGTTCAAACCCTTGCTGAACAGCCGCTTTTCCCTGGATTCCGACAAGCAATCCCTGCTTCCGAATTTTGTCGCCGACAAACAGTGGCAAACCAGTTCGGAATTTACCGAGGACCACCTGGTTAGCATCATCGACCTGAACGTGTACCAGAAAAAGGGGCTGAATAAACTGCTGCAGGCCATGCAGGCCTTGCTGGCAGACTACCCCAAGCTGAAGCTCGACGTCATTGGCAGCGGCACCGACAAATCCCGGCGCGCCGTCGAAGCGCTGCTGACACAAATGAAGATGCAGGATCGGGTTACCCTGGTCGGTGGCCTGTCCAATGCCGAACTGCTGAACCGATTGCCGCAATACGCCGGCATGGTCATGCCCAGCGTCAATGAGACCTTTGGCATGGTCTACGTCGAGGCGCTACTCAGCGGGGTGCCGATTCTGCATTCCACCAATACCGGCATCGATGGCTTCCTTGATGATATTCCCGCCCGAGTGATGGCCGACCCGCTCGACGTCGAAGAGATCCGCACCGCGCTGGACTCCCTGCTGCGCAACCAGCATGGCTTTCGTCAATGGCTGCTGGCCAACCATCAACACATCGTCTGCCGATTCTCACGAGACCGGTACATCGATGCCTACAACCAACAATTCCAACTGCTGGCGCCGCGGCCACAGGACCGCGATAACGATCCCCGAAGCGCCTGTCAGTCTCCGGAGCCAAGGCGGCTTAAGTGAGCGCGGAACCCAAGCAAGTCTTTGGCCGCCCGCAAACCGGCATAAGCCAGGATGACCAAGGCATGCCATTGGGTGAGCTGCTGCCAGCTTAAGCCGCCGCTGATCGCCACGGCGCCCAAAAGCAAAACCAAAATCAACAGATTGAACAAGTGATTGGGCATCCCTTTACGGGAGCCACCAAAGCGATACACCACGTAGGGAATCCACTTAGCCAAACCATGAGACACACAGAACAGCACTCCGACGATGGAGGTGGAGAACAGCACCAGGTACCCGGCCGTTCTGGCCAGTTGCAGTATCAGCATCGGCACCACCCTGCCGGTCTCTCTGATGCGATTAAACCAGGCAAACACACACCGGACCACCACTAAAAAGGCCACAAACACGGCCCATACCAGCAGGGTCGCCTGTGCCCCTTGCAGCGCAAACGCCTCAGGCAACCAACTGCTTCCCTGAGCCGCCAGCCAAGCCGGGAACACCGCCAGGACCAGTGCCCACATCCAGGCAAACCAGGGCCGAAACCCGCCCGCCAGCAAACGGTAGTTGTCACTGACCTTGGGCTTGTCTTCGTAGCGCAGCCCCAGGCGGTCGTTCTCAAAGTACCCCACTTCATAGGCACAAAAATAGGCCAGGACAAAACCCAGTAAGCACGCCGCGGTCTGCCAGGGATAGGGGTTGGCGATGGCGAACACCAGCAGCAGGGTCAGGTAGTCATGCCCCAGTATCGCCCGAGTGAAATAGCTTTCAGTGGGCCGTTTCACTTTTTTTAGGTACACGAACGGCAGCATGGGGTCCAGCCCCGCCCTCTGCGCCACCGACTCTGGCCACTGCACCCAAATGCCGACGGAACAGCTCTCCAGCAGATCGCGATCCAGCAGGCTGTCGGTAACGCAAGCACTGCGCCGCACCGTTTCCCGACCGAGGGCTTCGATGGCCATCGCCCCCTTACCTTTAATGCGCAACTCGATGGCCGACCCCAGTTTCGAGGACACCACCAAAGGCCACTCGCAGCCCATGGCATCCAACAGCGGCGCCAGAATGAAATCGAAGCCATAACTCACCAGGTAGATGGGGTTGTCGCGACTGAGCAGCAGGTCGTACAGCTCGCTGTTGAGGTAGCGACCACCGGCTTCGGCCGCCTGTTTCTGCCACTGTCTTTTAGCCCACGGCGCCACAAACAGCACCACCTTGATGCGAATCAGATCCCGGTAATGACGCTGTTCCTGGCCTCCAATCCAACGCCAGGGCCTCAGCAGATCCAGCAGTTGCAGGACAATCGAAATCAGCAGTTTCGGCGCCACCGAGGCAAGAAACAGCTCGGTGCTGTTGCGCAGCCACAGCGTGTCATCGAAGTCCACCAGCAAGGGCGTTGAATCAGGAAGCTGGGCCAGATTCTGCAAAGCCTGCTCCGGGGTCTGGCGGTAGTCTTCTCCGCTGCGCTTCTTCTCCCGAAACTCATCCAACCCCAGCACCTGATTATTCGTAACATCCTTAGTCATCCTGATTCATCCCTGCAATCCAATGAATTCCGGGCCGAAAACAGCCAAAAACTTACCTGTAAGTGTAGAGGGGCGTGCTCACCTTAGCCACGTCAGATCCGTAAACGGCCTACCTGACACGGTCAGCAAAAAAATAAAAGGGCTTTTTTAGAGAAATTATCATCGTTTAAATAATGAACAACAGCAATTGAACGTGGCTCACAGAAACTGAAAGTGGCATAGCAAATATCAAAAAAATAACCTTTGAGGATGTTGCTGTTTTAGCAGTACATAATATCGAAATAACAACCAATGGCCGCTGAATATAAAAAAGACCGGTTGTTTTATGATCAACCATTGGGCATTCTTGCCGCGGGCTCAGCTTATTCAAGACTGCGCCGAGTCAACAAGGTTAATGTTGTGTTAACCAATGTAATTTGAACTACGACAGCAGACAAAGGCAAACTTAACGAAAGTTAAGGACGCAATATCTCCGGTCTAAAGGCTTTGGCCAATGATAGCGGGATTACCTCATGTCAGTGGTGAACTGTTCGCATTAACTCTATGAAATAATTGAGGGTTTAATAGTGCACTATAAAACAGCGCCACAGCAGGGCCGAGATTGTCTGCCGATTTATGAGGCTTTTCATGAACCATCGGCATCACTTTTTGGGATCGATTTGGAGAAAGCAGGAGCGACGTTCGCCATTCCTGATATTTCTATCCGTTATTCTAATTTCTTTCAGCTTTGGCGGCCAAGCTTCCAATGCCGTTGCGTTCAACGGAAAAAACGCTTACGCCGAATTTGACTCCTGGAAACCCAGCGGTCACTTCAAGGTCATTGCCTGGTTAGGCCAGGTTGATTCCAACTCAGAAAACAGAACAATTCTCCTGAGTGAACCCCAATCCACAGACTTTCTCTCTTTTACCCACCGAAATGTACAGGGTAAATGGGGATCCCAGTATCCGGGGATCTGGGGCCAGTTTCAGTTCAATGACACCCGCTATATTGAAATTGAAGTCCAACAGGGCAAACTGACTGCCACCGATGGTCAGGTCACCCGTTCGGTTCAGAACAGCGCCATCGATCCGAGCTCCGTTGACTATCAGTGGTTGTTTCGCCGCGGTAAAACCGATTACTCAGAAGGCGGCATTCAAGGCTTGGCTCTGATCGATCTCGGCAATGCCGGCAACTCCCGCGCTTATGCCTTCGACAGCAGCCAAGGCATGGTCGAAGTCGGCGGCAGCGCCTCGTTCTCGCCATTGAAAAAACTGTCTAAGAATGCATGGTTTACCGGACCTCACAGCATTGAAAACCCGGCACCCGATCACTTCGATGACGCTCAGTGGAATGCCGCCTTTGGTAATGCGCCGGTGGATCCTGTCGACCCGGTCGACCCGGTTGACCCGGTTGACCCCGTTGACCCCGTTGACCCCGTTGACCCCGTTGACCCAGCGCAAAGCTACGCCGTCAATTTTAACGGCAGCAACAGCTACGCCGAAATTGCCCCCTGGCAGCCACAAGGCAAATTCCGCGTACTCGCCTACCTGACCGGCATGGACGCAGCTCCAGATCAGCGCAACATCCTGATGAGTGCGTCTGACACTACCGAATTTCTGTCTTTCACCCACTCTGCGGTTCAGGGCCACTGGGACAACCAGTACCCTGGGGTGTGGGGCAAATTTGATTTTAATGCCAGTGGCCTGGTCGACATCACTGTCGATTACGGCAGCATGACCATCAGCGATGGTCGCATCACTCAATCGGTCTACAACAGCGCCATTAACCCCAGCTCTGTGGGATATGATCTGTTGTTCCGTCGGGGCAGCAGCGACTTTTCTCAGGCCGGCCTGCAAGGCCTGGTTCTGATGGACCTGGCCAATAGCAGCAACTCACGAGCCTATGGCGTCAGCCCGGATCAAGGGCTGGTGGAAGTCGGCGACAGCAGCGGTGCCACCAAGCTGTTCGGCATCGACAGCAGCGATTATGGCCAGGGTGTCCACGTTATCACCAACCCGGACAGCAGCGTCTTCAGTGACGACGAATGGAATGCCGTATTTGGCACCGATGCGCCTGTGGACCCGGTAGACCCAGTCGACCCGGTTGACCCAGTCGATCCGGTAGACCCTGTCGACCCAGTAGACCCCGTCGATCCTGTAGACCCCGTCGATCCGGTAGACCCGGTGGATCCCGTCAGCAACCAGGCCGTGCGTTTTGACGGCAACGGCAGCTACGCCCAAATTGCCCCGTGGAAACCGCAAGGCAAATTCAAGGTCATCGCCTGGCTGGCCGAGGTTGACGCGGACGCCGGTAACCGAACCACCTTGATGAGCTCGTCTCAAACTTCCGACTTCATCGGCTTTACCCATCACAACGTGCAGGGCAAGTGGGGCAGTGACTATCCTGGTGTCTGGGGCAAGTTTGATTTTGCCGCCAGCCATTACCTGGAAGTCACCGTTGAACACGGCAAGCTGACCGCCTTCGACGGCACCAATTCCGGCTCGGTGAACGCCAGCAGCATCGACCCCACCTCGGTCAGCTTTGACTGGCTGTACCGCCGCGGCAACGGCTACTCCAAAGGCGCGCTGCAGGCACTGACCCTGATCGATTACACCAACCCGAATAATTCGCGCTCCTACGCCTTTGATCCTGAGCGTGGCATTGTCGAAGTGGGCGGAGACAGCGGCCACAATCAACTGCACCAGATCGATAGTGGTGACTGGGTTCAAGCCCAGCACACCGTCACCAACCCGGATCCCCAGCACTTCCCTCAGGACCAGTGGGACGCCGTGTACGGCTCCGGCTCTGATCCGGTCGACCCCGTTGACCCGGTAGACCCCGTTGATCCGGTAGACCCCGTCGATCCGGTCGACCCCGTTGATCCGGTAGACCCTGTCGATCCGGTAGACCCCGTCGATCCGGTGGACCCGGTAGACCCTCCTCAGGGAGGCCCGCTGCTGGGCAACGACGCTCGAGCCATTCGCTTCAACGGCAGCAATGCATACCTGACGTTTTCCCCTTGGAAGGCGCAGTCTGAGCACCGCATCATTGGCTGGTTCTCGGCACTGGACAGCAACCCGGATGCCCTGACCTATGTGGCCAGTACCGCCAATCAAAGCAGCTTTATCGCCGTCTCTCATCGCTCAGTGATTGCCCGCTTCAACGGCAGCGAGGTACGACTGGAAAACCGCTTTGCCTTTAACCAGACCGGCTACGTCGAAGTCAGCATCAGCAATGGTCGCCTGACCGCCTCCGATGGTCAAAGCAGCGCCAGCATCAGCAGTGGTGCCATTAGCGCCATCAGCTACGACCAGGCCCTGCGCTTCGGCAATGACTACAGCGCCGCCACTTTGCAGGCACTGGCACTGATCGACCTGGGTAACGACAACCAGGTTCGCGGCTACACCTTCAATGATCAACACCAGATCATCGAGTCCGGTGCCCAGCCCAGCGACAACAACCAGCTGTACAATGTGGGCAACAATGACTGGCTGACCATCGACACCAACGTGGTCACCCCCAAGGCACTGATCGCCTCCCAGGCTGAGTGGGACGCCGCCTTCGAAGGCAGCTACGGCAACGCTCACCCGCTGCTAGACTCCACCAACGGCAACGACCAGAGCCAACTGGCCTGGGAAGGCCACTACTGGTTGCGGGCTTACGTCACCATGGCCAAGGCCTATAACGACGACAAGTACCTCGACTACGCCATCGAACTGATTGATCACATGATCAACTACACCGATGACAAACGCGTGGATCGTAATGAGCTGAACCTGAGTGGACAGCCCTACAGCATGGCCCCCAAGGCCTACCTCAACGACCGCTCCATGGCGGCCGCGGGTTGGCGTCGTCCCTTTGATGGCTGGCGCATCGAGGTGTTGTCCGACGGCCAGATCCTCAACGCCATCATGCGCACCGTGGATTACATCAAGTCGGCCAATAAGACCGCGTACATGGCCAAGGCCGACCAGTACCTGGCGCTGACAAAAGCGATCATTGCCACCCACGAATCGTCTTACAGTCAGACCAAGAACGGCGCCATTCAAGGCTCCTACTTCTACGTCAACGTCAGTAACAGCGAATTCGGCGACTCGGGCCTGTACTCCAACCCCCTGCCCTACAACCACAATATGACCATGGGCATTGCCATGATCTATGTGAACAAGTGGACCCAGGGCGGCGATGCGGCCATGGCACAGAAAGTCACCGACATTCTGGGCTTCTTCACCGATAACCTGCGCTACAACAACGACGGCAGCTGCAGCTGGGACTACGCCTACAACACCAGTGGCAACAACAAGCTGGAAGACGTTAACCACGCTCACCTGGACGTTGGCTTTGTGGTTACCGCCCACAACGAGGGCTACACCAACGACGACAGCGAAGTGCAGTGCCTGGCTAAGACCTTGACTGAAAAAGTCTTTATGGCACCCGCCATGCTGCACTACGACGTCGAGGGCAATGGCATCAGCAGCCGCTGGGATCAAGTGGCCACCGGCTACGACTGGTCTGATTTACAGCAGTTCGACTCACGAGTCGTGGACATCAACACCCACGTGCTTCGTCAGTACGGCCAGCCGACCTGGTCACGGCCCTTCCTGGCCTGGGCAGAAAGCCTGTACTGGAAACAGCAGCAATAACCTTACAGGGCGGCCACTAGGCCGCCCTTTTTATTCTCGGTTCGGCTAGTGGCCACAGTATCGCTATCGCCTCTTCAACCCTCAGCGGTAGCATCGTGGCTGCTGCCATTCCCATTTCCCCACCACCGCGCTAAGCTGTGGACATGTTTACCTTTTTCTCCAATTGGCGCCGCCAACGGCTACTGGCCCGCTTCGACAGCGAGCGGCGGGCACGCTGGCAGCAGAACCTGAATGCCCTGGCCATTCTCGATGGCCTAACGCAGGATGAGCAAACCCGGCTGCTGGAACTGGGCTGGTGCTTCTTGCACCACAAGCGGTTTACCCCGGTCATGGGCACCGAATTAACCGACGATCATTGCATCGACATCGCCCTGATGGCGGCCCTGCCGGTGCTAAACCTGGGCCTGGAAGCCTATGGCGTATTCCACGAACTGCTTATCTATCCTGAAGAGTTTGTCACCGACCAGCCGTTCATGGACGACAACGGTGTAGAACATCAAGGGAGAGAGGAGCTCGCCGGTGAAGCCTGGGAGCAAGGGCCGGTACTGCTGTCGCTGTCGAAACTGGCCGACAGCCGCCAATGGAATGGCTATAACCTGGTGATTCACGAGTTGGCACACAAGCTGGACATGGCCAACGGCGGCATCGCCGATGGCCTGCCGGCGCTGCCTGCAGCGCTGCAGCCCGACTGGCTGCAGGTATTCCCGCAAGCGTACGCCGACCAAAGCCGCCAAGTCAGCCAGGCGCACCTTCTGGATAGACGCTCAGCCGAAGCCATGCTGGCCTGGGACAGGATCTGGATCGACCCCTATGGCGCCGAGAACCAGGCCGAGTTCTTCGCTGTCTGCATGGAAGCGTTTTTCACCGACCCCATCGCCCTGAATCTGGCCTACCCGCCGCTGTACCAACTGCTACGCCAACTCCTGCAACAAGACCCCATAGCCCGGGCGCCGCATTGGCAACCCCTGCCCCACCTTCATTGACTCCGACGACCTCGCTGGCCGGTATCCGGCCATGGGTGAAGTGCAAAGCCTTTACTGGCGCCAATGTGAAGCCGGTCACCTTTATCCTGACGCTACGGAAAACCACTATATTGCCCCCAGAAGCAATTAATTAGTCTGCTAGTCAAAGGTCAACTCCGACCCGGTCAACGAGTTACAAACGAGTTAGGAGCCATCGATGGCAGCACATAACAAGACACGCCGCTACGCACTTCCCGCCGCAACTCTGGTTGCCCTGGCCATTTCCGGCTGCGCCAGCCAGGGCCCACAGGGCAAATACGTCGACGGCACCCATGAGGTTTCCGGTAAGGGCAAGAAGAGCAACATCACCCTGCAGGTGCAGGTTGATCAGGGCAAGATCCAGCAGATCACCACCCAGTCCCACAAAGAGACCGAATCGCTCTATCTCAACGCCGAGCGCCTGTTCCCGAAGATTGTCAGCAACAATGGCCACGAAGGCATTGATGCGGTGTCCGGTTCCACCTTCTCCTCCAACGGCATCCTTCAGGCGATTAACAGCCTGCCCCGCACCAATGGGGCCACGCCTGAATACCAGCCCGTAGGCTCCTCTGAGGGCAAAAGTGACGAGTTCAAGCTCAAATGGTCCATTCAACCCAAGCTGGGCCTGCTCAAGGGGGATTACTACTACGAGGAAGCCCGCTTTCGCCAAGGGCACATGGGCAGCATGACCATCGTGCTGGACAGCAGTAACCCCAGCGATGTGATTCTGGCTGAGTTCAATGAGAGCGGCCGCCCCAACTACTACACCCGCCTCTATCAGGACGTGCCCAAACGGATGTCCGAGTACAACTTCTCCATGGGCAAGAAGAAGGGCACCGCCTGGGTGCAATCCGCTCTGACCATGGAAAAACTGATGGTGGAAAAAGACCAACTGATCTTTGAAGCCAACCCGGACTACGACCCCAAGCTGGCCAACAAACTGAACCAGCCCAACCGCCTCAAGTATCAGGGGCTGGACATCGTCGCCGGCGCATCCAACTCCATTCAGCAGTCGATGGTGCCACTGACCGCAAAGATCCATCATCGCATCGAGGGTGAAGGCACCCACCTGAAGATGTACCAAAACGCCGAGCGCCTGACCGACGCCAAGGGCCGTTGGACCGGCGTCACTTCGCTGCTGCGCTTCGTGGTGGACACCGACAGCAAAGAGATTGTCGACGTGTATTACGACGAGATTTTCGCCGACTCCAAACAGGAGATTCGCGATGCCTCACTGAAGAAGCACTACCGCCAATCCAAGTACGACTCGGTGAACTACGTTGAGCCGGCCCGTATTGGCTTCAACGTGATGTTCGACGCTTTGAATGAACATGTGAAAAGCGGCGGCTCCATCTTCGACATCAACGATCTGCCCGCTACCGGCGATACCGGCAGTTACGCTCAAACCGGCTTCACCAAGCGATCCGCCTCTTGGAATACCTATTTGAAACAGGCCGATCTCCTCTACAAAGAGATGCGTACCGATCAGGTCGTCCGTAGCTACCAATAACCCCCCTGCCGAAGCCCGCCTCCGGGCTTCGGCGTTATTCACTCTACCCTGAGGCCCAGCATGCATTCATCGACCCTCCGCCTCGTCCGGTTACTGATTCTGGCCCTTTTGCTACCAGGCCATGTCACCTGGGCTAATGCCGCAAACAGCAGCGCGGACTCCGCCTTTTGCCAGCAGCACGGGCTGATTCAGTCAGAGCCAAACCGCAGTGTGCTCTACACCCTGGACTACTTCGGCACCTCCATCAGCGTCGAGGTACTGGATGATGGCGGCGAAGATGCGGCATTGGCACTGTGCGAATCGCTGAGGCTGATTGAGCACTACCACCAACTGGCCTCTGACTACGACACCTATCCAGGCCTAGTGAACATCAAATCCATCAACCTGGATCCCACCGCCACCCATAGGGTTGACCCCGAGCTGTTCGAGCTGATTCAGACCGGAGTGGAGTGGCATCGCCTCTCCGGAGGCTACTTCAACATCGCCATCGGCCCCGTGGTGCAATTGTGGCGACAGCATCGGTTTCAATGCAACCAACAGGGGGCGGGCCCCGACGACTGTTCATTGCCCTCAAACGAAGCGCTCAAGGCCGCCGCCACCCACACCCGCATCAACAATATTCATCTGAATGCGGCCAATCACAGCATCACCATGGCAGAGGGGATGAGCCTGGATCTTGGCGGCATCGCTAAAGGCTGGATGGTGGAAAAGGTGCTGGATCAACTCAAGCAGCGAGGCATGCGCTCTGTGGTGATCAACGCCGGCGGCAACATCCGCCACTACGGCCGTCACCCCGAGGGCCGCCCCTTTGTGACCGCCATCGAGAACCCGGTATGCCGTAAGCACGACTTCCAATTGCCGGGCTGTGATCAGATGGAAACGCGTTACACCGAGGTGGTGACCGGCGAAAACCTTACCGTGGTCACCAGCGGCAACTACCTCAAATACTTTGAAGTGGGTGGCAAGGAGTACCACCACATCATCGACCCCACCACCCTCTATCCCAAACAGGGCGGCGTGGCCACCTCTGTGGTGCTCTCAAACAACCACATCTACGCCGATGTGCTCTCCACCACCCTGTTCCTGATGCCCCTGGACCGGGCAAAAGCCCTGGCCGAAAAGCTCAATTACCTGGAGGGCGTCTGGGTACTGGATGAGAATGGCAGGCGAGTCTACAGCTCGGGGTTTGAGCGTTTAAGCCGTCACTAGACCACAACTCTTGCCGTCACCCAGCCTCCCCTATGTTCGGCACTGGGGAGGTTCTTTGTTTCTCCCCCTGTGCCAACATCACCTTAAGTCACCTCAGCCCACAGGATGAATGGCCGCTTTGGCGCCAATTGCAGTCATTGGCTCCATACCCAAAACGTCAGTAACTACGAATGCGCACTTTCACCGGTAAAAATTCTCACTTTTACCTACAACCACCTGGTATCCATTTGATTAGGGAAGAAAAATTTTTAGCTAACTGTGTTTATGTAGACCCCACTATGTATTCATGCGCACTTTCCACACCAATTGCCAGTTGAAAATTTCGGCAACTCTTAGCTAACCTATTGTTTGTATGTGAGAAAATAGAGTAGAGTAAACCAATTGCTGAGGTGTGGATTTCGGGCTTAGTGCGAATTCGCACTAATACACTGTTATAGCGATTGTTGAGTTAGGAGTACAGAATTGCAGTATTTTGAGTTATCAGAATTAAGTAATAATTTGCTAGATAAACTAGGTGTCGAAGATTTAAAGATGATTCCTGTTCAACCCGAACCGAGTGCCAAGCCACTTAATTGTCTAAACAATGTCACTGCTTACATTGAAAAATATGGCGGTAGTGTGCAATTTGGCTGGGTTTTTTCGTGTTTAGGGAATATTTCAATCAAAATGACAGCTCATGCTGTCGTCAAAATGCCTGACAATTCATTAGTCTGCGTAACACCGAATGAATATAGGACGGGGCTATTGAAGTTTGCTCCTGACAGTTCGGTCGAAACTCTCGTTAAGCATAACTTTCTTCCGACAAAATTTGTGCCTTTGATAAGTGACCAATCATTATCTGAGTACATTGCTATAGAAGTTGAGCAAGACAAATTACGTATGGATAATCAAGGTATTGTTGCTCAATCTGATCTGAATCAGTTCCAAATGAGAGCATCGGTACTTTATCCAGCTATCTTGTCTCTCGCTAAAAAGTACACTGGAAGAAACGATCAGTGTTACTGTGGTTCAGGAAAAAAGAACAAGAAGTGTTGTGGCTAAATCGCTATAACAAAGCGTTTAAGACAGATTCCCAACGCATGGCATTTTTCATTTCATCGTTGGGTTTAGTGTTTACGGTGGTCTGGTTAAGTTTCGTGGCTGCGTTGCTCACTACTTAACGCGGCGTTACACCCCAACCTCCTGAACGACTGCAATGTGGCGTGCGCTGCCTGTCAACCAGGCTGCTCCTCCAACCCCTGAGGCATGCTCCCGTGATAGCTCGCTTCAGGCGCCACACTCGTTCATTGAGCCTGTACGCAGATGACTGTGGACATGAACTCTCAGTTTCACTATAGGAACAGCGAAAATGCCGAGTTAAGTCATTGATTAAGTGAGATTAGCTTGCTAACGTGTTCTCATGTTCGCCAGTGTTAGTACGAATTTTCACTTTCACCCAGCTATGCGGAATTCACACTAATATACTTTTATCCATCGTATGAGGAATCGCGGTACATGAAAAAGATAATTAGCCGTTTCCTTGTAAACTTTGGAGCTACGATATTTTACCTTTGGCTAACCGTAAAGGTGTGCGGACTTGCTATTTCTTACTTTGAAGTTGATTTTCCCGATTTGTGTGAACACGAAGAAATCGATGAAGTTATATCTCCAAACGGCAAATTGATAGCTAAGTACGGCTCATCAGATTGTGGTGCTTTCTCATCCACAGAAAGTGGTGTGTTGATTGAGAATATAGAAACTGGTGAAGTGTATCGCGGATTGCTAGGAATAAGAGGTACCCCAAATGAATTTAGAATCGAATGGGAAACAAATAAACGGCTCATTTTCCATAATGTACCCATAGATAAGTTGATTTGGTTTAATCAAAAGTACGAATCTGGTGTTTCACTAGTTATAGAAAATGACTGATAACAAGCCACTGCAAACGGGTCAGGATCAGTCAGGATCAAAGCAACGGGTTTGGCTGTATGTTGCTCGTTCCTCGCAGAGTATAGCCAACCGCTATGCACCACAGAGTTGTGGCGTTATATTTATCGAATGCAAGGAGTGAGTTAATGTTACCGCGCTGCCAAAAATGTTCAAAAAAACTGTCTTTACGTTGGTTTTTGACTTCATTTGTCGAAACAAAGTGTAGATGCACCAAGTGTAATACCTTACATGAATTCACACGCCGCCGCGGATTTGTCACTTTTTATTGTGCTGTAATGATAATTTTTTGCATGCAATTATTTGATGAGACTATTCAAGATGGCGAACTTAGATTTTTACTCTTTACTGTCGTAATACTTGCTATTGGTTCACTTGTTCCTGGTCAGTATAGATTAAGTAGTCACCAGAGTAGTGAATAAATGAAACAAGGTGCGCAGATAGTGGATGAAGCTGCCCCATTTTACATTACGCCAAAGCCAATGACCGCAATGTGGCGGTCGGAGCCCTAGGGCCGAGCCAGCCTGGCATGCCGAGTGCCTGCTTTGACTCTTTAATACTCGCTACGTTTTGCCTATTTGCAAAGACCGTTGAACACACCTTAATACACTGATACTTTGCGATAAGCTCCGAATGTAAGTCACTGCTGCTGCATGCAGATGTTCGGCAAGGGAGTCCAGGTGACAGGCGGTGATTTGGCGTATAAATGGTCTGGGAAGGATATGAACGTAGAACAAGAGTTGTACGAGGCCGCAGTAGAGTTGATTGAGCGTAGATACCCAACCGGATTTGGTGGAGCCGCTGCTGTGCGCACAGACACGGGCCGCATTCTGACGAGTGTTGCACCGGACGTTAAGAACGATGCTTTGTCAGTGTGCATGGAAGTCGGCGCGTACCTTGAAGCTCATAAATTGCAGGAATCGGTAACGCATTCGTTGTGCCTATGTCGTGAAGACGAATCTAGTACATTCCTAATTTTGTCACCTTGTGGTATCTGCCAAGAAAGGTTGGTCCATTGGGGAGGTGATGTTTTGGCGGCTGTGTCGAATGAGCAGAATGAGCTTTGCTTTAAGCCGTTGCGAGACTTGATGCCGTATCATTGGTCAATTGTAAATGGTATGTCGTTATAGCAAGGCGGTTCAATTTCACACCATTCCCTGGACTGTAGTGCCCCCCTAATGACCGGTATGTGGCGCTTACAGACAAAAAAGCCCCCGCCGCAGGAGTCGGCAGGGGCCTTCAGGAGTGACGCTTTACAGGCTTAGAAGTCGTAACGCAGACCGACGCTGGTGATGGTGTCGTCGAACTCGCTGTATTCATCCACGGTGAACTGACCCAACTCGGTGTGGAATCTCAGCTGCTTGGTGAAACGGTACTCGGCGCCCAGGGCCCACTGGCTGACGGTCGGTACGTCGCCAACTTGATCACCCAGCTTGCCGTACACCCGGCCAGCAATTTTACCGGTGCCGGAGTCATCTTCACCGTATTGGGCTTTCAGTTTCCAGCCGCCCATCTGGTAAGTGGTACTGACGATAAAGCCAAAACCATCGCGATCCTGATAGTCGGCAGCATTGGGGTTCACCAACTCGGACTGCTGCATGATGGTACCAAAGGTCCAGTCGTTCAGCTTGTAGTGAGCGACGATACGGGCGGCTTCAACATCCTCGATGCCATCGCTGTAGGCGGCGGCCAGGTAGAGGTTGCTGTGGCGGAACTGCTTGTCACCGTAGGTCAGCGCCAACTGGTAGTTACCATTGTCCTTACGGAGATCATCCTCACTGTAGTAGTCATCCTCCAGCAGATAGCTTACTCCAAGCTGCAAGCCGCTGAACTTGGCGGTGCGGTACTCCAGAGAGTCGCCATGGCGCTTGTCTCCGGCAAACAGGCGGTCATGCTTGAGGCTGTAGTTGTCAAAGGCATCGGCAAAGCCCTTGGACATCTTGAATACCGGGTCGATGCGACCAAACGCCACGGAACCGAAGGTGTCGTGCTTCAAGCCCGCATAGGTGGGGCGGGAAGAGACGGTCTTGCCGTCCTGGTCATCACCATTAAGGCCGACTTCGGCACGGTAGAAGAACGCCAGGGCATCATTGATGGGCACCTCGCCGCGAATCCCCACACGGGTAAAGTTGTTCTCCAAAATGGTGCCGGACTTGCCATCGTGCGTCGCGGAGCCGGAGTCACTGTTGGTGACCGAGTAGTCGATACGGCCGTAGAACTGCAGTTCGCTCGCCTGAACGCCTACACTGGCCAGACCGGCCAGCAATCCTAGTGTAACTGGTGCTAGTTTCATCACTCATCCTCTGCGGGCCAGCGGGCCCGGGCTTAGGTCATTTAGTTATCTGTTTGCAAATTGACTGTGCTTAAAACGGCTTGCCGGCGTCCCTACCAGGTCCGGTCGCTCCCCCTGCAATCACAGCTGGAGCCAGCGCCCTTTGCCTGATAACAGTTCACCAAAGCCCCCCCGGAGTCGATATAGTGGTTTTCCGTATGCCGGCCCTTAAGGTGAGCCAACTCACACTCACTCCCGCTTGCTGCAACTACACTGTGCCTGTCGACAATCTGCTGCGAGACACCGTGACTACCCGATTGATAACCCTTGTTTGTTTTGCCCTGTTACTGGCTGCCCCCCAGGCCATGAGCCGCGAGCCGGTGCGCATGGCAGTATTGGCGTTTGACGCACCGGATAAGGTGCGCCAACGCTGGCAACCGACAGTGGACTACCTCAATGCCCACTTGGATGAGCACAAGCTGGTTCTGCTGGCACTGCGGCCCCACCAGGTAGATCGTTTGGTGCAGCACCAGTCCTTTGATTTCTTTATTGGCAACGCCGTCAAATCCCTGCAGCTCAAACAGGGTTATGGCTCCAGCCAGTTACTGAGCCTGAAGCCTCTGGGCGGACGAGATCCGGCCTTTGCGGTCGGGTCGGCGATTGTCACCCGCCAGGGCCACCAGATGGACAACCTGCAATCGCTGCGCTCGCAGCGTCTGGTGTCGGTCAGTCAGCAGGCGTTTGGCGGCTTTATCGCTTTCTGGCGGGAACTGGATCAACAGGGGCTGCACCCCCTGAGTGATTTTCCCTTCCTGAAGTTTGTCGGTTTCCCCCAGTCCAAGCTGCTGCACCAGGTCGCCAGCGGCAACGCCGATGCCGCCATAGTGCCCACCTGCCTGCTGGAGCGAATGGAAAGCAGTGGTCAGTTGCCGAAAGGCAAGCTGGCCGTGGCCCTGCCCCTCGATGTAGCCGGGCCCTGCGTCAGCAGTACCCGGCTCTACCCCTACTCATCCCTCTCTAAGATGGGCCATACCAGCAACCGTCTGGCGCGGCAGGTTGCCCGGCTGCTGCTCGATCTGGAACCCGGCAGCCCAGCCGCGAACATTGGCCGCTACGAGGGCTGGACCGTGCCGGTGGATGACAGCCATGTGTATGCCCTGCTCAAGGAGATCCGCCTGTGGCCCTTCAATGCAGACTGGCGCGAACTCTGGCCCGAGATAACGCCCTACTTGCTGGGGCTGGCGTCCCTGCTGATACTGGGGTATGTCCACCACCTGAGGGTCAGGGCCATGGTGACCCGGCGTACAGCCCAACTGCAGCAGGAGATGGCCGACCACCGCCAGACTCAAGAGGATCTGGAGCAACAACAGCGCGGGTTTTACAAAGCCCAGCGGGTACTGCTGACCGGCGAGATGGCTTCCGGCATCGCCCATGAACTGAACCAGCCACTGGCTAGCATTCGCTACCTGACTCAGGGGTGCCAGTACCGGCTGGAGTCAGAGAGCCTGGACAGGGGCGCACTCAATCAGGGGCTGGATCGCATCGCCGATCAGACCGACCGTGCCCGGGATATCATCCGCAAACTGCGGGAGTTCTGCGCCCGAACCAGTCAGCAGGAACCGGTTGAACTCTCCGCTCTGGTTAAGGAAACCCTGGCGCTGATGGCCCCGGACTGCCGCCATAACCGCTGCCAGATTGAGCTTAAGAAACCGGTATCGGCGGGGGTGATTACCGGCGACCCCACCCTGCTGCAACAGGTGCTGGTCAATCTGATGCGCAACGGCATGGAGGCGATGCTGAGTCTGCCGGAGGCGCAGCGGCGGCTGGAGATCGGCCTCACCCACTCCGGCGACGAGCTGTTCCTGTCGGTACGCGACCGGGGCCCCGGACTCAGCGACGCCAAGCTGGCCCGACTGTTTCTGCCGTTTGAGAGCGACAAACCTGACGGGCTGGGACTGGGCATGACCATCTGCAAACGCATTGTCGAAGAGCACAACGGCCGCATCGAAGCTCAAGGTCAACAACCCGGCCTGGCGCTTGTCTGCCATTTTCCCCTGAGGAGTACACCATGAACGCCATCTTCCTTGTTGATGACGACAACGACGTCAGGGAATCCCTGCAGTGGATGCTGGAAGCCAAGGGGAAGAGTGCCACCGGCTTCGACAGTGCCACGGCCTTTCTCGACGCGGTAGAGCCGGATCAAACCGGGGTCGCAATCCTGGATATTGAGATGCCCGGTCTGGATGGCCTCGCCTTGCAACAGGAACTCAACCGGCGCGGCAGCCTGCTGTCGGTGATCATTCTCACCGGCCACGCCAATGTCCCCCGGGCGGTTACCGCACTGAAGGCCGGCGCCCTGGATTTCCTGGAAAAACCGGTGGACGGCGATCGGCTACTGCCACTGATTGAGCGTGGCCTCAAGGCCTCGCAGGAGCGACAGCAGGAAGACAGTCAGGCTGAGGACTGGGAGGCCAGAGTCGCCCAGCTGACCGAGCGAGAGCGCCAACTAATGCAACTGGTCGTCGAGGGCACAACCAACAAAGAGATCTGCGATAAACTGTTCATCGCCCAGCGCACCGTGGAGATCCACCGACATAACTTACTGAAAAAAATGGGGGTAAAAAACGCCGCCGAACTGGCATTTCTGGTAGGCCGAAACCGGCGTTGATCCCCACAAGGCCCTGCCCGTTAAAGCGGGGCCTTCCTTGTTGGAACCCCCTTAATGCCGTCGGTCATTTGAGCTTTGCGCACGCCTTAACTAAGCTTGCCCATCGTCGCCCCGTTTATGCCACATGGGATCCTGTTGATGCCGCATCGATCACCGCCATGCTGTAGGCCAACCACACAGCGGCTACTGCTGGCGTTACTGCTGTTTCTCTGTGCACCGGCATTCGCCTGCCCTCAGGCCAAGAAGTCAGGGACTCCTGCCTCAACAGCAGCCAGATTCGATGGCGTCGACGCCTACCTGAGCCTGCCTGCCTGGTCGCCAAAGGGCGCGTTTACTCTGGTGGCCTGGGTGGCCAAGGTACAACTGACTACGCCACTGTTTTTACTGAGCGATCCCGGCAGCGACAGCCATCTGGCACTGACTCAAGAGGGACTATCGAGCCGCTGGCACGGCCAACAACTCGACCTGGCAATACCGTTATCCGCTGACGCCATCCGCTACATTGAGCTTCGCATCGAACCTGGCTTATTGACCCTGTCCGACGGTATCCAGCAGCGTCAGCTCAAGCACCCGGCGATACTCGAAGGCAAAGTCCAATGGCAGGAAGTAATGCGCAGCGGCAACCTATTCAGCCACGCCACCCTGCAGGCTCTGGCCCTCATCGACATCAATGACATCCCCTCCTCCCGCAGCTACAGTTTTGACCACCTGTGCCAACTCAAGCAATCGGCCGGTACCGCCCCTAAAACCGCCAGCCTGATGGGCAATGTGTCATGGCAACTGGGGATGGCAATGCCACCGGCGCCGGCGCCCTTAATTGGCAGCCAGCAACAATGGGACGAGGCGTTCGCTCAAAGCTTTGACACATCTCGACCACTGCTCGCAGAGAACAACGGCAATGACGAGGCCAAGCTGGCCTGGCAGGGGTACTACTGGCTGCGCGCCTACATCACCATGCACCAAACCTTTGGCGACGGCCGCTATCTGGATTATGCGATAGAGTTGGCGGATCACATGCTCGGCCACACCGATCAACAACGCTGGCAACAGAGTCGGTTAGATCTGGCTGCACAACCTTATGCCTCGGCCCCCAAGTACTACCTCAACCAGCCAGAAACCGCGGCCCCCGGCTGGCGACGGCCCCACAGCGGCTGGCGCATCGAAGTGCTCAGCGACGGCCAGATTCTCAATGCCATAACCCGATTGGCAGACCACATCAAATCCAACTCTGAATTGCCGCATCAGTCGCGGGCTGATCATTACCTCAGTCAGGCTAAAATCATCATCGACAGCCACGACAGCAGCTTCAGCACCAGTAAAAACTCGACCATCGGCGGCGCCTACTTTTACGTCAATACAGACAATCGCGCCATGGGAGATTCCGGGCTGTACGCCAACCCGCTGCCCTATAACCATCAATTGACCCAGGCCAGCGCCATGGCGCGGGTCAACCGGTGGCAGCCCGACCCTCAGCTCCAAAAAAAGGTGTCTCAGATCCTGGCGTTTTTTGAGGCTGGCGTCCGCTATCACCAGGATGGCAGTTGCGAGTGGGATTACGCCCTGAACCCGACCCGCCCCCGGCGCTCAGAGGATCTGAACCATGGCCATATGGACATTGGGTTTTTGCTGACAGCCCGGGATCTGGGGTATCCATTAGACCCTCGGTTGCTGCCCTGCGCCGCTCAAACGCTCAGTCAGCGCACTTTTCTCCCACCGGCGATGATGGCTCACGATCTCAAAGGCGAGGGCCTCAGTACCCGCTGGGATCAGGTGGCCATCGGTTACGACTGGTTTGAATTGCGGGAATACGATGCCGATATCGCCCTCATTAGCCAGCATGTGCTAAGGCAATTTGGCTCGCTGACCTGGGTAAGACCGTTCCTGGCCTGGGCCAACCAATTGCGCTGGCAACAACAACATCAGCCTCAAACCCTCAGGGGCTGGATTCTCCCCGAAGCGCCGCCGGCTAGCACGAGAACCGAAGATAGCCGCTAACCACGCTGTGCTATACTCAACCCCTTGGTTTCACCAAAGAATGTCGAGTTGTTTCAGTACGTCAGTCTCCCTCTCTGACCCTGTTTAGGCGTCAGTGGTATCACTCAACCTGCGTCAAACTGCCCTTAGAACGTTCCGGCAGGCTGACGTACTGATGCTAAGGATACGCCAACCATGTACTACAAACTGGAGTCATTGCGAGGCGTTGCCGCCTGCCTGGTGGTGCTGTTCCATTCGCCGTATCACTTCGGCACCGAGCCCCTCCAGTTTCTCCACAACAGCTACCTGTTTGTGGATTTCTTCTTCGTCCTGTCCGGTTTCGTGATGGCCTTTTCCTACAGCGAAAAGATTGGCCGTACTCTGACCTTCAAACCTTACATTCAATTGCGCCTGGGGCGCATTTACCCGTTGCATCTGTTTATGCTGGTCGCCTGCATCGGCTATTTTGTGCTGAAACAGGGGCTGTTCATGTTTGGCTATGGCAACACCGATCTGTATCAGGGAGACGAGCTGTACACCATCTTAACTAACCTGCTGTTGCTGCAGGCCGCCGGCGCCAACGACGCCCTGAGCTGGAACACTCCCAGTTGGAGTATCGGCGCCGAGTTTTTTGCCTACATGGCGTTTTACGGTTTTCTGATCACCATCGATCGCCACAAAGGCCTGTGGGTGCCGCCTGTCATCAGCCTGGTCTGTTATGGCTTTATCCTGTCGCAGGGGCGGCCAAACCTCGACATCACCTACGACTATGGCGTTATTCGTTGTCTGGGGGCCTTCTACCTGGGGGTGTGGGTGTTCCGCCTCAACGCCTTTGAGGCCACCCATCGCTGGATCAGCCACCATATAGGCAAACTGGAATGGTTGCTGGCCATCGCCACCGTCGCCATCGTGACCGTGGCCGAGGAGCACATCTACCTGAGCCTGACGGCAATCGGCATCTTTACCCTGTCGATACTGGTATTTGCCAACCCGGCCAATGGGACGTTGGGCCAGGTGCTGAACAGCCAGCCACTGAGACTGGTGGGCCAGTGGTCCTACTCGATTTACATGCTGCACTACCTGATCATTCTGGTGTTCAACAACGTCATCGCCGCGCTCATCCCGGCCGAAGCCGTGCTCACCGGCCCGCCATCGTTGCTGCTCAATACCCTGATTGTGCTGCTGACACTGGCCGGCTCCTACCTCACCTTCGAGCAGGTAGAAAAACGCTATCGCGACAAGGTCAAAGCCTACGTCAAGCAGCGCCGCCAGGCCGAACAATCCCGCGTCAACACCGAAGTGGGCTAACCGATTCTGGTGACCGAAATTCACTCGGTCACCTACCCTCAATCAGTCACGACAGCAAGACTAAATCACTAATAAACATAAATTAAACATCTTTACTCCTCTCTCATGCGCGTCTAATTTATCGACATGACTCTTGCCAAAGATCAGTGTTGCGTTACAAATTTAGAGTATAAGCTCTATTTTTGGCGCACGGGACGATTCCCAGGCAGCCAAACAACTACAACAGTGGCGCCGCTTTCACAATACAACGGAGATGTAATGATGAAACGACTTCTAGGCTCGCTGTTGCTGGCCGCGTTGATGATGCTTCCAGGCATCGGATCTGCCGGCCAGCCTGCTCCTACCGCAACCGATACCGAGGCCCCATTCACCATGGGCCGCTGGCAGATCATCACCGAGGGTCCGGTGGGCTCGGGTGACGGCCTGTATCTGCTCGATTTTTTCAATGATGGTCGAGTGCAAGTGGAGCTGCAAAACTCCGACCGTAACGTCATCGACCAGAAACGGTGGTCGATGCAAGACGGTGCCTTGTTTATCCATACCCAACCCGGTGATGCAATTCAGGAATTCATCGATCAGCCCATTCGCTTAGTGGATGCCGATACCATGCGTCTCACCGTTGAAGGGGGCGAGGTCAACATGACCAAGCACTATGCGCTGGCCTCCTGGGTGCACCTGATCAGCTTCTTTATCGGCAGCATTCTGGTGTACGAACTGGCCCGAAAGTCCAAGCTGTTTATGATTGCGCTGTTCGCCGTCGCCCCGGTGGCACTGCTGCCCTACTGGCTGGACTCGGGCATCGACGCCTGGTTTAAATGGGCCAAACTGTACTCGCCCATCGTTCATGGCCTGTTCTTCATTCTGATGTCCTGCACCCAGATGTTCCGAAAAAACTGGGTTCGCTTTACCATCGCCGCGCTGTTCATTATCAACATTCTCGAGGCCGTGGGACAGGACTTCTCCATCGGTCACCTTCCCAACATCCTCAATGGCTTGGCGGGGATTTTCTGTGTTCTGGCGGTCACTCGCTGGGCCGGCATCAACCCCGATGACTCCAAAGAGAAAGACGTGCTGTGGCCCGGCATGACTCTGAGCTTCATTCTGGTGTACGACATGTGGAACATCACCTTTGTCTACCTGAGCTTCCCGGATCTGACCTCCATCCAGATCGCCGTACTCGCCGCCGCCACCCTGCCGGCGATTTTCATTAAGAAAGGCACCTGGATGCAGGCGCGGATCTTCACCCTGTCGATCTTTATGATGTACGGTTTCTCCTTCAAAACCTTTGTCGAGGTCCACACCGTCGCCACGCCCCGAACCGACGGCCTGATGTTGGCCGTGGCCGCCTTCAGCTTTGCCGTCAACCTGGCCTACCTGCTGTACTACTGGCGCTGGAAGTACCTGGGCAAAGCCCCCAAACGAGTCGAAGTCGGCCAGCACGAAGTGGCCTATTAACGGCTGCTCACCGACATAAACAAAAAAACGCCCCCTTTCGGGGGCGTCTTAACGTCGTTAGCCGCACTAACCAGACACCCATAATAAGACCTCAGTGATTCAGATAGTTGTCGGTTTCCGCCCTCACAGAAGCACCGCCCCCTTTCGCATCATGACTCCGATCGCACTAACCAGACACCCATAATAAGACCTTGGTGATTCAGATAGTTGCCGATCTCCGCCCTCTCGGAAGCACCGCCCCCTTTCGAGATCGCACTAACCAGACACCCATAATAAGACCTCCGTGATTCAGATAGTTGTCGGTTTCCGCCCTCTCGGAAGCACGGCCCCCTTTCGCATCATGACTCCCATCAGCACCAGTCACCAACAGGAAAGGCACACAACCATAGCCCCGCGCTCAGACCTAAATCCAACAGGCTCCTTAATGCCATCGACCAATAATCAGGCATAAAAAAACGCCCCCTTGCGGGGGCGTCTTTAAGGTCGGGTTTTATTCTCGTGCGTGTGAGAATGAGAGATTAAAACTCTACCTTTGTTGGCCACTCTTTCTGGACGCGTTGTTCCAGGAATTTCTTCTTCTGAGCGTCCATCTTAGACTTGTCCAGACCTACGATGGCTTGCGCCTTGGCCTTGGTGGAGTAGTCAGGGTAGGTCACCTTGTTCACGCCGTGCTTGGCCAGAATGGTCTTCAGAGCAGCACGTGCTTCGGCACCGGTCTCTTTGGCCTTAGCCAGTTGCTCCAGACCCAGTTCTGGGTTGTGGGCATAGATACCGTGAGAGGCAATCGCGTAGTCCCAACGCCACTGAGCGTGACGGATGAGCTTCAGAGCGCCCTTCATTTCCGCTTCGGTCGCACCAGCTTCCCAAGCAGCACCAGCGTCGAAGTGAGCTTTAACAATCACGTCTTCCGCAGCCAGTTGAGCTTCGTGAACCTCTTTCTTGGCAGTCGCCAGGGCGTCAACCAGTTCAGCCTTGGTGTCGTGACAGTTAGAACAGGTCTGGTCGAATGCGTCGATGGCGTTGCCAACGTTGTGCTTGGTGAACTCTTTACCAGCAGCGTTGGTGGTCTTAGGCATGTGACAATCGATACAGGTCACGTCCATCTCATAGTGAGTGCTCTGCTGCCAGGTTTCCCACTCAGGGTGCTGGGCCTTCAGCATAGGCGCTTTAGAGATTTTGTGAGTCCAGTCTTTGAAGCCCAGGGCATCGTAGTAAGCCAGGATGGAGTCAACGTCCATGCCGCCGTCCCAAGGGAACTTAACGTTCTTGTGGTCGGTACCGTCGAAGTAGTACTCAACGTGGCACTGACCACAGGTCATGGCAGCCTGAATGTTAGGCTCTTGCTCTTCGAACTTCTGGCCAGAAGCGGCAAATGCACGCATGGCGAAAGGACGAGCCGGAGTTGGCTTGCCGGTTTCGGCATCGTGACAGTCGGCACAACCGATGGAGTTAGCCATCTCATGGCCCCAAGCGCCCCACTTCTTCTCAGAGAAGTTGCCTTCGCCAACCTGATCGTACATACGCTTCAGGTCAGGAGTCTTACAACCCCAGCAAGAAGCCGCCATTGGGCCTTCGCTGTCGGTCATTGGACCACCGGTACGCAGGCTGCGGATGTTATCGATAACCGCAAACTGGTGACCACGTGGCTTGTTGTAGTCTTTCGCAAAACCGTAACCGCCAAACATCAGCACAACCATAGGGTCGGCTTCCAGGATGTCGGCTTTATCGGTAGATTCAATGGTGCTGGCCCAAGAAGCATACTGCTCAGGATACTTCTCTTTCCAGGTCAGGTTATTAGCGTCTTCTGGGCTGTTCTTAGCAAATGCAGAACCGCTCAGTGCAGCGATGGTTACAGCCAAAGCAATTTTATTCATAGGTTTCATCTCATCCTCTCCGAGGCTTTTTTTTATCTCTCGAGTTGCATGATAGTTAACTGCCCAAAAGACAGGCATACCCCTTTGGGGGTATTCCCCCAAAAACTTATTTTGGATCAAACTTTTGAGAAAAGTAAGAGCCAAGATTGAAACATTTTCCCGAAAAAATGCCACATTCTAGACTTGGGTCACCCATGAATTTAGCGCCAAAATTTGACAATTTTACAAAACCGCAACCGTACGGCTGGCCTTACGATAAAAAATCCGCCACCCCTGCCAACGCGGTAACTCCCAGCGCTTTGGCCCCGCTTTGCGGCTACCCTGTTCATAAACAACAGTGACCCGCTTACGGGAACAATCGTACTCCACCGTGAGCTTCAGCTCCGCCAGGGTGAGCCGAGACGGAAACCGCTCATCAAACTCCTGCCGCTGCCATTGGGGTATCCCCTCAAACACCAGCTCCTCCTCTTCGATAAGCTCAAGATCCTCGACGGTCTCCACCCCCAACGACTGCAACCGCTGCCGCAGCCAGTCCGCCGCCGATGCCGGCAGCTCGCCTTGCCCCTGCCCCAGGGCCAGCCACAACTCCCAGGCCCACAGGTCCCGGCGCAGGCGTGTTCCGACGTCGACAAAGTGCTTACCACTGAGGATCTGTTCCACCAACAGATCCAGGGTCAAATCGGCGCTGTCGGTGCATTCCGTCTCCCCCAGGGTTCGGCCAGCGTAGATCACCGACGCCATCAGCGTGACGCCATCCTCCTGCAGCACCGGCGCCTGCATCTCCCCCAGGCCGGCGGCCAGCAGGGATTTCAGAGTCACCGGCGCCATGCAGGTGGCCAGGTTCAGCGTCTGGCGGGTGCCTCGTCCCGGCAGGGAAAACTGGTCAAACACCACCGCCGCCTCATCGGCGTCATCGAAGCGGCTGTCGCGCCCTTGCTGAACCTCGGCAAAACCATTACCCAGAGCCTGACGACGTTTCTGCCGCCGCACAAACACCAGATCTGGCTGGGCACGAATCACCGCCGCCAGCCACTGTGCCCGATCAACCGGGGTAGCCGCAGACAGCTGCGGCAGGCTCAACGCTTGCCGAATCTGATTGGCCAGCAACCGCGCCTCAGCCAGCAGCTGAGGGTCACAGCTCAGCGCTTCCGGCAGTGGCCGTCGCAACAACTGCACCAGGGTCATGGCGTCGCACGCCAGCGGCTGCCAGGCTTTCAGGGCCTTCAGTCCCGCTTCCGAGGTGGGCGGCTGCCACAAGCGGGCACCGATACTCAGCGCCGCCGCCAGATCCACCATGGCTTCGCGACAGCCCTTGTCATCCATGGCGGTAATAAGATGAGCAAACTGGGTGTCGATGGGCAACGGATACAAACGCCGACCATGGTCGGTGACCCGTCCCTGGCCATCGATGGCCTGCATCTGCAGCAGCTTGTCCCGGGCCAGAGTCAGCGATTTGTCCGGCAAGCCATCCACAAACTGCAGCGACGCCATGACCTCACCAGAGCAAGCCGCCGCCAGCATCGGCTCCACCAGCTCTTCACGCTGCAGCTCTGGCGGCGTTAACCCTTCCAGGGGCGCATGCTGGCCCCACAGTCGATAGCAGACGCCGGCCTCAACCCGCCCGGCCCGGCCGGCACGCTGGGCGGCGCTGGCCTTGGAGATGCGGTGCAACCCTAACACCGTGCGGCCGTTGCGCTGATGGGTTCGCCGCTCCAGCCCCGAGTCCACCACGCAGGTCACCCCGGGAATGGTCAACGAGGTTTCCGCCACGTTGGTGGCCAGAATGACCCGCCGCCGCGGCCCCTGCTGCAGTGCCGCTCGTTGAGCGTCGTTGCTGGCCGAGCCATGCAGCGGCACCAATTGCACGTCCAACTCGGTCAGCGCCGACTGACACTGCTGAATCTCACGCTTGCCCGGCAGGAACACCAGCACATCACCGGACGTCTGCGCCAACCCCTCAACCACCGCTTCCTTTACCCGCTGCGACAGGTTGCGATCGTCCGCCAGTTGCTGACCATCGCGGGCACGGTGCTGAATGGTCACCTCAAACTGGCGCCCCTGCGCCTGCAAGCGCTCCCCCTGCAGGTACTCACACAGGCGGGCGCCGTCGATGGTGGCCGACGTCAGCACCAACCGATGGGCGGCGCGTTTTTTCAGCAACGCCAACAGCAGATCGGTGTCCCAACGGCGTTCATGAAACTCATCGATGATCACCGTCTCAAATCCAGACAAACCGGTTTCGCTGAGCCAGCGCAGCGCCACTCCCGGAGTGACAAAGGCCACCCGAGTGGCCTCGTCCACCGTGGATTCAAAACGGATGGCATGGCCAATGGCCAGCGGTGACTGCCGATTCAGAAACTGCGACAACGCCACACAGGCCACCCGCCGCGGCTCCACCACCAACACTCGGCCGCGTTCGGCCGCCCACAGTGGCAAACGGGTGGATTTACCGGAGCCGGTTTGCGACTCCACCACCAGGTGGTGGTGCTCAAGCTGGGAGACAAATGAGTGGTGCAGAACATCGATGGGCAAAGACATGAAGGCGAACAAACAGAGGGAGTGATCCACGCAGTGTACCGCAGTTAACGCTGTGGCGCCCAGCCTGGTGACGCCCCTCGCCTCCTGGTGATCCCTGTCTACACTTAATAGGTTCGATCCTGACCGTGGCCAACGCCACTGTGGAGTACGTTATGCGTCTGGCTTTACTGCTTGCCTGGGCCACCGTGGTGGCCACTGCCCCGCTGCAGGCTGACGAAACCTGCATGTCGCCCTACATGGCCAAAATCACCGGCCAGGAAGATCTGGTGTACGTCTGGACTCTGGGCGTTGAAGGCGTAGGGGACGGCCAGGACAAACTGGTCACCATAGATGTCAACCCGGCCTCTCGGCAATACGGCACCGTTATCCACTCCCTGTCGGTGGGAGGCCGCCATGAAGCTCACCACAGCGGCTTCACCGACGACCGCCGTTTCCTGTGGGCCGGCGGCCTCGACAGCTCCAAGATCTTTGTCTTCGACATCTACAGCAATCCGGCCAAGCCTAAACTGCACAAGGTGATCGACGATTTTGTCAGCGCCTCAGGCGGCGTGATCGGCCCGCACACTCATTACGCCCTCCCCGGTCGCATGTTGCTCACCGGCCTGTCCAACAACAAAGATCAGGGCGGCCGCACCGCACTGGTGGAATACAGTAATGGTGGTGACTACATCGCCACCCACTGGATTCCGGATCAAGCCTCGCCAGACTCCCTGTTCAGTGGCGCCGATGGCTATGGCTACGACGTGCGGGCCCTGCCCCGGCTCAATGTGATGGTCTCCAGCTCCTTTACCGGTCACGACAACTACATGGCGCCACTGTCCGACGTGGTGTCCAGTCCGGAGCGGCTGGCCCGGTTCGGCAACACCATGGTGGTGTGGAACCTGCACACTCGCCAGCCTCAGCAGGTACTGGAGGTGCCGGGGGCGCCGCTGGAGATCCGCTGTGCCTGGGATCCCTCCCATAACTACTGCTTTACCACCACCGCCCTAACCTCGAAATTGTGGCTGGTGTCCATGGACGCCAAACGCCGCTGGCACGCCGCCACCGTCGCCAACATCGGCGATGCCGCCGCCATGCCGCTGCCGGTGGACATCTCCATCTCCAGTGGCGATGACCAGTTGTGGGTCAACACCTGGAACGACGGCACCACCCGCCTGTTTGACATTCGAAACCCCAAGGCCCCCAAACAGGTGTATCAGCTCAAGATTGGCGAGCAGGTCAACATGGTGTCGCAAAGCTGGGACGGAAAGCGCCTGTACTACACCTCATCGCTACTGGCCAACTGGGACAAAACCGAGTCCGCCAGTGGTGAAGACCTGCAATACTTCAAGGCCTACCACTGGAACGGCAAGGAACTGCTACCTCAGTTCAGCATCGATTTTCACCAGCAGAAGCTCGGAAGCCCGCATCAGATGCGGCTGTCGGCCTACGCTCTGTATGGGGCCAACCCCCAAAACGCGGCCACCACTGCCGAGGTAAGCCCATGAGCATTGTCTCTGTCGGTCTAAAATGGCTGCTGCTGGCCACCCTGGTCCTACCCGCGAGCCTCTGCGCCAGTGAAGATCCACATCGAGACCATCAGGGCGCGGCCAAAACCGCCCCCGGCTACTTCCCACTGGCGTTCCCGGCTCCCGCTGCTGGCAGCTACTCCCTGCCGGTCATCGGCAGCGCCGCCGATGGTGAGGTGCTGCTGGACACCGGTCAGCGCCGCCGTTTGCACCAGATTTTTGACGACAAGCTGGTGGTACTGAGCTTTATCTACACCCACTGCCCCGACCCCAACGGCTGTCCGCTGGCCAGTTACGTACTGGCGCAGTTGCAGAAACAGATCACCCAACACCGCAGCCTCAGCCAACGGGTCAAACTGGTGAGCCTGAGCTTTGACCCGGACAACGACCCGCCTCACATTCTGGCAGCCTACGGCCGCCATTTCCGGTCCCCCCTGGGCCAATGGGAGTTTGTCACCACCGAAGGCCATCAACAGCTGCAGCCGATTCTGGACAGCTACAACCAGTGGGTGACCCCGGTGATCGGCCCCCAGGGTCAGGCCACCGGCATGCTGTCGCACCTGCTGCGGGTGTACCTCATCGACCCGCAAAACCGAATCCGCAATATCTACTCCACCAGCTACCTGCACCCCAGGTTGCTGCTGGCCGACCTGCAAACCCTGGCAGCGGAAAAACCGTATTAGCTCAGCCGTAGCAATAATTTACAGGGCCTTCGTTAGCCATTATCCTGTAGTCAATAACACCCAGCACCAAGTTCTGAGACCATGGTTCACGCAACAAAGGAAGTCCTGTTTATGTCACGCTGGCAACTGCTGTTCTGGGGAGTACTGCTGGTGGCAGTACTGTCCCTGATGGCAATGCTACTTACGCCACAGACCAGCTTCGCCCATTGGTGTTTGCTGTCCATCAGCACCCTGTTGATCTACCCCTGTTTCGGCTTCGCCTACCAGGTGCCGATTGGTGCGCTGTGGATGGCGAGGCTGAATGCCGGACTGGTGATCGTCAGCTTTGCGTTCATGTTGCTGATGGGGTTGATCTACACCTTTGAGAATCTTGATTTACTGCATATCGCCGAATTTATCGTCATGTTCGCCGCGGTATTGCTGCTGATGCACCCACCTTACCAGTACGCGTTCCGCAGCCCGCACCTGTGGAAAACCAAGGGCATCGTGGTCGCATTCTGATGTCATTGTGGTCGCTCTACCTGGTTCGAACCCGCAGTGGCAGCCTGTACACCGGCATCACCACCGATGTCCCCCGGCGCTTCAATCAGCACCAAAATGGCACCGGCGCCAAGGCACTGCGAGGCAAAGGGCCGCTGACCCTGGCGTTTCATACCGAAGTGGGAAACCGCTCGGAAGCATCGAAGTTGGAATATAAGATCAAGCAACTGAGCAAACCCTGCAAAGAGCGCCTGATTCAAACCGGTGTACTACCGGAACCCTTGCTGGCTTCACCCCCCTCCTCTGAGGATGACTAGGGAAGACAACGCTATGATGAAACCCGTTTTACTGCTTTTACTTTGCCTTAGCCTCAGCCCTCAGGCGTTGGCGGACCGATTTGACCTGTCCAGCTACCACAACAGCAATCAGCTGGTATGGGACAACCACTTCCGTCAACACACCCAGGCCTTTTTTGGCGACCACCAGCAGCAGTATTTCTGGCAAGCGCCGACCCAAGAGCAGTTTCTGGCTGGCTTGGGGGGGCCACCGGAGCCGCTGGTGATGCTGGACAAACACACCTACCTGGCCACCGCTTGTCGGGCCCACTCCTGCTTTGAGAAGTCCGCCTACATCAGCAATGCCACTCAGGAACTGTACGCCATGCTGGCGTATCAGTGTCCTGATGGCGAAGGCCAGACCGACTACCGCCAGGCCGGCTGTTTATTGATCTTCTACCGCGACCAAGAGGCCCTGGCCAAGTTAAAGGCGCCACTGCTGAAATGGCAGGCCAGTCACGCCAAAGAGGCCAGCCTGCATGAAATCGCCCTGGGTGAGTAGCCCACACAAACGGACTGGATGAAACGGAACGTCAACGGCATGGCCCAATCACTGACTCCCCTATTGCTCTTGCTGTGGATCGCAGGAGCCATCGCCGCACCAACCACCGTCATCGACTCGCGGCGGGGTCGGGCGATCCCCATTGAGGTGCACCAGCCTGTCGCACCCCAACAATGCCGGCAGTCCGCCCTTTGTCCGGTGGCCTTGATTAGCGCTGGCTATGGTGTCTCTCATCGGGACTACCAGTTTATGGTGCAGCCTCTGATTAACATGAACTACCTGGTGATTACGGTTGGCCATGAACTGGCATCGGATCCGCCGCTGGCAGTCAGCGGTAACCTGTACCTGCAACGACAGGAAAACTGGATTCGGGGAGCAGCCACGCTGGAATTCCTGCGCCGGTCTTTGCAGCCCGACTATTCAAGCTTCGATTTTGACCACCTGCTGTTAATTGGTCACTCAAACGGTGGCGATCTGTCCAGTTGGCTGGCGGCCCATCAGGGTGGCTACGTTAAGCAACTGGTTACTCTGGACCACCGCCGAGTGCCCCTGCCCAGAGATCCAAACATCGCCGTTTTGTCTATTAGAGCCAGTGACTTTGCCGCCGATGAGGGGGTACTGCCAACCACTAACGAGCTGCCCTCAAGCCACGCCATTGAGGTGACCACCATTGCTCACGCCCGCCACAACGACATGACCGACCACGGCCCACTGTGGCTCAAACAGGCCATGACCACTCGCTTAGAGCGCTTTTTGCAGCCAGCAGAACGAACCTACGGAGTGGAATAGCCACAAAAAACAGGCAAAAAAAAGGCACCCTCCGTGGTGCTTTGGCCTCCCATGGCAATGGCTGCAACGGCAACCAGCGGGAATGAAGTACAGACATCCAGTCTTACAAGGGTTGATGAAATCGCCTTCCTAAATCCTTAGCTGACAGGTCAGATAAGCAGTTACGGCTCGGACTGCCTGGCAATCCGTACGCCTATCTTACCTTGCGCTGTTAAAACCTGTAGTATCAACAAACTCAAAACAATTTAAACCACCAGTTAAAAGCAATGAACATTGAACTGAGCCGCTACCTGCCGGCCTTCATCAGCGCCGCCCAGACCCACAGCTTTTCCGACGCCGCCCGTAAGCTTGGCGTCAGCCCCGCCGCCATCAGTAAAAGCATCAAGTCTCTGGAAGTGGCATTGGGGGTACGGCTGTTCCACCGCACCACCCACGACTTGTCGCTGACCGACGAGGGCCGCGCCTTCGCCCGAAAGGTGGCACCGGTGGTGAATGAGCTCAGCGACATTCTGGCGACCGCTCAGTCCTTTACCGAACGTCCCAGTGGCCGCTTGCGGGTCAGCCTGCCCTACAGCTATGGCCGCGAATACGTACTGCCCTTGGTTCGCCCCTTCCTCGACCGCTACCCCGAGATTGAGCTGGATCTGCGTTTCGAAGATCGGGTGGTGGATATGGTCAAGGAGGGCATCGATGTGGCCATTGGCAACCACCTTCAAGCCGACAGTCGCCTGGTGGCCCGCACTTTGGGGCCGGTGAAACTGGTCACCCTGGCCTCACCGGATTTTCTGCACCGCTATGGCATCCCCACCCACCCGGACGATCTGGACCGCTTTAACTGCGTCCGCTATCGCATGGCCTCCAGCCAACGACTGGTGCCGTGGACTTTTTGCAGCCCCGATGGTCAGGCGTTCAGCAAGGATCAGATGAAGTCCAATGTCTCCACCACCAATGTGGAGCTGGGACTGGAGTTGGCCAAAGACGGCATCGGCATCACCCTGGCCGCCGCCAAGATTGCCCAGCCCTATCTGGATAACGGTTCGCTGGTGCAGATTCTGCAAGACTACTGTGCCGACCGACCGCCGTTTATGATCTACTACGCCTCCAACAAACAACTGGCGCCTAAAACCCGGGTGTTTATCGACTACATTATTCGCCACATGCAAGCCGCCTGAGGCGACGACTGGCACCCGTCTCGGCGCAAACAATGTTCGACAGCCACAAAAAAAGCCAGCCCCGAAAGGCTGGCTTTTCTTTTGTCAGAGTCTCAGTCCAAATCGGACAGATCCTGCTCGTCACCGTCAATCACCGGTGCAAACAGGTACAGTGACGCCATGATGGTCTCAACCAGAGTACGCATGGTCAGTCTCCCGCAGTCTTGGGATTTGGCGGCTAACAAGCGGCCGCCCCAAAAGTGACTCTGAGTATAGTCAACTCTGCCTTGACCGCAGCTGACCAGCCTTGAGCTTGGCCACACTATTTCTTCAGCCCCAGTCGTCTGGCCAACCGGTGCAAATTGCCGCTGTCCATCTGCAGCCGCCTGGCCGCCGCCGACCAGTTGCCCGCCTCGGCGGTCAGCGCCTGCTGAATCAGGCGAGTCTGGAACTGATCGGTGGCGTCGCGCAACCCGCCGGCCTCAGTCACCTGCTGCTGCATCGCCTCCGGCTGTGGGCTTGCCGAAGCCTGCCCCAATCGCAGCATCGCCGGCTCAATGACAATGTGATCACCACTTTGGGCCGAACGGGCCACCACCGCCGCCCGGAACAGGCAATGCTCAAGCTCGCGTACGTTACCAGGCCAGGTGTAGCTCCGCACCGACTCCTGGGCAGCGTCGGTCAAACTCAATCCCGCCAGACCCAGCTTGCTGCGATTGCGTTCGAGAAAGAAGCCGCACAACAGCAGCACATCCTGACCGCGGCTGCGCAATGGCGGCACCCACAGCGGAAACACACTGAGGCGATGGTACAGATCGGCACGAAAACGCCCGTCGCTGACCTCCTGTTTCAGATCGCGGTTGGTGGCGGCAATAATCCGCACATCCACCTGAACCGGCTGGTCGCTGCCCACCCGCTGCAGATCGCCGTACTGCAGCACTCGCAGCAACTTGGCCTGCAACGACAGCGGCAACTCGCCAATCTCATCCAGAAACAGGGTACCGCCATCGGCCATCTCAAACTTGCCCTGGCGGTGGCTGATGGCACCGGTAAAGGCCCCCTTCACATGACCAAACAGCTCACTTTCGGCCACCGATTCCGGCAGCGCGGCGCAGTTGAGGTACACCAGAGGTTGGGCAGCCCGAGGAGACTGAGCATGAATCGCTTCCGCCACCAGCTCTTTACCTACCCCGGTTTCTCCGGTCACCAGCGCGGTCAAATCCGTAGACGATACAATGCCAATCTCTCGCTTCAAATCCAGCATCGCCGCCGATTGGCCGATGATCTCACCTGGCGGTGCCGACTGAGGCCGGCCGACGCGTTCACCGCCACCGGCAGACAACAGCTCCAGTTCCTCCACCAACAGCGCGTTGTTAAGGCTGGCGGCGGCCAGCGCCGTCACCGCCCGTAACTCGCGGTCACTGAAACCGTCAAACTGATTGGGGTTGAAGCCGTCGATGGTCACCGCCCCTATCAAGCGTTGATTCACCAGCAGCGGCAAACCGATGCAGGCGTGCACTTTCAGATCGCTGGGGTGGTTGGCAATCAGGCCATCGTAGGGATCCGGCAACTGGCTGTCGGCGGGAAAACGCACCACATCGCCGGCACGGGCGATGGCCTCGAGCCTGGGGTGATCGGCAATGACAAAACGCCGCCCCAGCACTTCGGCCTCCATGCCATTGGTGGCCAGGGGCTCAAAGTGATGGTCACTGAGCTTTAGCAGCGCCGCCGCATCGCAGGCCACCAGATCCCGAATGGTGGTCAATAGCCGCTGAAACCGGTCGGCATCGGAGAGGCCAGAGGTCAAATCCAACGCCAGTTCGGCAAACTCATCCAACTGCAAACTCATGGGTACCTTTCCTATGTCAAAATGACAAGACACTGTCTTAATGACACTAGTCGATTAGTGTCGAAATGACAATAACAATTTTAAATACACATTAAATTCAATCAGTTAATTATTGGCACGGACACTGCAATAACTCAGACAAGCAAACCACATTTGATTGAACTCTGAGGCTACACCATGGCAATTCACGTTAAGAACAACATCCACTGGGTCGGACAACGGGACTGGGAAGTGCGCGACTTCCACGGCACCGAGTTTAAGATGCCAAAAGGCACCAGCTACAACAGCTACCTGATTCGGGAGGAGAAGACCGTACTCATCGATACCGTCGATCACCGTTTCAGCCACGAATTTGTCCATAACCTCAGCCAGGAAGTGGATCTGAACAGCATCGACTTCATTGTCATCAACCACGCCGAAGAAGACCACGCCGGTGCCCTGGCCGCCCTGCTGGAGAAGATCCCCGGTACCCCCATCTACTGCAGTGAAAATGCCATCGATTCCATCACCGGCCACCATCACCGCCCGGACTGGAACTTCCACACCGTGAAAACCGGCGACAGTGTCGACATCGGCAACGGCAAGCAACTGGTGTTCATCGAAGCGCCGATGTTGCACTGGCCCGACAGCATGATGACCTACCTGACCGGCGACGCGGTGCTGTTCTCCAACGATGCCTTCGGCCAGCACTACTGCGACGAACACCTGTTCAACGACGAAGTGGATCAGGCCGAACTGGAGGAGCAGTGCCTGCGCTACTACTCCAACATTCTGACTCCGTTCAGCGCCCTGGTCACCGCCAAGATTAAAGAGGTGCTGAGCTTCAACCTGCCGGTTGACATGATCGCCACCTCCCACGGCATCGTCTGGCGTGACAACCCGATACAGATCATCGAGAAATACCTGAAGTGGGCGGACGACTATCAAGAGGATCGCATCACCCTGTTCTACGATTCCATGTCCGGCAATACTCGAATGATGGCCGATGCTCTGGCCCAGGGCATTCATGATATCGACCCGAAAGTGGCGGTAAAAGTATTCAACGTCTCCAAACACGACAAGAACGAGATATTGTCCAACCTGTTCCGCTCCAAGGCGGTGTTGGTGGGTTCCTCCACCATGAACAACGTGATGATGCCAAAAATCGCCGCCATGCTGGAGGAGATCACCGGCCTCAGATTCAAAAACAAACGCGCCGCCTCCTTCGGCAGCTTCGGCTGGAATGGCGGCGCCGTCGACCGCATTCAGGTGCGGCTGCAGGACGCCGGTTTCGACACCGCCGCCAGCCTGAAAGTGAAATGGAAACCCGATGGCAACGCCCTCAATGAATGCCGCGAACACGGCCGCCAACTGGCACGCCAGTGGGCACTGGCCCCCGTCGAGCAACCTGCTCCTAAATCCGTCCCCAACGACGTCGTGCCCCACCCGGCCACCCCGGCTCAGGCTGAAGTAAACAGCGAAGCCCAAACCGAGGCACCCACCAAGCAATGCGGCAACGACGAAACCGACATGCTGTGCACCGTGTGCCAGTGGGTCTACCGCAGCGCCGACGGTGAACCCAACCAAGGGGTTGCGCCGGGCACGCCCTGGTCACAGGTACCGGATCACTTCCTGTGCCCGGAATGCGGCATCGGCAAGCAGGTGTTCGAAGCGGTGAAAAAGGAGGACGCAGCATGAGTGCCCCATTGGTGATTGTCGGCAGCGGCTTTGCGGCCTACCAACTGGTCAAGGCGCTGCGGCGCCTGGACAGCGACCGTCCCATAACCCTGATCACCCAGGGCAGCGGCGACGAATACTCCAAGCCTGAGATCAGCCATGTGTTCAGCAAGGGCCAGCCTGCCAAACAGCTGATTCAGCGCCGGGGCGAGGTGTTCGCCGAGGAGATGAACCTGACCCTGATGGCCCACACTCGAGTCAAGGCCATCGACACCGCCAACCAGCGGCTGGAGACCAGCGGCGGCAGCGTCGACTACCAACAACTGGTGCTGGCCACCGGCGCCTCGGCCATGGTGCCGGTGATCGACGGTGATGCCGGTGGCAACCTGATTACCCTCAACAGCCTAGATGCCTACCACAAGGTGGAGCAGCGCCTGTCCCGGGCACAGTCGGTGATGGTGATTGGCGCCGGTTTAATCGGCACCGAGATGGCGATGGATCTGGCCAGCGCCGGGCGCCAGGTGGTGTTGTGCGACCGTGCCGAGCGGGTGCTGCCACAGCTATTGCCACCGTTCATCTCCGCCCAACTGGCGGGCGTGTTGCAACAACAGGGCGTCACCCTGGCAATGAATGATTCACTGCGACGCCTGAACCGCGATGGCGACGCCCTGGTCGCCACCATGACCAGCGGCCAGCAACACCGGGTAGACGAGGCCATCTGCGCCATCGGCCTGATGCCAAACACCGCCCTGGCCGCGGCCGCCGGCCTGATGGTCAACAAAGGCATAGTGGTAGACAACCAGCTGCGAAGCAGCGACCCTAAGGTATTCGCCCTGGGCGACTGTGCCGAAGTGGAGGGCAAACATGAGCCCTTCCTGCAACCCATTCTGCTGGCCGCCAACGCCCTGGCTCAGACCCTGTGCGGCACCGACACCGCCCGCCATGGTGCGCCGATGATGGTAAAGGTGAAAACGCCGCTGATGCCGATGCAACTGGCCGGTGACACCCACAGCGCCAGTCGCTGGCAGGTGGAGATCACCGACGGCGGCCTCACCGCCCAAGCACTGAACGACGCCAATCAACTGCAGGGGTTTGTGGTCAGTGGTGATCACCAGCCCCAGGGCTTTGCCCTACTGCGCCAACTGAATTGCTGATTAATCCGAGTAAGGAGAACACCATGAGCCACTTACGCATTCCAGCCAACTGGACCATTCAACGTTCCACCCCGTTTTTTACCAAAGACACGGTACCGGCGGCCCTGCTCAACCACCACAACACCGCCGCCGGCGTATTCGGCCAGCTGTGCGTAATGGAGGGCAGCGTCACCTACTTCGGCTTCCCGGACAAGGACACCATGGAGCCGGAGCTGGTGGTTACCATTGAGGCTGGCCAGTTTGCCACCAGCCCACCGCAGTACTGGCATCGCATCGAGCTGTCCGACGACGCCCAGTTCAACATCAACTTCTGGTCCGACAAAGACAAGGGCGATGAAAAACTGGTGAACACTCAGTAAGCAGCCCCAGTGATGCCATGGGCTGAGTCCGCTCAGCCCATGGCCGTAGCGCGGTTGTGCCAGAACGGTTGGTTGCCAAAACGCTGAACACTGGCATAGAGGGAGTGGCGCAGCTGCAGATACTGATTGAAGTCATCAAACACCTGCTGCTGATAGGGCTGTAGCGCCGCCACATCCGGCCGCTGTAGGTAGTCGGCAATGCTCTGCCCCGCCAGCTCGCCGTGCATCAAAGCCTTGGTGATTCCCGCCGAAGAGATGGGGTCATAGCGACTGGCACAATCCCCCACCGCCAGCCAATGGCGCCCCACCACATTACTCAATATTCCCGACGGCGCCGAGCGGCGAAGCAGTGTCAGGCCTTCGACCCGAGCCGCCGCCAACACCGGCGCCAGATGGGTTTGAAACAAACGGTTGTCCTCAGCCCGCTGCAACCACACCGCCGGGTCGGCCAGCGACGCCGTCGCCATGCTGGCTTTATCGCAGCACAGCATCAGCATCACTTTCTGTTCCGGCAACCGGGCCGCGTACCACCAACCGTAGGACTGCGCCTCCACCAGGGTACGGTCGGTCATCGAACCGCCCGGAGTCAACGGCAGCACCGCGCACAGGTACACCACTTCATCCAGAGTATTGTCGGCCACCCCCAGCGCCCGGCACACCTGACGGGCGCCGCCGCTGGCATCCACCACAAAGCGGCTGTGCAGCGGGCGAGGTTGTGCCGCTATGGTAAGGGCTACGCAATCCTCCTGCGGCTGCACCCCCTGCACCTTTACCCGTCGCCGCAGACCGATGTCGCGGCGCTTAAGCTGACTGGCCAACTCCGATTCAAACCGGGCCCGGTCCAGGTGATAGCCCGGCCCGGACAGATCAAAGAAGAAATCATTGTGTCCGGGTTCGGGCTGCTGCCAGATGGAAATGGAGCCGGAACACACCTGCTGGCTGCGCAACAACCAGCGACTGTCTTCGCCCAGCAACCGGGTCAACACTTCGCCCGCCGCCGGCGGCAGGGTCTCCCCCAACTTAAACTGTGGCGCATCGGCGGCGTCCAGTATCTCGACTTTTAGCCAAGGGGCCTGTTGATGCAGGGACAATGCCGTCGCCAGCCCCGCCGGCCCGGCCCCCAAAATCGTTACGTCGTTATCGGTACGCATACTGCCTCCTAAAACAACGCTGACTGACCCCAGGGCCAGCCAGCGTTGGTGTTACTCCTATGGCTGGCTAGTCTTGTTTGTCCAGCGCCGCCGTCGGCCAGGGCTGCACCACTTGGCCGTAGGAGTCGTACAGACTCTGTACCTCCAGGAATTTATCGCTGCCGTAATTGCCGCCCTTGGACGCCGGGATCTGCGAGCCCTGAATGATGAAACCGGTCTTATGCCAGTTAGCCAGAAAATCGAGGTACTCCTGATAACGGCCTTCGTTTTGTGGAAACGGCGAATAGGTCAGGTTGTCGCTGCCCTCTTTGTCGCCCCGAACACTGAACAACTGCCCACCCAGGTTCCATTGCTGCTTATGTTCATCAAACTGACACAACTGCGCCGGATACACCTGCACCGGGCGCTGGGCCGGCCACGACCAGTACAGGGTGTTGTTGCCCGCCGGGTTAGGATCCGGCGTGTGCACCGCACAGCTGTTGTAGTCGGTATGCCAGGGCTGCGACATGAACTTGCTCAGGTCACCGGGCTCCACCGCCATGGGATTAAGGGGAATGTAGCCAATCCCCAAAAATGGCTGCGAACGGCTGGCACTGGCGTAATCCAGCGGCTGTTGGTTAATCCGAAACGGCCCGGCCACCGCCGGGTAACTGCTCTGATCGTCATTCCTGAGGTACAGGTTGACGTCGCGTACCACAAAGGTCAGATCGATTCCCGGTGAATAGCGACCACCGAGGCAGTTTTCCAACACCACCTTATCGAGCTTTTCACCCACGCCCAGTTCCGGCGCCGCCTCCTGGCTGAGGCCTTCGTACCACTGCTGCAGCAGGAAGTACTGGGTCTTGGACAGCGACAGGAAACTGCGCTTGGCATCACCCAGTGCCAACGGCATCTTGGTGCCCACCTCATCCTGTGCCGGGTCATTAGGGTCACGGATCAGCGCCTTGAAGTTGGGAATCTTCTGCTTCGGATCATCGGTGGGCTTAATGCGGCCGATGAAGTTGTGGCCCTGCACACCGGCGTTGGGCAGGTTGGTGTTCCAGCGTTGCAACAGGGCGCCGTGCAGCACCGGCAACACATCGCCGTTAAACGAGGCCGGGAAATCGGTGTTGTACTGACCGCCGGCAAACAGCGACGGCATCAGTGCCAGTTCCTCGACCCAGGTATTGAACACGTCGTCCCAGGTGGAGACCACATTGCGGGTCTGTGGTGCGTAGGCCGGATCGGTAGACACAAACCAGCCGGCCACCACCTGCTGAGTGCTGCCATCATCAAACACCACGGTGGCGTTGACCGGGCCATCGGCCACATCGTCAAACCAACCGTCGTTGTCGATGGCGTGATCCAGCGTCGGCGCCTGCCCTTTGGCATTGGGGAACGCAAAGGCGTTGCCATAACCACCGGTGACCACCAACCGGCCGCTGCCTGGCTCGATCCGCAGCTGGCCCAGGGTGGTGATGTCTCCGGAGCCAGGATTCAGGTTGCTAAAGTGGTCGCCAGGAAAGCTGATGGGGTAGCTGTCTGCCGAGCAGATTCGACCGTTATCGTCGCAATAACTCGGGGTGGTATCGGCATCGAATTCGATGGCTTCACCGCCCTGCTGGCTGGAACAGATGGTGCGCGGTCCGGCGTCGATCACTAGCTTAGAACGGCGCTCGTCGCTGTCGGCCTGAGTGCCATAACTGAGGTTGCGCAGCGGCGGCGTCTGACCGTTCTCATAGCTGGCGATGCCCAGCTCCTGACCATCGGCATCTTCGATGGTGAAGTTGTTGTTCTTCTTGTTGGCCAGGTGCACGGTCCAGATGATGTCTTTGACGGTCTTGCCCCCCACCTGGCTGCCGATGCGAATCTCGGTGCCCTTGTCGTTGCTGGGGTAGCGGCTCTGAGGCTGGTCGTAGGCGAAGATCCGAAACCGGGCCGCCTGCCGTTTCACCTTCTGCTCAGCGTCGCGAAAGTCTTCGGCGGTAATGGGGGTGTCTTCGGTGCCCCAGCGAATGGGCAGGCCACCAAACAGGCCGGTGTCCTGATCCAGCAGTTCGCCGGCGGCGGTCTCCGGGGCGATGTAAAAATCGTCACTGTTGCCCACCCGGGCAAAGTTAATGGCTGGGTGGACTCGAAAATAGGTTTGATTGCTCATAGTGGTTCCCTCACTGTTTCGCTGCGGCCGATTGGGCTTTGAGTTTCATCTCCTGATCCCAGAAATAGATGTTCATAAAGGCATGGCTGATGTTCAGGTTCATGCCCTTAAGGGGAGCCAGGTTTTCAGCACCACTGGGAGGGAAGCGCTGGCTGGTGTTGTGGCACCGAAAGCAGTTGTCCATAGTGCTCTGAGTCTGGGTGAAGGTTTCGATGGTGGAGTTGGACAGGTGCAGCCCGCCGATCAGCAGTTGCTTGCCGTTGTCATCAAAGTCGGTCGCCAGGGTCATGTTGGGCTCCAGGCCGTCGTTGCGACGAAACCAGATGGCCGACACTTCGAAGTAATTTTTCAGCCAGTTGCGATCCGCTGGCAACTGCGCCTTACTCTGATCCAACAGGGACAGGGTGCTGTCGTTGAGCTGCTGCACCACCTGAATGTTGGTGGGCACCGCATAGGTCATCTGATTGGCGTTATTGCCCCAGGCAAAGCGGCGACACACTTCGGTGGTGGGACTTAAGGTTTGGCTGGCTTCGTCCAGGGTCAACTGTGGCGACGACGCGTAGTTGATGTTGCACTGGGAGTACGGAGTGTTGGCCGTGTAGAAGGTCCAATCCTTGTCAGAGACGACGGTGTCGGGTTGCACGTTGGTGGGCACATCCGGCGCGTTGTCTTTGTGCTCGAACGTGGCCCAGATCATCTCTGGGTGGCCCTCGACCACGCCGGCAATGTGAAAGCCCACCAGCGCCAGATACTCCTCACTGGACTGGTTCACATCCACGACGATTTTGCCGTTGCGGTTCACCAGCTTGAACACCGACTGCCGGGTGATCAAAAACTCGCCGCTGTCGGCGGTGGCCTTGTCGACAATTTTCCAGGCGGCCTTGAACTCGGCCACGTTGATGTCGAACGAGGTGTTGGGATCGAACGCCTGCACCTTTTCGAAATCCGTCAGCTCATGTTCATTGATGAAATCGACAAATTCACGATTGATGTACTGGGAGTAGTACACCGGTTTGCCGTCTTTTCCCACCAGAATTCCTTCGGTACCCGCCTGCAGGTACTCGTCCATCGAGCGGGCGCCCCCCTGCTTGCTTAAGCGCGGCAACAGGCTTTCACGGTTGTCGATACCCAGCAGATCATAGGGGGAATCAAACCCCAGAAAACGGGGCTCGCCCTTGCCGTCGTCCTGCATCAGCCACAGGAACATCTGCCACGACCAGCGATGAAAATCACAGCTGGTGTCGGAAGAAAACTGGTTGCCGTCGGGCATCTGTACCGCCTCAAACGGCGCCCAGTTATCCTGGGCCACGCACAGGCTGTCGCTGGCTGCAGGCATCGGCTGATTGGTTGGGGGCGTTGTCGAGCCGTATTCATCGGCGAAGACACAGGCGGAGCATAACATCAGCCCCGCCAGGAGTGGTCGGGTGATACTTGGGGTCATTACGTTCTCCATGTAATGCAATCTCAGTTCCTTGATTACCGGGCACGTTCCGCGCACCGATATACTTGGCGCCCGGCGCCACTGCGCCTCTCCCCCACTCCGCAATAGGAGATAGCCACAGGCCCATCAGTGCGATTATTGGAATTAGAGGTCGCAATTACTGAATAGGGCCGAATGCCGGACAGTACTAAATCTAGGCGGTTGCGAATGTAAGGCAACGGGGCTAAGGTGCCGACGAGCAGGACCGCTGCGCCTCAATAAGCAGAAAAGGTTGCCTCTGCGCCCGCTTGCTCAAGCGCGCTTTTTAACGTCGAAGGCAATGCACTCCCCCCAATAAAGCCCGCCATCTAAGGGGACAGCCCGTACCAGCCATGCCCAACCGCAGGCCGCAACCGTGCCATGCCGGCAAACATGGCGCCAGTGCCACTTAACCGGCCATGGCAAATGGCTTACAGCGACCAATGCCATTGACTGCCAGCGAATCTCGAGTTGTTCACTCAGCAGTGATTGCTGATATCACTCGGTGACGTAAACGCAGATAGGGAAAAGGCACAGAAAATAAAAAAGGGCCCGCCTTGCAGCAGGATAGGCCGGGCACGAGGCTGGAACCACTTCACTGCCGCGACCCGGCTCATAATGAAAGAAAAAGCAAAAAAGAGGGGGAGTATTGACCTGAGCGCCTTCTGCCTCCCCCGCTGGGCGGGGTTGACCTGTCTAATCGCAAAGAGCCAGGCTGTCCCTGCCCGCTCTATTCACGACTTACTCTTTTAGATCGACAGCAATTGCGATCACCTGACCAGTAGCGGCGCTTTCTCTGGCAAGGCTGGGTTGATCGAACAATCCCGCGATGCGATTGCCTGCCACATCCTCCAGCACCGGCTCGACCGCCAGTTGATAGCCCCTTTGCCCCCAGGGACTGGCCGGGAAGAACAACCACTGCTGCTCTTGTTTTGCCAGCTCGATGCGACCGGGTACCGTATTGCCGTCGTCGTCCTTCAGCCGAATCCGATAGGCCAGGGAGACATGATCCATCTTGCCATCAAAATCGATGGTCAGCGGGCTGCTGGTGCCTGGCTGAAGCTGGCTAATCTGCCAACCATCCACATCCGGAGTTTGATAATCCGCCTCGGTCGCAAAGAACGACTTCACAAAGCGACTGCCCAGTGGACAGCCCTTGGCATCAGAGGCGGAAGTCTCCACCACCAACTGGTAGTGTTTTCCCGGAGTCAGCGCCCGCCCCATCGCATTATGGGCCACCAACCCGGTCTTAACTCTTCCGGGATCGAATAACAGCGTCAAACGGCGACTGTCCGGACTCCAGAGATCGAACTTGTTATCCAGAAACACTCCTTGCTGCCGGTTGCCCTGAGCGTCGGTCAAATAGACCGACTTCAGAATATCGCCGCGATCCATGGGGGCGGAGAAATAGACATAGAAACGCAGCAGATTCTCCGGCAGGCGGTCGGCAGTGGGGTAGACTGCCGACACCAGAGTCGCTTCCGAAGGGGCATCGCAGGAGACAGCCTGAGCAAGTGGGCTATTTAAGGCCAGCCCCACCACAACGCTGAACAGAAGCGGCATTCGCATTATTTTTCCTCCAGCTGACGAACCAAGTCGCTATACCCGGCATCGGTCTTCAACAGGTTCTGAAAGTTCCTGAACATCTCCTGCTCCGGCAAGTACTTGTAGTCTGAGAAGTTGTACTCACTGATGAAGTCGTTAAGGCGGAAATAGGCGCCTTTACGGAAAGAGACCAGATCCATGTCTCCGGTTACCAGGTTTCGTTTCAGGGTGGCGATAAACTGGGCATCCTGATCCGCCGCCTGAAGCACTCCCGCCAGCGGGACCGGGCGCGTCGCCACACCGGCCTTGGCCCACATCTCCGGGGTAGACAACCCTGGCTGCTTATTGGCCGCCGCCAGATCCGCGACACGAATCAAATCGGCACTGCGCTCCTTGTGCAGCACCAGAACAAACTCCTCCATCTGTTGCTGCTGATTCTGGGCAGAGAAGTGAATGACATCCAAGGGGGTATTGCCATAACCGAGCTCGGCCACGGTCTTACCCTTCACATGGGCGCCATCATTGAGCTTGCTCGCTGGAATGGTTACCAACGGGGTGCAGGTGTAGGCGGCGACCACGGTCTCAACGCCATCGAGCTCAAGCACGGTCATGGCACGAATCGGCGCCCGGGTTTCGGTCTGGTTGTGCACCGTGTGGTAGATCTCGATGTTGGAGCTGGTCGAGCTGTCATCAAACGGATAAGACAACTTACGCAACGTCGACGCAAACTCACCGGTGGACAGGCTGGAGACGTACAGGGTGCCATTGACGTAGTCCAGATCGGTGATCCCCAGTGTAGTGGCCGGGATGTCGCGCCAGAAGGTAACGTCATCGGTGGCGGTGGCAGTTAGCTTCTTAACCGTCTTCGGCAGAGACGCCAGATCCACCTTGGCAAACTCGCCGGCCTGATTGGCGCGCACCACCACCGGGGTTCTGCTGCCCTTGGACTGAGTCGACAGCGAGATGTACGCCTCTTTGCTCACCGGGTGAACGGCTATGTCGTGGTAATCGATGGCAAGGCTATCCACGCCCAGCAGTTTGGCGATCTGACTGCCCGCTCCCTCGAGGTTGAAGCTGGTGGATGCGGTGGCCGGCTTAGCCTTCGGCAGCGAATAAGCCAGTATCTGACCGCCGTCGGAGTCCGCGACGAACAGGGTATTGTCGTCGGCAAACTCCAGCACCGTGGCGGACACCGGCAAAGCGCCAGCGTTCACGGTCAAACTGAACAGGCCTAAAGACAGCCCGGCAGCTAATTTATTCAATAGCTTGATGTTTTTCATGACAAGACTCCTATTCCGCTGTGAACAGCGTGCTCATGGTCTGGGCAAGTTGTTGTTGAATGACTTCGCTCTTTAGTACTCCGGCCTCAAGGTCGAAGTTGTCGTAAAAACTGGGTATGGACAGGCTGCCCTTGACGTCTGCGCCGAAGAACTGGGCAGAGCCTACGGCCGAAGCCAATACACTGGCGGCGCCACCGGGGCCAGGCGACGTCGCAAGGTAGATCACCGGCTTTTGCTGAAACACCTCTCGGTTGATTCGACTGGCCCAGTCGAACAAGTTCTTGTAAGCCGCGGTGTAAGAACCGTTATGCTCCGCCAGAGACACCACGATGGCATCGGCACTGCCGAGCTTGTCCACAAAAGACTTTGCCGGTTGCGGCTGACCAATTTCCGCCTCTTTATCTTCACCAAACAACGGCAGCGGATAATCGTTCAAATCCAGCACCTCCACCTGAGCCCCTTCCACCATGGAAGCGGCATAGGTCGCCAGTTTCTTGTTAATGGACGCCTTGCTGTTACTGGCGCCAAAGGCAACGACTTTCATTACAAACACTCCTGAAATTCACTCTGATATCTATGTTTTGTTGACGCCGGGCCGTTAAGCGGCCCCGATAAGCACCAGACCAAACGGTTCGGTGGAAGACAGCGTCAAGCGCTCCCCTTCGATAAGGTCGCCCTCGTTCACCTCTTGGCCGTTGGCCATGGCGCTGCCCTGAGTAATCATCGCCACAAAGGGGCTGTCGGTGCGGATGGTTTGCCCGGTGGGAACGAAGCCGACCTGACAGCGCATGGTGCTGTCGAAACTGCCGTCGTTGTTGCCGCCAAGCACCGTCGTCAACTCCCCCGGCTTGAGGGCATAGTTCTGATAGGCGGGCGTCAGCCCCACCTGTGGCGGGCGAAACCAGATCTGAATGATGTCAGCCTTGGTGTCACTCAGACTGAACTCGGCATGCTGCATGCCGGTGCCAGCACGCTGCACCTGCACGCCAGGTCCTTCGATGACGGTGCCGTCACCCAGGGTTCCCTTGTGTCCCACAGAGCCACTGAGGATGACACTGACAATGTCGACGTCGTTATGAGGATGAATGGGCGCGCCGTCGTTAGGCTTAAAATAGCCACTGGCAAGATAGATAAAGTCTCCAAGCCCATGACTTAATTGGCTGTTTCCTTGTACCTGCGGCCACACCTTGGGGCTCATGGCCATGCGGGTCTCGACGATCCCGGCAAAGCCGCCTAGAGGAAGCGCATCACGATGTATGATGCGTAAAGAAGAACTACTCATTGCAAATCTCTCCGTCTCTGGGCACTGCTTGAATGCGCGCTTTGCTGCGCAGTAGATCTAGCCTAGCAGTGCTGGCTTTTCGTGCTGGGATTAGACTAAGCTATTCCTAACACAATAAAATCCAGCCCAATTTGAATAGTGGGCATTCCTAACAGGAATAAGACTTGCGATGGATATGATTATTGCGATGCGCTCTTTCGCCAGGGTGGTCGAGTCGGGGAGTTTTTCCGACGTCGCCAGAGAGGAAAGCACCACTCAAGCCACCATCAGCAAGAGAGTGGCGGCCCTGGAAAAGGACCTGGGGGCGCAGCTGTTGATCCGTGGCAGCCGGACGCACAGCCTCACCGAAACGGGAAAGTTATACTACGACCGGGTGGTGAACATTCTGCATGAGATAGAAGAAGCCGAATCAGAAGTCAGGGCAGCCGGTGTCACCCCCAAGGGGAAACTCAGGGTGACGCTGCCTTCCATGTTCGGCAGCCTGTATGTCGCGCCGCTGATCCCCGAGTTCTTGTCGAGTTATCCGGAGATCCAGTTAGACCTGAAGTTTACCGAAAAGATGCTGAACCTGGTTGAAGAGGGGGTGGATCTGGCGATACGCCTTGGCAATCTGGAAGACTCCAGCCTGATCGCACGGCCCTTGGGGTCCGATGACCTTATTCTGGTCAGCTCGCCTGGCTATCTGGCCAAGCACCCTGCTCCACTGCACCCCAGCGAACTGACCAACCACAACTGCCTTGTTTACAGCTTGTCATCCGAGGGGGCGACCTGGAGCTTTACCAATCAGAAGCCCGATACCTCGGTACGAGCAACGGGCAATTTTCAGTGCGACACCGGCTCCGGGCTGCTGGAAATGCTGCTGGCAGACACCGGCATCGCCTTTATGCCCAGGTGGCTGGTGGGGAAATATCTGGAGTCGGGGCAACTGGTGCAAGTGCTCAACCAGTACTACCGGCGCTACCCCATCAATGCGGTGTACCCGCAAAACCGCTACGTGCCGCTGAAGACCCGCTGTTTCCTGGATTTCATGACCCAGAAGATCAAAGGCGACGCCATGCTAAACAACAACGGCTGACACCTCAGCCTTCGGCCGTTTAAACAACGGGGCAGATCAGCTGTATTCACTAATTGGGGGCAGCGGCTGGCGCCAGGCGACAACTTCGATGCCAACAATAAGCCTCGCTATTAATCTGCCAACAAAAACTTGCTTATTCATGGGGTTAGGAGTAAACCAGCAACTGCAAGCTCGTTGAATTAGATCGTTAGGAAGCACTGAACATGACAGATTTGGTATTGAACCCCGACTTTGTTAAATGGATTCAAACCCCCAGCGGCTGTGACGGTGGCAATATCAATAGCTCTGTCTGGTTCTTTGGTCTGGAGTGGGGTGGCGACGCACATCAGGTGCAAACACCCGATCTGGTGATCAACCAAGAGCACCCTTATGTGAGTGGTGACTACCGGAAAGTCTTCCCAGACGATTACCAATACAACAACAAACTGACCAAACTCTATGCCGCTATGCTGGGTCAGCCAACGGAGCACTACGCCAGCGTGTTCCACGCTACTCGAATGTTTGATGCCGATTCAGACACCTACAAAGGCAACATCTACACCCTCACCTCACCCCGGGAAAACAATCAGTTCTTTACTTCGAATCTGCAGCAAGTTACCGGCTGCAGAACAAAAGAGTCCTACAAACAAGCCCACCGGGATTATCGTTTTCCTATGCTAAGGCGCTGGGTTAAAGAACACCAACCTCGGGTAATTGTGTGTTTTGGCAATAGCTATGTTGACGATTACCGTTCGGCATTTTCCGGCCAGTCCATCACTTTCACCGCTAATCGCTTTGCCGGTGTAAAACTGTTTTACGCCCCAATCAACGACGGCAATACCCTGCTGGTTATCTTGCCTTTTATCGCCTTCTATTCACACTGCCTGAACTCCGACTATCGCATCCGTCATGCAGGTGTTGTTGTCGCTCAGTTGGCTAACGAGCACTTTGGCAAAGACTGGTGCCAACACCTCGATCTCGCACTGCCAGTAATTCACAAGAAAGAACCACAGGACATAGCGGATAAGTTGGGCCAGGAGGTTCGGGCACAAGAACTCACCCTCAACGAATTTGCTCTATCCAATTCATTGCCGCTGGTGGAGCTTGAAGCGTTGCTGAATCGTAATATGCGGCTTTCCAAAGAGTTGGCTCAGGCATTAGCAAATGCGACGCAAACCACAGCAAGGGAGTGGCTGACGATACAGCTTAATTGGGAGTGCTGGTGGGCAGAAACCACCTGTAAGTAATCTCTTTAAAAGCGATAAGTTACGGTGAGTCAATAAGGTTTCGAGGCCATACTGCCAATAAGTAAAACTTAGCGACGAAGCACCGCGATCCATCGTCCCAAGTTTAACAAGCTGGTCAGCGAAGCAGCGACATAGGTCAGTGCCGCCGCCTTGAGAATTTTCTCCGCATGCTTCAGGTCACCGTCGTGCAGGTACTGGCCTTGCTTCAGCAGCGGCAGCGCCTTGCCATAACTGGCATCGAACTCAACTGGAAGGGTAATCAGGTGCACCAGGGTACTGAGTGCCATCGAAACAATGCCAATCACTACCGTTAATGCTCCCGCTTGCGGAATGCGGGTTAGCACTAGGATAATCGGAGCCGCCATTAGCATAATGCCAGCAAGGCGCTCGCCGACCATTGCTGTCTTAACGAGTTTCTGCCGCGCCAGGAACAACGATTCGCCGCGTGAATCCTGAATGGCATGCCCCACCTCATGGGCGGCAACAGTTACTGCTGTCAAAGAGTATCCTGAGTAGTTTTTCGGCGTCAGACGCACAGCCTTAGCGACCGGATCATAATGATCACCGACAGGGGTCTCCTCTACCTGGACATGGACGAGGCCGTAACTGTCGAGCAGGTGGCGCGCAAGTTCACCACCGCTTCCCTGCTCGCGGTACCGATCTGCCGGCTGTTCGTACTTTTCCATCACATGTTTGACCCACATACCCGGCATGAAGACGCATAATGTGATGATGAGTAAGATAATTATCCAGAACATTTAAATCACTATGTCATAAGTATTTGTGCTGCTACTGATTATTATACGCATAGAAATGAGCAGCAGATACTTGCCGATGACGGCCTGCTTCAGACTTTGGCACAGATAGGAAACAACGTTAGCAGAGCCTAACTGGCCACCCACCTTTGCATCCGAGGGGCATCCATCTCGAAAAGCCCCGGCACTGTCCAACGGCTTGCTCCCCGTCCCAGCTTTGCGGGAACGTCACAAGCAACCAGAACCAAAGATCTTAGGGTGGATGTCCAGTTAACTCTGAGCCTGTTCTCGACATACTGGCTCTGACAACAGAGTAATTGGGAGACCAATACCAGCCCCGAATTAAGCACTTAAGTGCTTTTCTGCAAGTCTAATGACCCCAGAGTGCAGAAGGCGACTACCTCCAAAGGCAGCCCTCCAGGGAAGTAATGAAGCTTTAACATGATTCCTATCGAGTCAAAGCTAGGGTTTTAAGGAGCCCCCTTCTAGCCAATGCTGAACCCGAATGATCTCAGACTCCCACTCTTCCGCATCAATTGGCTTAGGCAAGTAAATGTCAGGTGATATACCGGCAATATCCACGGGCTGATGGGGTAAGCGCAGACTGCGAGATGTAGCGTAAAAGAGCTCTCGCTTTCCTGACGGCAAACTAAAAGGCCGTAGATTAGAGTAATCAAGTGCACCATGACTGCGGCGCCCAACGAGCTTCACTTTGAAGCTTTGCTGAACGAGAAGCAGGAACTGCTCGCAAGAACTGGCACACTTTCCATCGACCAGCACAGCAACTCTAGCCGGCGCATTTTCAGGAACAGCAGTAAAACTCTCATACTTAAGCGGCTGATCACTCAATTGCGCGTACTCCCCCTTCACTGTGCTGCTCAACTTAGTAATCATTGGATTAACCATGGCTATGCAGGACGGGTCGTTATTTGCGAACCTCTCGCAGGCTTCCTCTAGCGCGGAGATATTGGCCGGAGTAGACAGAAACTCGACTGATACCTCGACGGTTTCACCTGAAAGGACATAAGGGAGAAGCGGTTCGTAACTCTCATCGGAACCTCCGCCATTTCCTCTAATGTCGATAATCCAATTTTTCGTTTCTGCTAAAGAAGGAGTGTGCAGCTCTAAGAGTTGAACAATCTTTTTACCTTGTTCATAGGCAAAGCTGGGGATAGACCAGTAAGCAGTATCAGATGATAGCTTCCTGAACCTTGGGGCCAAAGACTCATCCTTTAAAGTATCCTTCAAGCTCTTACTGCCAGTCTCTGAATGTGACGGCCAAATTGCGAGATGACTGGGACGCCAGGCCCTTAGATAGTTCCTTATTGCAGAGTCGCACTCTAACTCAGACTCAATAGACGAAATTTCTAGGCGTGTCCTCTCCAAGGCTTCATCGAAATGGTCTTGGCCGTGTTGTGCCAAATGATCTGGAGCTCCAGTGTCATTTTCCAAAAGAAATTCTGGTAATGCTTCGAGGTCCTTTAGGCATTGATCCCTGATCGTTTCTGCTTTTGTGGCAGAGGCCAACACTAGCAACATGGCAACGAGCACGTACTTCATCACTGACTCCAATATGACGTGTAGAGACTATGGCTCAAATCGCCATCCAGTTTCATTACACCTAATTAATAAAATTGGGAATGTCTTTATGATACATATTTTTATAGTTGTGAACCTAAGCAAGTTGCTGTGGCTATATGTAAAACATAACGGTTTCCCTTCAAGCCACAGAGCTTCCCGGCATTGGTCAACAACAATGCCAGTCCGAGTCATGAAAGACCCCGGCAAGAACCATATCAAAAGCTGCCTGAACTACTGAGCCAGATAGCTCACAGAGTGATCTTGTTGGAGCCAGCTCCTAAATGATACCAAGGCAAAGGTTTGTGAACCGGCTCCAGATGATGTGGAGCCATCTGCGATGCTACTAGCAGAACTAATTGGATGAGCGCATTATTTCTTGGCTCCAGTCAGTTAAGGACGGGCGAAAATGAGAGACTGGTTTCGCCACATTGCGGTCGTTCAGGAGCTTTTGGCAGTCGGTTGCAGCGCCTTATTATACCTTTTTACCAAGAGTCCTGTCCCTCTGGTGGTTGCATAAACTGAATGATGAAGTTGAAATACTTAGGATCATCATTCTCAAAAATGTCTTTACCGGCTCCCGTTAAAGCACGGGCTAGCTCATCCTTTGCCTTTTCAGTGTTACCAAGTTCTAACTGAGCTTGCCCCAAACGCATATGTAGAAAAGGATTTCCAATTGCATTTGGACAATGCATTGCGTACTCGAGTGACTCTTTTAACGCTGAAAAGTTTTCATTAAAAAAGTATACATCTGCCAGCGCACCCAAAACCCATGTGGAAGCTTCCCAATCAGTCTTAGGCTCAGGAATTAGCTCCCAAGCTTTCATGTAGCTTTGGTAAGCTTTATGAAGATCATCATCCTCTAAAGCTACATCACCATCGTTGCAGAAGCTTTGTATTGATTCATATATTTCTTCGGCCAATTCCATCTACTCTTCCCTAGGTATAACGCCCAATTAAGGTGTGAAGCACGCTACCACGACACTTAACTTGCCCCCGTAATCACTAAGCTCGACCTAAACCAAAAATGCCAAGCGTGCTGAATCACTCTTAAATTGTTTGTTATGTAGCATTTCGTTTGAAAATAGAACATAGCTCGTCTGCTACTTCTTGCCCTACCTCAGGGTAGTGCTCCATTAATAATTCGGATGTGAACTTAGAGATTACAAACTCGTGTTCTCTTAATTTTTTGATAGCTGATTCATCTAATGCGATTAGTTTGCAAACCAAGTCATATGCATTTTGATAGCTTGGAAGATTAATTTTTTGGTTAACCCCAAACTCTGACTTAACATAGTCTACTGCAAATTTAGTCGCCAGGCCCTCCTCTAAAACACTAGCACCACGCTTACCAAGAGGAGATAGAAGATGAACAGACTCATGCGCTAATTCGTAGCATCCATTTATAAAATCATTACTCGCATTCAGACTCAATTGAATGGCGATATAATTTGATGAAAATGGATACCAAATTTGTGGTCCATCTTTTTCGAACTCGATTCCTAATACTGTATAACTTGTATCCCTAGGTCCATAAATTTCACTCGACTTCTCGAGCATATCAGCAAGACGACTAACTAAAGTCCAGCTATAACCGTCTTTAATCTCATTTGCTATCATTGTATTCAAAATGATGTTCCTATTGCTGCTACATAACGCTCCAATCAGCCGACGCGTTAGCGGTCGGCTGAATTGGCTTGTTAAGTTGCTACTTCTTCTTCTGATTATTCTGTGCAGGCACACGAGATTTCTTCACATACTCTGTCGTAGGTGGTGTGCTCGGTTTCTGATTGTTATTTTGCGGTACTTTATCGGTCATTTGCATATCTCCATCATGACAGTAATTACGCCTAGAAGCCCAAGCCCCCAAGCACTAATCGTTAACTCTTAATATGCGTATGTAAGGTTTACAGATTTCTCATCAATCACGTCAGAAAGCTGCTCTATCGTGCCCACATAGCAATTATATATATATTCAACTCTATCGCTCTCATCAGATAACTTTATATAATCCGCTGCTTCTTGGCTTTTTGGTAGTATTGGACAATCACCAATTTTAATAGCTAATAATGAATGACCCCATGCACAGACTGCATAGAAAATAGCGAACAAGAACAGCCCAAGCAGAGTGTAATTCAATGGGGCTTCTAATTTGAAAAGCGTATCTTTTGCATACCCGCTATAGATCGTCAAAGCACCAATGAGCCCTGTTAAGAAGCTCAGCATCTTCGAGCACTTGGACTCGAAGTGACTGAATCTTGCTTGCTCCTCTTGATACCTATCTTTCAGGTAGTCGAGAGTATTGATAGCTACCTCCTTGCAACTTAACGCCGCCAGCAGGGGCCGAAAAACCAGAGTGAAGCGGCGGTTTTTGGTCCCTCTGGCTGGCCTTGTTAGCTGTGATTAGTTGGTAAGTGCCTTGAAGCATGATATTAGCTGCCTAATTGTTTCGGGCTGAGTTTCAAAGCCACCCTTTAAATAAATGGGCCAATACTTGGGGCCGCTATACTGATACCGGTGTAATTGAACCTCAATTTCCATATGGCCCAAAGAATCCGAAGAACGAATTTCAAAACTAAATTCATCCGGACTCATGCTTGATATTTTGGCACTACCATTTCTCTTTTTATCAAGTGTTTTTAACTCCGCGATGAACCTTTCCATTTCTGGCAACTCAAGCCAAACCCCATCGTAGGAGCCCGAAAATGCCTGCAGGGCTAAAGCAACACTAACGTTAACATCGCCAGCACAAGGACTACCCTCTGGATTTCTCTCTAGCTCTTCTATCTCTATGTGTTCTTCTTTAGTTCCAATCTTCATTCGATGCTACGTCTTGTACAGCTAACAGTGTATTAGTGCGAATTCGCACTAAGCCCGAAATCAACACCTCAGCAATTGGTTTACTCTACTCTATTTTCTCACATACAAACAATAGGTTAGAGAAGAGTTGCCGAAATTTTCAACTGGCAATTGGTGTGGAAAGTGCGCATGAATACATAGTGGGGTCTACATAAACACAGTTAGCTAGGAATTTTTCTTCCCTAATCATATGGATACCAGGTGGCTGTAGGTAAAAGTGAGAATTTTTACCGGTGAAAGTGCGCATTCGTAGTTACTGACGTTTTGGGTATGGAGCCAACGAGTGCTCCTGGCGCCAAAGCCGCCATTACCAAGCCCCCTATGCCTTGCAGCCTGTCTATACCTATCCAGCTGATGACGTAGGGCTCAGCAACCAATTTCAGAACCAGCCCCACTGAGCCGCCTGTTGTTTACTATAGGGGCAATGACCACCAATTCAGTGATGTAACCCTCAGAAAAATAAGTAACAATACCTTATATCTATCCGCTAGTTCGCGTTTCTTCGGCACAAGGCATTCCATGCGATACTTACCCACACTCCTGCTTATTGGCCTGCTCGGCGGCTGCGCCAATCTGAACACGCCATCAACCACGGTTGTCTGTCACGACCAAGGCATTAACAGCACCTTTGTCCATGAGGGTCATCGCTACCTGGTGGTGGACAATGACAGCATCCGCGATCAGGACAACCTGGCGGCGCTAGCCTCAGGAGAGATCCGCTATTGCACCTCCCATGTTACCGACCTCTCGCGGCTGTTCTACATGATGACCGAGTTCAATCAGCCCATCGGCGACTGGGATACCAGCAACGTCACCGACATGTCGCTGCTGTTTCAACACGCTGCGGCGTTCAACCAGCCGATCGACCACTGGGACACCGCCAAGGTGCGGTTAATGCGCGGCACCTTCTACAGTGCCAAGGCCTTTAACCAGCCACTGAATAGTTGGGATGTGTCTAACGTCAGCTCGATGCGCTCGATGTTTTGGGCCGCCTACTCCTTCAACCAACCCTTAGCCGGCTGGGACATCAGCAACGTCACCGATCTGGGGGCCATGTTTAAAAGCGCCTGGGCCTTTAATCAGCCACTGAATCAGTGGGACACCCGCAATGTCAGCGTAATGAAGTGGATGTTCCGCGATGCCAGTGCATTCAACCAACCGCTGGACCAGTGGGACACTGCCAAGATTGACGACATGTCGGGGATGTTTTTTCGGGCCAGCGCTTTCGATCAGGATCTGACCCAGTGGAACGTCAGCAAGGTGGTGGCTAACGGCTCGTTTGCAGCCGAAAGCGGATTGAGCGATCTCCACTACCCACCGGCGTTCATCACCTTCGTGCTGCCCGAAGGCCATGAGAGATACAGCGGCATTGGCATCTCCATCGACAAGCCCGCCGACTACCTGGTGGTTAAGGTCATTCTCGATGGCGGCCCGGCCGACAAAAGCCAACAACTGACAAGCGGCGATAAGATCATCGCCATCGGCCAACAGCCGGATCAGCTGCACAGCGTCAGCCAGTGGTCCATGGACCAGGCAATCAACGCCATTCGCGGCCCTTCTGGCAGCCCGGTATTTCTGGAAGTCGTAGACCGTAAGGGCATCACCAAAACCGTGCGGATTGAGCGGGCGGCGATGTAACCCGGTGGGTAATGCGCCCCATGGAGTAATAGAGCAATCACCGCGGTGGTGCGGCCATACTAGGCCACGGCATCATCAACCAGGGTCTTAACCAGATAACTGCGCTGGCCGGTCAGTGGGTAGGCCTGTTGCTGCCACACCTCTTGGTAGCCTCGTTTTTGGTAGAAGGGCTTGGCCTGAAACTCCAGCGTATCCAGCAGGCACCAGCGGCAACCCCGTTGGTGCCCCTGGCGTTCAAACTCCACCAGTAACTGCTGCCCTAGCCCCTGCCCCTGCATGGCCGGGTCGACCCACAGCCAGTCCAGCTGCAGCCAGTGACCAAAACTGCTGCCACTGGCACCGCCGAGCAGCTCGCCGTCGTCGCTGTGCACTGCCACCGCCAGCGGCTTGCGGGTCACTTCGGGCCAGTGCTGACGATTAAAATCACGAATGCGCGCCCTGAGGGTGTCAACTAACTGTGGCTGCGACTCATCAAACACTCGCAGTTCCATGGCGGCGCGTTTGGTTTTCATTGCTACTGGGTCTCGACGTTCGGGGCTGGCGGGCGGCCGTAGGCAAAAGCCCGCACCACGATGCACTGACGGGCATAACCGATGTGCCACAGGGTTTCATCATCGATGGCCAGATCGGCCAGGTACTCGGTGTGATCTATCTGCGCCTTGGCAGCTTCGATGGCCTGCTGAGTCGAGGGTGGCTCATCCATGGGAATGAAATACAGCGCCTGGGTCTGGCAGCTCTCTCCCTCTACCGGCCCCAGTAATACCGCCCCGGCGGTTGCGCCATGGCTGTGGCTAACAAAGGTGCCGTGCAGGCCAGAGGTACAGCCGCCCAGCACCAAGAGAAGGGTAATAAAGGCGCTTACTCGGCCCATGTTTGCCATTTTTGGCTCCCGCTGATGGATTCCTGTTCAAGTTAGCTACAGAATGGCCGTACATCAATCACTTCTTGCAGTTATTGGCCGGTGTTTCGGCGGTCTTTCCAAACGGCTAATCCAATAACCCCATGGTGTGGGCCATGCTGATCAGCTGGGCCCGGTTGCGGGCGTTCAGCAGCTCTTTGATGCGGTCCAGGTGGTAATTGACGCCGCTCTCGGTCAGCGACAGCTGCTCGGCCACCTCCTCGCTGGAGTTGCCCTCCGCCGTTAACCGCAGAATCGCCAAGGCCCGTTCCGACAGGCAACTGAAATTGGCGATGGGGTTGAGTCTGGCGATGCACTGCTCGTTAAACAGCGCCGCATACAGCGCCAGGTGATGGCCGATGTCGGCCTCGTTGGCACTCAGGTTGGCCAGCAACGTGGCCCGGTCCAGATCGGAGAAGAACACAAACGCCGCCAGCCAGTCCGGGTGCTGTCGAATCGGCAGGTGCCAGACGCCGCGGCTGCGAATCTGATAGTCCTCCAGCAGGCGGGCAAACTGCTCGCCTTTGGCGCCGCTGAGATCCGGGTCCTGCCACACACTCAGCCCCAACGGGTGCTTGTTGAAGTAGGCCTCGTCGGTGGCGGCAAAGTGCTGCAGGTAGTGGTGGCGAAACGTCAGAATGGCGTCGCTGGAATAGACGCCGCACTTGGCCTGAATCATCTCCTGAGGCAGCCGCCGGCGCAGCTTCTTAAACTGGTGCAACGACGGAATCATCACCTTGGTGGTGATGCCGTAAAAGAAATGAGTAATACCAAATTGGGCCAGATAGGCGCTGGCTCGCTGCAGGTGATCCCCGTCGATGGGGCATTTTTGGATCAGGACGGTACTCATGAATCGGTGACAAACGCAGCGGTTAAAACGGTTAGGGGCAAGTATAACCAAGCTGCCCCAAACAATGACTATAAGATCTGCCAGTTTCCCCACCACCGAGGTGGCGGGGAGAGCAATCAGTTGGGGTGGCAGGTCATGCAGGAGTACGGGTCGGGGAACACCCGGCTCATGTCCCAGTCGGAGTTCACCGAGCTCCACACCTGCTCATAGGGCTGATAGTTGCCATCGCTGTCCCGTGGCAGTGCATTCAGCTCATTGGGGTCGTTGTAGATTTTGTCGTTACTCTTGATGGCGTCGCCCTGGTACAGGCGACGGGTGGACGCCTCACCATGGTGGCTTGGCGTGGTGCTGTCTCCGGCGTGGCACCAGAAGCAGCGGGCGGTCTCGCCATGGCCCTTGGGCGCGCCATTATTGCCGTGGCACGTGGCGCAGTAGTACGGCTGGGTGGCATCAAAACCGTCGGCGCTGTTCACCGGCCAGCTGTGGCCACCGTGGCCCAGTGGCTGTTTCTGCTCATTGTGACACTCGGTGCAGTCGGCAATGCCCCAGCCAAAGTGAGTTTCGGTCAACAGCGGGCCGCTGCCGGACTCGGGCAGATCAAACGCCTGCAGGGTCATGATGTCGGAGCCATCCTCCGCTTCGCTGAAATCGCGCTCGACCCGCGCCTTGCCGCTGTACTCCTCCATGCCCCACAGCTTGTAGTGGTCTTTCACCAGAATCATGGTGAACTGCACCGGCTGGTTCATCACCCAGGTGTCGGCCATCATGTGCATCACGTTGCCACCGAAGTTCGAGTTCCAGTCCAGGCGGCAATGCTCCGGATCCACCACCAGATCCATACCGCCGGTGGCCGGCGAGGCGAAATCGCACACCGAGGCTCGGGAGAAATCGCCGTGCACCGCCATGTCGCCGTACACCGTGGCCCAACCTCGGCCCACCTCTGAGGCGATGCCGTCTACCCGGAACAGGGCAAAGTGCTCCACCTTGGCGCCGGTAGACAGCGACGGCCAGTAGTTAAAGGCCACATCCAGGCCGGCATCGGCGGCAGACAGGAAGATGTCCATCTTGGTGATCACCCCGGGCTGGAAGATATCCGGCCTCATGTTGTGTGCCGTTACCTCCAGGTTGGCAATCACCATCGGCTGGGGCTCGCCCGGTTTCATGATGTTCAGCTGCGGCAGCACCACCTTGCCGCCGTTTTGTGCCAGCCGCGCCATTTCCCGATCCTGAACCCAGCGACGACGCTCGGTCATCTCCGGCGAAAACGGTTGAAAGCGAAGGGTCATGCCCGGCTGCACCCAGATCTGGTCCAGTCGTTCGTAGTGGGCCTCCCCCTGTGGGCCCAGCCCGTCGAGGGTGCCGTTCAGCTTGATCAGCTCACCGCCATCGTATTTCACTCGCGTGTGCCAGTCGTGGCCCATGAAATTGGCGTAAACGTCGTTGTCCTGCTCATCGAACACGCCATCGCCATTGCGGTCCCAGGACAGCACAAACTCAAAGGTGTCACGGCCGGTCAGCGCCGGTGGCTGTACCTGCTCCAGTTTCAGGTCCTGGCGGGTGTAGGCCAGGTAACGCAGGGCATCGAAGCTGGAGTAATTGCCGTCAACAAAGATGTCGGGGCGGGCACTGCCGGCGCCGAGGCCATCGGGGTTGGTGCGCAGTACCCTGTCCATCTCCTTGGCATCCACCACGATGGCCGTCTGCGGCGGGTTGTAGACGCCATCCAGGTGGGCATCCCGTTCATCGATGCGGCCATCGCCGCTAAGGTCGCGGGCCTGGTCGCTCTGTAACCAGTCTTTAAGCGGATCGGCGTAACGCCCCAGGTAGACCACAAACTGGCCTTCAAATTTTGCCTGCGGCTGAATGTCCAGGGTCAGGTAGGGGGATTTCGGTGGCGTCGGCTCCGGCGCTGGCGCAGTGGCGCCGTCATCATCGCTGCCACAACCAGCCAGCAATGCCGCCAGCAGTAACGCAGACAGGGAGTGTATTTTCATCATCGCTTCTCTCGTTTTAATTTTCGGTCATTGGAACAACCTCGAGAGTAAAGGAGCTGCAAACTGCCACTACTAAGGGATCTGGCAGTGATTTTGAGGCAAAGGACGGAGTGTGAAGCCCGGCACGAATTGTTGCCGACCCAATGGAAGAAGCGTTCGCCGTTACTCTCGATGCTGCCGTCGCCACTGTTGCGGTGACAGTCCCTGAGATTTGCGAAACGCGCGGGAAAAATTGCTCAGATCCCGGTAACCGAGAATCTCCGCCAACAGGGTGATGTCCATGGCACTGTAGCGCAGCTGCCAACAGGCCGACTGCATGCGAATCTGCTGCAGCAGGCGGGAAAAATCCTGCTGCTCGGCCGCCAGTTGCCGCTGCAAGGTGCGTCGATGCAGCCCCAATAACGCGGCGATGTGGTCGATGTTGGCCTGCCCTGCCCCCAATGTCTGCTGAATCAGCCCGCTGACCTGTCGTACCCGGTCCTGCCCCTGTCGCTGCAACTGCCGCTGTAACCGCTGCTCCGCCGTCGCCTTGGCAATGGCATCGCCCCGATGCAGCCGCTGGGTCAGCAGCGTCGCCGGTAGCCACAGTACGTCCTGGGGCTGATTGAACATCACCTCGGTCTGAAAATGCTTGCGATAGTGTTCCAGAGGCTGCTGCGGCGCGTGACTGAAATCCAACCGGGCGGCACGAAATGTTGGGCCCATCAGTCGCTGACACAGATGAAAACAGGCGCTCATCGCCAGCTCTTTGTACTGACGCGAGTCCGACTCGGCGTGAAAATTGTCATAACGACAGATGGCCAGCAGTTGCCCCTGCAATTCATGGTTCCAGTACTCCGACTGGTTATGAAACGCCATCAGGCTGCGCACCGCCTTCAGTGCTTCTTGCGGCGTAGTGCTGTGCTGCAGCACCGCGCCCAGCCCCCCCAGCATGGCAAAGTCCTGCCCGGCTCCCAGTCGTAGCCCGAAATCCGGGCAGTCCAGGGCCTCGGCACAGCGCTGCAATAGGCTGGCCAACTCGTCGATGGCCATCGTCCGGTGCTCGTCCTCAAGGGCCGCCCGAGTCAGCCTGGCGGTCGCCAGCAATGCGTCGCTGTCGCCGCCCAAAGCCTGAATCAGGCGTTCGATGCCCGCCAGGGCACTGACTCTGATCTGAAACTGCCGCGTCATGGCTGCACTCCGTTGGCCTGATGATTCGTTGCGGTCGCTTTATCTTTTCGCAGCTGTCACCAAATGACAAGCCGGACAACACTAATGCGAATAGGATGCATAATTATTGGATGGCAATTGCAAGGAGCACGCTGACATGGCCCAGTACGACATTTTGATTCAACGGGGGCGCTATTTTGACGGCACCGGCGCCCCGTCCCAGATTCGGGATCTGGCCATCAAGGACGGAAAGATCGCCTGCGTCAGTGAACAAGCACTGGCACCGGAGTGCGCCGAACGGGTGATCAGCGCCGAGGGCAAATGGATCACCCCGGGGTTTATCGACACCCACACCCATTACGATGCCGAACTGCTGGTCAGCCCCAGCTTGTCGGAGTCGGTACGCCACGGCGTGACCACGGTGCTGGTGGGCAGTTGCTCATTAAGCATGATCTGCAGCGATTACGAAGATGCCTCGGATCTGTTCACCCGGGTGGAAACCGTGCCCCGGGAAAAGGTGCTGCCAATCCTCAAGCGCAACAAGAGCTGGTCCACACCGCGCCAATGGGTGGAGCACGTCAACACTCTGCCGCTGGGGCCCAACCTGATCAGCTTTCTCGGCCACAGCGATCTGCGCGCCAGTGTCATGGGGCTGGACCGGGCCACTCGCCACGACACCCAGCCCGGCGAAGCCGAGATGCAGGCGATGGAGGCGCTGCTGCATGAAGCATTGGAATGCGGCTTCCTCGGCCTGTCGACCATGTGCCTGAAGTGGGACAAGATCGACGGTGACCGGGCCTGGTCCCGCAGCCTGCCCAGCACCTACGCCCACTGGCGGGAAATCGCCCGCCTCAACAAGCTGGTTCGCCGCTACGATCGGGTGCATCAGGGCGCCCCCAATGCCGCCACGCCGCTGCAGATTTTCGATTACGTGCGCGAGAGCATCGGCTGGCGCCGCAAGCCGCTGAAAACCACCCTCATCAGCCAGATGGATCTCAAGGGCAGCCGCTACCTCACCAACCTCACCAAACTGACCTCCTGGTTTACCAATGCGGTCAAGGGCGACTTTCGCTGGCAGGTGCTGCCGACGCCGTTTACCGTCTACGCCGACGGAATCGATGTGGTGTTCTTCGAGGAGTTTGGCGCCGGTGAGATGGCGTTGGATCTTAAAGATGAGCTGGCCCGCAACGAGCTGCTGAAAGACGAAAGTTATCGGCGCAACTTTCGTAAATTCTATGGTGAAAAACTCAGCCCACGGGTGTGGCAGCGGGATCTGTCCGATGCCATCATCATCGACTGCCCGGACGCCAGCCTGGTGAACAAGAATTTCGACGAAATCGCCCGCGCCCGAGGCATCCATGTGGTGGATCTGTTCCTGGATCTGGTGGTGGAGTTCGGCCAGAAGTTACGCTGGTACACCACGGTAGCCAACCACAGGAAGCCGGTACTGAAGAAGTTGGTGGCCGACCCCAACGCCTTAATCAGCTTCAGCGACGCCGGCGCCCACATTCGCAATATGTCGTTCTACAACCTGCCGCTGCGAATGCTCAAACTGGTGCAGGAATCCATCGACGAGCAACAGCCTATTATGTCCATGGAGCGAGCAGTCTGGCGCCTGACCGGCGAACAGGCCCAGTGGCTGGGGGTCGACGCCGGCACCATTCGCCGCGGCGACCGTGCCGACGTGGTGGTGCTGGACCCCGCCGGCTTTGCTCAGGACCTGGAAGCGGTACACTGGGCAGAGATGGACAATTTCGACCTCAAACGGCTGGTGAATCGCAACCCGGGCATCGTTAAGCAGGTGGTGATCAACGGCAAGCTGGCGGTGGACGACGAACGGATCCTGCCAGCGCTGGGAACCGAACCTGGCTATGGCCGCTTTATCGCCGCCGACAACCGCAAGGAAAGCGACACATGACACCCAACCACTCAGATTCGCCGCTGGCGCTGATCTCCGGCGCCTCCAGCGGCATCGGCCTGGACCTGGCAAAAGCCTATGCCGCCCGAGGCTGGCGACTGGCGCTGCTGGCCAGACATCCCGAGCGACTGGCGCAGGCGGTAAGCCAGTGCCAGTCGCTGGCGCCAACGGCGGAGGTCTACGGTTACTCGGTAGACGTCGACGATGCCAAGGCGGTGCAGGATTCGGTGGCACAGATCCGCGCTCAACAGGGGCAGCCGCAACTGCTGATCCTCAGTGCCGGCATCGTTCAGAGCATCCCCTTCCTCGAGCAAAGCGACGACGAGTTCGAGGCATTGATGCAAACCAACCTGCTGGGCAGTCGCCGCCTGGCCAAAGCCTGGCTGCCCGCCATGCTGGAACAGCCACAGGGGCAGATCTGCTTTGTCAGCTCCCTGGCCGGGCTCATTGCTCCCTATGGCTACTCCGGCTACAGCGCCAGCAAGTTTGCCCTGCTGGGCATGGCCGGGGCCCTGCGCCAGGAGGTGAGTCCCCAGGGGATAACCGTCTCGGTGCTGTGCCCGCCCGAGGTGGACACGCCGATGGTGGCCCAGGAGCGCACCTACATCAGCCCGGTAGCCAGGCAACTGAAGGATCTTGGCGGCACCCTGCAGGTCGACACCGTCACCCGTGCCACCCTGTCCGGACTAGAGAAAGGCCGCTTCCTGATCATTCCGGGGTTTCGCGCCAAACTCAGCTACCACGGCGCCCGGTTGTTTCCCGGCCTGTTTGGCTGGGCCATGCAGAGAATTGTCAACTGGGCCAGCAAGCGCTATTCCCGGCAACACCAAGCAAGATAGAGCGCCGTTGTTACGCCAGTCGGAGGCGACGATGTCGGCGATCTGACCTATCCTTTGATAGGTTGAATCCCGTTCCGCAATCGTGAGCCACAGTGGCCACTCAGGCCTCTGCCAACAAGGCCGAGGCCGGTGGCCTCTAATCCAGAAGGACGGAGGAAACAACGTATGCCTAAGTTCATCGACACTCACCCAATGGAGCCCTTTACTGAGCAGCAGCTAAAGGATCTGCAGAATGCACCGGCAGATGAATTTGGTGTCACTCACCACGACATCCTGTTCAGCAAGGCGGACAACCTGATCTACTGCGTGCTGGAGGCCCCCAACGCCGAAGCGATTCACAAGCACCATGCCAAGGCAGGCATCTGCTGTGACTGGGTTCGCCAGGTGGAATCCACCCGCTCGAAATAAGCGACTCCTACCGGCCGGCGCCTGCCTGGGCCCGGCCACCCCGAAGCCTGCAAACCTTGGCAGGCTCAATCATCGAGAATGGCAGCATCCACCATGCCCCGCTCTACCAGTTGCCCCAGCAGATCGGCACACTTGTGTTTGACGCTGTCCCGAAGCAGCCGCATCGCCGGCGTGATGGACTGGCGACTGGGGCAGATCAGCCACAGCTCCGACGCCGCCACCGGGTAGTCGGCCATCACGTTGACCACCCGCCCCGCCAGCAAGTCATCGGCCATGTCCAGACCGGATTTTATCGCCAACCCCTTGCCCGACACGCACCAACGCCGCACCAGATCGCCGTCGTTGCTGGCCCGGTTGCCCTGCATCTTAATCTTGAAATCGCCGTCGGGGCCGGAAAACTCCCACACGTTATGAATGATGTCCTGCAGCTGGTAACACAGTGCGTTGTGACTGGTCAGTTGTTGAGGGTGAGTGGGGGTGCCGCAGCGCGCCAGGTACTCCGGAGAGGCACACAGCAGCCGGGGAACGTTGCAGATCTTAAAGCCGTACACGCTGGCATCGCTGGGGGAACCGTAGCGCAGCGCCATGTCCACCGCATCCCGGTAAAAATCGACATTACTGTCGCCGATGCTGGCACGCAGGCTGAGCTTAGGGTGGTTGTCCATAAATTCATCCAGCCACGGCATCACCAGGTTGCGGCCCAGATCCGACGACACCGCCAGCCTCAGCTCACCATCGACGATCGCCAGCTCATCTTTCATATTGAGCCGGGCCTGGTCCAGCATCTGCAACGCTTGCTGACATTGGGGAATGTAGCGCTCGCCGGCGGTGGACAATCGCAAATGACGAGTGGTGCGAATAAACAGCTCCACCCCCAATGCAGCCTCCACCCGTTTAACGGCGGCGCTGGCGGTGGCGGTGCGCATGTCCAGGCTGGCCGCTGCGGCGGTTATGCTTCGAAATTCGGCCACCTTGAGGATGACCTGCAGATCTTCAGTCAGCATATTATCTTCTTGTTTTTGATAATCTATCAAACATTATGAGGTTTAAACCGTAGCAATCAAGGTCTAACCTATGGGTCAATCAACACCTCACCGGAGCCCCACCATGACTCAACTGACCATCGTCGCCAACATCATCGCCAAGACCGACCAGATTGAACGGGTCAAAACCGAACTGCTGAAGCTGATCGACACCACCCGCACCGAGGACGGCTGCATCAACTACGATCTGCATCAGGACAACAACAACCCGGCCCACTTCCTGTTTTATGAGAACTGGGCCTCCCGGGAACAATGGCGGGCACACATGGACAACCAGCACCTGAAAGACTACCTGGCCGCCACCGAAGGCGCCGTCGACAGCTTCAGCGTCAATGAGATGAGCCCAATCGGCTAGTCGATATCAAACCGCGTCATCGGCGGCCTGTGCGCCGCCCGTATAAGGAGACCCCATGTTACTGGATACCCCACTCTGCAATTTCGGCTGGCCGGCTCCGGACTTCACCCTGAGCGATCCCCACGGCATCCCCTTTACCCTGAGTGAACAACTGGGCGACAAGGGGCTGCTGGTGATGTTCATCTGCAACCACTGCCCCTATGTGCAAAAGATCATCGACCGCCTGACCGAGGACTGCCGCCAACTGATGGCCGAAGGGGTCAACGTGGTGGCAGTAATGAGCAACGACTACCAGGAGTACCCGGCGGATTCCCCCGACAACATGGTGGCCTTTAGCCGCCAGCACAAGCTGCCGTTCCTGTACCTGGTGGATGAAGACCAGCACGTTGGCAAAGCCTTTGGCGCCGTGTGCACGCCAGACTTCTTTGGCTTTAATGCCCAGGGGCAACTGCAATACCGGGGCCGACTGGACGATGCCCGCATGGACGACCCGGCCAAGCGCACCCCAGAGCTGCTCAATGCCATGCGCCAGGTCGCCGCCAGCGGCACCGGCCCGCAGACTCAGCACCCCAGTATGGGCTGCTCCATCAAGTGGCGCAGTGACGAATAATCATGAAACCAGGACGGGGCGCCCCCCGTCCTTTCAGCCATTCGGCGATCCTTGACCGGTCAAACAACCTGAACTAGCCTCAATCAATTGCCACAAAGACACTGTGGTTACTTCAATGTTGTCTTGATTTCTGGTTGTACAGGACGCCGACTATGAACCCGTTCGTAGTGCCTCTGGTTACGTTGTTGATCGGCTTCGTTTTAGGCAGCCAATGGCATAGCCTGGAGGAGCGTTTCGACTCACCGCCGCCCGAGCCCGGCATTGAATTTGAGTACGATCTTGTTGAAGCCATTGCCCTCAATGACCTGCAGCAGGCGCAACACGCTCTCGATTCCGGCCAGCTGGCTTCGGTCTCAGACTCTGACAGCACCACCGCGCTGGAACTGGCCTTAATCAACGGCAACGCCGAGATGGTGACACTGTTGCTGGGCCACGACGCCGACCCCAACCGAATCACCTCCAGCGGCATGGTGCCTCTGGCGCTTGCTTTGCTCGCCGAAGACATTCCATCCACTCAGGCGCTGCTTGATGCCGGCGCCGACCCTCACGCCATGGTGACCCTTGGCGAAGACCGCTTCTCGTTGACCGAACTGGCACAAAGCAGTGGTAACCCCGGGCTGTTGACCCTGTTTGACCCGAACGCCGCCGACGCCCTGCAGGCTCGGCTCACTCAACTTGAAGCCAGCCAGGCACTGATGGGAGCCGCCGCTGGCGGAGAGCTTGACCGACTTCAGCAACTCATTGACGACAACGCGGATCCAAATGCAATCGACCGGGAAGGCTGGTCCCCGCTTCACCATGCCGCCGCCAGCGACCAGGGCCAGGCCGTCACCGTTCTACTCCGCGCCGGCTCCCGCCCCAACAGCCAGACCCCCACCGGCTTTACGCCCCTGATGTTCGCCGCCAGCCAAAACGCCATCGAAGCGGCAAAGGCGCTGCTATCCGCTAACCCGCAGCTGGATCAGAGCCTCACCAACCAGCAGGGGCTGACCGCCTATGATCTGGCCAGCCTAGCCGGGCATCAACAGCTTGCCGCTCACCTGGAACCGACCGGCCATCGGGACAATAACCCCAGCCTGATGGACGCCATTTTCAGTGACGATATCGGCCAGTTTATGGCGACGTTGAAGGTGAGCGAACAACAACTGCTGGATGACGACGATCAAGGCTGGACGCCTCTGATGCACGCCGCATACCGGGGCAATACCGAAATGGTGGACGTCATTCTGAAACGCTCGCCATCCTCGATCTACGCCACCGCCCCCGATGGAGCCTCGGCGCTGGCCTTAGCCGTCATCAACGGACACGGCCTCACTGCCGACACGCTGATTCGTGCCCGGGCCCCATTGGAGATTCGGGTTAAAGGCGTTGGCCTGCCGCAACTGGCGCAACAGCGGGGGCATTCGGCCTTAGCCAACACCCTGACGGAGCAGTTGCAGTACCAAACCAAACAACTGCAACGAGAGTTGTTGTACGCCCAATACCCGGCGGGCAAACCGGACGGCGTATTTGGCAATCAAACTCGTCTCGCATTATCGCAGCTGGCCAAGGACCACCCCTCTACCGATGGCATGTCTCACCAACTGCTTACCAACTTCCTGTACCAGAAGAATCGAGACGGCGTATTTGTGTGCAACATCAGCAGCAAAGCGGCCCTGTGGACCGCCATCGCCATCACTCACAGAAGAACCCAGCAATCCAGCAGCCGCGGCTGGTACAAAACCGAGAAGAACCGCTGCCGACGTTTTGACATTAAATCGGACTACGACGTCTATGTCTGGACTCAGAGCGGCAATATCAAATGGCAATCCAACAACAAACAGAATCCGTTCTGCATCGACATGGTGGACCCGTTTCAATTCTCCTATCCCCGCAGCTGTGACGGCAAGAATCTAAAACATCAGTACTTTAGAAAGAAAGAGTTTGGTAATAGCACCCGGATCACCATTCGATATGTCGACTAGAGGGGAGGTAAGCGAATGAGGCTGGTAATGCGCGGCTGCCTGCTGCTCTGTATCGCAGGTTTGCTCACCATGGCGTCCGCACACGCCCGGGAAACCGTCCGCTTACCCATTGGCCCCGTTGCCCCCTGGGACCTCAGTCAGTGCCAGGCCTTACAGCAAGAGTGGAAAGCCATCATCGACGAGGTTACTCGGCGCCATCACCATTGCCTGAATCGACACAAGTCCTGCAAACAGGCTCGTGGCGGCGCCTGCAGCTGCGGCCGCTGTGAAACCCTGCACACCAACATGTCGGCCCTGAGTAGCGGCCGTTTTGCCCGGCAACGCACTCAACAGCTGACCGACTGCCGCAATTCGGTATTTGAGGCCAAACGGCGACAACGTCAACAACAGCAGCAACAACAACAGGCTGCCCGAACCCGTATCGCCATAGCACCGGCCCCGGGCCCGTCCAAACCGCGAGCCGACCAGGTCTATCTGCGAAACCTGGCCCAACGGCAACTCAAAGCCGAGGCCTCTCGGGTAGCCAAGCGCGCCGCCTATGAGCTGGCGAAACGCAAGTTCCGTGAAGTGCAGGACATCTTTGCCCTGAACCGAAAACTCAGCCGAATGACCGCAGACAAGACTCTGGTTACCGACCTGGTCTCCGCCTATCGACAAGGGGCCACGCCCCATCAAAAAATCCTGTTGATTACCCGGAGTGCCAATCGAATAAAACGAGAGCTTCCGGTTCATGCGCTGTCGAAATTTCTAATGGCCAAATCCCTGACCGAACTGGGCCTAATCACTACCGGCGCGCTCAGCTCTCTGGACCAAGCACTGCTGCAGTTTGATGCCTCACCAACGCAGCGCGCCGCCCTGAACCGGGCCAACGGCCTGATTCGCTTGCATCAACTCGGCACGCCGCAGCGGCTGAAACAGCAAAAACAGCGCTGGTACTCGCAGCAGAGCCACACTAGCTATCAGCAGACTCGCGACACCGTGGTGGCCGAGATCAACCAACAAAACCAGCGCCGGCAACAGGCTCGTCAACAGCAGCAGCGAGTGTCGCAGCAACGCACGGCACAGCCCAAAGCGGCGGCGCCGGTGACCCAGCCGGTGCGCCGTCAACCCAATCCCCGATACACCCAATGCCGACAGCAGCGCGACCAGTTAAGTCGTGAGCTCAAGGCGCTCAGCCAGACGATGATAGAGATGGGTCGTAATTCAGGTAGCTACACCTCCGAAGACTTAGAGCGGGTTTCGAGACAGATGATGGAATACACTCGCCGAAACCGCGCACTCAACTGCGCGCAGTATCGATAGCCGAGCCATCGATAAGGCCCAATCAAAGCCGATATCGAGCGCAGTTAGCCGACGCTCGCAGTTTCCAGGCGATTATTGGGGTAGAGTGACGCCTTTGCATCTACCTAAATTGAGCCAAGTCGATGAAAAAAGCGCTGCTGTTTCTGTGTCAGGGGTTGGAGGAATACGAAGCCAGTGTGTTTACCGATGCCCTGGGCTGGACCACCACCTACGGGCTGGAGCCGATCCAGCTGGTTACCACCGGGTTTCACCAGAAAATCCGCTGCGGCTGGAATTTTACCATCGAGCCAGAGCGGCCGTTTGATGACATCGACGTCGATGACTTTGATGCCCTGCTGATCCCCGGCGGCATGAGCCGGGCCGGTTTCTATGAGGATGCCTTCGACGAGCGACTGCTGAGTCTGATCCGCGCCTTCGACCGCCACAACAAGCTGATCGCCTCGGTGTGTGTCGGCGCCTTGCCCATCGCCAAAAGCGGCGTGCTCAAAGGGCGCACCGCCACCACCTATCAACTCAGTGAAAAACGCCAGCAGCAGATGCGGGAACTGGGGGTGCGGGTACTGCAACAACCGCTGGTCGTAGACGGCAACATCATTACTTCCACCAGCCCTGCCACCGCCATGGAGGTGGCCTTTACCGTGGTGGAAACCCTCACCTCTGCCGACAACCTGGCGCGCATCAAACAGGGGATGGGATTTACCCCGATGCCTTCGCTCACAACCGCCTCAGCAACCCCCTCGCCCTGAGCCAGGATTCAGTCTGTGGCCGCTGCCGGGCTGACAATCAGCCCGGACAGGTCAAACCCCAGTTCAGTGGCGCGGCTTCGAAAGGCCTGCATCACCGACTCTGACACCTGTGGAGTACGGGCCAGCAACCACAGATAGTCACGGTTGTAACCGCTGACAAAGGCGTATTGATAGTCCGGGTCCAGCTCAAACACCACATAGGCGCCATAGAAGGGGCCGAAGAAGGAGACTTTAAGATGACCGGTGGTCGATTCGCCGACGAAATAGGCTCGGCCTTCGGCTTCACTGATGTCACCACTGCTGCTGTCGATGCCACGGTTGAGCACCCGTACGCCGCCGTCATCTCGACGGGAATAGTGAGCACTGACATCACTCAGCCCCCGCTCGAAGCTGTGGTCTAACCGGGCCACCTCGTGCCAGGTGCCCAAATAGCGCTCCAGTTCAAATCCCTGAACCGGAGTGACGCCAGTTGGCACCGAAGTGCACCCGGCCAGCATCAGTAGGCTCACCAATATTACCCAGCGACCTGTCATCGTCTGCTCCTAGTGTTCTTTCACCGGACTACGAGAGTAATCCTGAACCGGTTCAGTCTGTTAAGCCAGATAACCGCCATCCACAGGCAATTCAATACCGGTAATGTAGGCCGCCGCATCGGAGGCCAGGAACAGGAATGCCGGGGCGATCTCTTCCGGCACCGCACTGCGCCCCTGTGGGATCAGCGGCAATATCTGTTTCAGCAGCATCGGGTTGTCGGTCAGGGCCGAGGCAAACTTGGTTTCGGTGAGGCCCGGCAACACCGCATTGACACGAATGTTGTACTGGGCACACTCCTTGGCAAACGCCGCCGTCATGCTGTTGACCGCCGCCTTGGTGATGGAGTAAATCCCCTGCCCCGGCGCCGGCTGCTTGCCGTTGACCGAGGCGGTATTGATGATCACCCCGCCCCCCTGCTCACGCATCATCTGCCCCGCCAGCTGGGCAAAACAGAAATAGCCAGCCAGATTCACCTGTACGGTCTTGTTCAGCGCTTCCTGGGGCGTATCCAGAATGTGGCCAAAATAGGGGTTGGCGGCGGCGTTATTGACCAGAATATCCAGGCGGCCATAACGCTGTTCAATGGTGGCAAACAGCGCCTTGGCCTGGTCGATGTCGCCGCCGTGGCAGGCGATGCCTTCGGCCTGACCGCCCTGATCGCGAATCGAGGCAGCCACCGCATCCAGCGCCTGCTGATCGCGACTGGAGAGGATCACCCGGGCGCCATGAGCGGCGTACAGCCGAGCCACCGCCTCGCCAATCCCGCGGCTGGCGCCGGTGATCAGCGCCACCTTACCCTGCAGCTGCAACAATCCGGGCTGGGTGATCTTCTGCAGCTGCTCATGACGTTGCTGCGCCGAGGCTAAACGGTCGATGTTGGTGGCCGCCTGATCCATCAGGCGGGCCGCCAGCTCACCGAAGCGGGCAAACGCCGGGTGCTTACGGCTGCCTTCCACATAGCGATACCAGATCTGCTGCACGATCACCGCCAGCCGGAACAGGCCAAACACGTAATAAAACCCGAACTGACTCACATCCAGCCCGGTCTGCTGGCCGTAATAGGCCACGATCTGTTCCCGGGTCCACATACCCGGCAGGTGGGTCGGCAACTGCCGCAGCAGCTTCAACTCCGGCTCATCGCCGGCCTCAATCCAGTACGCCAGGGCGCAGCCGAGATCCATCAGTGGATCCCCCAGGGTCGCCATCTCCCAGTCCAGCACCGAGATAATCTCTGTGGGATCGGCGGGGCTCAGTACCAGATTATCGAACTTAAAATCATTGTGGATCAGCGCCGGCCGCAAGCTGTCCTCGGGCTGATTGTCTGCCAGCCACTGCATCACCCGTCGGCCGCTGCGTGCGCCCGGAGTGACGGCATTGCGATAACGGCGACTCCAGCCCTCAACTTGGCGGTTTACGTACCCCTGTGGCCGCCCCAACGACGCCATCGATTCACTGGAGGTATCGATGCGGTGCAGTGCCACCAGGGTATCGACCATGGAACGGCATAACTCGCCGGCCTGCACTCTGGACAACCCCAGATCCTTAGGCAGATTCTTCCTCAAAATGGTGCCAGCCTCATAACTCATTAAGTAAAACGGCTGCCCAAGAATCACAGGGTCTTCGCAGTAGCCCAAGACCGTCGGGACTTTACTGAACTGCGGCGCAATGGCGCGCAGCATCCGCACCTCCCGGCCCATGTCATGGGCGCTGGCGGCCTTGGTGCCCGGCGGAGGCATCCGCAGCACCAGAGACTGCTGATCGCAGACCAGCTTAAAGGTCAGGTTGGAGGCCCCACCGTCAAAAGGGGTAACGGACACCAGAGGCCCCAGTTGTGGGTGGCTGGCGCTTAGGTAACGGCTCAGAGCCTCGGTATCAAAGGGCAGCGAGGGTGCGGTCATTGGTTGTCTCTCCGTGACAAAACAGGGTAATTCGGGCAAGCAGATAGTCGGTGTACGCGTCCACATCGACACCGGTTTTCTGAAAATGGGCGCGGCGCAGGTACCAGCCCTGCAACAGGTGTTTTAGCAGCCCCACGGCAATGATCGGCTCCTGCACCTCACCATGGGCATTCAGGGCCAGCAGCAGCTCCACATCCACCCGCTCACTGAGGGCTATGGCCTGCTTACGCAGATCTGACTGCTGATGACGGGCTTCCATGTAGGCAAAGAAAAACCACGGCTGCATCAACTCACTCAGATACAGGTGATAGCGGCAGATGGCGTCCAGTCGCTGAGGCTCTGGCAGAGCATCGATCAGCGGCAGCAACACCTGTTCAAACTGATAGCGAATGAACTGATGAATGGAGGCCGCCAGTTGATCCTTACTGGCAAAGTAACCATAGAGGCCCCCGAGGCTCATGCCGCTGGCGTCGCTAAGCTGCCGCAGCGACATGGCGTGAAACCCCTGACGATTGGCCAGGGTGAAGGTCGCCTCCACGATGGTCGCCAGTCGTGATTCGGTCCGGCTGGGGTTTTTCTGACTGAGCTGAGGCAAACACTGCCGATGAAAATCGTGCCACATTCGCTGCGGGTTCCAACCAATCAACTGCTGGAACTCGGCCAGCGAACGGGCCATCTGACTCATTGGGCCGCCTTGAGCAACTGCTTGGCCGCCGACAGCTTGTGCACCTCGTCCGGGCCGTCGTAGATTCGAGCCGCCCGCTCTTCACGGTAGATAAAGGCCAGGATGGTGTCATCGGTGATCCCGAGGCCGCCATGCATCTGCACCGCATTGTCCACCACCTGTTGCAGCATATTGGCGGTGTGAAACTTAATCATCGAGATGGCGGCCTTGGCCTGGCCAAAATCGCCGTTATCCACCTGCCAGGCGGTGTGCAGGACAAACCAACGCGCCGCCTGCAGGCTGGCCACCGACTCCGACAGCATCGCCTGCGCCAGCGGCTGCTGTCCCAGCACCTTGTCGGCGGTAATGGCCCGTTGATGCAGGTAGCGGGTCATCTCATCGATGGCTCGCTGTGCCAGCCCCAACCAGCGCATACAGTGGTGGATTCGTCCCGGCCCCAGCCTGGCCTGGGCCAGGGCAAACCCCTGCCCCGGACGCCCCAGTACCGCGTCCGCCGGCAGGGTAACGTCATCAAACACCATCTCGGCGTGGCTGAATGGACCGTAGCCCTCCGCCCCCATCACCGAGATGTTGCGCAGCCGCGATACCCCAGGGGCATCCATGGGCACCAGCAACATGCTGGCTTGCTGATGCCGGTCCGCCTCCGGCTCGGTTTTGGCCATCACAATGGCAAACTCGGCCCCTTCGGCGGCAGTGGTAAACCATTTATGAGCATTGAGGTGCCAATGACTGCCGTCAAACTCCGCTTCGCTGTTCATCAGCACCGGATTGGAACCGGCCAAATGGCGTTCGGTCATGGCAAAGCAGCTGCGAATCTCTCCCCGGGCCAGCGGCGCCAGATAACGGGCCTGCTGAGCCTCACTACCCACGTGCAGCAGCAATTCGGCATTGCCGGCATCCGGCGCCTGGCAGCCAAAAGCCAGGTGGCCCAACGGCGAGTAGCCGATGCGCTCCGCCAGTTGGGCAAACGCCAGCAGCGACAGGCCCATGCCACCCACAGACTGAGGCAGGTGCGGGGCCCACAGCCCCAGCTCTCGAACCTTGTGACGAACCAGCTCAATCTCCTCCATCAGGCTGGGGTAATCGTGGCTGAGCAGCAGCGGCTCCAGTGGAATCAGCTGTTCTTGCACCAACTGGCTGGCCGCCTCCATGTGCGCCGCCAACGACGGGGTAACCGAAAAATCCATCTTTCGTTATCTCCAGGTGAGCATCTGCTGACGTCGCAGGTGTCCGTTTACATTGAACGCCTGCAGGTGCCATTGACCGCGGGCGTAGCGAAGGTGGGTGATGGAGCAGTTGTTGACCTGATGGATCAGCTCCGCCATGTGGGTCACGTCACTGCCCATGGCCTGGCTGGCCAGCAAGCTGATGACGCCGCCACTGGTCACCGCCACCGTAGGGCGTGAGCCGCAGGCATGGGTGGCGATGGCATCGGTAATCCGCTGTTGAAACTGACGAAAGCTCTCGCCCTTTTCCCCGGGGTGATCGGCAATCCACAGCCTCAGAGCCTCACTCATCAGCGGCAGAAAATAGCGCATGTCGGTACTGGCTTCCTTGGGGGTCATCGCCAATCCCAGGCGCTGGCAGGCGGCCGGCCAGTATCCAGGGATCAGCTCAGACACCTCCAGTTCATTGAAGCCAGCGTCCACCGCCGCCCCCTGAACCAGACCGGCGCCTTCACAGACCCCTTCCAGAGTCTGTTGCTGGCGGCGCAGGTCACCGCTGACCAATGCCGCAGGGCCCAGCTGCCAACTGCCAATCTCCTGCCCCAGGCAATGGGCCTGCCTGTGGCCAAGGTCGCTCAATCGATCGTAATCCTGACTGCCAAACATCGCCTGGCCGTGGCGTAACAGATAAAGGTCCATCGCAATCCGACTAAAATGTGACTTGCCTTCACCCTACAAGGTGTTTAGTTTATCGTCAATAACGAACGAACGTTCGATTTTTAACGGAGACAGACATATGGATGTGTTGCTGACCGGGGCCTGTGGTGGCCTGGGTACCGAGCTGGCGAAAGCCTTTGCCAAACGGGGGGCCAGGCTGTGGCTACTGGACCGGGATCCGGCGGCACTGGCCCAGTTGAATCAACAACTGGGCGGCAGTCACCTGACCCTAGCCGGCGACCTGACCGACCGAGATACCCTGAGCCAACTGGACGCTCAATGTCAGCAACAGCAACCGCAATTTGCCTGGGTACTGAACAACGCCGGCGTGGCGTCCGGCGGTGCCTTTGAATCTCTGCCCGACAGCGAATGGCAGCGCTGCCTCGACATCAACCTGATGGCCAGCGTTCGCCTCAGTCGGCTGGTGAGCCCGCACATGGGCAAAGGCAGCTACCTGGTCAACATCGTCTCCATGGCGGCGGTGGCTAACGCCCCTTACATGGCCGCCTACAACGTGTCTAAAGCGGCGCTGCTGAGCCTGAGCGAAACCCTGAGGTTTGAGTGGCGCCCCCGAGGAATTCAGGTCAGCGCCGTCTGTCCGGCCTTCTTTCAGACGCCGCTGCTGGACTCCCTCAATGCTCAGGGCAAAGCCATCGCCGCGCCGGCAGGTAAGATGATGCAGCGTTCGGAGTTGTCTGCCGCCGATGTGGCCGACTACCTGATCGAGCACGCCATTGCCGGCGAGTTCCTGATTCTGCCCCACAAGAAATCCCGCCAGGCCTGGCGAGTAAAACGCTGGCTACCGAGCCTGTTTTTCAAGCAGGTGCTGCAACAAACCGTGAAAGGACACTGAGATGACTGCATCAAATTGGATGATTTATGGTGCCAATGGCTATACCGGAAAACTGATTGCCGAAGAGGCCAAACGGCGGGGCCTGAAGCCGGTGCTGGCCGGGCGCAACCCCAGCGCCATCGAAGCGCTGGCACAGTTGCTGGATCTGCCCTATCGCTGCTTCGATCTGAATGCCATCAGCGACAGCGATCTGGCGGACATCGATCTGGTGCTGCATTGCGCCGGTCCCTTCTCCGCCACCGCCGAACCCATGATGCAGGCCTGCATCGCTCAGGGCTGCCACTATCTGGACATTACCGGCGAGGTGGCGGTATTTGAACTGGGGCAACGGCTGAGCGATCACGCCAAGGCGGCCAATGTGGTGCTGATCCCGGGCGTGGGTTTCGACGTAATCCCCACCGATTGCGTCGCCGCCCGCCTCAAGCAGGCGATGCCCGATGCCACTCGATTGACGCTGGCGTTTGACAGTCGCAGCGGCTTCTCCCGCGGCACCGCCAAAACCTCCGCCGAAGCCCTGCCCAAAGGCAGCATGATTCGTCATCAGGGCAAGTTGGTGGCCACGCCGCTGGCCCACAAAACCCGCACCATCGCCTTTGCCGACACCCCGAAACTGGCGGTCTCCATTCCCTGGGGGGATCTGTCCACCGCCTGGTTCAGTACCGCCATCGACAACATCGAAGTCTACATTCCGATGTCGGCGCGCAAGGTCAAACAGCTAAAACGGATCAACTGGGTTCGAGGGTTAATGGGGCTGAACTGGGTGCAGACACTGATTAAAAACCGCATCGAAGCGTCGTTGACCGGCCCAAGTGACCGCCAGCGAGCCCGCCACACCACGGTGATCTGGGGTGAAGTGCAGAATGATAAGGGCGAGCAGATTGAAGCACGACTGGACACCGCCAATGGCTATGACGTCACCGTGACCGGGGCACTGGCAGTCACCGAGTTCCTATTACAGAACCCGGGATACAGCGGCTACCACACCCCATCCACACTGATGGGGTGGCAGTTGGTGGAAACCCTGCCCGGCAGCGGTCAGATTCGCCTCAGCGGTGACATCGATGCCGGCGGCAGTGACGCTCAGGCCAGCTGACGCTGACGGAAATGAAACTGCAGCGAGGTCATCTTGAAGGTGCGGATGGCCTCGATCACGCCCAGTGCCGACGGCACCAGGGTCCAGCAGAACAGCAAGTACGCGGTGCCCTTGAAGGGTTGGCCGAGATAAAATTTGTGTGCACCAAAGCCGCCCAGGAACAGGCTCAGCCAGGCGGTCTTGCGACGGCTTTTCAGTTTTACGTCCGGATCGACACCGGCAAAGGCGTCCATATGCTGTCCGGCACCACAGCCGCTACAAACGATCATCTCCAGGTCCAGCTTAGTACCACACTGACTGCATGCGTGTTGCATTGTTCCACCAACTCACTGTCAAACTACGAGGTTCGACATTATGCGTACAGCTGTACACTGAAATCAGCTACCGGGATCACAGAAATGAAACCCCTTCGAAAAAAGTACAAAAAAACGCCCGCCCGAGCGACTCGGACGGGCGTTCTCTGATTCAATGCTTAACTGCGGTACAGGGTCTGAATCAGGTGGTAACCAAATTTGGTTTTAACCGGGCCATGAACCTCCAGCACCGGCTTTTTGAACACCACGTTATCAAACGCCTTGACCATCTGCCCGGGGCCAAACTCCCCCAGGTCCCCTTGCTTACGCTTGGAGGGGCACAGCGAGTGCTTCTTGGCCAACTGACCAAAATCCGCCCCTTTGGCGATCATCTGCTTCAGTTTCAGGGCTTCCTGTTCGGTTTTCACCAGAATATGACGGGCCGATGCGCGTGCCATAGTGCTCTCCACAACTCAAAAACGGCGGGCATTGTAGCCCAGCCTTCGGGGTTACAGCCAGCCTTTACGTTTAAAGAACCAATAGGTGCCCACCGCACTGCCGAACATCAACCCCAGCGCCAACGGATAGCCCACCTCCCACGCCAGTTCCGGCATGGCGGTAAAGTTCATGCCATAGATGGAGGCGATCAGGGTCGGTGGCAGGAACACCACCGCCGCTACCGAGAAGATCTTGATGATCTTGTTCTGCTGCAAGCTGGTGAAGCCCATGGCCGCATCCAGCAGGAAGTTGATCTTATCGAACAGGAACTGAGTGTGCGGCAGCAGCGATTCGATGTCGGACAGCATCTCTTTGACGTCCTTGATCTCATCTTCCTGCAATTGGCGGCGGTAATAACGCTGCATGTACCTGAGCCCCCGCTGGGTATCGAGCAGCGACAGGCGGATTTTGCCGTTGCCGTCCTCCTGCAGGGTGATCTGCTTGAACACCTCATCCAGCTTTTCGTTGTCGAACACCTCTTCCGACAACTCGTCGAGGACGGTGTACACATCCTCGAGCTGATCCGACAGGTAATCCACCTTCAGGTTGAACAACTCCACCAGCAGACCCTGAGGCCGGTCGGCTTCGATGCGGCCGAGGCGCAGGTAGTTGCGCAGCAAACGAATCAGGCCAACGTCCTCTTCGCGAATGGTAAACAGCCGAGTGGGTTGAATCAGAAAAAAGACGTTGATGGCCCGGACTTCGGAGCCGACGCGTTGGGGAAACAAAGAGTTGATGTGTAAGCCATCGTTGTCGAGGTAGAAACGGGCCGAAGCCTCGATCTCATTGATGTCCTCTTCGTCCGGGGCTTCTTCATACAGGTAGCGGGACAACCACTGACGTTCATCGTCATCGGGACGGAACAGATCGATCCACATGGTGTGTTCGGGAATGCCGTCTTCGGGACTGAGGTCAACCATGTCCCAGACGCCTTCGCGTTGCAGATAAGCGGTGATCATCAAGTTCTCCTCAGCCGCAATCCTAACTTTCGCAACGATGATACAAGGATTGAACGAAATTGTTAGTGTTTATTTTAGCTGAGAAATTTCCATTCGCTCACCGGCGCCCAACTCGACCCACAACCCGTCTCGGGTGGTAAAACGACGACCGTCCAGATCTTTGCGGTACACCTCGTAGATGGTCACTTGTTGGTGCTCGGCATCAGTGATTTTTATCTGCAGAACCTGTTGCCCCTGCATCCATTGCCAACCGGAATAGGCCGCCGCCAGCAGCAGCAGCGCCGCCGCAATCGCCGGAGCCAGGAAGCGTAACCAGCTGGTGGCCATGGAGGGCGCCTTAAAGCTGGGCCGCTCCTGAGGCTTGCGCCCTTTCATACTCATCATGGCAACCACGATCACCAACAGGGTGACTAACAGCTTGGTAAACATCCGCTCTCCGGGGACCAACAATCAAAGCGGCAGTATATCCTGCCGGCTTGCCCGGCGGCGAGGACAATCCGGCAAAACATGCACTGGATCAGCCCTGACGCGCCACCAGTATAGAAAGCATACGACGCAGTGGCTCGGCGGCCCCCCACAACAACTGGTCACCCACGGTAAAGGCCGACAGATACTCCGGCCCCATCGACAACTTTCGCAGCCGCCCTACCGGCACGTCCAGGGTGCCGGTCACGGCGGTGGGCGTCAGCGCTGCCCGGGTGGCCTCCGGGGTGTTGTCCACCACCTTGACCCAACCATTGTGCTTCGCCAACAGGGCTTCAATCTCCGCCAGCGGCAGATCCCGTTTCAGTTTAATGGTCAACGCCTGGCTGTGGCAGCGCAACGCCCCCACCCGCACACACAGCCCGTCGATGGCGATGGGGCTGTCGGTGGCCAGAATCTTATTGGCCTCGGCCTCGGCTTTCCACTCTTCGCGGCTCTGACCGGAAGGCAGCGGCGAGTCAATCCAGGGGATCAGGCTTCCGGCCAGAGGCACCCCAAACTGATCCGTGGCCAACTCGCCGGAATTCATCTTGGCAGTCACCGCCTTTTCGATGTCGAGAATGGCTGAGTGGGGGTCGGCCAGTTGCTCGGCCACTTCAGTGTGCAACGCGCCCATCTGCCCCAGCAACTCCCGCATGTGGCGGGCACCGCCCCCAGAAGCGGCCTGATAGGTCATGGGGCTGACCCACTCCACCAGATCCGCCTCCAGCAAGCCGCCGATGGCCATGAGCATCAGCGAAACGGTGCAGTTACCACCGACAAAGGTGGTCTTGCCCGCGGCCAAGGCCGCATCGATGACACTGCGATTGACCGGATCCAGCACAATGGTGGCCTGGGGATCCATGCGCAGGCTGGAGGCGGCGTCGATCCAGTAGCCCTTCCAGCCCGACTGTTGCAGTTTCGGGTACACCGCGTCGGTGTAAGACGAACCCTGGCAGGAGATCACCACATCCATGGTGGCGATGGCATCCAGATCATGGGCGTCCACCAACACCTTGGTGCTGGCCTGCTCCGGTGCTGGCAACCCCGCCTGGGAGGTGGTGAAAAAGGTGGCCTCGATGCGTTTGAAGTCGCCCTCCTCCTGCATTCGCTGCACCAATACCGATCCCACCATGCCACGCCAACCCACTAAACCCACTCTCATGCCAACTCTCCTCAACAGGCAACAACCATTGCCATCGACACTATCATTTGGACGGCTAAACGTCCACAGCCGCGGTGGGGATGACAGCATTAAAGAATTCAATGGCAGACGCACTAACGATTTCTGCTGTGTTTGACGCTTTTTAGTCTGTTAGAATGACCTCTCTTCAGAAAGTAGGCAGGCGATGAATTTTCGTGGAGCTTTGGTATTGGCGCTAACCGGCGCTGCGATCGGATGGGTGTACCATCAGGACGCGGCGGAGTCGGCGATCGCTGCTGCCCCCGGTGCCCAAGAAAACGCCGAAGCCATAGCCCTGCTGCTGAACCCGGCCTCGGAGGCAACCGCCAGCCACCGCAGTGCGGTACTCGAGCGCAAGTTGCACGCCCACCCGGCCGCCATTGCTTCGGCCGTTGAGGATAAGGCCACCGTGGATGCGGGCTCTCCGCTCGCTCCCGAACAGGGTGACTCACCGCCTCGCTTCGGCTACCGCCGCCAGGGCGCCAATGACACCGTCGACGCCAGCCCACAAGCGGACTCCCCCTACCAAACTGCCAGCACCGTCATCCAGCCCGGAGATCCCGACTATGAACGGCTGATGTCGATGATGGAACTGGACAACGTGCCGCTGGTGGTGGGTGAGATGATGTACGTGCGCAAAACCGTGGCGGGCGAGGTGTTTTTTGCCGAATACACCCTGGCCCAGGCCGAGTTCATCTACAACAACCCGGAGATCTTCGTCGACGAGCAGTTGTCGATGTTCTTTGAAGACCCGACGATGGGGCCCTGGGAGCAAAACTGGGGCGTTAAGCCGCCGCCAGGATTTAAAGAGGTGTTCCATTTCTGCCGCCATGGAGGCTGCATGTATCGGGCCACCTTTGACAGTCCGATGGAAGCCCGTCAGTACGTGCACCAGTTTATGAGAGACAACCCGGATCTGTGGGTCGACCCGCTCACCTGGGACGACAACCTGGTGCTGGCCTATTGGGACGCCGCCGGGCTGCTGCCAGCGGACGCCATTGATGAACAGGGTAACACTACCCTGACCAGCCTGCCTCTGGATGCCAATGGCGACCCGATCATTCCGGTGCCACCCTACCCGCCGATTGTGGATGAGAACGGCAACCCGGTGTACCCGGACATGCCATTCCCGCCGATCATGCTCGATGAAAACGGCGACCCTATCTATCCGGATACGGTGCTGCCGCCGCTGTTCGTCGATGAACAGGGCAAGCCCATCACCCCCAACCGCCCCCCGCCGCTGCCTGGCGGTTCAGATCCCGACGACGATGACGCCATGCCGTTTCCGCCGGTAGTGGGTGGCCACTATCGGCACGATCCACCGATGCCGTTCCCACCGGTGATCAAGGCCGGCTAATCCGTCAGGCATTGCAGGGCCTCAATGGTGGCCTTGACCACCGGCAGCGCAGCACTGCCCGGCTGACACACCAGCGATAGCCTGCGATGCAGAGGCTGAGGCAGCGGCTGCTGCCTGACCCATCCCTGCTGAAGTGCCTGCTCACAAGCCAACCGCGATACCAACGACACGCCGACCCCGGCCATGACGCTGCGCACCACCGCCTCCAAGCTGCCCAGCTCGGTCACGGCTGCTACGGTGGTCAACTTCGGTGCCAGATGATAGTCAAACTGCTCCCGGCTGCCGGAATGCCGCTCTCGCAGCACCCAGCGCTGACGAGAAAGCACGTCCCAGTCTATGGTCTCGGCCACCCAATCGCTGTTGGGCGGGACAATCAGCACCATCTCATCCTGACGCCACAGCAACCGCGTCAAGGAGGGGGCGATATTTTCCGACTCCACCAGCGCCAGATCCAATTCATAATCCAGCAATTGTTGCTGCAGCTGGGTGCTGTTTCCCAGGCTGATCCTGGCCTGGCTCAGCAGCGGTGACAACGAGCTCGCCAGCAGATTCGGCAACAAATAGTTACCGATGGTGTGGCTGGCCCCCAGCCGCAGTTCGCCCATGGACTCGCCCGACACAAACAGCCCCAGTATCGATTGATGTTGCGCCAGCATCTGCTGCGCCAATGGCCTGAGCAACTGGCCCTGGCGATTGAGGTACAGTCGCTGCTGGCGACGCTCAAACAGCTCGGTTTGCAACTGCTCCTCCAGCCCTTTGATCGCCTGACTGACGGCCCCACGGGTCAAAAACAGCTGCTCGGCACTGATCCCCAGGTTACCGCTGGCGGCGACTGAGCAAAACGCTTTGAGCTGTTTCAATGAGATCTCGGCCATATAGTTAACCTAAACAGATATGAAATATTGTTCGATATTATTAAATTAGCAAAGGGGAGACAATAGCCCCGTATTTAGAGCAACTCAGAGATCTGTTATGTCCCAATCCATCGTCCATCGCCTGCAACGCCTGCCGACCCCCATGGCCGGCCTGGCACTCGGAATCGCCAGCCTGGGAGTCTGCCTGGATCAGCGTCTGGGCGGGGATCAGTGGTTACAGACCGGCGCCGCGGCCATCGCCGCCATCTTGCTACTGATGGTGGTCAGCAAATTCCTGTTTCATCCCGGATTGCTGAAGAAAGAATCCGCCGACCCTCTGGTTGGCAGCGTGATGCCGACCTTTACCATGGGCATCATGATGGTGAGCAAATCCCTGGCATTGGTATTTCCCATCGCCGCGACCGGCCTGTGGCTGACCGCCGTTAGCCTGCACCTGCTGCTGCTGGGCGCCTTCGTCTTCTTCCGCATTCGCGACTGGAATCTGTCCCACATGATCCCCAGTTGGTTTGTGCCGCCCATTGGCATCATCGTCGCCGCCCTGACCTGTCCGTCCAGCCACTATGAGTCGCTGGCCCACGCGCTGATCATTCTCGGCCTGGTGAGCTACGCGATACTGCTGCCAACCATGCTGTACCGATTGATTTTCCTGTCCTGGGACGAGCACCACACCCGCCCGACCTTTGCCATCATGGCGGCCCCGGCCAGCCTGACACTGGCGGGCTACCTGACCATCGAGTCTGCGCCGTCGCCACTGCTGGTGATGATATTACTGGGCATCGCGCTGACCATGACCACCCTGGTGTACCTGTCGATGCTGCACCTGTTGCGACTGCCATTCAGCCCCGGCTATGCGGCGTTTACCTTCCCGCTGGTGGTCAGTGCCACCGCGCTGTACGAGTCGGCCAAGCACTTCCAGTTATTTGGCCTTGGCGATGGCAGCCTGCTCCGGCAGATGGCGGACATTGAGTTAACCGTGGCCGTATTGCTGGTGAGCTACGTCGCCATCCGTTACCTGCACGCTTACTGGCCCCGTCCTCGCACGGCGTAGTCTAACCGTCCGCAGCACACTGTCCGCTGCGGACACTTTTTCTGTCCGAGTCGGACAGTCCGGCAGGCACCTTGACAATAAAATAACCATAACCGTCTGAATATAAACAACTAACTCAAATCCCCAAAGATTGGCACGCTCCCTGCAAAGTCCGTCATACGCCCATTGAACGGACAACGCCATGATTCGCGATACTTCACAACAAGACGTCTGCCGACAACCGGTCCGCCGCCGGTGGCGAGCGCCCGTAGCAGCCTTGGTGCTGCTGAGTGCTATTGGCGCCGTCACATGGCTTGGCCTGAGCAGCGCCGACAAGGTGGTGCGCGCCGCCCGCCTGCAGACCGCACAAGTAGAACGGGGCAACCTCATCCGCGAAGCCGCGGCCCGGGGCCGCATCATCGCTGCCAACGCTCCGGTGGTGTACGCCACCAGTGCCGGCCTGGTCAAGTTATTGGTTCAGGCCGGCGATCTGGTGACCGAACAGCAGCCACTGCTGATCATCGACAGCCCGGCATTGAAGTCGCAACTGGCCCAGGCCCAGGCGAAAATGGACAGTCTGGAGCTGGAGCAACAACGCAAACAACTGGATTCCCGCCGCCAGCAACTGGAGTTGAAACGCCGTCTCGACCAAGCCAAGGTCACGCTGGATGCAGCGGATCGAGAGCGGCGCCGGGCCGAAGAGGCCATTGCCCATTCGCTGATCAGCCGCATCGACTATGAACAAGCCCGCGACGAGTTTGCCTCGGCTCAGCTGAATTATGCCCATGCGGGAGAAGAGGTGGCACTGGCCAGAGATACTCTGGCATTTGAAGACCAGACCCTGGCGCTGCAACTGACCCAACACCGGCTGTCACTCACCGAATTGCAACGCCAGGTCGCCCGACTGACAGTGCGTGCACCCATCGATGGCATGGTGGGCAACACTCTGGTGGAAGACCGGGATCGCATCGGCGCCAACCAGCCGCTATTGTCGGTGGTCAGCCTTAGCGAGCACCAGGCAGAGTTAGAGGTACCCGAATCGTACGCCGACGATCTGGGGCTGGCGATGCCGGTGCAGGTGGAGGTGGCCGGCCTGTCTCTCAGTGGCCGCATCGGCGGCATCTCACCGGAGATCAGCAACAACCAGGTCAGGGTTCGCGTTCGCTTTAACGATTTGGGGCAACACAGCACCCGGCTGCGACAGAACCAACGCCTTACAGCCCGGATTCAATTGCAAAATCTCGAGGATGTCTTAACCGTACGCCGCGGTGCCTTCGTCCAAAGTGGAGGCGGCCGCCTGGGCTACCGCCTGAAAGACGGGCTAGCACGACGTACGCCACTGGTTCTTGGGGCATCCAGCCTCACTCACATCCAGATCGTCGACGGCGCCCATGCCGGCGATACCCTCATCATTTCCGATCTGAGTCCGCTGCTGGACAGCAGCGAGATCATGGTTAAGTAAAAGGACTGACAGATGCTCAACATGAACAACATCGGCAAAGTATTTCAAACCGAACTCATCGAAACCCATGCACTGCGGGGACTGGATCTTCAGGTCAACGACGGCGAATTTGTTGCCGTCACCGGTCCTTCCGGATCGGGAAAGACCACCTTTCTCAACATCGCTGGCTTGCTGGAGAGTGCCAGCAGCGGCCAGTATTATCTCGACGGCGAAGAGGTCTCCATGCTCACCGACCGCGAACGATCGCTGCTGAGAAATGAGAAGATTGGCTTTATCTTTCAGGGCTTCAACCTTATCCCCGACCTCAACTTGTTCGATAACGTCGACGTTCCCCTGCGCTATCGTGGCTTTAACGCCGCCGAGCGTAAACGCCGCATCGAACACGCCCTTGAACGAGTCGGCCTGTCGGCCCGCATGGCCCACCTGCCCGCTCAACTATCCGGAGGTCAACAGCAACGGGTGGCCATCGCTCGAGCCCTGGCTGGCTCCCCCCGATTCCTGCTGGCCGATGAGCCCACCGGTAATCTGGACTCACTGATGGCCAGACAAGTGATGGCACTGCTGGAGGAGATCAATGACGACGGCACCACCATCGTCATGGTAACCCACGACCATGAACTTGCCGCCCGGGCTCAGCGCAACATTCACATCGTCGATGGCCAGGTGTGCGATCTGGCCATGATGGCCAACCAGCAACCGACTGCGGCTCAGGCCTAGGGGGCGTCATGTTCAGTTATTACCTTCGTTTGGCCTGGCTCAGCCTTAAGCAAACGCCGGTGCTGTCGGCGCTAATGGTACTGGCAATGGCGGTGGGGATCGGCGTCGCCGGCACCACGCTGACGGTGTATCACAGCATGAACCACAACCCCTATGCTCATAAGAACAACCAGTTGTATGCGGTACAACTCAAAACGGCTCCGGCCGACAACCGAGCGCCGACTGCCGATGGTCTCAACGTGCAACTGACCTATCAGGATGCCGTCAATCTGCTGGAACTGCCCGGCAGCCATCGACGTTCCGCCATGATTCGAGCCAACATGACCATTCAGCCAGAGCAACAAGAGCTGTTGCCGTTTACCGCCGGCGGTCGCGCCGCCGACAGTGATTTCTTCGCCATGTTTGAAGCCCGATTTCAGTACGGCAACGCCTGGCGTGCATCGGTAGATACTCTGGCTGAACCCGTGGTGGTGATCAGCGACAGCCTCAACCACAAGTTGTTTGGCGGTGCCAACTCCGTCGGCCGGACCATCAACGCCAACGGTTTCCAGTACACCGTGGTTGGTGTCCTGAGCCCATTTAACCCACAACCCCTGGTTTATGACCTCAATAACGGCGCCTTTCGCGATGTCGAGGAGATGTTCTTTCCGTTTTCACTGCTGCCGGTGCAAGAGGTGCAATCCTGGGGCAATACCGATGGCTGGAAATCCGAAGCCATCAACAGCTATCAGGATATGCTGAATTCAGAAAAGATGTGGGTCCAGTTCTGGGCCGAATTTCGAACCCCTCAAAAAAAGCAGCTGTTCGAACAGGCTCTGCAAGGCTACATCGATCAGCAACAAGCGCTGGGACGCCTACCGGATCCGGACGCCCCGTATTCGCTGCGCACGGTGCAACAATGGCTGAGCTACAACCAGGTAGTGGGCAACGACAACCGGGTGTTGGTGGGGTTGTCATTTCTGTTTCTGCTGGTATGCCTGGTCAACATGGTGGGGTTACTACTGGCTAAATTTCTGCGACGGGCGCCCCAGATCGGCGTGCGCCGAGCGCTGGGCGCCAGTCAACGGCAGATCTTTGTACAGCATTTGGTGGAAGTGGCTCTGATCGGTGTTATCGGTGGCGTGGTCGGCGCTCTGTTGTCTCAGTTGGGTCTGGCCGGATTGCGCTCGGTGTACGCCAACTATGACACCCTGGCCAGCATGGATTTGAGCGTGTTTCTGATGCTGTTGGCTCTGTCCGGCGCCGCTGCGGTTCTGGCCGGTCTGCTACCGGCCTGGCGTATCTGCCGGACCGCTCCCTCTTATCACCTGAAAACCCAGTAAGGAACGCTGCTCATGTTGGAACTTCGACCCATACTCTCATCGATGATGCGCAACAAAAGCGGCCCGATGCTGATCATCATTCAACTCGCCCTGACGCTGGCCATTGTGGCCAACTGCGCCTTCATTATTAATGAGCGGCTGGCTCTGATGAACCGCGACAGCGGTACGGCCGAATCTGAGCTGATCACCTTTTCAGTGCTGGAGATGAATGCCGATGCCGATCATGTGCAGCAGCGATTGCAGGATGTGCAAGCACTGAAGGCACTGCCCGGCGTCATTGATGCCACCATCTCCAATCAGGTTCCCCTTGGCGGCAGTGGCGGTTCAACTTCGGTATGGTCCAACCCGGAGCGCGAAGGTGACAACGCCATCGCCGGGTACTACTTTGGCGATCACAACCTGCTGCACGCTCTGGGGGTCACCCTGATTGAAGGGCGTAACTTCACCGACAGCGAAGTGGTACTGGAGCCCGATGGCATCCCTTCGAAAGTGCTGATCACTCAAGCCCTGGCCAGGTCGTTGTATCCCGATCGCAGCGCCGTCGGCCAACTGTTGTACCTTCAGCGCTACTCGGCCCAGATCATCGGCGTGGTCGATACCTTGCAGTCGCCATTTCCCCACCGCCCGGGAAGCTACAACAACATACTGATCCCCAAAATTCAAAAAGAGTTCTACGGCCGCTATGTGGTGCGAGCCCAGGCTCACCAGCGAGATCAGGTAATGGCACAGATCAGCGACACCATGATGGCGCAGAGTCGTGATCGGGTGATTGTCGGTTTGCGGGACTTTTCTCAGGCCCGTCAGCGTATCTATCGCAATGATTTGGCCATGGCAAAGCTACTTAGCACTGTAATTGTGCTGCTGGTGCTGATCACCGCTCTGGGCGTCGTGGGTCTGGCCACCTACAGTGTCAGCCAGCGGCGCAAACAGATCGGCACCCGGCGGGCCCTGGGCGCCACCCGAGCGGCCATTGTCCGCTACTTCATGGTGGAAAACGGCATGCTGTGCCTGTGCGGGGTCGGAGTGGGGAGCGCCCTGGCACTGGGTCTGAACCGCTACCTGATGCACAGCTATGAGCTGACCGCCCTGCCCGGCAGCTACCTGCTGATGGCGGCGCTGATGCTGCTGATGATGGGCCAGTTGGCCGTCGCCGCACCGGCACTGAAAGCCAGCCGGGTTTCTCCGGCTCTGGCGACACGCTCGGTGTAACTCTGGCACTCATTGTTAAAAAAAGGTTACCCTGTGACCAGGGTAACCGCCGTTGGAACTTATGGATAAGATACTGATTGTTGACGATAACGCCGCCATCTGTGAGGCGCTGTCACTGTTGTTGAACCTGCAAGGTTATGAATGCCTGTGCGCCGATTCACCGCAACATGCCCTACAACTGCAAGCCGCTCACGAAGTGATACTGGTGATTCAGGACATGAATTTCAGTGCCGATACCACCTCCGGCGAGGAAGGCCGAGCGCTGTTCCACCAACTGCGGCAGCACCAACCGGACCTGCCGATCATTTTGCTGACCGCCTGGACCGACGTAGCCATGGCAGTAGAACTGGTCAAAGCCGGCGCCAGTGACTATCTGGGCAAACCCTGGGATGACAATAAGCTGCTGACCTCGGTGGCTAATCTGGTGAAGCTAGCCACCCTTACTCGACAACAAAAACATCAAGGGTACCAACGCCAAGCCCGTCAGCAAGCTCTGGCTCAGCACCAGCTTTGTGGCCTGGTGTTCGAAGGCGAAGCCATGACCCAACTGGTGGAAATGGCGCTGCAGGTGGCCAGGTCGGATCTGCCGGTGATGATCACCGGCCCCAATGGCGCAGGCAAGGAGATGATCGCCGAGATCATCCACGCCAACTCACCGCAACGACAAACCCCGTTTATCAAAGTCAATGTCGGCGCCCTCCCCAGTGAACTGCTGGAAGCCGAACTGTTCGGTGCCGAGGCCGGCGCCTACACCGGGGCATCAAAGACCCGAATCGGCCGCTTTGAAGCCGCCGACGGTGGCACCCTGTTTCTCGATGAGCTGGGTACCCTACCCCTCAGTGGTCAGGTGAAACTGCTGCGGGTACTGCAAAGTGGTGAATTCGAACGCCTGGGCAGCTCCCGCACCCGCAAAGTAACAGTACGGGTGATCAGCGCCACCAACGCCGACCTCCCCAGCGCCATCGCCCAAGGGCAGTTCCGTGAAGATCTCTATTACCGCCTTAATGTGGTCCCTCTGGTTCTGCCACCGCTGCACCAGCGCCCGGAAGAGATTCTGCCCTTGGCCCGTCATTTTCTGCCGCCCCATGCCCGCCTGAGTGAGGAAGCCGAACAGGCTTTGGTGCGCCACCGGTGGCCGGGCAATGTGCGCGAGCTGCAAAACTGCATCGCCCGGGCTGCTCTGCTTGCCAATGGTCAGGCCATTGCCAGCCAGCACTTAGCATTACCCCAGACCACAGAGGAGCAGCCCTCCTGGCAACAGCCAGAGCCCGATCGAGCGGCCATTGTCACCGCTCTGAGCCAACAGGGCGGAGTGATTGCCCGAGCAGCCAAATCGTTGGGACTCAGCCGTCAAGCTCTGTATCGTCGCATGGAAAAACTGGGAATTGAACGATGATCCCTCGGCCCGCTCCACTCACTCTGACCCAGCTGATGCTGCTACTGGCGGCAGTCTGTACCGGATTGGTTGTGGCTCTAACCTGGTTGCTGCAGCAGACCCCCTGGCCTGCTGCCTTGACGTATCCACTCACCGCCGTGGTAACCCTGGTGGTTTCGATAACCGTGCTGCTGCGCTTAAGTCGGCCTTTACGACAAGGGCTGCGGGGGCTGGAAGCTGGCCTGCTGAACTTTGCCGATCAGGAGTTCAGCACCTCACTGATCCCCAGTGGCAGTCCAGAGACCCAAGCGTTGGCCCACAGCTACAATCGCGCCGCTGAGCAGTTACGACAACAGCGCTACTCCCTGCACCAACGTGAACTGCTGTTGGACAAAGTCGTGCAAAATTCACCAATGATGGTACTGCTGCTGGACGACCGCCAGCGAGTCGTTTTCGCCAACCGCGTCTGCGAGCAGTTCTTTGGTGGCCCGCCGCTGGGCGGGCGCCCCTTAGCCGACTGCCTAAGCCCACTGTCCACCGATGCCAAAGCGCTATTCAGCTCTCCTCAGGATGGTCTGTTTCAGGTTCAGGCAAGCAGCAACGAAAGCTACCATAGGCTCAGTGGTCGGTTCCAAATTCACAATAAACCGCATCATCTGTTTCTGGTACGACAGATCACCAGAGAGCTGGCTCGCCAGGAGGCGCAAGCGTGGAAGAAGGTGATTCGAGTCATCAGCCACGAACTCAACAATTCGCTGGCGCCCATCAGCTCCATGAGTCACAGCGGCAAGACACTGCTGGATAAACACTCCGATCCTCGCCTGACGCGGGTTTTCAATGCCATTGACGAGCGCTGCCAGGGACTGAGTGACTTCATTCAGGGCTACGCCCGCTTTGCCAAACTGCCCGAGCCGCGCTGCCAAACGGTAGCCATTAACCCCTTTGTGGCGAATCTTCGCCTGCACTACGAGTTTCAGTATTGTTGTCCCTCGACTGAGCTCGAGGGGCAATTTGACCCTGTGCAACTGGAACAAGTGCTGATCAATTTGCTTAAAAATGCTCATGAATCCGGAAGTTCACCGCTGCAGATTGAGTTAAGCGTCCGCACGACTCCTCAGGGGTTGGTCTTCAGCCTGAGCGATGCCGGCCCTGGCATGAACCACAATGTCATGCAGCAGGCACTGCTGCCATTCTACTCCACCAAGAAAGAGGGCTCGGGACTGGGGCTGGCACTGTGCCATGAGATCATTGACGCCCATCACGGTTCCCTGCAACTTTCCAACAACGATCACGGCGGCCTGACCGTCACTCTGGTATTGCCTCACTCCTGAACATCGCCAGAGTGTGAACTCGGTCACCACCGCAATCGCTCATTTTGGGAGCAAAAACGTGACTGCCGCCGCACTTTTTTCGCCACTCTGTATACCATCCGCCCGATCCCAACCATGAGCGACAGAATGATTCACTACCCTCAATGATTCAGATGGCAGTAAGCTCGACTCTGGTACCTCATAAAGCATATTTTCTCTCTCAGGACAAAGTGTCCTAGAGGGTTCACCTTAATCAAAACAACTGAACCGGGTCATCAGTTGGCTAAAGGAAAATGATGACTCCTAACCCCAAGGGGTAAGAGAACTTAATCCAGCCCTCAATTAGATCAAAAGTGGGGAGGGAGTTAACAATATTCATTGATGGTTATGGGACTCACCCAAAAGAGTATGGTTATATAAATTCCACGGTAATAGCTCGTTTAATAACAGAGGTATATATGGAAGTCCTGGAATTGGTTGGAAGTTGTCTCGTATTATTCGCATGCTTGTGTCTTGCCGGTCTGGCACTCTTTTATATTGCCTCTCTGGTTGTTGCAGCATTGGTGTTCATTTCCGGCTTGTACAACAACGAAAACGGAACCCGCAATCCGGTGGTGATTGCCTGGGAACTCAATCGCGACGAACGTCGCTGGCCCCGACCCAAGAACTCCTTGAGCCCCAAGGGCTACAGCTAAGCCAATACAGATTCTCTCCCTGCCAGCTATCGGCAATTGCGGGTACCGCGCTGGGCAGACTGAACCGTGACCCTGTCGGGGTTCAGAATTTAGATAAAAAATACGAATTCAATAAACAAATCGAAAGTAAGGAAATAGTGATGGATCAGAACGTCAATCTTATTGAACTTGTTCATCATGTCGGCTGGGTATATCAATCTACAGCGGTCACCCAGGAACCCGATGGTAAATTAGTTTTTTGGAAAATACCCTTGCACGAAGTATTGGCGATTCGCAGTTCAAACCCTTCAAAATCACTTCGCAAAGAGATGGGAAAAGATTTTGAAAATTGCATCATCCCCACCGAGGGACGCAAGCAAAAATTGGCCCGCGACTGGCACAGCAGCGTTATCAGCGCCCTCAACTACATCGACGCCGAACGCACTCTGAATTAACCCCAGATTGGACTGACCGCAGACCTCGACCCTGCCACCTCTCTCTGCGGTCGGTCCTCCCAGTGTTCCCGAAAGACCGGCTTATGCCGTTGCAGTAACCTTTTGAACCGGCCACAGGCCTCGACAGTGCTACCTCTCTTCTGCGGCCGGTTCCCTTTTCCTTGTTGTGCCAAATCTAATTTTTACATCTGTTTTAGCAAGTTAGGCGTGATTCTAATTGGCTTGCAGGTGCAATCTCAGTACATTGAACTCAGGTAACCAGACTGAAATGTCGATCCCCTTGCCGCCAGCAGGAGTCGCCCATATGAATCACGGCCTCAACCCCGCCGCCCTTCCAGAGGACCTGCTACGCCAAAGTCGGCTGATGTGGGCACGGCTCGAATCCGATCTCACCGTCAGTCAGGCCAGCGAGTCATTCATGGACGCGGTCCAGGGGCCCGCCACCTTGCCGGCACCCCTGACCGAGCTGATGCCTGCTATCACCGCACAGCAGTTACAACAACTCGGAGACCTCGGCAGCCACACCAGCCTCAACCTCATCGATCGCCACGGCAAAGGGCTGCAATGCGACCTGCATCCCTCCGACGATGGCCATGGCTGGCTGACATTGATTCGCTTCAACCTGGACAACCGCTGGTTGATGCAACTGCACCCGGATTACAACCATGCCCTGCAATCCAGCGATCAGTGGCTTGGCCACCTGGAATCGGTGATGCAATCGGCGCCGGAGCAGGTCTTTCAGCAGGCGATCCTAAATGCGGTTCACCTGTCCGGCTCCGAACACGGCTACCTGATGCAGCTCAGTGACAACCGCGACAGCCTGACACTCACCGCCACCACCCTTGATGACGCGCCGCTGCAGCACAGTTTTGCCACACCACAGTTGCCGTTACAACAGCAGTGCTTGCTCCAGCAACAACCGGTCATCGACAACGCCCCCGACAGTGCCACTGTTGCCCCCTGGCTCAACGGCCTTGGCATCCGCAATCACCTGTGTCTGCCGGTTAACTATCGCGGCCGCACCGTCGGCATTGTCGGCGTGGTCAATCGAGCCAACGCCTACACCGACATCGACGCCAAAACCCTGTTGGTGTACAGCACCATCATCTGGCATGCCATTCAGCTGCCCCGCACCCTGAAAGTGGTGGCCAGGCAATCGCAGTTGATTCGAAAGCAAAAACTGCAGTTGAATCAGTCACTGGTCAAACTGGTCAGCGCCATCTCCGACTCCCTGGAACTCAACGACCCTTACACCGCCGGACACCAGCGAGCGGTGGCGGAGTTGGCCTATCAGATCGGCGAGAAGATGGGCATGAGTCAGCACCAGTTAGAAGGGTTGAAGCTGGGGGCGCTGATCCACGACATCGGTAAACTGGCCATTCCATCCCAGCTGCTCAGCAAGCCTTCGCGCCTGTCCAGCCAGGAATTTGAACTGATCAAAACCCACGCCGTTAAAGGCGCCGACATCATCAAAGACGTGGTCTTCCCCTGGCCCATCAAGGCGATGATTCTGCAGCACCACGAGCGCCTCGACGGCTCAGGCTACCCCATGGGGTTAAAGGGAGAGGCGATCATTCTCGAAGCCCGCATCCTGGCGGTGGCCGACGTGGCCGACTCGATGCTGTCGCACCGCCCCTACCGTCCGGCTCAGGGCTTTGAAAATCTACGACAGGTACTGATGGAGGGCCGAGGCAGCCTGTTTGATGCCACCGCCGTGGATCTGTGCCTGTCGATCCTGTGCAAACAGCAGTCAAGCAACCACAATCTGGTCAACGCCCTGCCCCTGAATAACGTGGTGATCCTGCACCTGGATGACACCCTCGAACAGGCAGAGCAACGGCTGCACAGTCAGGATGCCAGCGTCGGCTTTGTGGTGGACGACCACAGCCCCAGACTGCTGGGCTACCTGACCGCTTCCATGCTGACCTTCTGGCACAGCCCCCTGCTGGATACCGCCGCCGAACGCACTCTGGATAGGGAACTGCAACAACGTAAGCTGCACCAGGTGATGCGCCACAACATTCCCAGCATTCCCTGCTGTACCTCGTTGGCCAATGCCGCACTGGCGTTGCAGCAGAGCGACGAGCACTTCCTGTTAGTCACCGACAACGACGAGCAGCCACAAGGGGTGCTGACCTGGCCCACTCTGGCCACGGCGCTGCAGCATCAACACCCCGCCGACAATCACCCCTGGACCGGGGTCAACCTGGGCTTCAGTGACTCCACCGCCAACTGAGCAACGGCGCTATTGGTGCGGCGACCAGCGAAAGCGTTTTAATCGATTGGCATTGCTGACCACGGTTACCGACGACAACGCCATCGCCGCCGCCGCGACCACCGGACTGAGCAGGCTACCAGTCAGCGGATAGAGCACGCCGGCAGCGATGGGAATGCCCAGGCTGTTATAGACAAAGGCACCAAACAGGTTCTGGCGAATGTTGGACAGGGTTGCCCGTGACAAGGCGATGGTCTTTGCCACCCCGAACAGCGACGGCTTGACCAGGATGATGTCTGCCGACTCTTTGGCCACGTCGGTGCCGCTGCCCATGGCAAAGCCCACATCGGCGGCCGCCAGCGACGGGGCGTCATTAATGCCATCGCCCGCCATGGCCACCTTCAGCCCCTGCTGCTGCAATCGGGCTATCACCCGGGCCTTATCGGCGGGCTTCATCTGTGCCTCAAACCGATCCAGCGTTAACTCGGTGGCAATGGCCGCCGCCGTGGTCTGGTGATCTCCGGTCAACATCATGATCTGCAGCCCCATGGATTGCAGCTGTGCCACCGCTTGTCTGGCATCGTCCCGCAGCGGATCGGCAATGGCCAGCAAAGCCACCACCACTCCCTCACGAGCCAGGTATACCGGCGTCTTACCCTGGGCCGCCAGGGTGGTCATCAGCTCGGCAACCCCTTCCACACCGATTCCCAACTGCGCCATCATCTCGCCATTGCCCAGCGCCATGGCCACACCATCGACCTCACCCTGCACTCCCAAGCCGGTAATGGCCTGAAACCGGCTCACAGCTAACAGTGGCAACTGTTGTTGCTGGGCCCGGGCCATCACCGCCTCTGCCAAGGGGTGTTCTGACCCCTGTTCCAGCGATGCAGCCCAGCTCAGTACCTCGGCCTCGTGGTAGTGCGCCACAACCATCACATCGGTGACCACAGGTTGCCCCTGTGTCAAAGTGCCGGTCTTATCCACCACCAGGATATCCAGATCGGCGGCCTGCTGCAGCGACTCGCCAGTGCGAATCAACAGCCCCATCTGCGCCGCCTTGCCAACGGCGTTGATCACCGACATCGGTGTCGCCAGCCCCAAAGCACAGGGACAGGCGATGATCAGCACCGTGGTCAGCACCACCAAGGCGTGACTGGCCGCAGGCGCCGGCCCCCACAGATACCATAACGAGGCGCTGAACAAGGCAATGACCACCACCACAGGCACAAATATCGAGGCAACCCGGTCCGCCAGACTGGCAATGGGCAACTTGCTGCTTTGTGCGGTCCGTACCAAGCGAATGATCTGCGCCAACGCCGTTTGCCGGCCAACCCGGGTCGCTTCCAGCACCAGCGTCCCCTGTTTGTTCAGGGTGCCGGCACTGACCGTGTCACCAACCCCTTTGGCCACTGCCACCGGCTCTCCCGTAAGCATGGACTCATCCACAAAGGTCTCTCCGGCAATCACGCTGCCATCCACCGGCACCTGCTCACCGGGCTTGAGCCTGAGCCGCTCTCCCACCCTGACCTGATACAAGGGGCGCTGTTGCTCCCGGCCATCCACCAACACCCAGGCGGTTTTCGGTGCCAGCGCCAGCAACGCCCGCAGGGCACTGTTAGTCTGGCGCTTGGCTTTCTGTTCCAAAGCCTGGCCCAGATTAATGAGGCCGATGATCATCGCGGAAGCTTCGAAATACAGGTGCCGACTGATGGCAGGAAAGGCGTCCGGCATCAACACCACCGCCATGCTGAACAGCCAGGCACTGCCTGTACCCAGGGCGATGAGGGTGTCCATGGTGGCACTGCGATGACGCAGCGCCTGCCAGGCACCGCGATAAAAGTGGCCGCCGCAAATCGCCATTACCGCCAGCGTTACGACGCCCACCAGCCCCCAGGCCAGTTGCTGCAGCGGCGTATCGACGGTCATCGGCATGCCGGCCCAGGCCCACAACATCAATCCGCCGCCGAGCAGCAGTGCCACCGCGCTGTCCCGGCGCAGCCGGATCAACTGCTGCTGTGCCTGTTGCCGCTGCGGCTCATCGTCTTGAGACTCCTGCCAGTGACCCGGGTAACCGGCTTGTCGCAACTGCTGCTCCAGTTCCACCGGCTCCAGAGTGCTGTTGATCAGCACCTGTTTGCTGGCCAAATCGGTGCGCACCTCGTCGACACCGGCAACGCCAGTCAGGGCCGACTCGATGCGACCGACGCAGGCGGCGCAGCGCATGGCGGGCACCGAGAACGTCATCCAGTCGGTAAGCCGCTCGCTGGCGTCATACCCCGCTGCTGCCAGGGCCTGAATCAGGCTATCAACGTCGACGTCACCGTCGACCTCAGCCTGCTTCAGGGCCAGATTGGTCCGCACCGAGGTCACTCCGGCGACCGTGCTAAGCGCTTGCTCGATCTTACTGACGCAGGCGGCGCAGCGCATCGGCGAAATCGTTAATTGAATGGACATGGGACTCTCCGCTTAACCGAATGCAAGCAGTATAAAGTCTCCCGTCACTGGAGGGTCAAAGGGAAAGGTCTCCCGTCACAGGAGCGTCATAGGAGAGGGTCACTCGAAGCCGGACGCTCAGCCCTTCGGCACCCAGGATGCCAAAGGGCGCGCTGACTCAGGAGGAGAGATCGATCTTACTGGCCTCAATCTGCATCTCGGCTTCGCGACTGGCCGCTTCCATTTGCTCGGTCAAACGCATCCGCTTGCGCCAAAACAACAGCACCACAATGCCAAACCCGAACAGCAGCGCATTGGCGCCAACCACGATGCTGATCACCCGCCAGCGGGCCGCATCCTCTTTTTCCTGCAGCTGCTGCTGCACCAACGCCGCCCGCTCTCGTGGGCTTAACGTCGGCGGCGGTGGCGGCGAGACATAGAAATTCAACGCCGGTAACGTCAGGTAGAACTCTTTGCCCTCGGCAGTCGTACCGACGGCGATGCCGTTAATGACGTAGCTGCCCATGTCCATCACCATGGACAACGGATAGCTTTGCTGCGGCAGGGTGGGATCCACGGCCAGATCACTGACCATGCCGGAAGGGGCTCGAATCGACAGCGCCAGATGCAATTCACCCGGCATCAGGTCCTCTTGATCGACGCTGACGTGGACCCGAAAATCCCGGGCATCGGCTCCAGGCTTCTCCGGCACCGACAGCCGCACCGGCTGACTGATGATCTCCATCTCCTGCTCGATCACCCGGCTGAAGACCTTGTTGTTCACCATCAGTTTCAGGTCATACATGCCTGAGGGCTGATCAAAATCCAGCGTCGAGGTAAACAGGCCGTCGTCAGGGCGCTCATCCAAGGAGGAGCCGTCGTCGATAAAGCCACCGATTTTGCGCACTCCGGCGGCGTAGTTTTCGTCGCCGGGACGATTGGAACTGGTCAGCCGTACTTCCCAGCTGAGCATCTTATGAAAATCGCGAATGGCCAGGCGCTTACTGTCGCCCTCGATGCTGGCATTAAGCTTGATGCGCTCACCGCGAAATACCTTGGCAGGCAGGGGGTCCAGCTGCAACTGAATGTCGCTGATCAGCAAGATCTTACTGTGTTCACTGACCTGGCCAATCAACTGCCACGGGCCGGGAGTCGGATTGGCGACCTTGATCATGTCACCGGCAGGGCCTTCACTCCACTGCACCGAGTCCGGATGGCGGGTGGAATACCACTTACTGCCATCGGGCAGCACCACGATCACCGGCGCGGAGCGCTCTTTGCGCTGCACCAGCATGGTGATGGCATCAATGCCATGATCCACCCGAAAACGGTTGTCCAGCAGTTTTAACGCCTGGGGCGACACCGCCCAGGCTGCACTGCTCATCCCCATAAGCAGCAGTCCGAAGACCGCCGCTGTCAATCGCCTCATCCGTTACCCTCGTTGCCAGATTGGATCGCTGACCAACTCCATGCGCGTGTCGTGTCTAGTTATATCATCGGCCGATGCCCGAATCACTTTAAGGGGACGTCGGGATGGATCCAACCGAATGATGCCACCACCATCGGCGTCGGCCCCGGAGGCCAGCTCCAACGCCTTTTGGCCACCGGTCATAAACAGGAACACGTCCGCCAGGATCTCGGAATCGAGCAATGCGCCGTGCAAAGTACGGTGGCTGTTGTCGATGCCGTAGAAACGACATAAGGCGTCCAGATTCAGGTTGCCCTGAATCTCACCCTTACTTTTTTTCTCCCGTGCCAGTTGCAGGGTATCGATGATGGTGCAGTGGGCCTCAATGGTTTCATTGCGGCCCAGTTTCTCAAATTCATAGTTGATGAAGCCGGTATCGAACGAAGCGTTGTGTGCGATCAGTTCAGCACCGCGAACAAACTCGACAAAGTCATCCACCACTTCATGGAACATCGGCTTGTCGGCCAAAAACTCATCGGTGATGCCGTGAACTTCGATGGCCTCCGGATCCACTTCCCGGTCGGGCTTGATGTACACATGGTAGGTTCGGCCGGTCAATTTACGATTGACCATCTCCACACAGCCGATCTCAATCAGGCGGTGACCCAGGTAATGGGGACCGGCATCCTGGTTCATACCGGTGGTTTCCGTATCAAATACGATCTGGCGAATTGGGCTATTTATGTCTGTCATAATCCTGATTAGCAACAAGTTGCGATATACTGGGGCGCTACGGCACACGCTATGGTACCAATTTAAATGACTCAACCAAAACATGTCACCCTATATACCGACGGTTCCTGTCTCGGCAACCCGGGGCCCGGGGGATACGGCGTGCTGATGCGTTATCAGCAACACACCAAAGAACTCAGTGCCGGCTACCAGCTGACCACCAACAACCGCATGGAGATGCTGGCCGCCATCGTGGCACTGGAGACCCTCAACGCTCCCTGCACGGTGGATCTGCACACCGACAGCCAATACCTGCGTCAAGGGATCACCCAGTGGATTCATGGCTGGAAACGAAAAGGGTGGAAGACTGCCAGCAAGCAGCCGGTGAAGAATGTCGACTTGTGGAAACGCCTGGACGCCGCCACCCAACAACACCAGATTGAATGGCACTGGGTCAAAGGCCATTCCGGCCAACCAGAGAATGAGCGGGTGGATGATCTTGCTCGTGAAGCCGCCGGCCAGAGCAACCTATTGGAAGACAGCGGCTACCAGCCGGCCTGATTCCGCCCTAGCGGCTACAGCGGCGCTGACCCGCGGCCTCACGCCCCATGGCTGCCGGTGAGGCGATCAAACGCTTCTTCGGCCGCCACAATGGCCGTGCCGGCGTCAATGGCACTGCCAGCTTACGCGCGACGATCAGGTACACCGATGCCAATGACGGCGTCTGTTGCGCCATCCATTGTTGTGGCCACAGGAACCGATCCGGTGACCACAACAGCGAACTGAAGGCCAGCGGTTCGTGTCCCACAATCTGATACCCCAGCAGCCCCAGCCAATCTTTGATTCGATTGGGAGTGAACATGCGGCCGTTCCACGGGTAGCGTTTGCGACAACTGGGCGATAACAATCCCATCCCGGCAGGGCTGACCGGGTTAAAGCCGACGATGACCATATGGCCCCCCTCCACCAACACCCGATCGGCTTCACGCATCACTCCATGGGGATCCTGGTGGAAATCCATCACCAGCGGCAACAGGCAGGCATCGACGCTGCGACACTGCAGCGGCAGATCATCCAGGTCGCCCCACATATCGCCACCGGTGGCGGTGATCACCATCTGATGACGAATGGAGCACAAACCAGAATTCAGTTGCGGCGCCAACGGGCCCAGTTTCACCATGTGATAGCCGAACAGCTTCGGCCACCAGCTGTCCAGGCCAGCAGAGATCTGCTGGCATAACCAGTCACCCCAGGGCAGTTGCTGCCAGTTGGCGGGCGGTGTGATGGCGTTATGACTGTATGCTGGGCGCATCGAACTCCATGGATTGGCTAACCGACTCAGGAGTAAAGATAACTGACAATGTGGTGCCGACGCCAGCATACCGTCGGCAACCGGCGTGGTAATTGCCGCCCAAATCGCGGCAAAGAGCTGCAGCTCATGCCTGCGGCACAAGGCGACGATTTCTCTTTGCTATGTCATTTTTCAGGCTTACACTGGTGACTCACCGCCCTTTCGGAATCCCATCATGCTGAGCATTACCCCGATCCCCGCCTTTACCGATAACTACATCTGGTGCCTGACTGTCGGCGCCAATGCCTGGGTCGTGGATCCCGGCGATGGCGACGCCGCCGAGCGTTACCTCAATCAGCAGGGGCTGGTGCTGTGTGGGGTATTGATTACCCACCACCATTCCGACCACGTCGGTGGCGTTGCCCAGTTGAAGCAGAGCTGGCCGAGCATCAGCGTGCTGGCTCCCGCCGGGTCGCCCTTTACCGGCGCCAGCGTCAGCGTCAATGACGGCGATCTGCACACATTGCAAGGGCTCGGTCTCAGTGCGCTGGTAACCCGCTGTCCGGGCCACACCCTGGATCATGTCGCCTACAAAATCGACAATCACCTGTTTTGTGGCGATACTCTATTCAGCGGCGGCTGCGGGCGGCTGTTTGAAGGCAGTGCCGAGCAGATGTACGACTCACTGCAACGGCTTCGGGATCTCGGCGCCTCCAACCTGCTTTACCCCGCCCATGAATACACCCTGGCGAACCTGGAGTTCGCCTTGGCGGCGGATCCGGACAATCAGCAACTGCAAGCCCACAAGGCCCGCTGCCTGAAGCTGCGCCAGGACGGCATTCCAACCCTGCCCACCAGCATGGCATTGGAGCTCGGCATCAACCCGTTCCTGCGCAGCCACCTGCCGGAACTGCAGCATCAGGTCAGCCAGCACATCGGCCGCGACTGTAAGGACAGCATCGACTGCTTCGCACAGTTACGCTCGTGGAAAGACAAGTTCTGACAAAACGGTTACAATCCCCGTCCATATACGCCTGGCGCAGTCTGTTATCTGCGCCTTTTTGTAGGCTGATAAAAACGGTATATAAATGATTAATAAGAGACTTTCTGCTCTTTCTCTGGCGGTTCTGCTGACCGGCTGTCAAAGCCTGAGCGGCGGCGAAGAGCACGCCTTGAACGACGCAGCAATCCCCGCTGAAGTTGCCCAGGACAACGCCGAACTGGCCCCTGGCAACAACAACGACGAGCAGGAAGCTCAGCAGCCCGTCATTCTGCCCCCCGACGACGTGTGGGAACGAATCAGCCGTCAAATGGCCATGACCGTCCCCGACAACGCCCGGGTCGAGCGGTTCCGTAAATGGTACAAGGCCAACCCTCGCCATCTGGAGATCGTCTCCGAACGCGCCGATCCCTACCTGTATCTGATTGTCGAAGAGGTGGAACGACGCGGGCTGCCCATCGAACTGGCGCTGCTGCCCATCGTCGAAAGCTCATTCGATGCCTTCGCCTACAGCCATGGCGCCGCCGCCGGGCTGTGGCAGTTCACCAGCCCCATGGGCCGCTACTTCGGCCTGCAGCAGAACTGGTGGTACGATGGCCGCCGTGATGTCGCCGCCTCCACCCGCGCGGCCATGGACATGATGGAGTACCTGTATAACAAGCTCGATCACAACTGGTTGTACGCCCTGGCCGCCTACAACACCGGCGAAGGCCGAGTATTCCGGGCGATTAAGAAAAACAAAGCCAAAGGCAAGCCTACCGACTTCTGGTCGCTGGACCTGCCCAAAGAGACCGAGCGTTACGTGCCGCAACTGCTTGCCGTGGCCGACGTGATTCGCAACGCGGAACAGTACGGCATCGAACTGGCGCCCATTGCCAACAAGCCGCAGTTGCAGGAGATCGACACCGGCAGCCAGATTGATCTGGCCCTGGCCGCCGACATGGCCGACATGTCCGTGGCCGACCTGCACCGCCTCAACCCGGCCTACAACCGCTGGGCCACCGCCCCCGACGGCCCTCACAAGCTGCTGCTGCCGGTGGACAAGGCCGACGGCTTTATCACCGCCCTGGCGGACACCGGCTCTACCGAGCGGGTCAACTGGCTGCGTTACGAAGTGAAAAATGGCGACTCTCTGGGCGTCATCGCCAAGCGTTACCACACTCGAGTGGGGATCATTCAGTCGGTCAACAACCTGGATGGCAACATGATTCGCATCGGCCAGCACCTGCTGATCCCGGTGGCCGCCAAGGATCCTGAACTGTACCCGTTCAGCGCCGACCAGCGTCTGGCTCGCAAGCAATCGAAAAAACGCGCCAACTTTAAGCTGGAGCACATTGTTAAGCCTGGCGACTCCCTGTGGACCATCGCCCGAGCCAACAAGGTCAAGGTATCTCAACTGGCCAGCTGGAACTCCATGGCGCCGTCGGACACCATCCGTCCCGGACAAAAACTGGTGGTGTGGGTTAACCGCATCAGCAAGAAGCAGGACAAGACCTCGGTGATGCGCCAGGTCAGTTACAAGGTCAAGAGCGGCGATTCCCTGGCGCGCATTGCCAAGAAATTCAACGTCACTGTGGCCGATCTGGTGCGCTGGAATCAGCTAGACAGCAACAAGTACCTGCAACCGGGCCAGGGCCTGACCCTGTACGTGGACGTGACCAAGATCAGCACCTAGCCGTCCTTTAACACGAAAAAGCCAGCGCTCAACGCTGGCTTTTTTTGTGGCCGACCGTCAGCGGAACAGCACCGACTCTCGCCGGAACCACTGCACGCAGCACCACAGCAGCAGCGACGCCAGAATCAGATTAGAGGCGAATACCGCCGCCAGGTCGTAATAGGCAAAAGTGCCTTTCAACAACTCCTTGGTGGCCAGCGACACGTTAAAGATCGGATACCAGGCATTTTGCCGGGTCAGCTCAATGCCGGGCAGGGTCGCCACCATGGCCGGAATGATGGCGACAAACTGCAGGGCTCCCATATAGTTCTGCCCCTCTTTGTAACTTTTGGCGAAGATGGAGATCGACAGCAACAGCGCCGCAAACACGCCGGCGATGGGCAACAGCAACAGCAGCAACAAGCCGATGTCCATGGGGTTAAACAGTTTGGCCAGGCGAATAAACAGATTCAGATCCAGCAGGTAGCCGATGGCCAGTAACCAGAAGATGGCACTGATCAGAGTCAGTAGCGCCAGCATCATCGAGGTGGTGGCGATCACCAGAAACTTGCCGACCACCAGGGTGGTTCTGGGCTGGGGCACCATCAACAGTGTCTCCAGGGTGCCGCGCTCCTTCTCTCCGGCACCGATGTCCAGCGCCGGCAACATCGCCCCCATCATGCACAGAAACAGCAACAGGAACGGCAAGATCCCCCCTACTTTGTCGCCGACACTCTGACGCTCGGCGGCGGTTTCGATCCGGGCCAGTATCATCGGCTGCTCCACCGCTCGAATGACGTCTTCACCGACCCCCTGATTGAGCAAGTAACCGCTCATCCACCGCTGCTGCAAGGCCGACAGCGCCTGGCGTACCCGCACGAACTGACCATGGTCATCGGTCTGGTTGTACAGCATCTGCCATTGGCTTTTGGGGTTGGTCAGCGGATCGAAGCCCGGCAACATCTGCAAGACGAAATCCAACCGGCCCTCGTTGATCAGCCCCGAGGCCCGCTGGCGACTGACGCCGTCGATGCGGTTCAGATTGGGGACCGAGGCCAACGCCCGCTCGACCTCTTCCACCCATACCGCCGGGCCGATAAGGCCATAATCGATGCGCTCGGCCTGCTTGGTAAGCAGCAACTGGTAGCCGATCAGGCCGACACAGAGGATCAGCGCCGGTAACATCATGGTGGGAAACAGCACCACAAAGCCCATGGTTTTGCGATCCCGCAGCACCTCTTTCATCTCCTTGAGCCAGATGCGGCGAATCATCCGGCCATCCCGCTCAGGCCGTGAGGGTGACGGGAAGCCTCATGCTGACAGGCCACAAATGCTTCACGCAGGGCATCGGGATATCGAGTGCCGGCAAAGGCCGCCAAATCGCCCTCAAACACGCTGCAGCCGTACATGATCACCGCGATGCGATCGCACAACAGGCTCACCTCCTCCAACCTGTGGGTGGAGAAGATAACTGGCCGATTGGCCATTTTTTGGCTATGAATAAAGTCAAGCACCGCTTGGGCAGACATGATGTCGAGCCCGGTTGTCGGTTCATCGAGCACGACGACCTCGGGCTTATGGATAACTGCCCGAGCGATGCTTGCCCTCTGCTTCATCCCCAAGGACAACTCCAGCACCTTGCGCTGTAAAAACGGCTCCAACTCCAACTGCTGCGACAACTCGGCGATGCGCTCATGAATTAATGCCGGTGTCATGCCATAGAGATGACCGAAAAACTCCAGATTCTCTGCGACGGTCAGGCGCTCGTACAACGCGGTGGACGCGGACAAAAAGCCGATTTGCTGACGCATCTTTTCCGGCTGACGGTGCCAATTTCTGCCATTGATTTCGATGATGCCCTGATCCGGGCTCAACACCCCGGACAACATTCTCAGCACCGTGGTTTTGCCGGCGCCGTTGGGGCCAAGCAGTCCCAGCACTTCACCGGGCCGGGCATGGAAACTGACCGAACGCACCGAGTGAAACACGCCATTGCCCATTCTCGGGTCCTGCCCCGACAACTCCGGGCGCCGTTTTTGATCGGGCACGGCAAAGCCCTTGGCCAGATCCCTGACAATGATCATAACTCTTGCCATCCCAAAGCAACCCTGAATGAAATTAACTATAGTCCAGTCCGTGCTTTAGGGCGGGCCGAGATCCCCATTCCAGCAGGGGCAGGCAACAAAAAAACGCCCCGGCACTGGGCCGGGGCGGGGTCTGACGGGCAATTTAGTGTGGCTGTTATTTCAACTGAATGACCAGAGGCGCGGTTTTAGGGTGCGCCATGGTATTCAGCACGGCCTGCAAGGTGTACTTACCTGGCGCCAGATCAGACAGACGCTCACTGCCAATGGTAAAGCTCAGGGTCTTGGTGGTGCCGGCAGCGATGCGCCACTCCCGCAGCGCCTGGGTAAACATCATCTCATGACTGAACTGCCATACCACCCCTTCGGCCCCGGTCATCACCAGATCGGCGGTCATGCCCGACAGGATGGTCAACGCGGTATCACTCTGGGTATCGTTGCTGATGGTCAGAGTGACCGGCAGGTCCTGCTCCCGGGGCCATGGAGTGTCCGGCACCTCAAGTGCCATCGTAAGTGCCGACATGGGTTTCTCCTGCACCAGGGCTGGGGTGTCCGCCGCCTGCAGCGGCGCGGCGGGCGGCGTTACCGCTGCGGTCTCTGTGGACACATCACTGCCACAGCCGGTCAATGCCATGGCCAACGCCAGGGTCCATAGGTATTTCATCAGCCTCTCCCGAATCCTTTAAACAGTTTGTCCTTCAGCTTGTCTTCCAGTTTTTCTTTCAGCTTATCGCCTTCCTGATCCAGCTTGTTTTGCAGCAACGCGTCCATGTCGATGCCAATGGAAGGCGACGCAAAACCGCCACCAATCTGCAGCGGAATCGCCAGGCCCTTGAGGTCATCCAGGCTCTTGCCGCCCTGGCCTTCCAGCGAGCCCACCACGGCAACCTCCATGTCGTAATCCAATTGCTGAGTCACCAGGTTAGAAGAACCGCCGCCATTCACTCTGAGCAGTGGCGAAGACAACGCGACGTCCGGGGTGGTCACCACCCCTTTGTCGATGGAGAACGCGGTGGCAAAGCTGGAAAAGTCCGTCTTCTGCACTTCGGCCGCGGCTGGCGCCGCACTGCCATCGAAGCTGGCTTTCACTTCACGGATCTTCTGTGCCACATTGATGCCGTAGACCGCGCCGTCGTCCAAGGCCAGGCGTCCCTTAGCCACCAGATTCGCCAGTACTTGGTCCGGTGCCAGGCTGGCGCCGGTGCCCGCTACAGTCAGCTCTCCGGTCCCCGCCATCACCTCTGAATCGATGGCGGCTTTCAGCAGTGGCTGTATGGACAAGTTGACCAACTTGGAGTCGAACTGGTAACTGACCGGCTGAGTGCGACTGTCCAGAGTTGCCTGGGTAGTCAGGGTGCCCTCAAACGCCGATGCCTTCATCTGCTTCAGAGTAAACAAGCCGTCCACCAGTTGCAGATCCAGGCTAGGCTGGGTCACCAACCACTGATTGGCCTTAATGGAGGACAACGACATGTTGGCATACAGGTCAAATTGCCTCAGCGCCGACAGGTCTGGCTCTTCATTGCCGCCCTCGGCGGCAGGCTTGGGCTCGGAGGCGGCGGTGCCTTGCTCGGAAGCGCCGGAAGCCGGCATCCACGGGTCCAGAATCAGGTCATTACCTTTAAGTTGCAGATTAAGAACCGGACGTACCTGATTCAGATCGACACTGCCGGAGCCCTGTAACTCGAAGCCCTCCTGGTCCAGTTTCAGGTTAGTCAGGGCAAACTGCTGCTGGCCCAGGTTGAAGTCGGCATCAAACTGCACCGATACCGTCAAAGGCTTACCGTTGGGCAGAGCCGGACCACTGACGTTAAACTGCTGCTTCCAGGCGTCCAACTGAATCCGTGAAAAATCCTTGGCCACGGTCAGCATCGAGGAAGCCGATGTCGACAGGGCCAACTGCGGGTCTTCCAGGCTGACCACCATCTCAAACGGGGCGGCGCGACCGGGTTCAAACTCCTCCAGCGACAACGACTCGATGGCTAATTTGCGGCTTACCTGAGTCTGGCGGTTATCGCTGTTGAAGCTGAATTGTTGCAGGTGCAGCTGCCCCAGCTTCCAACTCATGGGCGTCGGCGCCGAACCGCTGTCGGACGAGCCTTGAGTGTCTGTCGCCGCTGGCGCTCCGCCACCCAGCCCTTCGAGGCTGTTGCGACCATCTTCCAGGGTGACCATGTTCAGGGCCACACCGGCCAGGGTCACCTCTTCAATCTGCACGTCTTTTTGAAGCAGTGGCAGCAGGTTCACCCCCACCACCGCCTGGTTCACCGACAGCAGTGGCGGCAGATTTTCTCCGGGAATGTTACCCAGAGAGATGCCGGCGATGTCCAACCCCACCTTGGGGAACAGGCTCCAGCCAATGTCGCCGTCGATGGACAAAGTGCGACCGGTGGCTTCTTTCACCTTGGCCTCAATTTCCGGTTTAAAGGCGTTTGGATCCAAAAAAACGCCCACATACACTGCGATCACCAGCACCAGGGCCAGTACGCCGATAAAAAACCATTTAATTGCTTTCATCACTTTTCCGTTCAAAATCGATAACGCCCGCCAGTGGTGGCCGGTGTTTATCTCTTTAGTGTATACCAACCTAAGGCTATGTTACTCAGATAGCGGCAATTCTCGGTTGCAAACCACGATGCCGTTATCATCGGCGTACAGATATTGACCCGGTTCGATGCGCCGGCCTTCAATCTCGATCACCACGCCCTGTTCGCCCAGGCCGCGCTTATCGGTTTTCAGCGGCATGGCTCCTAAGGCCTGTACCCCCAAATCCATGGTTCCAATGGTGGCCACATCACGAATGTAGCCGTACACCACCACACCGGCCCAGCCGTTATCCAAGGCCAGTTTTGCCAGGTTGTCCCCCAGCAAGGCTCGCCGCTCCTGGCCGCCGCCATCGACCACCAGTACCCGCCCCTCTCCAGGCTGAGACAGGCAATGGCGCACCAAGGTGTTGTCTTCAGGGCATCGGATGCAGTGAACCGGGCCCCAGAATAGGCTCTTGCCGCCAAATTGGCGGAATCGGGGAGGCAGTATGGTCAATTCCTCACTGAACTGATCACACAAGTCAGGTAACAGGTCCAACATCGCTCGCTCCTTTGCTGTCGGAATCAAATCCCATCCTGAACAATCGCCGTGACATTGACAAGTCATGGCCGCTAATGGACTGAATTATTTCCGACTCTTTTCACCCTTGAGGTGCCTCCGCCCCCTAGTGTTGCAGCGGTGCCATCACCGACTACACTGAATTCAGGGGCCACGCAGGAGGCGCGCACCTGTTCTTAGCATTATGGGGACCGGACTGATGAACGTATTTCCTGAAAGCCAGCTTCACCTGAGTAAATGGACCGCCTACAGCGCCGTCAATGACGACACCCACTTCTGGGTCACCTACACCTTTACCGACAGCCACGGCCACGTCACCCGGGTTGGCCTGCAGGGGGTCAATAACCGCATGCCGGTGGAACTGCGTACCGAAGAGCTGCAAAACTCCGACCGCTGGCACATGGGGTGGGTCTGATCCGCCCCAACGCTCCCGTTAATGCTGCAGCCGCTGGCAAAAACCTGAGAAAATTCAACCGAAGCGGCTAAAACCAAGGCAAACGGCCACAAACTCTTACATTGCTTCTTGACCCTCACCAACTCAGCCCGTAAAGTACGCCCCGTCTTCAGCGATACGTCGTTCAAGACAAACAATTTGGTGAGGTGTCCGAGTGGCTGCACGCAGCGCAGCTTAATCACGCCACAGGCGGGATTCTCAGCCACCAAAAATCACCGAAACAGAGCACGGTTGGCTCTCAAAACAAAAACCCAAAATTTGGTGAGGTGTCCGAGTGGCTGAAGGAGCACGCCTGGAAAGTGTGTATACGGCAACGTATCGAGAGTTCGAATCTCTCCCTCACCGCCATATTTGGTTAGGTGTCCGAGTGGCTGCACGCAGCGCAGCATAATCACGCCATAGGCGGGATTCTCAGCCACCTGGCATAGAGTTTGATTGAGCTCTTAAAACTCTCAATTGAAAATTGGTTAGGTGTCCGAGTGGCTGAAGGAGCACGCCTGGAAAGTGTGTATACGGCAACGTATCGAGAGTTCGAATCTCTCCCTAACCGCCATATAAACAAAAAAGCCCCTGCACGAAGTGCGGGGGCTTTTTTGTTTATGCGCGTTGTGGAGATCTTGGTTCAAACTCTTCAGTTCGCAACGGAGCGAAGCATGAGCGCAGTAACGCCGAAGGCGATCATCTCTCCCTGATTCGGCGGCACGGCGGTAGTTTATGGCTCCGCAGTTCCCCTTCACTCCGTCGCCCTTGCGAATGCGAGGGCCCAGCGGCTTTGACCTTGATACCAGATACAGACGCTGGGTACCCGCGTGCGCGGGCACGACGGAGAGCGTTTTAGGTTGGCGAGCGCAACGACCGGCATCGAGCTCTACCGACACCGCAATCACTGCTCGCTTACTACCGCTCTTCCTTAATCACTCCGTCGCCCTTGCGAACGCGAGGGCCCAGTGACTTTAACCTTGATACGAATTACAGACACTGGGTACCCGCGTGCGCGGGCACGACGGAAGGATGGATTAACCCACAGTCGCAATCGAAATGTCCCACGAACCTTCAGCCTGAAAACCTCATAACCTGGTGGCGACCTGAGCCCCCCGCTAGCACTGCATTCCAAACGTGTCGCCCTTGCGAACGCGAGGGCCCAGCGGCTTTGATCTTGATACCAGGCACAGACGCTGGGTACCCGCGTGCGCGGGCACGACGGAAGGATGGATTAACCCACAGTCGCAATCGAAATGTCCCACGAACCTTCAGCCTGAAAACCTCATAACCTGGTGGCGGCCTGAGCCCCCCCGCTAGCACTGCATTCCAAACGTGTCGCCCTTGCGAACGCGAGGGCCCAGTGACTTTAACCTTGATACGAATTACAGACACTGGCTACCCGCGTGCGCGGGCACGACGGGAAGGGTGTTTAAGGTTGGTGAGGAGAACAACCAACTCCGAGCTGTACCGACACTGCAATCACTGCTCGTTTACTACTCCCCCTCCCCTATAGCACCGTCGCCCTTGCGAAGGCGAGGGCCCAGCGACTTTAACCTTGATACAAATTACAGACACTGGGTACCCGCATGCGCGGGCACGACGGAAGGGTGTTTGAGGTTGATGACGGTAACGACCGGCAACACGGTCTGCCGACACCACAATCACTGCTCGTTTACTACTCCCCCTCCCCTATAGCACCGTCGCCCTTGCGAACGCGAGGGCCCAGTGACTTTAACCTTGATACCAGATACAGACGCTGGCTACCCGTGTGCGCGGGCACGACCGAAGGGTGTTTTAGGTTGGCGAGCGCAACGACCGGCATCGAGGTCTGCCGATAGCGCAATCACTGCTCGTTTACTCCTCCCCCTCCCCTATAGCACCGTCGCCCTTGCGAACGCGAGGGCCCAGTGACTTTAACCTTGATACCAGATACAGACGCTGGCTACCCGTGTGCGCGGGCACGACCGAAGGGTGTTTTAGGTTGGCGAGCGCAACGACCGGCATCGAGGTCTGCCGATAGCGCAATCACTGCTCGTTTACTCCTCCCCCTCCCCTATAGCACCGTCGCCCTTGCGAACGCCAGGGCCCAGCGGCTTTGACCTAGATACGAATTACAGACACTGGCTACCCGCATGCGCGGGCACGACGTATGGGTGTAGCACAGACACTGGGTACCCGCGTGCGCGGCCACGACGAAAGGGTGTAGCACAGTCACTGGCTACCCGCCGAGCGGGTACAGCGAAAGCGGTGTGACACGGACTCACCGCGGCTCCATGGATTGGCGCAATGAATTTCAATGCATTAGAATCACAGTCGCCTGCAACACTCCGCCAGAACATCGCCGCCAATGCTGTGGTAGAACGTATGCCCTTCGGCCGCAATAAGGATCCTTCATGACTCGAACACCCTCCAAAGGCTTTACCCTTATCGAACTGGTCATCGTGATCGTGGTCGTTGCCATCCTTGCCGTGATTGCCGCCCCCAAGCTGATCGACCTAGCCGATGATGCGGAGATGGCCACCTTCGAGTCGCTGGGCTCTGCCTTGATTGCTGCCGCCAACATGGCCCACTACAAACAGCGGGCTGCGGGGCTGCAACCCAATGACAGCATCGAAGTCAACGGCGTCCAGATCGCCATGATCAATGGTTACCCCACCGATGCCGCCATTGGCCTACTGGTGGATACCGATGGCTTTACCTATCAACCCAGCACCGGCTGGTTTGTGTGGATCCCTTCGGGCAACAACCTGTGCCGACACGACTACAACTATGCCGGATGGAGTGGAAACCCGACACCGGATAAGCCCTACGTGGTCATTACCCGCAGCGGCTGCCAATAATCCGGGCCGTTAGGTTCGCCAGCGCCCTACCTCTGAGCCGATAAAAAAACCGGTTCACCGCTCTCGGTTCTCACATCTAATACCTTGTATTATCAAGGTACATTTCTTCAGGTAAATTGTTATGGAAGCCATCTATCACGGCGTAATGCAGGCCCTGGGGCCGCAACAAGCGCCGGCCATCAAGGCCATTCACATCGCCAATAACGACCTCGACTCCAACCCCAGCGCCAAGTTTGGCGCCATTGAGTTGGCCGACGGCACCATCGGACTGACCTACACCAAGCTGGGCGATGCCCTGGAACAACTTCAAGACCCGTCGCACTACCAACATTTCTGCCAGCAACCGGTTACCGAGCTGGCCAAGCTGTACCTGGCCGATGAGCCCTGGCAGCGGGTGTTGGGGACCGGGGCGTTGAATGCACTGAGCCAGTGGTTGCTGCAACAACAGCAGTATCAGTATCCAGATGCCGCCGATACCCTTGAGTTACTGAAAATCGACAACGGCGACAGAGTCGGCATGGTGGGGTACTTCCCGCCTCTGGTCGCCGCCCTGACCGAGCAAGGCACCCCGGTGACCGTGATCGAACTGAAGCCAGAATTGGCGCGGGAAGAAGGCACGCTTAAGGTGACCATGGATCCCAGTGAGTTACAGCACTGCCAGAAGATCCTGATCACCGGCACCACGGTGATCAACCACACCCTGTCCTCCCTGCTGCCCCATTGCCAGCAAGCGGCTCAGGTGGCACTCATTGGTCCCAGTGTCGGCTTATTGCCTCAGGTGCTGTTTGATCTGGGCCTGACCGCCATCGGTGGCCGAGTGATCCTTGACGGGCCGCTTTTCCTGGAGCGCTGGCAACAGGGACAGAAATGGAAAGGCGCGGCGCAGCGCTACAGCCTGACCGCACAATAGTCCCCACGACGCCATTGGCTGGCCACCTCACCAGTGCCGACGCTACTCGGCACTCATCGCTGCAATGGGCGCGGCGGTAGGGGCACTGCGCACCTTAGCCAAGGACACCATGCCGCCATAGAGGCTATTTTGGTAGGCAAGGCTACCCCAAAGGGCATTGGCCAGCGCCGTGCGTTGCATCTCCTGCGGCACGGGCGCTGCGGCCGGCAGCAGTTCGGTGGTGTCAGGGTGGTAGACAAAACTCTGAGCCTGACGCTGCGGCTGGTAAATCACCACATCATTGTCGGCATTCATCCAGGCGAAATTCTTATAGAACTGCATGATGGCCCGCTGCTTATTACGAGGTACCGGCTGAGTGAGATCGTGACCGATCATCGGGTGCTCGGCATCCACGCCAATCAATGACAACAGCGTCGGTGCCAGATCCAACTGGCTGGTCAGGCGCTGATCCTGGCGAGGCTCAATCCCCTCTCCCACGATCACCGCCGGAATGCGGAAATGATCAATCGGCACCAGCTGATCCCCCCAGGCCCGGGAATCGTGATCCGCCACCACCACAAACACCGTATCCTGCCAATAGTCCGACTGGCGGGCTTGTTTGAAGAACTCCCCCAGGGCCCAATCTGAATACTTAGCGGCATTTTCCCGAGTTTGAGCCGGTTGATTGTAAGGCTCGATGCGCCCCGCAGGGTAATCGTAGGGACTGTGGTTGGAGGAGGTAAACACCAGGCTGAAGAACGGCTGGTCGTTCTGGCTCAGCGCCGTAAACTGCTGATGCGCCTTGATGTACAGATCTTCATCGGACGCCCCCCAGGCCCCTTCAAAGTTCATCTTGTCGAAGGTGGGAAAGTCCTGCATGTCTTCAAAGCCATTCCCCAGGAAGAAGCTCTTCATGTTGTCAAAGTGGCTCTCGCCACCATAGACAAACTGAGTATGGTAGCCGCGGCTCCTGAGCAGATCGGCAACGGTAAAGAACCCCTTCTGACTCTTGGTGAGTTTAACCACCGAGCGAGCCGGGGTCGGCGAAAAGCCGGTCACTACCGCTTCGATGCCTCGCACCGATCGAGTGCCGGTGGCGTACATGCGGTTGAAATTCCAGCCCTGGCGGGATAAAGCATCGAGGTTGGGCGTCAGCGGCAACCCACCCAGGGCGCCGACGTAACGGGCTCCCAGGCTCTCCTGCAGCAGAATCACCAGGTTTTTTGGCTTGCCCTGATAGCTGGCCGGGTGCCTGGCCAGCGACGGCATCGCCTCGGACAAAAACTGTCCGGGTTCGATGAGAGTCGATGCTCGCATTCGCTCAATAATCTCGGCTCTGGCCATGGTGGGGTAGTGCTTAAAGGCGCTGTCTTCCGACTCCATCTGTTTATAGGCGAACAGCATGGAGTACGCCGAATTCAGAGTCAGATCATTGATCAGCGGATCGGTGGAAAATGCCACCAAAGCCGGATTTAAAGGGCGATGCCCCAGAGTCGAACGGGCGCCGCCGACGCCCACTGCCACCACCAGCAGTGCCAATAACGGACGCCAGTACCATCGAGGCAGGGTCAAGCTTTGGGTCCAATCGCCGCTCCAGCGCCACGCCAGTCCCAGAGTCAGGCTACTGACCACCACGCCAATGGCCAGCTCCAGCTTATAACCGCTCCAGAGCATGCCAAACACCTCGTTGGGATAGATGAGGTACTCGAAAAACAGCCGGTTGGGGCGCACATCGTATTCCAGAATGAAACTGGGGGTGGCCACCTCCATAAACACCACAAACCACACACTGGCCACCAATATCAGCCGCAATAATCGCAGCCAGTTGCGGCCAATGACGCCGTTGCCCGCCAACAATGTGGTTAACAACGCAGGCAGAATCAACAGGTAACACAGGGAGGACAGGTCAATGCGCAGACCGCGCAGCAGGATTCGAGACCAGCCATCGGCTTCGGCCACCCTGTCTGCCTGCCACACGGCCAGGCCGAGTCGGGACAGGGTCATCACCAACAGACAGATGCCGAAGGTGACCGCGATGGGGTACAACACCCCGAATGAAGTTTTTATTTTTCTTGTCATGATGCTATCGCCGTTATTGTTGGTATTTTTGCAACAGCCCAAGCAGCACCACGGCCCAGGTGGCCACCGCCATGATCAGGGTAAACAGCACCGCCGCTGACCCCATGTCCTTGGCCTGCCCGGACAGTGAGTGGTATTCGGCGCCAATGCGATCAACGACCGCTTCGATGGCAGAATTGAGCAGCTCCACCACCATCACCGCCACCAGAGCACCAATCAGCAACAAGGATTCGACCGGGGACACCGGCAGCCACAGAGCCAGAGGCCCCAGCACCAGAAAAGCCACCACCTCCTGACGGAAGGCGGCTTCACAGCGCCAGGCGGCGCGCAGGCCGAGCCAGGAGTAACGGGTGGCATGGATTAGACGGCGGACGCCAGTTTGACCAGGTTTCAAGACACTACTCAGCAAGTTGTTGCAATCGATAGCGAATTGTAGCCCTGAGGCATGAAAAAAAAGTGTAAGTGGAAGTAAGGGAGTGTCGTCAGGGCGTCATGTTAGCTTCTGACAGAAAAGCAAAAAGCCCCCGATAGGGAGCTTCTTGTGCGTGAAATATCTATGCACAACCGAAACCGGTTGTGTGGTGTGCATCCTTGCGGGTGGGGAGTGTGCGCCTATCCCCGTTTCGCCTCCAGAAAAAAAAGGATTTTCAGTACAAAATCGTGCATAAACTCACATTCAACTTTAAAGTGCGAAAAACCTCCTAGAACAGCAATGTTTTTGTCACACTTTTGAAAAAATTGCGTTAGGGGAATCCGGTTCTGCGACTCCCCTGCCCGCGCGCCATTCAGTAACCCAGGGTTGCCGCCCCTCGACGGCGAGGATCGGACGCTCCCAGCAACCCTTGTTCGGTAACCATGATCGACTGAGTGCTGCCCATGGAAGCCTTCACCTTCACTTTATGCCCCATGGCTTCCAGCAGGCGCTTGGTATCCGGATTCAGGCTTTTTTCGGCACGAATTTCATCCGGCCACCACTGGTGATGAATCCGGGACGCCGCCGTGGCTTCGGCGACGTTCATCCCATGATCGATGACGTTCATGATCACTTGCAGGGTGGTAGTGATGATTCTCGAACCGCCGGGACTGCCGGTCACCAAAAACGGCTGTTGCTGTTTCATCACTATGGTCGGGCTCATGGAACTCAGCGGACGCTTGCCCGGCTGGACCTCGTTGGCTTCGCCACCAATCAGGCCAAAGCCATTGGGCGTGCCGGGTTTGGCGGAAAAGTCATCCATCTCGTTGTTCAGCAAAATGCCGGTGCCTTGCGCCACCAAACCGGAGCCATAACTGAAGTTCAGGGTATAAGTGTTGGACACCGCATTGCCCCACTTGTCCACCACCGAATAGTGGGTGGTCTGATCGCTCTCGTACGGAATCGGATTGCCGGGCTTAATGTCGCTGCTCGGGGTCGCCTTTTCGGGATTGATGGTGTCGGCCAACGCCCTGGCATAACGACGGCTGGTCAGGCCCGCGACCGGAACCTGAGTAAAGTCCGGGTCCCCCAGATACTCGCTACGATCGGCGTAGGCGCGGCGCATGCTCTCTGCCATCCAATGCAGAGTTTGGGCACTGTTGGCCCCCATGCGACCAATGGGCTGCTGTTCCAGCATGTTCAACATCTGAATGATGTGCACACCACCGGATGACGGTGGCGGCATGGAGATCACCTCGTAGCCACGGTATTGGCCCCGCACCGGTTGCCGCTCCACCGCCTGATAGGCCGCCAGGTCGGCCTCGGTCATCACACCGCCGGCCTGGCGAACCGACAACGCGATCTGGCGGGCGGTTTCACCTTTATAAAAACCATCACTGCCGTGCTCGGCAATGCGTTTCAACGAGCGGGCCAAATCCGCCTGAACCAGGCGTTCACCGGCCTGGTAGTCACTGCCGTCCGGGTGATAAAACACCGGGCGAGTACTGGGCCATTGCCACAGGCGCCGCTTCAGTCCCTGCAGAGAACTGCTCAGATCCGGGGTCACCGTAATCCCCTTTTCAGCCAGCTCAATGGCCGGAGCGATCACCTGTTTCAACGGCAGGGTTCCGTAGTTTTTCAACGCCAGTTCCAGCCCTCGAACGGTACCGGGCACCCCCACCGCTAGCCCATGCTCTCGAGACAGTTTGGCCACCGCCTCACCCTGCTCATTCAAAAACATGTCACGATGGGCCCTGGCCGGGGCCATCTCCCGATAATCGATGGCCACATCACGGTTGCCCTCGGCCTGGTGCAGCAGCATAAAACCACCGCCTCCCAGGTTACCCGCCCGCGGCAAAGTTACCGCCAAGGCAAAGCCCACCGCCACCGCCGCATCGACGGCATTGCCGCCCTGACGCAGGATCTCGACCCCCACGGCGCTGGCCAGCGCTTCCTGGCTGGCCACCATGCCATTGGCCGCCCACACCGGATGGGCAACATCCATGTGGCTGTAGATGGAAGGCTGATCAGCCTGAACCGATTGCGCTCCCAGCATCAGCGGCAACGCCACCAACGCCGACAACAGGGGTTTCATCACCATTTTCACTCTTTAGTCCTTTCTGCCATTCCCGCTTCGCGCCGCATCTTCGGCCCAGCCGTAATGGCCGTGGTCGGGATCCTTCAAGATCCGTCCATCATATCGATTTTTTTAGGGATTTCAGCAACGGCTTAGGATTAATCGCCGCTAACTTATGCCAGAGCGGCTATCGCAATACTCACAACAAAGAGCGGAAAGTGGGATCGGACTCGAGTATTTGAGTCTTGCTCATTATCCCGGCGCTGGTTAGTCTGAATGTCCATCACAATCAGGGGTATACCGGATGATACTGGACACCGAACGACTGAGAATCCGCAAGTTAACCGTCGACGATGCACCCTTCTACCTGAGTCTACTGAATCAGCAGAGCTTCATCGACGGCATCCATGATAAAGGCGTACGCACACTGGAGCAGGCACAGGAGCATCTGCGTCAGGGGCCCATGGCCAGCTACCAGGATCATGGCTTTGGCATGTACCACCTGAGCCTGAAAAGTAACGGCACCCCGGTGGGGATCGCCGGCCTGCTGCAACGTGACGGCCTCGACCATCCGGACATCGGTTACGCCATCAGCGATACCTACTTTGGCCTGGGCCTGGCCACCGAAGCCTGTGAAGCGATCATGATCTACGGCCAACAGGCTCTGGGACTGGGCACCATTTTGGGGGTGGTTGCAGAAGACAACCTGGCCTCGCGGCGGATTCTGGATAAGTTGGGACTGGAATCCCAGGGCAGCATCGAACTGACCCCGGGGGAAGAGCTGCTGTTGTATCAACCTAAACGGCCGTCAAGGCGACCGCGCTGATTCGGCAAAGACCCAGCGACTGCTGAGCAGATAATTCGACAGGGTGCCGGCACCGATGCCGGCCACCAGTGCCGCCCAGGGGGCCAACGACCATGGACTCAGCAGCGTCAGAGTCCATGAGAACAGGGCAAAGTTGGGCAGCGCCGACATCAGCGCCGCCGTCAGGGATTTCAACCACTGACGGCTGGCGTCCTGCGGCGGACGCTGGCGAAAGGTAAACCAGCGGTTGCCGGCCCAGGTGGTCGAGGCCGCCGCCAGAAAGGCCAGCACTCGGGCCGGGTAAGGGCCCCACTCCAACCCCAGTGTCAGCGCGCTGAACAGCGACACGTCCACCACGAAACCGGTTCCCCCCACTAGGGCGAACTTAATCCAGGCTGGCCAGCGCATCGGGGCCACACTCCAACAATTGACGCTTCAGCTTCACCGTCTGCACCCGACAACTCTGCCGCGGCAATGACAGCTGCTGCCAGGACTGGCTGGACGGCATCACTAGAGAGTAGCGCCCCTGTTGCTGATTCAGGCGGGCCAGATCCGCCTTTTGGGCGCGGCCATCGGAATAGAACTGACCAGAGAAAGTGCGCTTGCCATAGTACAACAGCGGCAACGCCGGGTTGGCCTCGCTGGCCAGCAGCGCCTTGTCGCTGCGCTCATCCCCCACCTTAAGGTTTAACACCCCGGTGGCCACCAGCAACAACACTGGCATGGTGACCCCGACCTTAGCCAGCCAGGCCTGATCCGAGTCCTTGGCCAACGACGCACACAGCAGCGCCAGCGACGGAATGCCGGGTAGCACGTAGGCCGGCAGGATGTTGCCCGCCATGGTAAACAACACCATGGGTGAGATCAGCCAACACAGCAGAAAGCTGCGCCACCCCGATGGCGCCGGTTGCCGACTTGGCTGACTGCGGCGACCGCGCAGATACAACAGCGGCAGAATCAGCGACCAAGGCAGGGCCGCCGCCAGCCAGAACAGCCAGATGGTGCCGCGAGGTTGATCATGGGCACTGCCGTACAGGTCGCCGGTCCAGCCACTTTCGACGAAGCGCAGGAAGTGTTCCCCCACCAGGAAGTAGTTTAAAAAACCGGGTGTGGCCTGTTCCGCCGCCAGGTACCAGGGCGCGGCGATCACCAGCATGGCACAGGTGCCCAGCAACAGTGGGAACCGTTGCCACAGCACCCGAAATGCCCCCAGTCCATGTTGAATCAGTAGCCAGGGCGCCACCGCCAGTCCCATCAATACGATCACCAGTGGCCCTTTGGCCAACAAACCAATGGCCAGCCCGGCAAAACCGAGATAGCCGGCCCGATAGTGGCCTTGCCAGCCCAGATAGAAGCCCAACATCGCCACCGTCATCCCCAGGGTCAGCGCCATGTCGGTCATGACCGCGCCTGAAGCCACACTGAAGATGGCACAGGTCGCCAGCACCATGGCCGCCAGCAGCGGGTTTTCTCCCTGTCGACGCGCCATCCAGGCCACCAGGCCGACCACCGCCAATCCAGCCAGCCAATGGGGCAGGCGCAAAGCAAACTCGGTCATGCCCAGCATGGCGGCGGAACCCGCGCTCATCCAGGTATGCAGCGGTGGCTTGCCCCAGAAAGGCACGCCGAGATCAAACTGGGGCGTAAGCCAGTTGCCGGTGTCTACCATCAGTTTCGCCATGTAGCCATAGCGGGCTTCGGTGGTGTCCATGAGCGGGTAAAGCCCCAGGGACAACAAGCGCACCGCCAATGCCAGCAGCAGAACGGTCAGTAACGGGTTACGACAAATCCAGTTTTTCATCGGCGCGCCTCAAGGGATACGACCGTGTCCAGGCCTTCTTGGTGGGAGACTTCACGAATCAGATACTGAGGCCTTTGCTTCACTTCCATCACCACCCGGCCCAAGTACTCGCCGATGAGGCCCAGCGCCAACAGTTGAATGCCGCCAATCAGCAGTTGCACCACCATCATCGACGGGTAGCCAGACACCACCTCGCCAAAGGCCAGGGTCTTAACCACCACCCAGGCTCCGTACAGGAAGGCACTCAACGCGGTCAGCAATCCACACCAGGTTGCCAACCGCAGCGGTCGAATGCTGAATGAGGCGATGCCGTCCATCGCCAGGGCAAACAACTTGCCGTAGTTCCACTTGGTTTCACCCACAGCGCGAGGATCGCGATCGAACTCCAGCGTCACCTGCATGAACCCCGGCCAGGCGAACAACCCCTTCATGTAGCGGTTGCGCTCTGGCAACTGATTGATGTGATCCACCACCTGGCGGCTCATCAGCCGAAAATCACCGACATTCTCCGGCACCGGCACCTCGGATGCCCAGTTCATCACCTTGTAGAAGCTGGCCGCCGTCATTCGCTTAAACCAGCTCTCCCCCAGGCGGGCACGTCGCTTCATGTTGACCACGTCGGCGCCTTTGCGCCAGGCCTCCATCATCTGCGGAATCAGCTCCGGCGGGTCCTGAAGATCCGCATCCAACAGAATCACCGCCTGACCACGGCACTGTTGCAACCCGGCACTCATGGCGGCTTCTTTGCCGAAGTTGCGACTCAGGGTGACCCCCACATGGTCACTGCTGGATTCCGGCAGTTGCTGCACCAGCTGCCAGCTGTTGTCGTTGCTGCCGTCGTCCACATAGATGATCTCACAGCGCTCCACAATGGCATCCAGTACCTCAGTCACCCGCTGATGGGTGTACGCCAGTCCCTGGCTCTCATTAAAGACGGGAATGATCACCGACAGCACGATGGGCCGGTCATGATGGCGTTGTTGAGGCCGGGCTTTCAGCATGTTGCACCCCTGAAGTTCAGATAATTAGCGTGCCAATGCCACGCAGGCATTGCAGAATGACCGTCATTATCCGAAGCCGCCGTGAAATAATTGTCATCGACATTTTATCCACATCAACGGCATCATACTGAGTCACACTGATACAAATCCGGGCGCTCAATGGAAGATTTAAGCAACACCAAGATTCTGCTGGTGGAAGACAACCGCGAAATTGCCGGCATCCTGTTCGATTTTTTTGAAGCCAAAGAGGTGGAACTGGATTACGCCGACAACGGCGAACTGGGGTTGAAGCTGGCGCTGGAGACCCATTTTGATGCCATCATTCTGGATCTGATGTTGCCAAGAATGGACGGTTTCGAGGTATGCCAGCGGCTGCGCGACCAGGGCAAGAATACCCCGGTACTGATGCTGACCGCGCTGGACAACCGTCAGGATACCCTGTCCGGTTTTAAGCAGGGCGCCGACGACTACCTGACCAAACCGTTCGACCTGGACATTCTTGAAGCCCGGCTGCTGGCGCTGGTAAAACGCTTTCGCGGCACTCTGGCCGCCAGCAAACTGACGGTCGGCGACCTGGAGGTAGACCAGAAAACCCGTAAGGCCCACCGCCAGGGCCAGATGCTGGCACTGAACCCCACCACCTTTAAGATCCTGCACGTGCTGGCACAGGCCGCACCGGACGTGGTCAGTCGCGACCAGCTGACGGAAGCGATTTGGGGTGACCAGCCTCCCAGCAACGATGTGCTGCGCAGCCACATCTATCAATTGCGCAACCAATTGGATAAGCCCTTCGCCCGGGCCATGCTGGTCACGGTACCGAAAATTGGTTTTCGACTGGATGACAGCCTGTGATACGGCATCGACTCTCTAACGTCCGCACAATGACCTCGCGGTTGATGGCGGCATTTTTCGTCATGAGCATTGGCATCAGCTTCACCATGATGAGCCTGTTCAACACCGCCCTGCACTGGGGAGAAGATGCCGTCAACGAACGGTCGCTGCAGATTTCCAAAGACGTGGCCATCGCCCGCTACCTCACTGGCGCCAGCGGTCCGCTGGAGATCGATCGCATCACCTTCGCCTACGACAACACCGACGACGTACCCGATTTCATTCCCGATCGGCTGCGGTTTGCCGGTCATGCCCTGGAGGAGCTGATCGACGACGATCTGGGCTCCATCTACGTGCTGACCACCGAGTTTGTGAAGCACGGCCATACCCAACCGCTGATTCTGATTGCCAAAACCGAGCAGGTAGAGGTGACCGATCGGGAGACCGTGCTGCTCAATCTGCTGATCATCGCCGCCACCATCGGCATCATGCTGGTGGCCGGAGTGATCGTCTACCTGCTGTCTGTGCGCCTGATTCAGCCGGTAAAAGAGCTTGGGGATCAACTGGCGGCACTGAACAACGACACCCGCACGCCGCTGAGTGTGCCAGAATCTTCGGCAGAAGAGTTTGTGCAACTAACCGACGCCTTCAATGCCTACCGCCACCAGCTGGATCTGTTGATCCGCCGCGAACAGGCATTCGCCCGTTACGCCAGCCACGAACTGCGCACGCCGCTGACCATCGTCCGCGGCGCCGCCAACCTGCTGAACCACTCCGACAAACCGGAGTTTATCGGCCGTCAGCAGAAACGGATTCTGACCGCCACCGAAGAGATGCAGACCATGGTGGATGCACTGCTGTCGATGGTGCGCTATGAAAAGAATGAGCATCATCTTGAGCCCCGTCACCTTGAAGAAAATGAGCTCAGGGCCATTATCGAACATGAGCAAACCGGGGCCGACAACAAGCACGTCGGCCTGCAGCTGAGCCTGACTCAGGCGCCGCTGATTAAAGCCGAGCCGGCGGTGGTGAGGATGATCATCGGCAACCTGCTGCGCAACGCCATCGCCGCCACTGAGTCCGGCGAGGTCAAGGTCTGCGTCGACGCCGAAGCGCTGGAGGTGCGGGACCAGGGACCGGGATTGAATCAAACCCACTGCGGAGGCCACGGCCTGGGACTGTTGATTGTCGAAGACCTGTGCCAACGCTACCACTGGCGGTTCAGCCTGACCGACATCGACGGCGGAGGCTGCTGCGCCCGGATTGAGTTTTAGCCGGCAAACTGGTCACGAATGGCCAGGATCTCCGGCAGACAACGCTGAAACAGCTGCACCAGCTGCGGATCGAAATGGCTGCCGGCATTGTCGACGATGAACGCCACCGATTCCTGCACCGGCCAGGACGGCTTATAGGGGCGCTCCGAAGTCAGGGCATCAAACACGTCGGCGATGGCCACAATGCGCGCCGACAAGGGGATGTCGGTGCCGCTGAGGCCGGCGGGGTAACCGCTGCCATCCCACTTTTCATGGTGGGTCAGGGCAATTTCCCGGGCCATCACCAGTAACTCCGAGGTGTGTTGGCGCAAAATGTCGGCGCCGTATTCAGAGTGGCGCTTCATCTCCTGCCACTCCTCCCCTTCCAGCCGGCCAGGCTTACGCAAGATGGCATCGACAATGCCGATTTTACCGATGTCGTGCATGGGCGAGGCGTTGAACAACAGGTCGACCCAGTGCTCGCTGACGTCCAGCTGCTGGGCAATCAGGCGCGAATAGTGGCTCATGCGGATCACGTGCATGCCGGTCTCGTTGTCTTTGTATTCCGCCGCCCGGCCCAGTGTCTGAATCACCGACAGCCGGCTCTGATTCAACTCTTCCGTTTTCTCCGCCACCTGCCGGGTCAGTTCCCGGTTCTGATCCGACAACGCCAGATGGGTGTGCACCCTCGCCCGCACCAGAGACGGATTGATGGGTTTGGTGATGTAATCCACCGCCCCCAGCTCCAGTCCGCGGGTTTCATCTTCGACGGCGATCTTGGCGGTCACGAAAATCACCGGGATGTGGGCGGTAGTGGGATCCTTTTTCAGCCGCTCGCAAACCTGATAACCATCCATCTTCGGCATCATCACGTCCAGCAGAATCATGTCCGGTCTGGGCGTACGGGCCACGATCTCCAACGCCTTATGGCCGCTGGTGGCGGCCTTGACCTTGTAGTCGTTACGCAGCACGGAGCTGAGTAGATTGATGTTGTCAGGATTGTCGTCGACCACCAGGATGACGGGGTTGTCCACTTACTCCTCCTCCAGCGGCCACCCCTGCGACAGTGCCAGTTTTCTCAGCAACGCCAGGGCCCGCTCGAAATCAAACTGTTCCACCGCCTCGCCAATCTTAGCCAAGCGCCGTTTCAAGCCCGGTTCCTTTATCTGAGCCAGCAATTGATCAATCCGATCCACTGCTTCTGTGTCGTCATCCTTGAGAAGGGATTGCAGCGCCCGCAGTTGTTGCAGCCGCTGCTCAGTATCAACCTCTATTAGTGTAGACTCGACCGGCATCTCCGTTTGCAGAAAGCGCTCAATCTGCTGGCACAACGGCGCCAGCACCGTCTGCAACCGCTGCGCCAGCGACAACAGCTGGTCCGAAGGTTCCGAAGCCAGGCAGGCCTGCTCCAGTCGATCCGCCAGTTGCTGAACCTGGTTGGCTCCCAGATTGCCCGCCACCCCTTTCAGGGTATGGGCAAACCGAGTGGCCTCGTCCCGGTCCTGCTGCAGCAGTTGCTCAAACGGCTGTGAAAACTGGCCGTGATCCCGAACGAAGTGACTAAGCAGTTTATGCAACAAACCGGTGTTACCCAGGGTAATGGTCTGCAGATGGTCGGTATCGATGCCGGGCTGCAAAGCACTCAATGCCATGGCGGGTTCGGCTGGCGACGATGGCACCGATTGCGGATCCCGACCAATCCAGCGGGCCAGGGTGGCAAACATCTCCTCCACGTCGATGGGCTTGCCGATGTGATCGTTCATGCCCGCCTCTCTGGCCCGCTCCAGATCCCGGGCCATCACATTGGCGGTCATGGCGATGATGGGCAAGGTTTCAAACTCCGGCCGCTGACGAATCGTCTCGGTGGCCCGGTAGCCATCCATCACCGGCATCTGCACGTCCATCAGCACCACGTCAAACTCGTCGTCGTGCTGCAACCGCTCGACCGCTTGCTGACCGTCGCCGGCCACCTCGACCTTCAGACCATTTTGCTGAAGCAGTTCCCGCGCCAACTCCTGGTTAAACTCGTTGTCCTCCACCAGCAGTACCCGTGCCCCCTGCAGGCGCGGCAACGAGTCCTGCATCTGGCTGCGCTTATCTAACTTACGGTTGTGGCGCACTACCGCCTCCCCCCGGGCCTCGCCGATGGCATCGAGCAAGTTGGAAGGGGTGATGGGCTTGCTCAGCACCGCATCCAGCTGCTGGCCGTTGTCCAGCCCTTCCTGCATCGCCTCTTCGCGGCCGTAGGCGGTGACCATGATCACCTTAGGCTCCGACTCCAGCCCACATTGACGCATGCGGCGAATGCAGCCGAAGCCATCGATGCCCGGCATCTTCCAGTCCACCAACAGCAAATCAAAGTGACGGCCCAGCATCAGCTTCAGCGCCTCATCGGCTGCCGGCGCATCCTCCACCTCCAGGTCAAAATTCTCCAGCATGTTCACCAGGATGTTGCGGGCCACCGGATTGTCGTCCACCACCAGGGCGGTCAGCTGCCGCAGTTGATTGCGATCGTAGCGGGCCCTCGGTTCGGCGTTTGTCTGCACCTCCAGGTGAACGGTAAAATTGAACACACTGCCCTGCTGGGGCTGACTCTCCACCCAGATCTCACCGCCCATCATCTCGGTCAGGGTCTTACTGATGGTCAGCCCCAGGCCGGTACCACCGTACTTGCGAGTGGTGGAACTGTCCGCCTGGCTAAAGGCCCGAAACAATCGCTGTCGCTGAGCCGGGCTCATGCCGATGCCGGTATCGCGCACCGAGAACAGCAATTGCGCCTGGCCCTGAAACTGCTCCTGCAGGCGGATGGCGACCACAATCTCGCCGCTGTCGGTAAACTTGATGGCGTTGTTTCCCAGGTTGGTCAGGATCTGCCCCAGACGCAGGGGGTCGCCAATCAGGGCCTGAGGCACATCCGGGTCCACATTAAACAGCAGCTCCAGCCCCTTCTCTTCCGCCTTGAGGGCGATCAGGTTGCTGAGATTGCTGAGCACATCGTCGAGGTAGAACGGAGTGGATTCCAGCGTCATCTTGCCCGCTTCAATTTTCGAGAAATCCAGGATGTCGTTGATGATCCCCAGCAGCGCTTCCGCCGAGCGGTGCACCTTGTCGATAAAGGAGCGCTGTTTGCGGTTCAGATCGGTCTCCAGCGCCAGGTAAGACATGCCGATGATGGCATTCATCGGGGTACGAATTTCATGGCTCATGTTGGCCAGAAACTCACTCTTGGCCAGCGAAGCGTTTTCCGCCTCTTCCTTGGCCTGAGCCAGATCCCGGGCCATCGCCTTACGGGCGGTGATGTCGCTGAACACCACCACCGCCCCGATGATCTCATCCTGCTTCAGCACCGGATGGGCGGCAAATTCCGCCGAAAAAGACTGGCCATTGCGCCGCACCAGCAGTTGATCGTCAATCTGCTCCTTCAGGCCCTGTTTCAGGGTTCGGGCCAGTGGACTCGGGGCCACCGGCCCGGCAGCCTCGGTGGTCGGAAACAGGATCGGCTCTATGGGTTGCTGCAGCAACTCGGCCTCCTGATAGCCCAGCATCGCCAGCGCCGCCGGATTGACGAAACTGACCCGGCCGTTGTTCTCGATCCCCAAAATCCCCTGCCCCACCGAGCCGAGCAGCAACCGTACCTTCTCCTCCGACAGCGACAACTCCAGGGTGCGCTGCTTCACTCGCCGATCCAGCGATGCCTTGGATCGAGCCAAACGAGCATTGGCATTTTTTCCCAGGTTCAGGGTAAACAGGATCGCCGCCACCGCGAACAGCAAGGTCACTCCCAGCACCAGCGCCATGGTATTTTTCAGGGTGTTGTAAGACATCAGGGCTTCGGCCTCGTCCATCTCGGTCGCCAGCCCCAGCCCCAGTTTATCGCTCCATTTCCACACCCCCACGACCTTGACGCCGCGATAGTCCCTATAGCCCTGAATCGATGCCCCGCTTTGACCCAGGGCGATACTGGCCGCCATTCGGGTCAGGGGCCGCTTACCGGAGCGAACCGGTTGACCCTGGGTCAGATCCCGGCCCGGATCGCGCACCTCGATGGCGCGCATGCTGGGCTGACCCGGAGCCAGCAGCCCGCTCTCTACCAGCGTTTGTTCGAAACGACTGCTGGACAGCAACAACCCGCGCTTACTCAGGGCGTAGGTTTCGCCGGTTTCGCCGACCCGGCCGGTCTGAATGATGGCGTTAAAGCCCTTTATCGGGTCGAGCCGCTCCGCCAGCACCGCAATCACCTTGCCCTGGCTGTTAAAAATCGGCATCGCCACAAACATGGTGAAGCCACTATCGCCGATGTCCGACGGCAGCGGCGGAATGAACAGACTTTGCCCCGCCAGCAACTGAATAAACTGTCGAGTCTTGGCACTGGCGATGATGTTGCGTACGCCGATGTTTTCATCCCTGACCGCCGCCAGGCTGGTGCCATCCGGGGCGATGACGAAAAAGCCGAGATCACCGAGAATGCTGTTCAGGGCCGCCAGTTCCACCCGCACCGCAGCCAACTCCTCAGACTGAATCAGAATCTGCGGGTGGCGGGGTAAGGCCAACAACCGTTCCACCAGTTGGATAAACTCCTGCTTTCGGCTCATCAGCGCCAGCGCCTGCTGACGACTGCTGACCTGGTTTTCCAGGCTCTCCTGCACCGAAGTGGCAATCACATCCAGAGAGATAAAGGTGCGGTCCTGCAGCACCCGCTTGTTGTAATCGAGCATCAACAGGCTCATGGCGATGACAAAGGTCACAAACACCCCCAACCCAATCAGCACCATATGGCTGAATCGGGGCGAACCAAACTGCAGTTCGGCCCGCTCGGAACGAGCATAACGGGCCAGCAGCTTGGTGACCGCGAACAACAGGGCGATGATGGCCACCAGCCCACCCACCAGCCATTGCAGATTGAGGTAGGCCGATTCCTGAGGCTTCTCCTCGGACACCCCGGTAACCAACCACTGATTCTGAATTGAGCGCATCTCCTCGGCGCTGATGGTGTTCAGCCCCTTCTGGAGAATGGACGCCAACTCCGGGGCCGCGACTCGGGAAATGATGTGCAGGGGAATGTCTTGAAAGGCGTGTTGCTGCAACCCTTTCAGGCCACCGACCATGGAATCGTTGAGAGCTTGCTCCACCACGATCTGAGACTCAAAGGTGGCATCGACCTCGCCATTGAGCACCATATTGATGGCTTGCAGCAGATCGTCCGCCGGTACCAGCTCGATATCGGGAAAACGCTTGGCCACCCGCACCCAACTGGTGTAGCCCCGTACCAATGCCAGTCGCTTGCCGTTGAGATCGTCAAACGACTGAATCGCGTCATTGCTGGCTTTAACGTACAGAAACTCCTTTATCTCGTAGAATGGCTCACTGAAGATGCCAAACGCCTCCCGCTCTGGCAGATGAAAAATCGCCGGAATAATATCGATTTCATCGTTTTTCATGCCATCCAGCAGCGCCAGCCACGGCCGGGATTCGTAGCGGAAATTCAGTCCGGTTCGAGTCGCGATCAGCTCCATGTAACCGGCAGCCAGGCCGCCAATCTGACCGTCCTGCTGGCTGAAGGACAATGGCGCCCACTCTTCAACCCCCACCACCACCGTCGGGTTCTGAGCCATCCAGGCCCGCTCCTGCACCGTCAGGGTCACCGTAACCCCGGGCGGGGGCTGAGCCCAGGCCGAAGAGCACAGCAGAATCAGGCCACACAACCATACTCGCCCCATGGCCGCCGCCCCTAATGAAAGCGGTACAGTAGCGATACGTTGGCTCCCAGCAGATCGCTGTCGTAGAAGTCCACCTTGGCGCGGCTGTCAAAGTACATCACCCCTAAGCGCAGATCCCAGTGGTTAAGATCAAACAGACGGTGCACAAACAGGTTGCCGCTGATGCCATACTCATCGGCATCGGCTTCGCGTTCATAGATGGGGTTGGCCTCATCGTAGTCGCGCTCACCAAAATAACCGCTGAGGGTGCCGCTGATGCGATCGCCCCGGTAGACGTAGGTCAGCTGCACCCCCTTAGTCTGGCCACCGTTGGCATCGCCGTCGCTGTCGCGCTCGATGTACAGCAGCGCCGGCGTCAGGTGTTGATTCTGAGACAGTTTCCAGTGAGCAAACAGATCCAACCGGTGCCGATTGCCATCCCGCTGCAACTGCGACGCCTGTTGCGGGGTTAGCCGCCCCATCAGTGTCAGTTCGGCGCCGCTCAGTTCCTGATCGACGTCGATGCGGCGGTAGCTGTAATGCACGCCGATGGTGGAATCGGCGATGTTGTCCCAGCCAAGGCGAAATCCCTGGGAGTCGCGATCGGTTTTGCTGCGCGGACTGTCGACCTGGAATGGGTCTTGCCACACCTCATTGGGCACGGCGGAAAACAGGTAGGCGAGCGAACCGATGCCCCAGGATCCGAACTGACGCCGCACCCCCAGCTGTTCACTGAAATCCAGCCGCACCATGTCCTGCACCAGATTACCGAAAAACAACTGGGTCTGATGCTCGGCAAAGGTGTAGCGCAGGTCCACCAGAATTTCCGGTGCGACCTGGCTGTCACTGGCGGGGGACGATTCCAGCCCCCGACTCTGTTGATTATCAAAATCGACGAAGCGGTTGCCGGTAATGAAGTTAGAACTCAAATCAAAATAGGTCGCCCCCGCCCCCAGATAGCCACTCCAGCCACTCTGTTTCGGCAGGTGCAAGGGATCGCTGGCCAGCGCCGTTCCCCCGCCCATCAACATCAATACCGCAGTCACGGCTCGTAACATGGTGAATGCTCCGTTTTTTCAATAAGGATGCAGCCATTTGAGTATAGCCATCGATACCGCGCTCGCCGGTCGATGCCACCATGAATTCTGCCTAAAGGCCAAGGTGTTATTTCATGCGGTCTGGGCCTCGGCTGCGGCCTGACTCCGCTGCGGCTGCTGCCGGGCCCGATGACGCAACACCAGCAAATAACCGGCGGGAATCAGCATGAGCACCATCGGCGCGGTCAGCAATATTCCCCAGCCAATCACCAGTGAGATGGGAGACATCAGGTTGTCATAGCCTCCGAGGCCATAGGCCAGTGGCAGCAATCCCGCCACCGTGGTCAGGGTGGTGACCAACATCGGCCGCACCCGGCTGCAGGCCCCCTCCAGCAGCTGCTGAATTCTCAGGCTGTCATCGTCACTGAAGCTTCGGCCATGATAGTGATACAGCAGTACCAGCGCATTGTTGACCACCACACCGGTCATGCCGATGATGCCGACGGTGGCGAAGAAACTCAGCGGCTTGCCATGGAGCCACAGCACCAACAGCGCCGCCGCCACGCCCACCGGCACCACCAATAGCCCCACCAGTGCCTCGCCCAGTCGATCAAACAGCAACATCATCAGCACCGCGATGGCCAATACCGCCATTACCATGGCGATGGCCAGCCCCACCAAGGCTTCGCGAGTGTCCTTGGCCTGGCCGCTGCTGACGATGGCCACCGTCGGATCGACACTGCCCATGGCCGCCAACAAGGCATCTTCGACAGCAATGGGATCGGTCAGGGCGGTGTCGATGTTGGCCGACACTCGAATGCTGCGCTCGCCGTTAAAGTGGTTGATCACCTCATCCCGTTGTCCCGGCTGCCATTGAACCAGTTTGTCCAGGGACACCAGCTGACCACCGCTGCCGCGGACATACAGATTATTAAGCTCCTCCGGGCTGCGATCGTTGTCCTCCAGCACCACCCGGTAAAACACCTCCTCATTGCCTTTAAACACCCGCGACACCCGCTCGCCTTCGATGGCGATGCGCACCGTCCTGGCCAGCTGTTCCAGCGTCACGCCATAACGGCTGAGCCAGGGATAATCGACACTGAGTTTCAGCTGCGCCACCGCGTCGGCCTGGGACTGATGCGGCGCCAACACGCCGGGGTACTGTGCCAGCCACTGAGTGACCCGATCGGCCGCCTGCTGGCGGGCCTCGTCACTGCCGCCAACGATCTGCAGATCCACCGGGCGGCCACTGGGGGCACCGCCGCTGTCGACATCGAACTCCAGGCTGAGAATGCCGGCAAACTGTTCCCCCTGCTGTTGCCACTGCCTCGCGATCTCATCGGCACCGATGCGGCGTTCCGAGGCCGGTGTCAGGCTCACGGTCCAACTGGCCTGGGTCTCAGACACCTCACCGTACCAACTGACCACCTGCTCGGTATCCGCCAGCATGCGATCCACCGCCGCCGCCCGCCGCCAACTCTGCTCCAGGGTTTGATTGCCCTCCAACTGGGCGCTGATCTCCACCAGGTAGGCACCGTCGGTGGGGAAAAACAGCGTCGGCAACTGGCTGTACAGTGCCCATGCCAGGCAGGATGCCGGCAGTAAGGTCAGCAGCAGCAACCGCTTCGGATAACCCAGCGCCCTGCGCACCACCGGCGCAAAACGGGCCCCCCAGGGATCCTTTGCCGCCGGGGCTCGCCCCATCACCGACTTCATGTGGGCGGGAATGATCACCAATGCGTCGATAAAGGAAAACACCAGGGCGATGGAGATGGTCAGTGGCAACACATACAGCATCTTGCCGGCGTTTCCGGGCAGAAACAGCAACGGCAGGAACGCCAGCATGGTGGTCAGAATCGATACGGTAATGGCAGGAAATACGTCTCTGACGCCGCCGCTAACGGCGGTCATGACATCGTCTCCGGCTTGGCGGCGGGCGGTGATCCGTTCGCTGACCACCACCGCGTCATCGACGATGATGCCAATGATCAGGATCAGCGCCGCCATGGTGTAGCTGTCGAGGATCTGACCGCTCATCGACAACACCGTCAAGGTGCCCAGCAGACAGAAGGGGATGGAAAAGGCCACCCAGGGCGCCACCTTGCGATGCAGACACAAAGACAGCGCCACCAGCACCAACGCCAGACCGCCCAGGCCGTTGTACTTGACGATGTCAAACCTGGACTGAATCTCGCGGGCGATATCAAAACCGATGGGCAATTGATAGTCCGGCCCCAAGCGGGCCTGTTCTTGCTTTAGCAGCGCCTGCACCGCCTTCGAGGTGGCGATGACGTCCGCCGCTTCGGTGGCCCGCAGATCGAAGCCGATGGCCACCTGGCCATTGAGGGTTGCCAGGCTCTGGCGGCGCTCAAACCCCTGTCGAATGGCGCCGCTGACGTCCTTCAGGGTCACTTGTGGATTGGCTTTGAGCACCATTGACGACAGGTCACTCAGCGCCAGCATCTGCGCCGAGGTAATCAGCTCCAGATTCCCTTCCTCAGTTTGAATCGAACCACCGGTCATCAGTACGTTACGCTGGCCAATGGCATCGGCAATGTCGGTCAGGGTCAGTTGGTAACGTTTCAGTTGTTCCGGTTGCAGTTCCAGCCAGTACTCCGGGGTGCGCAGGTCGATAAGCTGAACCTCGCTGATCCCCGGTACCCGCCTCAGTTTCAGCTCCAGCTGACGGGCTTGCTCCCGCAGTTGGCCATAGGGCAGATCGGCGCTGATCCCCACCACCATAAAGTCCAGGTTCGACGACTTCGCCACCCGTACCAAGGGCAGCTCGGTGACGCCGGCCGGCAGATCCGACACCCGGTTAACCGCATCGCGAATGTCCTGATAGACCTCGGCCGGACTACTGACTTCGGGATCCAACGAGATGGAGATGCTGGACTGACCCGATGCCGACCGAGAAGTGAACTGCCGTATGCCCGCCACCGACAGCAACTCTTTCTCCAGCTTGCCGGTGACATTGGCTTCCACATCCTCCGCCGATGCACCGGGATAGAACGTCGACACCGATACGTGGCCAAGGTCGATGCGCGGCTTTTCCGCCATCGGCAGATCCCACAGTGCCACCAATCCCAGCACCACCACCACCACACTCAGCAGATTGGCCGCCAGACGGCGGCGGGTAAACCAATTCAGTAGCGCACTCATTGGCCGCCTCCCGCTAGCAGACTCACCTCAACCCGAAAACCGGGCTTTATGTGATGATTCGGATTATCCAGCTCCAGCTCCACCGGATAGCCGCGACCATCATCGAGCAGCGATGGCGATACCCGCAGCACCCGGGCAGTGGTCTGTAGCGACAACGACGGCAGGGTCACCTGCACCTCATCCCCCAGAGTCAGGCGCACGTAATCCTGCTCCAGCATCACCACTCGCACAATCACCCGATCCACGTCCACCAACTCGTACAAAGGGTCGCCGGCATTCACCCACTGGCCATTGTCTACCAACCGGGCGGCCACGACCCCGGCGAACGGCGCCTGCACCCGATTTTTTTGCTGCTGGCGCAATGACTGTGCCAGCAGTTGGCTGTCCACCTGCACCTGGGCGGCGCTGATCTGGGTGATGCGATCCTGATCGTCCAGCTCGCTTTGAGCCAGGGTCTGCTTGTCAATCAGGGCCTGCAGCCGTTTCAGCTGCTTTAACTGGCTTTGGTGCTCAGCACGACTGAGGCTCAGTTGCGCCCGGCTCAGGGCCACCGCCAGGGTGGCATCGCGATCGTCCAGCGTCAGCAGCAACTGCCCCTGCTCCACCGCATCCCCCAGAGAAGCCCGGTAGGCCGACACCACCCCGTCCACCTCGGCGCTGACCACCACCCGCTGCAACGGCCGCACCTCGCCCACCAGGTAGTCTGCCGCCATGGCGAAGCCGCTCATCAGCAACGTCAGCAGCAAGGAGAGTGAAAAACGCGGTAACCAAGAGAACGAAGTTGGAGTCATGTCGCCATAGCCTATGAATGAGAATCACCCCCAGCATGACTCAAGGCACGTAAAACAAATGTCAACGCGGCGGCCATCAGCGGCTTTGCGGTCGCGATCACACCGGCGTGGATTAAAATCTCTTTTGTGGGAACTAAATTTGCTGATAGGATTCCAAGCCGTGACTGCCACTGATTTAAATACAGGTTGTAATGAAACGACTGGTTCTGTTGATTGTTCTGACGCTGCTTAGCCAGACCGCCAATGCGGTGCTGGAAGGCCGTCATGTGCATCTCGGAGACACCATCGAGTTTCACTTCGACACCGGCACTCACCAGCATGACGCCGACGACCATCAACACGCGGACGGCGAAACCTGTGTCCACCACCACTGCCATGCCGGTCATCTTGGCATCACCGTGGCGTCGGTGACGTTGCCCCCTGCGCCTCAGTCGGGGCACTTTCATTATCTCGGCCGCTATCCCGACCCGGCCCCGTCGAATCTGCTGCGCCCCCCCATAGCCTGATCCTGCTCTGCCACTGCGTCATCAAAGCCAACCGCCCAAGTCGACCCGTTTTCGCGATGTCGTACTCAGCTTGGCGGCCAACATCCTAAGGAATGATCTCAGCTTCACCCCCTGAGTCAGCATGCCTTTGGTCACGCAGTGGTATCCCAAAACTTTCTGACATTCAGATCCATTTTGCAGGATATTACTATGCACCCAACTATTCGCATCGCCCTGGTGGCGGTCAGCGTCGGTGTCACATTTCAGGGGCAGGCCTCTGAACTGTCGCGATTTGCCACTCAGGCATTGAGCCAACTTGAGGCTCTGCCGCAGATCCGTGCCGAAGCCGAGCAGCTGACCCTGGCCAAGCTGTCGATCAGTAGCGCCAACCAGGCACTGTACAACCCCGAGCTCGCTCTTGACGTGGAAAACATCGGCAGCGACAGCAGCGATGAAGATTACACCCTGTCCGTGGCTCAGGCCGTGGACTGGGCCGATAAACGCGGCTATCGCACCCGCCTGGCGCAACTCAACGCCCTCAAGGCTCAGGCCGACTATCAGCAGTTACGCAATGACACCCTCGCCAGTTTGCTCAGTGCCTGGGTGAGCTTGCGTCAGGCGCAGCAACTGGACCAGTACGCCACCGAACAGCAGCAACGCACTCAGTCGATGCTGGCGTTGGCAGACAAAATGGTTCGGGTCGGTGAACTGGCCCCCTTGGACAAGCAACTGCTAACCCTGGAACTGGCCCGGGTCAGCGGCAGCCGCGCCGATGCCCGTCAGGCCCTGATCAGTGCCGAGTCACAATTAACCCTGTTTGGTGGCGACCCGGCTCTGGCCCTGCCGCCGTTTCATTTCCCCCTTCCCAGTACCGAAGTGAATCAGCAACTGCCGGCGTTGAAGGGCCAGTATCAGGCCGTTCTTGCCGCCAAGGCCGGTTTCAGCCTGGCCAGACAGGAGGCCAAAGCCGATCCCACGGTCTCTGTGGGCGCCGTCACCAATGGCGATGACAACAGTGTGCAGCTGGGAATCTCCATGCCACTGAACATCCGCAACCGTTATCAGGGCGAAATCAACGAAGCCAATCAAGGCGTCATTGTGGCCGAGCAGCAATACCTTGCCCGCTCCCGCGCCCTCGAGATAGACCTCGAATCCCTGAGTCGCCGCTACGGCGCCGTTGCCGACAGCCTTAGCCGCTGGCAGCAACTGACTCAGGACTCCCTGGACAGCAGCCACGAACTGCTGCAGCGACTGTGGCGCGGTGGCGAGATGCCAACGTCACAGTACCTGCAATCCCAGCAACAGCTCACCGACACCTGGGCCACCGGCGCCATGCTTGAAGCACAGCAAACCAACCTGTGGCTCGAGATGATGGCCAGCCGTGGCGAACTGGAAAGCTGGCTGACTCAACAGGCTGTGAGCCAATAACACCGAATTCGAGGAATACAACATCATGAAAAATCTGACACTGTCCCCTATGGTTCTGGCCATGTCTCTGGCTCTGCCACTGACGATCGGCAGCCACAGCGCCCTGGCCGGCGACGACCACGGCAGCAGCACTGACCCGAAAATCCAACTGGCGCAGGACAACTTCCATGCCGAACACGACCACAACGACGCCTCACACCCCGAAGCGGACGGTGGCGATCACGCTGCCGAAACCGCTCACGGTGAAGAGGACGACGGTCATGGTCATGACGAAGAGGCGGAAGAGGCGGAAGAGGAAGGTTTGCATCTGACGCCGGCCCAGAGCGCCATTGCCGGCATCGAAGTGGCTACGGCCGTTGAATCTCAACTGAACTTTGAGCATCCGGTGCCGGCACAGCTGTTGGCCAACCCCAATGTCACCAGCCAGCTGTCATTACCCGTTGACGCCCGGGTCATCGCCCGCCACGTCAACCCTGGCCAGGACGTGGCCAAAGGCACCCCGCTACTGACCCTGGCGTCCAGCGACATCGCCAATGCTCAAGGCCGCTACCTGCTGGCCCAGGCCGAGTGGAAGCGAGTACGCTCCCTCGGTGAAAAAGCGATCTCTGCCAGCCGCTTTCAGCAGGCGCGCATTGACATAGAAACCAGCTTGCAGGATCTGCTGGCCCTGGGCATGACTCAGGCACAAATCGATGGCCTCAACCACGAACAAACCCGACTGGGTCAATTTGAGCTGTTGGCCCCTCATGCCGGTACCGTTCAGCAAGACAACTCGGTGATGCAGCAGAACCTGCCGGCCCTGACCCCCCTGATGGTACTGGCCAACGAGCGAACCCTGTGGGCGAACGCTCAAGTGGCTCCCAGCCAGTCCGGTAATGTCCGTATCGGCCAGGCGATGACACTGGCGGTCAACGGTGAGCTGTTTCAGGCCACCGTCATCGGCCGCGATCATCAATTGAATCCACAGACCCGCACCGAATCCATCCGCCTGGAGGTGGCCAATCCCGACCATCGCCTGCATGCCGGGCAGTTCGCCACCGCCTATCTGGGCCAGAGTCAGCGCCAGGGCATTGTGCTGCCGGACTCTGCCCTGAGCCGAGGTCCAGACGGCGATTGGATGGTGTACCTGTATGACGGCAAGGAGTACCGGGCCCAGGAGATTCAGGTTATCAACGCCATCGAAAAGCAAAACCTGATCACCGGCATTCCGCTGGGCAGCCAGGTGGTCATCAAAGGGGCGTTTTTCCTGACTTCAGAGCAGGCGAAATCCGGCCTCAGCATCCACAACCACTAAGGCGGCGCCTCTATGCTCAATACTATAATCGCATCAGCGGTGCGCAACCGGCTGATCATTCTCATTCTGCTGATTGCCACTATGGCTGGCGTCGTCGCCATGCTGCCAAAGCTGAACCTGGATGCCTTTCCTGACGTCACCAATGTTCAAGTCACCGTCAACACCCAGGCCGAAGGCCTGGCATCGGAGGAGGTGGAGCAGTTAATCACCTACCCCATCGAGGCGTCGATGTACTCGCTGCCCGCCGTCACCCAGGTGCGCTCCCTCAGCCGTACCGGCCTGTCGGTGGTCACCGTGGTGTTTGAAGAAGGCACCGACGTCTACTTTGCCCGTCAACAGGTGTTTGAACAGCTGCAAGCGGCCCAGGAGAACATTCCCGATGGCGTTGGTACCCCGGAGATGGGCCCCAACACCTCGGGTCTGGGTCAGGTCTACCAATACCTGCTGCGGGCCGAACCGGGTAGCGGCTTTGATGCCATGGCCCTGCGCGGGCTGAACGATTACCTGGTCAAACTGATGCTGATGCCAGTGGAAGGGATCACTCAGGTGCTGTCCTTCGGCGGCGAAGTTCGCCAGTACCAGGTGCAGTTGGATCCCACCAAGATGCAGTCCTACAGCTTAACTCTGGATGATGTGCAACAGACGCTGGAGTCCAACAACCGCAACACCGGCGGCTGGTTTATGCCCAGAGGGCAAGAACAGTTCGTGGTGCGGGGCTACGGCTTTATTCCCAGCGGTGAGGCGGGGCTGGAAGCGATTCGGTTATTGCCGCTGAAAACCATCAACGGCACTCCCATCACCGTTAATGACATCGCCTCGGTGCAATTCGGCAGCGAGATTCGGGTCGGCGCCGTGTCCATGAGCCGCCGCGATGACAACGGTCAGGTGCAGCAACTGGGGGAAGTGGTATCCGGGGTGGTACTCAAGCGCATGGGGGCCAACACCAAGGCCACCATCGATGACATCGAAGCGCGAATTCCGCTGATCCAGCAAGCCCTGCCTCAAGGGGTCACGTTTGAACCCTATTACGACAATGCCGATCTGGTGAGCAAGGCGGTCAAAACCGTCCGCGACGCGTTACTGATCGCCTTTGTGTTCATCATCGTGATTCTGGCACTGTTCCTGCTCAACATTCGCGCCACCGCCCTGGTGCTGTTGTCGATTCCGGTGGCCATCGGCATCGCCTTGATGGTCATGGCCTATTTTGGCGCCTCGGCCAACCTGATGTCTCTGGGCGGCCTGGCGGTGGCCATCGGTATGCTGGTGGATGGCTCGGTGGTGATGGTGGAAAACATCTTCAAACACCTGAGCCAGCCGGACCGCCGCCACCTCAGCCAGGCTCAGTCCCGGGCTAACGAAGCCGATCCCCACAATGCCGGTGCCGACCATCACGGTATTGCCATGCGGGTCAAGGCGGCGGCTCAGGAAGTTGCCAGCCCGGTGTTCTTTGCCACCATCATCATTATTGTGGTGTTTGCCCCGCTGTTTACCCTGCAAGGGGTAGAAGGCAAGATGTTCCAGCCGATGGCGGTGAGCATCATTCTGGCGATGATGGCCGCCCTGGTTGTGGCCCTGTTTGTGGTGCCGGCTCTGGCCACCATGGCGTTCAAAAAAGGCGTCAGCTTTCGCCCCAGCCCGGTGGTCGCCCCCCTAGAGAAAGCCTACCGGCGCCTGCTGGGTCGCATCATCAACCGCCCCAAAGCGGTGATCGCCGCCGCCCTGATCGCCTTTACCGCCACCATGAGCCTGGTACCTAACCTGGGCACGGAGTTTGTCCCCGAGTTAGAGGAAGGCACCATCAACATTCGGGTCACCCTGGCCCCCACCGCCAACCTGGATACCGCCTTAAACCTGGTGGCACCCAAGCTGGAACGGATTCTGATGACCTTCCCCGAAGTGGAGTACGCCCTGAGCCGGGTCGGTGCCGCCGAGCTGGGTGGGGATCCGGAGCCCATCAACAACGTCGAGATCTACGTCGGCCTCAAGCCCGTCGAACAATGGACTTCGGCGTCGAATCGACTCGAGCTTCAACGGCAGATGAACGACAAGCTGAGTGTGTTCCCGGGTCTGCTGTTTACCTTCTCTCAGCCCATTGCCACCCGAGTGGATGAGCTGCTGTCCGGGGTGCGGGCTCAACTGGCGATCAAGCTGTTTGGACCGGATCTGACCGTATTGGCGGAGAAAGGCAAGCAGATCGAAGAGCTGGTAAAAAACGTCGACGGTGCCGTGGACGTATCGATGGAGCAGATTCAGGGGGAACTGCAACTGGTGGTGCGGCCCAATCGCAGTAAATTAGCTCGCTATGGCATCAGCGTCGATCAGGTATTGCAACTGGTGTCCGACGGCATCGGTGGCCGTCAGGCCGGCCAGGTGATTGACGGCAACGCCCGCTACGACATTCAGCTGCGGTTTGCACAGTCGTTCCGCGACAGCCCGGAGAAACTGGCGGACCTGCTGCTGTACGGCAGTGATGGCAGCCAGGTACGCCTCGGAGACGTGGCCGACATCGGCATGGAGAGTGCGCCGCCGAATATTCGTCGCGACGATGTGCAGCGACGGGTGGTCATTCAGGCCAACGTCTCAGGACGTGACATGGGATCGGTGGTCAACGACATCTATCAACGCGTGGCCGACGGTGCCGATCTGCCGGCAGGCTACTCGGTTAAAGTGGGCGGCCAATATGAAAGCCAGCAGCGCGCCCAGCAACGGCTGGCCATTGTGGTGCCCATCTCCATTGCCCTGATTGCCTTACTGCTGTATTTCTCGTTCGGCTCGGTAGCGCAATCTCTGCTGATCATGGCCAATGTGCCACTGGCGTTGATTGGTGGCGTTCTGGCGCTGTTTTTGACCGGCACCTACCTGTCGGTCCCCAGCTCCATCGGCTTCATCACCCTGTTTGGGGTAGCCGTGCTCAACGGCGTGGTGCTGGTAGATGCCATTAACCAACGGGTGAACGCCGGCGAACCGGTGGCCGAAGCGGCGTTCGAAGGCGCCATCTCTCGGCTACGGCCGGTACTGATGACCGCCCTGACCTCGGCGCTGGGCTTGCTGCCAGTGATCTTCTCCTCCGGCGTCGGCTCAGAAGTTCAGCGACCGTTGGCGATGGTGATCATCGGCGGTCTGGTCACCTCCACGGCCCTGACCCTGTTGGTGCTGCCGACCCTGTACCAGCGTTTCCCACCCAAGGTGGACTGAGCCTGTACAACGGGGTCTGTCTGGCCCCGTTGGGTTTTTCCCCGGGTTGTTCGGGGAGTGTTAGGGAACCGGTAATCCTAACCTTTTCGGCCCCTGCCCCGTGTTCAGCGACCCGTGGATGTTGCGCCTCCTGATGGAGGCGCCTTTTTATTAACCTTGATAACATGTGTGCAACTTTTTGATCTAGGTCAGTTTATAAAGCCCTAACCGCCCCTACACTCAAACTAAGCCAATTGAGGTGTACATGGACTGGTTAAAACTCTACCCCTGGATCAACGACCTGAACCACTGTCAGGGCCCGGCACACTTGCGGGCATTGCTGAACCGACTGCTGCCGATCGTCGGCGCCGATGCCTGCCTGTTGATGCTGATTGATTTGCGCCGAGGAGTGCAACACACCTTTTGTGCGGGCCTGTCGGCACGCTCTCAGGCCTTTGTGGCCGGCAACACCGAGCAAGATCGTTATCTTCATACCTACATGAGCAACAAGCTGGTGGGCGAGTCCGTGTGCCTGCAGGAGCTGCTGCCCCGCCCCAAGGCGGAAGCCGGCGGCTTTCTCGAGCGTTACCAACCTTACTTCGACTACCGTTTCTCTTATGGCCTGGTGCTGCCATTAAACGCTCACCAACAGGTGGCCATCTCCCTGCACCGACACCGCACCCCGTTTCAAAAACTCTACCAGCACGACATGAATGGCCTCGGTGCCGCCATCTTGCCCTGGGCACACCACTACCTGAAACTTCGGAGTCACTCGCCTCTGGCCGAGCTGTGTCTGGAGCCTTTGACGCCGGCCGAGCGACAGGTTCTCAACCTGCTGATGGAGGGGCTCGATGGCAGTGAAATAGCCGATTACCGAGGCGTCAGCAAAGAAACCGTTAAGTCTCAACTCAAAAGCCTGCTGCATAAAACCGACAGCCGCCATCAGAATCAACTGCTGCACCGCGCCTACACCCTGACGCCCCGTTTCGACTGAGCCGTTCGCCAGGCACAAAAAAGGCGAGCCGGAGGTCAACTCGCCAGGGGGAACGGACTGAAGGGCTCAGCCCGTAAAGCTCTGCGATCTATTTCTGTCTCACCAGTACGGCGTAGGCATAAATCCCTTCTTGCTCAGGGTACAAGTTGACCGCCACGGTATAGTCGGCATTCACCAACCAGTAACCGTTGTACTGATCTTTGAACATGCCCTGTTTCAGCTCGACTTTCATAGTATCCACCACCTCCAGGTCGGCCTCGGGGTCATCGGTGGCTTTCTGGTGCCAGGCTGAGTTACCCGCGGCATCGAATACCACCTGATCCAGGCTGTAGTTAAACAACTTGGCGTCATTGGCCTGGGCCGGAATGTCCATGGTAACGGAATACCACTGCCCTTCCAGTTTCGCCAGTTCCAGCTGCTGCGGCTGTTTTACGGCCACCATCACTTCCTGCTGCTCGCCGTCCCAGACTGCGACCTGAACGATCACGTCCTTCTCGGCCGACAGTTGCAGGTAGCCTTCGTCCTCATCAAGGATGCGACCACGGTCGTCCATCGCGAAGGTAAAGTTATCGGTGGCATTGTCGTCGGTACCGCCCAGATCGGTAAAGGCTACCGCCCCGGCATCATCGATGACCAGTTGGTACACGCCAAAACCAAACTGACCCGGGTCGCCCAGAGAATGCGCCGGCGTGTACAAGCTGCCGACCAGCCACTGGCCCTGCAGATCGCTGAGCTGATAGCTGTCGGCACGGCGAACCGACAGCGCCAACCGCTGCCGATGCTCTTCACCGTTCCACCACAGCATCATCTGCTCGCCAGAATCCATCTGCACCATGTCGGTCTCTTCATCGACGGTGATCTTGCCGGTGTTATCCATGGTGATGTCGTAGCTTTCATCCGGATAATACTCACCGGCAATGTTGCGCTCTTTAACGGTCAGGGTGCCGTCATTGATGAGCCAATCTGCCAGACGATAATCAAACGAGTCCGGGGAGTTGTGATCGTAACGAGGGGTCAGAAACTCAATAGACAACCAGTCACCGTCCAGATCGCCGGCCGTGAAGCCCGGGTTAACGGTTTCATCGAAGTGGTCGAGAGCGTCTTCGGCACTGACCAGATCGTCGGCGTCCATGCCTACGGCGTCCAGCGCCACGGTCATTTGAGTTTCAAAGGCTTCGGTACCTTCATCCAGTGTGACGCTGGGCATCGCCTGCGCCACCGCTTCGGCAATGGTGATGCCATTATCCGGATCGCCGTCGCTGTCCAGAGACTGCAGCAACCGCAGCGTATTCACCACCGCGGGCGTAGTGGCGTCCTCGGTGGCAAACAGGGTCAGCGGCGTCACTTCGGCGGCGGCATTCACCACCGGAAACTCGGTGGCACCCAGGCTGAAGTTCACCTGCTCCCCCTGCTGATAGACAAACTCACCAGCCGCATTGGTCACGCCCTGCTGAGTGCCGGTGGCGTAACTCAGTCCGGCAACCGGACTGTCCAGAAATACCCCGGTGTAAAGTTCAGGCTCCACCGGAGCCGGGCTGCTGTCGCTGTCACTGCCACAACCGGCCAGGGCCACCATGGCGGCGACCAGTGCACACAATTTGAATCCATTTTGATTTTTCATACTCACCTCCTGCTAGTTACTTCATTGATACGCAAATGAAATAACCGCTTCATCCCCCGTTCGGGGGATAAACGCCAGTAAGCTGATCTACCTCAATAGCCCGGCGTCGGTTTCCACCATTTGGCGGCGGCTTTATCGCCATTGCCTTTCGTCGCCAGCGCGTTACCATAGGCGCCCCAAACAGGCAGAGGCCGTCTATGCGACTGGATCGTTTCATCAGCAAAACCACCCGAGAGAGCAATCGCCGCATTCGAGACTGGATTCAGAACGGTCAGGTGTGGGTGGATGGACAGCCGTGCCTGGATGGAACCCGTCGAATCACCGAGTTCAGCCAGGTTCGCTGCAACGGCATCGAACTGCCGTGCAAGCAGGCACAATATTGGCTGATGAACAAGGCGGCCGGGATTCTGAGCGCCACCCGGGATGCGAATCACCGCACGGTGATTGAGGAACTGGCAACGCAACAGCCGGAGCTGGATCTGACCGAGATCCACATCGCCGGTCGACTGGACCGGGCCACCACCGGCCTGTTGATTCTGACCAACGACGGCAACTGGTCGAAACGACTGACCCGGCCGGAAATAAAAATTCCTAAGACTTACCTGGTGACCACCGCCCACCCCATCGACCCGGGCACCGAAGCCCGATTCGCCGAAGGAATTCACTTTCCGTATGAGGGAATCACCACCTCGCCGGCACAGTTGACCCGGCTTGGCTCTCAGCAGGCCAGGCTGACCATCTACGAGGGAAAATACCACCAGATCAAACGGATGTTCGGAGTGTTTCGAAACCCGGTGGTGGCCCTTCACCGAGAACGCATGGGTGAAATAACGCTAGAACCGTCACTGCCGCCGGGCAACTGCCGCCGTTTAACCCGTGCCGAGATTGACTGGCTGTAAAGCCGGACTCAGGGACCGGCGCACACCAACGGCTGATCAAACACCTCATTTTGCAGCATTGCCACGCCAGTTTTAGGGTTTAAAGTCAGCACCATATCGCTGCCATGGTCGCCTCCCGGAGCCGACCATGGAATGGCACTGCCAACCACCACCAGATAGGGCCGGGTTGCCAATACCTCGCCTCGCCCCTGCCAACAACCACTGTAGGCGCATACCGACAGCGCGCCGCGGTCATCAAGACTGACACTCAGCGGGGTAAAATCCGCCGTGGTGGCAACCGAACATCCCTGCGACGAACAGCGGCTTTCAAAGTCGTTGCTGCACTGCCAACTGTCGGCACAGACTTCGCTGCTGACCAGCAGCAACGCCGCCACCGGCAGCACCCTTAGCCTGCTCCTGCTAGTTTCCAGACGGGTAGCAATAAACATCGGCACCCTCACACCCGGCTTCCATTTCGCTGATCTGTCACCCATGAGTTGCTCCCTGATCTGACCGAGTCCGTCGCCGGCGTCGTACCGCACCGGGCGTAGTGCCCGTCACCACTTTAAAGGCTTTACGAAACGCCGCTTCCGACTGGTAACCATACTGCTCTGCCAATTGAGCCACCGAGCACTGTCCGGTCGCCAGTTGTACTGACGCGCAGTGCATTCGCCATTGGCTCACATAACGCATCGGTGACACGCCAACCAGAGACTGAAACCGACGGGCAAAGCTCGAGCGGCCCAGCGCGGCAATCTGCGCCAGGCCATTGAGAGTCCATGGCTTCGCCGGCTGATTGTGTATCGCGGCCAGCGCCGGCGCCAAGTGACGGTCGAACAACGCCGCCAGTAACCCCTGCTCAACCTGGCCCGATTCAATTTGTTGCCTGAGCAGGGTGACAAACATCAACAGCGCCAGTTGATTCACCACCGCATAATGGCCTGGCTGCTGCTGTTTTAACTCCAGTATCATCAAGGCCACCAGCCGTTCCAGACGCGATTCGGTGCCCAGATTGTGCACCACCATCAGTGGAGCCAACGAATCCAGCAGCGGCCAGGCGGCGGCATTGCGAAACTCAAAAAAGCCACAAATTAACTGGGTTCGCGGCTCATCCGCCACTGCAGTCGACAGCGGCGCATTGACCAGGGCGGCATCGGGTTGCTGCGGCGAACTGGCCAGAATGTGGTGGTTGTCGTGAGGAAACACCAGCAGATCCCCCGGTTGCAGCGCCAGCGCCGGTTGCCCCTCCATGTGCAACCAGGCACGGCCATTGGCGATCAGATGAAAGGGGATGCGACGACTGCCGGCGGTATCCACCGCCCACTGGCCGCAAAACTCACCATTAACGTACACCTCGGTCTGCAACTGCAAACTGGAAAGTACCGAACTCAGCGCATCCGGATTGTTCAGATACACATTTGGACGATCTGACATAAAACCAGCACCATTTGACGCAGAATAGAGCAATTATGCTCACTATACTGGCTCCATCAAGGCTCAACAAGGACCTTGACTGCCCTGTTAATTTGGACCTTACGGAGACACATCATGAAAGCACTACTTGGAATGACCAGCGCGATAATTCTGACACTGAGTTTGGCGTTTGGCGCAGCGGCCGCCACCCCTGAAACCCGGGACGATGGCGTAACCGTGATTCACCTCGACGAGTACAACGGCTACTTCGCCGCCGAAGAGACCATCGCCGGACTGAAGGCCGGCGAGTACGAATTTGTCGTGACCAACCGCTCTGACAAACTGGTGGGCTTTCAAATCCAAAACCTGGCCAACCGCAACACGTTGGACAAGTTTCCTCTGGAGCCGGGCCAAACCCGCAGCTCCCGGGTCACCATTACCGAAGCGGGCGTGCGCTACCGCTGCCCCATCAACCCGACCCCCTGGTATGAACTGGACGGCATTAAAGCCCGATAGTTGAGCCAAACAGCAGCCAGGCGGGACAACCGCCTGGCTGCGACTGGTCGCTACGAACCAGGACGGTGAGAGCCAGCCCTAAAATTGTAAAAAAATTTCACTTAAGTCACATAAACCATACGAAATAGCGTCAAACCCGACCTGATCCGCCCAATAGCGTGATCGTGATCACTTGGATGTGAAAATAAGTAAGATACACTCCGTCATCTTTCTGAGATAACGACGAGACGATTACATGTCTGTATTGGTGGCGATTGCAATCACAACCGGAATACTGTCCGGCATCTGGGGCTGGGTGTCGGTGTCATTGGGTCTGCTGACCTGGGCTGGCTTTCTGGGTTGCACAACCTACTTTGCCTCCCCTCAAGATGGCGTAAAAGGGTTGGCACTGAGCGTGGCCACCAATATGAGCGGCGTATTCTGGGCCATGGTGATCATCCAACTGTCCACCATCGCCGGCGCCGAAGTGATTGGCTATGTGATTACTGGCATCGTCGCCACGCTGATGTGTGTTCAAGCCAAACAGACCTGGCTCAACTACATTCCCGGTACCTTTGTCGGCAGCTGTGCCACCTTTGCCGCCGCGGGCGACTGGCAGGCGGTGATTCCGGCTCTGATTGTTGGCGCCACCTTTGGCTTCCTGATGAAAGCCTCCGGTCTGTGGCTGCATCAAAAAATCAACCAACCGGCTGCTGCCATGGAAACCGCCAAGGCAGATTGAGCCTCATCGATTTTCAGACACAAAAAAACGGCACCCTGAGTGCCGTTTTTTGATCGTCGCCCCTACTCGTAACGCCGCAACCTGCGGCTGTCTCCCTTCAGGGCCAAGAAGCCCATATACGCCATGCCCAAAGGGGGAATCAACGACAACACCGCCCCAACCAAGGTTACCAAAGCCGGGGTATCGCTGCGCTTTCTGGCCAGCAATGCAATCAATACCGTTGACAATACCAGCCACAACACCATCATCTGGCCAGCAAGGGTTGCATTAATAGACATTGAAACTCCTTTTCTGTCTGTCTTGCTCCAGCCCAAAGCATCATGCCGGACCCGTCGCGGAGCAGGTCAAGAATAACGCCAGCCAACAAAGCAATGCAACGGCAACCGTGACCTCTCCTGCGCTTCTGATGTAAAGCTGTTACAACACTAGCGGGCGGAGCCAAAAGAGGAGCTAAAGACCGGTTGCCCTTGCCAAAGGGCAAGTTTCGATCCCATTAATCCAAAGCCGCGTTCAGCATCTGAGTGTACCAATCGGGTTGGGGCCGAACTGTCCAGCGGGCAAAGCGCGACTTGTCCTGAACGTAGAAGCGCCGATAGGCCAGCACCGCATTGCCCTGAACTTTAAACGGCTCTGGCATCGCTTGAGCAAAGGGTGTCAGTCCACGGCGGGCAAACGGCATCGCCTCAATGATCGACAACGCCGCCATCGACTTATGGTCTTGAGGCTTACCGTAGCGAAACCGATATTCATCGTTCAGGGCCACCGCCAGATCCCGTAGCCAGCAAAAGTTGTCGTAGGACTCCTCTACCCATAACACACAGGGATGCTTAAGGTGGGTGGAGCGATAAGGGGTGTCAAACCCCTTTTTGTTTAACGCCGTGCACAGCAGTTGCACGCTTTCGAGGATCATCTTGACCACATGCTGATCGCAGTGACTGCGGGCACAGCGCTCAATGTCGTCATCCAGTACAAAAATGTTCATCGCCCCTCCCCTACTGAAATCAACCTGTGTCTCGGCCGAAAGTCGCCGTTTGCAGTAAACACCAACAAGTACGAGCAATCGGTCAAAGTGGTTTAGGGAAGCAACCGCCGTACAGAGGATGTGTTCAGCTGCCAAACAGCCCGAATTCCAGCGACGCGAGCCGAATCTGCCCAAGAAAGTTAAATTGACGGGTAATGAGCTCGATGAAGCAAAAACACTGGGACCTGGCCACCTCGGCGGGATCAGCTCTCGGCGTGCCGACGACAGAGCCAGCGTGTTGCCGCCAGCTTCTTACTGACCCAGGTAAACAGCACAATCCCCACCAGATCCGCCGCCAGGTCGGTAACATCGAAGGTGCGCCGAGGCAGAAGCAGTTGACTCAGCTCCTCCAGCAGCACAAACAGCGACACCAGCGTCGTGCCGAGGTACCAGCGCCCACGGCCGACGGGAAAAGTCTTAAGGCCAGTGCCCAGATTGGCAGCCAGGGTTAACAAGCCAAACAAACAGAAGTGACCCAACTTGTCGCCATACGGCAACTGCCGAACCAGATCGAAAAACACACTGTCGCCACCGCTGTTGGCCAGATAGATGATCCACAAAATAAACCCAAAGAAGCCAATGCCCAGCAGGCCAATGCTCTTTTGAATTCCGGTACTACTCATTCCTATCACCCTTTTGTATAAAATGGCCAATCGTCTCGTTACTGCCGCCATCCGCGATCATGGCCGCGATACGGCCTAGCGGGCCCAGACCCACACAAGGACTGGTGTCGATGGTCTTTGCAGGGATCACAGCATAGTTAACCTCGACCCGGCTGTCAGGATTAACTGACTGAACAGCGCCTGTTTCTGTACCCAGCAGGGACGATTCCGTATCGCTTGGGTTACTCGATACACTGAAAGTTCAGTCCGTTTGAACTGGTTTTATCTATTCACAGACAGGAAGCGGTTAGAAGGCAGAATCTAAGTACCGAGATTCACACCTAGGGAGCGTTGCCTGCGTTGACACTTCTGAGCCGTCCTATATGTCTCACTCATCATTAGCTCAATCTGCTTTATTGCCCTCTGAACGTAAAAGGGAAAATACTTTGAGGTCATGATAGGAACCCTTCCATTTACCATGCTGCCTCAGTATGCCGTCACATTGAAAGCCTAACTTTTCAAGCACAGACTCCGAAGCACCATTGCCCAACATAACATACGCCTCAATTTTATTAATAAATTTTGGGCAGTCATTTGAAAATGAGTACTCGACAACTTTACTTACAGCTTCTTTAGCAAAGCCCTTTCCCCAGGATCTTTTTTGGAGTTCATAGCCTATAACCGCTACGTCATTGCTTTCTTCGAAACGATTAATGCCACAACTACCTACAAATTCATTCGTTGATTTTTCTCGAATGGCCCACCGACCACTTTTTTGCTCTCTAAAACTCTTATTATCATTTTCTATTAATTCAAGCGCTTCATTTTCCGAAGTGAAGTATAAATCGTAAAATTCAGTCACTTCGCTATCAGAAAACATGGCGAAAATTGCTTTAGCATCATCGTTGGATTGCTCATCCAGGATAAGCCTTTCCGTTTCTACTATTGGGAAATTATTCATACATCTCCGAGAATATATCGTCCCTTTAGAGGGAACTGCTTGTCTGGCTATACTCGGCGAGGCACGAGCGCAACCAGACTGATTGCTATCCGTCTTGAGTCTTTCGTTATCTTGCGCCGGCTCCGGGCAAAAAGAATTCAACCTTGCCGCACGATTCACAAGCAAACATATCGAGCGCTTGTTTATCGACTAACAACTCGGCGAAATTGCCCAACGCGCCCCATCGAGTGCCCTCATGAAACTCCTTGGAGCCAAGCATCAGCATCGCTGACCCACAGCGAAGGCTTTTCAGAACTTGGGCCTGTGATTCAGCTGGCTTTAGTTGCCCTCTCTCACAGCCGCAGTTCCAGCAAACTTCAAAGCTGGACTCGTCGATCTCTGTACTACAGTTCTGGCATTTCCAAGCCATAGGACCTCCTAAAATTGGCTGTCTATTTTACAGAAGTGCCAGCACTGACAGCAGACACCAGCCCAACTAGAAAGCCAAAATCGTACCACACTCCCGAGTTAGGGAAGGTATAGATTCTGACATCAGAAAACAGGCTTGCGATAAAACTAAAAATAAAGAAAAAACCATGCATTAGGCCAGTGAAAAAGCCTGGAAGATCGTTACCATGCGTTTCGGGTTGAGATGCACAACCTGATAATAGAATCAATGCCGTTAGGAAAAAAGCAATGTAACATTTATTTTTATTCATAGACACTATTTACGTTGTTTTATGTAGTTCAGTTGATATCAACAGAATTAAATCAATTGTAATCTCTAGCGATTTATTAAGGCAACCAGTCCTCAATGAGATACGCTCTTAATATGACATCCAATAAAAAAGAGTACTGCTAGCCAGTAACAACCGCCTGCAGTGCATTGTCAAGAATCTTCATTGACTGTTATTTCATTGACAAGACACCATTCAAGCAATTCCCTAGTTACGGCCTCCTCTTCATATCGATACCATTCATCGAGCATGTTAGCTTGCTCAAGGAGAACCTTAAACCTTCCGTATGCGCCACGCCGACTAAATATGTTATGCACAGTTTCAACATGTTCTGAAAGGTGCTCTGCGGCAAACCTTAGAACTAACCGTTTGCCCAAGTTCATATCTTGCTTCGATGGAATCTCTACGTAATCTGGATTGTCATAAAGATCATCAGGTAGCTCTTCATCGTCGATGAGATCGCCAGTGTAAACTATCTTGCCGCTGCACCTATTTAGATACGTACAACTATCAAACAACAGCCCAGACGATGAAAAATCAACGGCTAAGGCAAGGTCGCTGAGCTTAACTTCCATACTAAACCTCCTGGGCGATTTACCTCCCACATTAAGGGAAAAGATGTTGGATAGAAAAATCATCGAAGTACGAGCAAAAATCCGCCTGTAGTGGCTTGTTAAGTATTGTCTACACACCTGAATAGGTTTGCTCGACAGAGTAGCCACTATAGTTACCTGACTCATCAATGTTTATGTATATTTGAATATCGCAGTCATACAACAACCAAAGCAAAAACGTTCGGACTGTACATTCTGTTGCATCGTCTGCAGGCCTAGCCTGAAATCTATTTTGAAACCGATCATAAGAATAGAGCCACGATGTACTGTTTAAAAAACCTTCGACTTCCTGCGTTGGCTGGCCAAGAGTTAATCTGGCTTCAATTAGGTTCTCTATGCTCTCAACATCCTCTAGATCTTTTGCCAACGTAAGAGCAGGAATCAAAGCAAGAGCCATTATGAATATTCGCACGTACTCTCCAAGACACTTAACGCTTTTGTAAGGGGTGCGTGCAGTTTACGCGTCCCAGCCCAACTCGTTGGGCGAACTTAACAAACTTGTTAGAGGAACTAGTCAACAAAGTGTCCATCAATATTCTGTAATTGAAGTTGTTCTAGCCAACTATCACGGTTTTCCATTATCTCGTTGAAGTTAACCTGCTCAGCAAATGGAATTCGATGAGAGTAAAAAATTGATTTAACCGATTCATCATTATCTCGATAAAATCGATTTATTACGTACTCATAATGTGATTTGTCAGGAGCTAACAGAAGCATGCGTAAGTATACTTCCTTCTTTACTTTTGACTTGTCTGACTGAAGTATATCCGGCTTCATAGCGAACATTGGCTTGACGCTGTTAACGTAGCCAGGAAGAACCTCTTTCAGCGCTTTTTTCCCTTGA
>NZ_AUDJ01000001.1 GCF_000425405.1 Ferrimonas kyonanensis DSM 18153 | reverse complement strand
CGCAGAAAATTTGGAGCGACACACGAGGTTCGAACTCGTGACCTCAACCTTGGCAAGGTTGCGCTCTACCAGCTGAGCTAGTGTCGCCTCACTTGTGTTGCTAACTGACTCTGTGCGTATCAAAGTAGGTTGCACTACCTTCTATACCACACTGAGCTAGTGTCGCCTCACTTTGTTTCCCCACTTGCGTCAGGAAACGAGGGCGCATTATAAGCGAAAATCGCCACGCTGCAACCCCCGACAAATAAATTTGGTTTAAGTGGTCAAATTTTAAAAACTTCGCTTCGATAATAAGCCAACTCGGCAATGGATTCACGAATGTCATCCAACGCCAGGTGGGTTCCCTGCTTAGTGAAGCCCTTCAACACCTCCGGTTTCCAGCGGCGCGTCAACTCCTTCACCGTGCTGACATCCAGGTAGCGATAATGGAAATACTGTTCCAGCAACGGCATATAGCGATACAGGAAACGGCGATCCTGGCCGACGCTGTTGCCACAGATGGGGGACACGCCTGCCGGTACCCATTGCTGCAGAAACTCGAGGGTCTGACGCTCCGCCTCTTCAACGGTAATGGGGCTCTGCTGCACCCGCTTGGTCAGACCGCTATTGCCATGAGTGTCGGTGCACCATTGATCCATCTTCGCCAATTCAGAGTCCGGCTGATGAATGGCGATCACCGGGCCCTCCGCCAGCACATTCAATTGAGCATCGGTCACTATGGTGGCTATCTCAATGATGCAATGCTGCTCCGGATCCAGTCCGGTCATCTCAAGGTCGATCCAGATCAGATTACTCGGGTCCGATGACATAGGCTATTTACCTCAATTCCAGTATTTTTGATGCTATTAGTAGTATGATACCCGTTTTACTTCACCCTCGGCCAACTTAGTGAGATCACGACTCTGGCGTGAGCAAGGTTAAAAATACGCGTGAGCAAAGGCAAAAAGAAACTGACAAAAGGGCAGATTCGCCGGGTTAGGGCGAATCAGCAAAAGCGACTGAAGCGACAGGAACCGGAGTGGGACAGCGACCAACTGGGCACCCAGATGATCGGCCGGGTCATCAGCCGCTATGGCCAGCATGCCGATATCGAAGCCGAAGATGGCACGGTTCACCGCTGTAACCTGCGCCGAACCATCACCAGCCTGGTGACCGGTGATGAGGTTGAGTGGCGCCAGGGCAAGGAGCACCTGCAGGGGATCAGTGGTGTCGTTGAAGCGGTTCACCCCCGCCGCACCGCCCTGACCCGGCCGGATTACTACGACGGTGTTAAAGTGGTGGCCGCCAACATCGATCAGATCTACATCGTCTCTTCGGTGCGCCCGGATCTGTCCAGCCAGATCATCGATCGCTACCTGGTGGCTGCCGAAGACACCGGCATTCCACCGGTACTGGTGCTCAATAAGATCGATCTGTTGGACGACGCCGGCCGGCAAGAGGTGGATCAGGTACTGGCGCCGTATCGGGCGATCGGTTATCCGATCTTTCTGCTCTCCAGCCACACCGGCGAAGGCGTAGAGGCATTCCGGGAACAACTGAAAGACACCGTCAGCATTTTTGTTGGCCAGTCCGGAGTAGGAAAATCCTCCCTAATCAATGCGTTGATGCCGGAAACCGAACTGGATGTGGGTGAAATCTCAGAGGTCAGCGGCCTGGGCCAGCACACCACCACCACCGCCAAACTGATCCACTTCCCCGGTGGTGGCGATCTCATCGACTCGCCGGGAGTTCGGGAATTTGCCCTGTGGCATCTGGACACCGAGCGGGTGACCTGGGGCTTTAAAGAGTTTCGAGAATGGATGGGCAGCTGTCGCTTTCGAGACTGTAAGCACCAAAATGATCCTGGCTGCGCCTTGCAACAGGCCGTAGAACAAGGAAAAATCAGTCAACAGCGATTCAGTAATTACCACAGAATCATTGAGACCATGGCCACCGATCGCCCCACGCGTCAAAGCAGCGATCCCCTGGACCGAAAATAACAAAGGAACTACCGTGTCTCTGGACAAATTGAAAGTAAACCTCCAGTACATTCTGCCAAAGCACGCCGTATCAAGGCTGGTGGGCAGCTTTGCCGCCTCCGAAGCCGGCCCGCTGACTCAGGCATTCATTAACTGGTTCATCAAGCGCTACAACATCAACATGGATGAAGCGCTTCACAGCGACCCCAAGGCGTTCAAAACCTTTAATGACTTCTTTACCCGGGAGTTGAAGCCCGGACTTAGACCGATTGCCGAAGGCGATAAGGTCGTTGTCCAGCCCGTAGACGGCGCCGTCAGCCAGGCTGGTCCCATCGAGGGCGGCCGCCTGTTCCAGGCCAAGGGCCACGATTACAGCCTGCAAACCCTGCTGGCCGGCACCAGTGAAGACGAAGCCAAGTTCCACGACGGCCAGTTCACCACCGTGTACCTGTCGCCCACCGACTACCATCGCATTCACATGCCGATGACCGGCACCTTGCGCAAGATGATCTACGTGCCAGGCGATCTGTTTTCGGTCAACCCGCTGACCACCGCCCACGTCCCTGGGTTGTTTGCCCGTAATGAGCGGGTGGTTACCATCTTTGATACCGACCACGGTCCCATGGCCATGGTGCTGGTGGGCGCCACCATCGTGGCCAGCATTGAAACGGTCTGGGCTGGCACCGTTACGCCCCCTACCGGCCCCCATGTGTTCAGCTGGGACTATCCGGCCGAGGGTGACAACGCCATCGTGCTCAACAAAGGTGATGAACTCGGACGCTTCAAACTGGGCAGCACCATCATCGCCCTGTTTGGCAAAGAGATGCTGGCGCAGTTCGACGACGACTTCGAACCCGGAGCCACCACTCGACTGGGGCAGCCCATGGCCACCCTGCGTTAATGACGCCCCTGCTGCAACTGCACCTGGCGGTACTGCTGTTCGGCGGCACCGCCCTGTTTTCCAATCTATTACCACTTCCCGCCACCGACATTACGGCGTTTCGAGCGGCCATCGCCTCGGTGGTACTGAGCCTGTTCGTCAGCCGACGCCGTGGCCACCTCAAACTGCGACAATGGCAGGACTACGGCATCGTCATTGGCCTGGGCGTCATCGTCGGCCTGCATTGGGTGACCTATTTTGCCGCCATGCAGTTCTCCAATGTGGCCATCGGCATGATCGCCTTTTTCACCTACCCGGTGATGACCGTCATCGCCGAACCCTTGCTCAATCGCCAGCGCATTCACCGTCGCGACCTGCTCAGCGGTGTGGTGGTGCTGGCGGGCATCGCCTTGTTGATCCCCGCCCCGTCTCTGGACAACGACGTCACCACCGGCGTATTGCTGGGTACGGTTTCGGCGGCGCTGTTTACCGCCCGCAACCTGCTGCAAAAACGCTATTTCAGCGGCTATGACGGCCCCACGACCATGGCCTATCAGACCGGCGTAGCGGCACTGATGCTGCTGCCCTTTGTCAGTCAGCAGCCGCTGTCACTGCCCGGCGGCGATCTGGGGCTGTTGCTGTTACTGGCGGTGGTGTTTACCGCCTTACCCCACGCCCTGATGTCTCAGTCCCTTCGCCATCTGAGCGCCAAAACCGTTGGCTTGGTCGGCTGCCTGCAACCGCTGTACGGCGTCTCCCTGGCGGCGCTGCTGCTGGCCCAGTGGCCCAACTGGCAGACCCTGCTCGGTGGCACGCTGGTGGTCTGCACCGCACTATTGGAAACCCATCTGCAAAGCACGGCCAAGAATCAAAAATAGGCGCAAAATCAGTATTCACACCCGTCGTTGTCGGCTACCATTGGGGCAGCCCTTACAGCCCTGCAAACTCCCTTAAATCGATCATGTGGCGCATACTCAGTTTCTGTTTCACCCTGCTGGTTATCTCATCGGTAACCGCGGCCCCGTTTTCCCTGGAAAAAAAGCTGACCCCGGCCAGCGACAGTTCCCAACCCCTGACTCCGGCCCAGTGGCAACAAGCGACCGCAGTGGAGATTCAGCGAGCCCATGGCTTCCAGCGTCAGCTGGACGATTTTGCGGTGCTGCAGCAACAGATCCTGTCTCAGTTGCAATCCCCGGCCCAGCCACAGGTCGACCCGACTCAGCCACTGTCTCAACAGCTGTCGCTGGCCCATAACCTGCTGCAAGAGTTTAAGAGCAGTTTCGATGCCCTTGGCGACAAGGTGGATCAGTTACGGCATCGCCTCGACGCGATTAAGCTGGAACTTCAGCAGGCGGAAGGGCAGCAGCAACTGGCCAGTGACACCCCAAATGTGATGCCCGAACGGCTGGAGTACCTGCAGCAGTGGCAGCAAAGCCTCAACCTGGAGCAGCAAAGCCGACCGCTGGAGCTGAAACTGACCCAGCTGCGCCAACAACTGGTCCGGGCTCAGCTGCTGGCCCAGGAGCGACTGATTGAGGCCCTGAACCAGCAAGCCAATCAGCAGCGACGGCAGCAGAGTGAACGGGCCCTCAACGACAGCTCCCAGGCCGTTAGCAGCAATCCGGCCTTGCAGCAGTTGAACGACACCAATGCCAACCTCGCCCGCCAGCTGGCCTCGGTCAACACCACCACCGAGACCCTGGTGCAGCAGCAGCAACTGCTCGAGCAGCATTACCAGAAACAGAGACAGCGCTTAAAAGAGATCAAAGAGCAGTTTGAGTGGATGACCCGAGACGCCACCTTCGGCGCCAGCCTGCTCAAGCGACTGCGGCAACTGGAGCGTCAACAGCAATCGCCGGTACTGGATCACGACATCAGCCGCTCACGGGTGCAAAAATTTGACATCGAGCAACGCCAGGCGGACATGGAATATCAGCTTCGGCAGTACCCCACCGATGAGCGCGCACCGCTATGGCAACAGCAACTGACCCTACTCAACCAGCTGCAGTCGGCGCTGGAACAGCAGGTTGTTGAGCTGTCGCGGCTGAATCAACTGCGACACGAAGCGGAGCAACTGGAAGACAAGCTGGTGCAGCTGATCAGCGAACGCATGTTCTGGTTGCCCAACGCCCAATCCATCGACACCAGCTGGTTTTCCCAGGTCATCGGCAGCGTGCACTGGCTGCTGACCACCGATCGCTGGCAGGAGCTGTCGCGGGCCATCGATGACAACAACGACTGGTGGTCGGTCTGGCTGGTGGCCATGGTGCTGACCCTGGTGCTGCAGGATCTGTTGCGTGGTCCCTATGCCCAGTTGCGCCAGCACCAGGCTCGCTACGTCGGCAACGTGACCCACGATCGCTTCAGCGCCTCTTTCAAGTCGTTGATGGCCGCCATGGCCTACAGCCTGATCATTCCGGCGCCGCTGATTGCCGCCGCCTGGAAGCTGCAGCAACAGGTGCAGCTGCCCTTTACCCATGCCATCGGGTCCGGCTTGTTGGCGGGGGTGCTGCTGCTGTACCTGTTCTGGCTGTTCCACCAACTGAGTCGACCTGATGGTCTGTTCATCGCCCATTTTCGGCGTCATCCGCCGCTGGTGCAGCGCAACATCGCCTTTTTCAAACAGCTGCTGTTTACCTCGGCCCCCTTATTGATGCTGGTGCGCTTCTGCCAGGAGAGCGAAGTGCCCCTGTTGAGCAACAGCCTGGGCCGGGCGGCGTTCCTGCTGTTCTGCGCCGTGCTGGCGTACGCCTATTGGAAGCTGATTAAAATTGTCGATGAGTACCACATCTACCACACCAAGACCCGTCCCAATCAACACCTGTTGGAGCGGCTGGTGTGGCTGGCCCTGATTCTGGTGCCACTGGTGGCATTGGTTCTGACCGTGCAGGGCTATTACTTCACCGCCTTTTCGGTGCTGACCCAGGTGCAACTGACGGTGCTGTTGGCCATCGGCTTTATGCTGGCCCACCTGATGATCAAACGCTGGATGTTGATTCAGCGTCGTCGCCTGGCCTTTGAGCGGGCCAAAGCCAAGCGGGCTGAAGTGTTGGCCCAGCGTGAGAAGGAACGCAACGAGCCGGGCAATGACCCCCTGGAGCCGCTGGAAGATCCCCAGATCGATCTGGATACCATCTCCACCCAATCCCTGGGGCTAGTACGGTCACTGATGATTCTGGCGTTTATCCTGACGCTGCTGGGGGTCTGGAGCCAGACGCACCCGGCGGTGTTTAGCTCATTGGACGGCATTGTGCTGTGGACCAGCAACGAGGTGATCGGCGGCATCGAACAAGCGGTGCCCATAACCCTGCAATCAATACTGGCCGGCGGCCTGATTCTGGGCTTTACCCTGATGACCGCCCGCAACCTGCCCGGCATGCTGGAACTGGTGATCCTGCAGCGGCTGGAACTGTCTCCCGGCACCGGCTTTGCCATCACCACCATCAGCCGCTACATGGTGTTGCTGATCGGCACCATCTCCGCCTTCTCCACTCTGGGGCTGGCCTGGAGCAAACTGCAATGGCTGGTGGCGGCGCTGTCGGTAGGTCTGGGCTTTGGCCTGCAGGAGATTTTCGCTAACTTCATCTCCGGCCTGATCATCCTGTTTGAAAAACCGATTCGCATCGGCGATACCGTCACCATTCGCGATCTGACCGGCAACGTCTCCAAGATTCAGACCCGGGCCACCACCATCGTCGACTGGGACTGCAAAGAGATCATCGTGCCCAACAAGGCGTTCATTACCGAACAGCTGATCAACTGGTCGCTGTCCGACGCCATTACCCGGGTCACCATCAAGGTCGGCGTCTCCCGCGACAGTGACCCAGCCCTGGTCGAGGCCTTGCTGCATCAGGCGGTCAAAGAGACCCCCCATGCGCTGGCGCAACCGGAACCCGAGATCTACTTCGCAGGCTTTGGTTCCCACACTCAGGACTACGAGATTCGCGTCTACACCGATGAGATGGGCAAACGCTGGCCACTGCGTCATCGACTGCACCAGTTGATCATCAAGAAGTTCCGTGAATCCAAGGTGGATATGGCTTACCCTCAGATGGAAATTCAACTGAAAAGTAAGGCTGAAATGGTCGACAACAGTGGCAATCTGATTCGATAACTTCGTCTGCAAGGACCGATTATGCTCATCATTGCACACCGTGGCGCCAGTGGGCTGGCACCGGAAAACACCCTGGCGGCGATGGAAAAGGCCATCGAGCTGGGTGCCTGCGCCATCGAACTCGACGTCCACCGGGTGGAAGACCAGTTGGTGGTGATTCACGACCGCTGGCTGCAGCGCCATACCGATGGCCATGGGCTGGTGCACCAGTCCACCCTGGCCGCTCTGGCCAATCTGGATGCCGGTCAGGGACAGCGGGTGCCGACCTTGTGGCAGGTGCTGGAATGCATCAATGGTCGTTGCGATCTCAACATTGAACTCAAGGGCCGCAACACCAATCAGCCCCTGATTGAGTTGTTGTCCCAGGCGCAACGGCATCTGGGCTACCAACCTCAGCAGTTTCTGATCTCCTCCTTTAACCACCCCAAGCTGATGCGCCTGAAGCAACAGCAGCCGGAGTTGAAAATCGGCGCTCTGACCGCCAGTTGCCCCCTGGGCTATGCACGATTTGCCGAAGAGATGGGCGCCTATTCAGTCCACATCGACGTTAATTTTGCCGAACCCGAGTTCATTGCCGATGCCAAGCGCCGGGGCCTGAAGGTATTTGTCTATACCGTCGATGAAGCGGAAGATATGCTGGAACTGCAGCGACAAGGGGTGGATGGCGTCTTCTCCAACCTGCCGGATCAAGCCAGGGCCACTCTGGGTTCACACACCGTCGCACCGGGATACGTCTGGTCCTGAGCTATTCGAGGAGTCCATCACTATGCCGTCGTTGGCACTGCTGACCAATCAAAATGAACGTTACCGCGAGCTGTTAGCGAACGCTCACCTACCTGGAATGACCTTTGCGACCGAGGTGGCACAGGCCGACATCTGGTTGGCGGATCCGGCGCTGGCCGCTGAACAACTGGCCAGCTTGCCAGCACCGGCCTGGCTGGCCAGCACCTATGCCGGTGTCAATGCCCTGCTGGCGCCGGGGCTACCGAAGGACTATTGCCTTACCCACGTTCGCCGTCTGTTCGGCCCGCTGATGAGCGAATACGTATTTGGCCACCTGCTCAGCCACCTAAGGCATCTGCCGCAGTTGGCCCGGCAACAACGACAACGGCAGTGGCAGCCCCAGCCCTACGCCAGCCTGGCCGGCACCACTCTGGTCACCCTGGGCACCGGCGACATCGCTCGACACATCGCCACCGTCGCCCGCGCCTTCGGCATGACGGTACTGGGCGTCAGCCGCAGCGGCGAAGCCAGAGAAGAGTTTGATGCCGTCTGCCGCTTCGACGACGCCAATGCCACCCTAAACCGGGCCCAGGTGCTGGTGAGTGTGTTGCCGGACACCGCCGAAACTCGAGGGCTGCTCGAAGCCACCGTACTGCAGCAACTGCCGGCAGGTTGCCTGTTGTTTAATGTCGGTCGGGGCAGTGCCATCGATGAAGCAGCCCTGTTGCAGGCGCTCGATGCCAATCACATCGCCCATGCGTTCCTGGACGTGTTCAAACAAGAACCTCTGCCCGCCGACCACCCTTTCTGGCATCACCCAGGCATCAGTGTGACCCCCCATGTGGCCGCCGTCAGCCTGCCGGAGCAGGTCTGTGACCAGGTCATCGACAACTATTATCGCTTTGTCGACGGCCGACCTCTGCTGCACCAGTTTCAGTGGCAACGGGGTTACTGATCCCGCACCGGCAACTGACCACGGATGGTGGTGGTGTAATCCAGAGACGGCAACGACAGCGTCATCGACACCTCGATGGTCGCTGCCGTATGCCCCGCTTCCACCGCAGCCAGGATCTGCTGTTCCAGCTGTTGATGGGATTTGATCCCTACTTCCTTCAAAAAGCGTCTAATAGATTGATTTAAAGCTTCTTTATCAACACTCATCATTCAGTTCCTTTCACTCTTATAGATCGACCTCACATATTTTTATAACTACAAAACCTAACTAGCGCCAAATTTACACCCAAAACGAATTGGACATGAGAATTATTAGCATTTACAATTTCCGCAAAGTCGTTAATGAGGTTCTCTGCACCATGTACGTTTGCATCTGCCACGCCGTTACAGAAAAACAAGTTCGCCAAGCGGTATCGGATGGTGCTGTGGACGTTAAGACTCTGAAGCAAAAGCTCGGTGTGGGCAGTGAATGCGGTCGTTGCATTCAAACCACCCTGGAGGTAATTCAGTCGCAGATGAACACGGAACCCTGCTACTACGAAGTGGCCTGATTCCCAAAGACTCAATAACGCCCTTGCCCCCCTCGCTTGCCTGCTTTGACAGGTCAGGCCGCTCTTCTATGCTTAATTTCTACCCTCAGCAGAAGAGCCCATCATGAAAGCGGACCCCAAAGCCTTAGCCCATCTGAACAAGATTCTGTTCAACGAACTGATCGCCATCAACCAGTATTTTCTCCATGCCCGAATGTATAAGGACTGGGGCCTGGATCGCATCGCCGAAAAGGAGTACCACGAGTCCATCGACGAGATGAAACACGCCGACAAATTGATAGAACGAATTCTGTTTCTTGAAGGCCTGCCAAACCTGCAAAGCCTGGGAAAACTGCGCATCGGTGAACACACCAAAGAGATGCTCGAGTGCGATCTGGCCCTGGAGATGGACGCCATTCCCGATCTTCGGGAAGGCATCGCCTACTGCGAGTCCATTCGTGACTTTGTCAGCCGGGATCTGATGCAGGACATTCTGGAGGAGGAGGAGGAGCACGTCGACTGGCTGGAAACCCAGCTGGACCTGATTGAAAAGGTCGGCATCCAAAACTACAACCAGGCACAGATGATCGAAGAGGAGTAGCCTGGTGACCGACGGCCGTCATCCCTGACCGCCGTCATTGGGGTTACACGTTAACGCCGTGTCCGGAGGCATTCAACCGGGTGCGGCGGTTCAGCAACAGCCGCACCGCCAGAGACACACCGGCCAGGGTGCAGACAATGGTCGCGCCCGACGGCAGATCCCAGGACGCAGACAGCCACAGCCCCAGCAGATAGCCACTGATGCCACAGCCATAGCCCCACATCACAGCTCGGCCTCCGCTTAAGCGGTTCACCGCCAGTGCCGGTAGAATCAAACTGGAGAACACCAGGTAGACCCCGACCAGCTGTACCGAGAAAGTAATCATCACCGCGAACAGCGGGTAGAAGGCGCGGCCACTCATCAGTGACGGTCGCCACCACAGCAGCCCCAGCACCCCCACCGTCGCCAGTGCCGGCAGTTTCAATGCCGCCCAGTCAGTCCATAGGATCTGACCGGACAGCAACTGCTTCAGCAACTCACCGCCATGGGGATCCTTGGCCAGTACCAACATGGCGGCCACGGCCGACAGCACATACAGGCAGCCGATCATCGCCTCCAGTTCGCCCTTGGCGTGTTTCTCCAACAGCGCAATCACACCAGCCCCTAACAGGGCGAACACCGCCGGCATCCACAGGTTCACCGCTGGCAGATGCGCCAGCTCATGATTCGTGGAGGCGATGACCGCTCCCAGGGCGGCGATCTGAGCAATGGCCAGGTCGATAAAGATGATGCCCCGGGCCAGCACCTGCCGCCCCATGACCACATGACTGGCCAGCACCAGCAATCCTGCCGCCAGGGCCGGCAGCAGAATGCTGAACATGGTGAGATCAAACATCGTCAGCGCCCAGTGCAGCCAGCAGCAAATTCAGGTTGGTGTCGTACAGCTGAAACAGATCCTCTGCACCATCGACACCCGGCCCGAAGGGCAATTGCACCACCGGAATCCCGGCCCGTTCACCCAGCCACTGCGCACCGCGGCCATCCTGATAACCGGTGTAGATCACCGCCATCAGAGGCGTGGTCTGGGCCTGTTGCAGCAGCTGCGCCAGGTGGCCCGTCGTCGGCGGTAAGCCCGGCTTTGGCTCCAGATCACCGACCTGCTCCATCCCTAACCAATCAAACAGATACTGGAAACTGGAGTGATAGGCGATCACCTTTTTGCCTTTCAGCGGTGCCGCGCGGCGCTCCCACTCAGCGGTGGCTGTTTGCCAGCGCTGACTGAAATCCGCCAGCCGCTGTTGGTACTGGGTCTGATTGTCAGGATCCAGTCCCACCAGCTTGGCGGTGACCGCCTCGGCGATGGTCTGCATTCTCGACGGCGAAAAATGGAAATGCGGGTTACCACCAGCATGGACGTCGCCCATGCTGCGATCCACCTTATCCAGCTTGCCCAGAGTATCGACCACCGAGGCGGTATAGAACATGCCAGGCTGACCATCGCGAACGTCCGGGTTATTGGCCTTCATCTGCAGCATCGGCAGCCAGCCGATCTCCAACTCGGCCCCGGCGCAGATCACCAGATCCGCCCGGCGCATCTTGGCAATCAGGCTGGGTCTGGCCTGCACATGATGGGGGTCCTGCATCGCCGACGTGGCGCTGAACACCGACGCCTCAGGCGCCAGTTCCTGAGCCAGAGCCGCGTACTCCGGCTCACAGGTAAAGATATTCATGGCCCATACCTGGGGCGCTGCAAGCAGCGCCGCCATGGCAGGCATCCACAGTTTAGAACTGATGCGCACCGTGAGCTCCTAATGCCATGACAAATTGCAGAGTCACGATGTGGTCATCGGCAGACTCGTAAAGATCATCGCTTTGATGGGTGTACTGGAGACGAATCGTGGAGAAGTGGCTGTTATGCCAGGCCACCATGGCCTCAGTTTCCTTAAGCTTGCCATCTTCGAAGTGGATATGGTGATGGCCATCGTGCTCCTCTTCATGGGCCATGGCAGAGCTGACTTCGCCATAACGCAGACCCGCAGACCACTTAGGGTTGAACTGATACACACCAGACAGGTACCAACCATCGTAGTTACCCGGAATGTTCTCTTCTCCACCGGCCTGTTCGAACGGCTTGTCCATGTACAGGTATTCGCCGGACAGGGTCAGGAAGTTGTTCTTGTAGTTGCCGTTAGGCGCCCACTTATACACCGCATCCACCACATACAGGTCACGGCCGGTAAGGCTGGCACTGTGAGAGTGGCCATGGTCGGCATGAGCCTCTTCCTCGGCATGCTCCTCCTCCTCGTGCTCCTCCAGGTGACCCTGGCCGTTTTCGTTACGCAACCAGGACAGACCCAGCTGCCAGCTGTGATCGGTTCCCCAGTCACCGCCGAATTTGGAGTACAGGTGGTAGACGCCAACGGATTTCGGGTCTTCCAGACCTTCCGCCTGCAGGTTGTCGCCACTGAAACCTTCCAGACCCAGGGTCCAGTACACGTCGGTCGGAGCCACCCAGTTCAGACGCAGGCCATCATCAAAGTAGTGGCCCCCCAGGAAGGCGCGGTACACCGCCGGACGCTCTACGAAGGAATCGGTGTGCAGGTGCTGATTGTTGAGGTAGCCCAGATCGGCGGTAAAGCGGCCGGCTCGCATGGAGAAGCCAGCGGGCAGCGCCAGAGTCTGAATAAACGCCTCTTCCAACTCCACCTCGGTGTCGCGGCCTTCGGTGGCCAGCACCACAGTGGCCTTGCCATAGAACTGGTCGTCGATGGCACCACTGAGCGCCAGTTCGGTTTCACCCAGGCCAAAGCCATCTTCACGGGCGCCCAGGGCGCGATCGCCGTCCTGATAGTAGCCATCCAGAATCACACTGATCGCTGGAGATTCGGCAGCTACGGCCACGGAGTGTGCACAGGCTACAACCAAGCCTGCCATTACAGCATTCAATTTCATTTTTTATCCTAAGTTGCACTAAGCCTCGCCCACGGGGGGGGGGCGATAAAAATTATTTGGAATTTATGGCGAGGTGGAACTTAGGCCTGCGGGGGGGCGCGAATCTGGCTGCAGCGACGCGGTGCCAGAACCGGAGCGTCAACATCGGTGTCTTGGACCCAATCGATACCGGAAACTACAGGCAAAGTTGGCAGCGATGGCGTCAGGGACTTTCCGTGTTGATCACCGTGGAAACACCAGGCGCAGTTAACCAGATCCTTGTGGTGATCGAAATGCTGGACAGCATGAGCCGGGCCAACCAGTGACAGCACCAGTACCCAAAGCATCATCAGTTTTGTCAGAGTCGTCCTGTAACTCATGCTATCCACTAAAATCGAATTCACCGCTAATGGTAAAAGGAATCCCGTCCGGCAGCAAGATACATTCCTTTAACCCAGGCGGGCAAAAAACGTAAACAAGTGTTACTCATTATCCGTCAACAGGTTACGCCTTGATGACAGGGAAGGCGATCACCTGATCAATGTGTTCGGCCTGCAACGCCAACATCACCAGCCGATCGATCCCCAATGCCACGCCGGCGCAATCGGGGAAGCCAGCCCGCAACGCCTCGATAAGGTGCATATCGATAGGACGGATCGGCAAGCCATGCTGACTGCGATAGGCATTATCCCGCTCAAACCGAGCCAGTTGCTCATCACCGTCGCTGAGTTCATGAAAACCGTTGGCCAGCTCAACGCCCTTGAAGTACACCTCGAACCGCTCCGCCACCCTGGGATCTTGCTGGCTGATGCGGGCCAGCGCCGCTTGTGAGGCAGGGAAATCGTATACGAAACACGGATGCTGCTGACCGATAGCCGGCTCAACCACCACCGAAAACAGCAGTTGCAGCAAGGTGTCCACCTCCTGCTCCTGCTCAGCCAGATCCCCCAGGCCATGCTGATGACAACAGTGACGCAGCGCCGCCAAATCCCGTTGCAGCGGATCGACCCCGACGTGATCCAGGAACGCTTGTTGGTAGGTAAGGCGATCGGCACTGGCCGTGCCCAGCACCAACTCTAGCAACGCCGCCATCTCATCCATCAAACGGTGATGATCAAAACCGGGCCGGTACCACTCCAACATGGTGAACTCGGGGTTATGAAACCGGCCGGCCTCTTCATTACGGAAACTTTTACCCAGCTGAAAGATAGGGCCGCTGCCCGCTGCCAGCAGGCGCTTCATATGAAACTCCGGCGACGTCACCAGATACAGATCCACACCGTCAGCCATTCCCGGGCCGACAAAGTGGGTATTGAAGCTGTGCAGGTGCACGTCGGTTACCGCTGCCTGAGACAGGGCCGGGGTCTCCACCTCCAGCACGCCCCTGGACTCAAAAAAGCCACGAATGGTGGCCATTAGGCTGCTGCGCCGTTTCAGCATTCGAATCTCGGCACTGGGTTGCCAGCTCATCGCACCATCCCCTCTTTGCCGTCACAACGACAGCCGGATCCCACCGGCAACTCTCCCCAGATCACACAACGACTGCCATCGGTCGCCTCGCACTCTGCCCCCAAGGCCTCGCGTTGCCCCTGGCCGGTTGAGATTTTAGGCGCTTGCTGTTCGATGGCGCTCTGTCTGGCCATGCGGGCCTGGTGGAGCTCCGCCTGCTCCGGCGTCATCGGTGCCTGGCACCCAGCCACTAGCAACAACAGTAAATATGGAAATCTCATCTCACTCTCCACAACAAAAAAAGCGGGCCTGAGCCCGCTTCTGATCTGGTTGGCACCACGGCGTTACTTGGTGCGAACGCGCTCGACGTATTCGCCGGTACGGGTGTCCACTTTCACCACTTCGCCAATCTGAATGAACAGCGGCACGCGCACGACAGCGCCGGTGGCCAGGGTAGCAGGCTTGCCGCCGGTTCCCTGAGTGTCACCCTTAAGACCCGGATCGGTCTCGGTGACTTCCAGGCTAACGAAGTTAGGCGGAGTCACCACAATCGGGTTATCGTCCCACACGGTAATGGTGCACACATCCTGCTCAACCAGCCACTTTTCCGCATCGGCTACCGCTTTCGCGTCCGCCGCAACCTGCTCAAAAGTGTCGTTGTTCATGAAGTGCCAGAACTCGCCATCGTTGTACAGGTAGGCCAGTTCATGATCCATTACGTCGGCTGCGGTCACGGATTCACCAGACTTGAAGGTTTTCTCCAGGACTTTGCCAGACAGTAATTTGCGAATTTTCACCCGGTTAAAGGCTTGGCCCTTACCCGGTTTTACAAACTCGTTCTCAATGATGTTGCACGGCTCGCCATCCAGCATTATCTTAAGGCCGGAGCGAAATTCGTTCGTTGAGTAAGAAGCCATTATTTTCTCTTCCAACAGGTCGTTTTGACGTCTAACGGTAAATGATAACCCGAAATCCCCTAAATTTGCACGATTGCTGGCAACAGGAGTTGGCACAAGCGTACACAGATCCCAAACTTCTGCTTCAGGCACTGGATCTCGACCCCGCTGATTTTGAGCAACATATCGCCGCCCGGCGCCTGTTTCCTATGCGGGTACCGCGCCCTTTTGTGGCCGCCATGGAACCGGGAAATCCCCGCGATCCACTGTTGCTGCAGGTGCTGCCTCAGTCCGAAGAGTTCGACACCGTCCCCGGATTCAGCCCCGACCCGCTGCAGGAGCAACAGGCGGCGGTGCCCGGCATCCTGCACAAGTACCGCAGCCGAGCGCTGTTGATGCTCAAAGGCGGCTGTGCGGTAAACTGCCGTTACTGTTTTCGGCGTCATTTTCCTTATCAGGACAATCAGCTTGGCGGCCAGGCCCTGGATCAGGCCCTGGCATATCTGCAGCAGGACACCAATCTCAATGAGGTGATCCTGTCCGGTGGCGACCCGTTGATGGCCAAAGACGATCATCTGGCCCGGCTGGTTCGGCGGTTGCAAGCCAACCCCAACTTGACCCGGCTGCGAATCCACAGCCGGTTGCCGGTGGTGATTCCCGCCCGCCTGACTCCCCAACTGACTGAATTGCTGGCAGGCACCCGCCTGAAGGCGGTGCTGGTACTGCACATCAATCATGCCAATGAGATCGGCGAGGCGCTGACCAACCGGCTTAAGCCCCTGCAGCAGGCCGGGGTAACCCTGCTGAATCAATCGGTGCTGCTGAAAGGGATCAACGATACGGTCGCCGCCCAGGTTGCGCTGAGCGAATCCCTGTTTGCCGCCGGCATCCTGCCTTACTATTTGCACCTGCTGGACAAGGTGGACGGCGCCGCCCACTACGACCTGGCCCAAAGCCGGGCACGGCAACTGATGGCCGAGATGCTCGATGCCCTGCCCGGGTTTCTGGTGCCCAGGCTGGTGCGGGAAGTCGGCGGACGAACCAGCAAGACCCCCATCGACCTGCAACTGAACTGAGTGCCGCAGCGGCGAACGCCGAATCCCCGCTGTGGCCATTTTCTTGTACAATCGCGGCAACACACCTTGGAGGACACCGCATGTCTCTGCTTTGGGTCACCGATATCTGGGGCCAACACTCTACTTTGACAGCCAGCCTTGAGCGGCTCAACGACGTGGCCGGCGACTGTCAGCTTCTGGACCCCTATGCCGGCCAGCCGTTTGCCTTTGCCGACGAGCAGCAGGCCCACGACTATTTCCTGTGCCGCTGCAGCAAGCCGGGCTACGTCGACAAACTGGAAGCCTGGCTGGAAGACCATTCCGAGCCGGTAACCCTGCTGGGGTTCAGCGCCGGCGCCAATGCCATTGCACAACTGCTGCAACGCCGCACCTTCCCTCAGGTACAACGGGTACTGCTGATCTATGGCCGCGAACTTCCGCAGCAACCGCTGCCGGTAACCAGCCATCTGCTGCTGTGTCAGGACGACCTCGGTGACAAAGACACCGCGCTGGCCTGGCCCGCCTCGGTACACATCAGCACCGCCGGTCACGGCTTTATGAACCCGCGCAGCCCCAACTACGACTCACAGGCCGCCGAAGCAGGCTGGCGCTGGATTCAGGAGACAATCACCGCTTAATCGGTGGCCACGCAGGCCTGCTGCCAGCAGTTGGTGACCGTCAGTCCCTGCTGTTTCAATAGAGCCGGAATACTCTGCTCCCCGACCAGATGACCGGCTCCGACCACCACAAACAAACGATCGTCCTGAGTCAGCCAATCAATCAGAGTGCGGGCCATGCCCTGATTTCGGTTCACCATCAACGCCTGCCAGGCTTCCGGCTCCTGGGCCATATCGTCGTAGGTCAATCGCGCCAGGGTTTTCTGATCGCCACTGCGCCAGGCCTGTATCAGCTCATCGACGTCCATGGGCTCCATCGCCCCCTCCAGCATGGCATGCTGAGTGTCTGTGGACAGACCATCGAACACCCGCAACTGCAACGCCATCCCTTCCAGTTCCCACAGGCTCTTGCTGCCCAGACGATTGGAAAAATAGTGCTCGACGCCCTGATCCGAATGGAAACCGGAGTTGGCCATCTCCGCCATCAGTAACTGTGAACTGAGGATCCACGGCGCCAGAGCGGGATCGCATTGCATCGCCCGGCTCTGACAAAACTGGCTCAGTTTACTGGCCAATGGCGCCGGTAACGGCTGCTTGGCAAACAGGTAAGGCTGCAACTTTTGCGGCAGCTGAGGATCATTGGTATCGGCTTCCAGCGCCAGCACCGCAGACTCGGCAAACGCTTGCTCGATCACCTCGGCAAAGGGATAGAAATTCGGCTGCCCCACGTGTACCGACCCCAGCAACCACGCCTGCCCCTGTTCACCACTGACCAGAAAAAAAGGCGGCTTGTCCGTTGGCGCCGCCACCGCCGCCGCTGCCACACAGACTGCCCATATCGCTCCCAGCAACCGCTTCATCACGTCTCCCATTCTCTATACGTTGTCGACAGCCAAAGGGGCCGCCGCTGCCACTATCGCACTATCCGTGCGCCCGAGACCAGCCCGAAGCCGCCTCAAAACGGTTTCATTTACTTCGATTTCACTGGATAATCAACCTCAGACACCCTTTATGTATTTCCACCAATTACAGAGGCCCCCGATGCCGTACACCAATGTCATTGCCCAGTTTAAAGCCAGCTTCCAGCAAGCCTACCGTCAGGTAGTGGATGCCGACGCTCATCTGGACAAGCTGCAACAGGATGGCCACGGAAAGTTTAAACGCATTTTTACTGCCGAGCAGGGCTTTAAAGCCGATGCCACTCGGTTTATGCCCTACCTGGAGGAGATTGTCGGCGAATTCGACGTCTTTGAAGCGGCCCCGTCGGCGCAACAACTGCCGCCACTGGTGAAAAAACTGGAGCTGCTGCTCAGCACCCTGGCTCAGTTCAAGCAGAGCCTGAAAGCCTAAACCCAACAGCCGCAGCAACAAAAAAGCCGGAGTCTGACTCCGGCTGAGGGTGTGCGACGGTTCCAGCTATCAACGACTGGCCAGGGTCTCAGGCAGGTCGTTGTCGACCCAGCGCTCTATCATCCGCAATTCATAATGCAGGGCCTCGCTCTGGTACCGCATCCTGGATGCGGTGTTCTCGAAATTGAGCTCCCGAATCTCCACCGTATCCGAGGCGATCGCTTTGCCGTCGCGATCGTTCAGCGTCCACTGAAAGCTAATGCCCGGCGGGTAGATGCTTTTGACCACGCGAATGTCGTTGGCAGTGGCACCGAATGAGGGCCGCACATCGCCGGCCAGATCCAGGTCGGTAACCACAATGGTCAGGGTTTCCCCTTCCGCCAGAGTCGGCTGCAGACGCTTCTGAAACTCCTTGCCCAGAGTCGCGAAGACATGGTTCTCATACCGATCCTGACGGCCGGAACTGGCTCGAACGTCTCGGTAATCATCAGGGCTCTGCCACACCACGGTCACCGGGCCATCTTGAGTTGGCCACTGCTGATCATCGCCGTCGGCGGCGCTTACCATAGGGCTCATGACCAACACCATCAGCCAAGCAAACACTCTCATATCGATCCCCTTTTCGGACTTAAACTGCGCTATTCACAATGATTAGAGCCAATTGAACAAAAAAAATTCAATTCACATCGGCAAATAATTGCGAAACCGATCGCCCAGTTAAGGAGCAGTTCAGAAATACGAGCTCGACAGCCAAGGCCATGAAAGCCAGGTGAATCGGCGCGCGGCCGGGTAACTTCCAATCTCCTTAAGAATGACCTGCTGATCGGTGCGATCGGCACTGACCAACGGCAGCGGATATCAGTGGTCCTAGGCCGCCCTCATCCTGCCGCACTGACCTCAGTTAAAAAGCGGACACCCTAATAATGAGCAAGAACTCTAAACAGCGTCGTAATTGCTTGACCGACAAACTACAACACCCTATTGTCAGCCACTAAATTACAATATTTACAACAATATTAAAGTCTAACCGATTAACTCGTTAGAGCTTCTAAAATCAATTAAAACATTAAACCATGACGCTAAAATTGATTTTTAATCACACAACATAATATCAACATTATTTTATTTTCAATTCCAGGTACTGCTCAATGAAAGTTTGTTCAAAACTGTTTCTATTAAGCGCAATTTCGGCCACTTTAACTGGGTGCGGCGGCGGTGGCGGAAGCGCTTCACCGGCGCTGAGTATCAGCGGCAAAGCCATTGATGGTTACATCAGCGGCGCCACGGTCTTTCTCGACCTGAACTTCAACAAACGGCTCGACAGCAACGAACCCAGCGCCGTCACCGAGACGCAGGGCGAGTTCGATCTGTCCGTTCCCGAAATCTACAAACAATGCGCCCAGTACGTGCCCGTGGTGGTCGACGTGCCCGTCGGCGCCATCGACTCCGACTTTCCCGATACCCCCATCGAAGAAGCCTACTCCATGGTATTCCCGCCGCAATTCGCACTGAGCACCGATCAGGATCTGCTCAACCTGACGCCACTGACTTCCGTGGTCTGGAGCCAGGTTGAACAGGAGTTGGCCGACAACCGAAGTGGCGAACTCAGCTGTGACTCCCTGTTAAAAGAACAGGCTCTGCGGGAAGAGATTGCCCAGCGGCTGCAGGAACAGGAGTGGCGGGTGGCCAACCGCTACAACGTCACCGTGGATGAGTTGTACAGTGATTACATCGCCAGCAACAACGACGCCCTGCATCAATTGGCCCAGGACTTGGTTCCCGGACTGCAGAAATCCTATGAACAGACGGTGGCGCTATTAAAACAATACCCCAACGCTGAACTGGCTTGGGTAGAATTTTTCCTTGGCATTTGGGACAGCCACAATAATAACTACGACGATCAATGGTACCGATATGAAATGGTACAAACATCCAGTGGTAACTTTAATTCCATCACTCATGTAATGTCTGAGGATCTGGAAACCAAATTGCAGCTTCATAATAAAGAGAGCATGGTGACCACCCAACGTGATGGCGTCAACATTGAGCAAACTCTCACCCTGGAGAAAGGCACCAGTAACTATCACTGTGCCATCAGCGAGTGGCTCGAAACCCTGACGGCAGACTCTTCCGGCGTGCGCAATACCCTCTACGCCGAAGTGGCGGACTGGCCATCTTGTAACGCCGCTCAGGTTGTCGGCGAGGTGACTCAGGCCCTGGTCACCAAAAACTACCAGGACGGTGCCCTGCTCAGCTACACCGAACACACCTATAACCCGGGCAACGACAGTGGCTTTACCGATCTGATTGGCGTAACCGATACAGTAACCGCGGCAGACCTGAGTCCAGTTCGCGATGCCATCGACACGGATTTCTACAGCGAACAAGGCCACGGCGCGGATCACTGGTCTCGAGTGAGAAACGAATTCAGCGATCAGCCGTCGCAGCCGTCCCAGATCATGACCAGTCATAACAACGACGGCCAATGGCAGCGACAAACCAACTACCGCAACGGTACCCATAAAACCGAGTGTGGCGACTCAGAGCAAACCCTCAGCGAGAGTCAGTGCCAGGGCAACTAACTGGACTGGTCACCACAATGCCCCGCTGGCGGGCATTGTGGTGACTCCACACTGTTTGCTACCCCCTGAGGCCTGATTGCACTCCTCAGTTCGAGTAATTCTTTCTACGTTTCCCTTCCAAAAAGTTTATTAACACTGGATATGCACAAACAGCAAATCCATTATGCAATTCCCGTCTAAATAAACCTAAATCCCGATTTGCGCAAATTGTTAGATTGCGGGATTTCAATAAATAATGGCATTCGATAGAATAATGACATTCATCGCCGCCGTTTATTTGGAGTTTATTAATGAAAATAATCAATCATCTTGATTTCTTTAGCTTAAGTGTCTTTGTTGAATTATACGAACAGAAAAGTGGCACGGCGGCGGCGATCACCCTGGCCACCACTCAACCCAAAGTCAGCCGTACCCTGACCATGCTCAGAAAGACCTTTAATGACGAACTATTCAGCCGTCACCAGCATGGCATGAAACCCAACCGGATCGCCGACCGCCTCTACCCTCAGGCAAAGCAGTTGGTGGCAGACTACCAAGCACTGGCTCGAACCATGGAGCTGTCTAACAACGAGCAAGGTAGCATTAACATCTGCGCTCAGGAGCATTTTCACCGGCCGCTGCTGAGTTGTCTGAATGAGCTAACCTGCGAAGGCAATAATCACTTTGCATTTGAAATTCACTCCTGGACAGCGGAATCTCAGAAGCGATTAATAAACCGAAATATTGATTATTGTATTTCCATTAATCCCTCGCCAACAGATGGCATCGCCCATTATGAAATTGCCGCAGTAGGCAAGTACTTTCTCGTTGCCAACCAAGAACATCCCATATTTAACGCTGATATTACCCTGGGTCAAATTCTTCGTTATAAGCTGGCGATCTCTAATTACGCCATGGACGAAATGAGAATACAAAGATTGCAGGCCATCGCCGACCAAAAGAACCTGTCCATCTCGATCGCCCTCAAGATTTCCGATATCGATTTGCTGCTCGATCACGTCGAGGAGAGCAACAGCATCGGCCTGGTTGCCGGCACCGCCTTTCAATCAACGCTACAGAGTCGCACCGGACTCACCTGCATGAACATCTCCGACATCTGGCTCAATGAAACCCAATCCCAAAAACCACTGAAGTATTACCTACAAGCTCATCACGGCGCCGATCAGGCCTTTGCCGCCCGACTGGCGACCACCCTGGGACAGCGCCTGAGCGCTGCCTGAGCGACCAGCAAGACCACACTCTTTGGCCCCCTCATCGAGCCGACCCCAAAGGATCGGCTCAGTGACACCCTACTGATCATCAAAATCGAACAGCTGTGGTGGATTGCTGGCCAGGGCGCCATTCACCCGAATGATGAACTTCAGGTATGGCAACCACTGATCCGGCTCCGGCTCGATACTGGGAGTAAATTTGTAGGAGCCGGGTTGCAGTTCCTTTAATTCGCCGGCGCAACCGCTGCCATTGTCACCACACAGATACTGCTGAGCCCGGTGCCAGGGAATCGAAAACGACGAGTCGTAGTCGCCAGGAAACTCCAGGTAAACAATCTCCAGGTTGTGACCGGCATCGGTAATGGCCACCCCCTCCTCATCGGCCAGGCGGAACTTCAAAGTGAGACTGTCGCGCTCGGCGGCGTCCACCGTCAACACAATACTGGTAGCCTGATCCAAGGTGACACTGGGATCCACCTCGACACCACCATCACCGCTGTTGCTGTCGGAGCCACAACCACTGAGCAACAGTGCCAACGCCCCGATAATCATTTGGTTACGCATTCTAGCCCGCCTCAGTTATGACACACTTGGCATTCACCGGCATCGGCATGCTTAGGCAGTGCCGACAGTTGCTCATGGGAGGAGTGACAGGTCTGACACTCCATCTTCGACTTCACATCCGGGCCGATGTAGGTCTCCGGCTCCCGACCCGTCGGCTGATGGCAGGCGCCGCACTCATCATTACTTTCAGCATGGCCTTCTGCTACCAACCTTCCGCTCAGTGATTGATTCAGAAACTCCGAGGTGATGAAGGCGATCTCGGCCGTTACCTGGGCACAGCGTTCCAGCTTGGCATCATGACCAGAACCAAATTTACTGGTACTGGACCAGTGAGACACCGAGGTATGACACAGTACCGAATTGGCCACCGACTGGCCAATCAGCTCCGGTCCCAGCGGCGTGCCATCATTGGTTCGCCAGAACGGCGCGCCAATGGCGGTCAAAAACTCCTGATCGCCGCGGGGCATCGGCGTTTTCTCGTAATAGCGATACACGGCATTGATCACCGCTTGTTGATCGATGCCGGAAAGCACGTTGATCACCATGGCAGCGGCATTCACGCATCCGCACAGGGTTCCCCACCCTTTTACGCCCGTTCCGCCATACACCGCCAGATTGGTCGGGATGGCAGCAAAATGGCAGGCGTCCCCGTGACCACGATCCGCTAACTCTGAAATCAGGGCATTGAACACCCCATACATGCAGCCGCCACGCCGGTAGCCCTCGTAGGCCCGGCGAGCCACACTCATAGGATCCAGCGCCACGTACTCCAGCAGATGCGCCCCCAGATCCGCCATGCCGTTACTGCCCAGGCCAGAACCGGTTTCCACCGGGCAACCTTCGGCGGCAAAAATCGACGAGGACACTGCCGAACTGCCAACGGCCATGCTCGCCAGCCCCACAATCTTGCCCATTGCCTGTCGTCTGTCTACTTTCATCAACTGCTCTCCTAACTCTTGAATTCACATATCCAGTAATTGAATTAGTGCATTTGTAGATAATAAATATCTTAAAAATCAGCAACTTAACTCAATCGCCAATTGCAGGCTAGAGATCATAAAAGTGAAAGTAAAGCCGGAAAAATGCCGCCTTTGCGGCGGGTCACGGCGGTGGTATAAGTTAGATCTGGGGTTAGATAACGGATATCGACAATCAACAAAACACTGGCCGCCACTTCTGTATTGAGCGTAGGTTCAGCGGCAATTCAGCCCAAATTCAGCAGCAATCAAGCCTGCCCACCGACAATGGGATCGCAGGTTCGATCGACAATTGCTTCGAGGAGGCTGACTATGATTCCACTGCCCGGTGCCGTACTGTTGACCCTTGCCACCTTTGGCGCCCTGTGGCCCATTTTCGGCACTGCCGACTCCGGCCAGCCTCAGACGCCCCCCCAGTCCCAGGGGGGCGCCAATGACTGAGGCACTGTGTCAGCACGAGCAGGCCAGGATGTTGTGCCTGCTCACCCACTACCGCTCGATACAACGTGCCTGCTACCAGGGCCGGGCGCTGTGCCTCAGCTCGGCGCATTGCCACGATCTGCTGCGACTGAAACTGGCCTATGGCCACGGCGGGTTGCAGGCCCGAGCCAGGGGCATCGATGCCACCACCACTCTGAGCCTGACTCACCACGGCCGGCAGCTGTTTCTGCGACTGGACCGCTGGACCGAGAGCCAACGCCGCAGCATGCAACACCTGTTGCAGCAGAAATTGGCTGCCTGAGCACGTCACCCGGCTCTGAGATTCAGGCATAAAAAAACGCACGCCGAAGCGTGCGTTTTTTGTTGCTGCTAGAGCGGGGGATTACATCATGCCGCCCATGCCGCCCATGCCACCCATGCCGCCCATGTCTGGGGCTGCTGGTGCGGCGTCTTGCGGCAGTTCGGTTACCATGGCTTCGGTGGTGATCATCAGACCGGCCACAGAGGCAGCAAACTGCAGGGCGCTGCGGGTTACCTTGGTTGGATCCAGGATGCCCATCTCAACCATGTCGCCGTAGGTATCGTTACCGGCGTTGTAACCGTAGTTACCGTCACCGCCTTTAACGTTGTTGGCCACAACCGAGGACTCTTCACCGGCGTTGTAAGCGATCTGGCGCAGTGGGGATTCCATGGCGCGCAGAGCCAGCTTGATGCCGACGTTCTGCTCTTCGGTGTCGCCTTTCAGCTCGGTCAGCTTGGAGGCCACGCGAACCAGGGCGGTACCACCACCGGCAACCACACCCTCTTCAACGGCCGCACGGGTTGCGTGCAGGGCGTCTTCAACGCGGGCTTTCTTCTCTTTCATTTCAACTTCGGTGGCGGCGCCAACCTTGATCACCGCAACACCGCCGGCCAGCTTGGCCATGCGCTCCTGCAGCTTCTCTTTGTCGTAGTCAGAGGTGGACTCTTCGATCTGAGCCTTGATCTGACCGACGCGGCCCTGAATCTGCTCCTCTTCACCCACACCGTCGATGATGGTGGTGTTGTCCTTGGTGATCACCACGCGCTTGGCGCTGCCCAGATCTTCCAGGGTGGCTTTTTCCAGCTCCAGGCCGATCTCTTCGGAGATCACGGTACCACCGGTGAGGATGGCCACGTCCTGCAGCATCGCCTTGCGACGGTCACCGAAACCAGGCGCCTTAACAGCAGCCACTTTAACGATGCCACGCATGTTGTTTACAACCAGAGTCGCCAGGGCTTCGCCTTCCACGTCTTCGGCGATGATCAGCAGCGGCTTACCCGCTTTGGTCAGGCCTTCCAGAATCGGCAGCAACTCACGGATGTTGGAGATTTTCTTGTCCACCAGCAGGATGAACGGAGAATCCAGCTCAACGGTGCCGGCTTCGGCGTTGTTGATGAAGTAAGGGGACAGGTAGCCGCGGTCAAACTGCATGCCTTCAACCACGTCCAGCTCGTTCTCCAGAGCCTGACCCTCTTCCACGGTGATAACGCCTTCCTGACCCACTTTCTCCATGGCGGTGGCGATGATCTCACCAATCTCAACGTCGGAGTTGGCGGAGATGGTGCCCACCTGAGCGATGGACTTGGAATCTTTACACTCAACGGCCAGCTCTTTCAGCTCGGCAACGGCAGCCACAACCGCCTTGTCGATGCCACGCTTCAGATCCATTGGGTTCATGCCGGCGGCAACGGCCTTCAGGCCTTCGTTGACGATGGACTGAGCCAGAACGGTGGCGGTGGTGGTACCGTCACCGGCGGCATCGTTGGCTTTAGAGGCAACCTCTTTCACCATCTGGGCGCCCATGTTTTCGAACTTGTCTTCCAGTTCGATCTCCTTGGCCACAGACACACCGTCTTTGGTGATGGTCGGGGCGCCGAAGGACTTGTCCAGTACCACGTTACGGCCCTTTGGACCCAGGGTGACTTTCACTGCGTCGGCCAGTACGTTTACACCCGCCAGCATTTTTACGCGAGCGTCATTGCCAAATTTTACGTCTTTAGCTGCCATTTCCGTTTTCCCTTCTAAATCTTGATTCTACAGAGTGAATTTATTCAACGATGGCGAGGATGTCGCCTTCAGACATGATCAGGACCTCTTCACCGTCCACTTTCTCAGTCTTTACGCCGTAGCCTTCGTTAAAGATGACAACGTCGCCAATCTTCACGTCCAGGGCCTTAACTTCGCCGTTTTCCAGAATGCGACCATTACCAACAGCCACGACTTCACCGCGGGTGGATTTCTCGGCTGCGCTGCCGGTCAGCACAATGCCACCTGCAGACTTGGACTCAAGCTCGGTACGCTTAACGATTACCCGGTCATGCAATGGACGAATCTTCATCTGTGATCTCTCCTAAAAGGTTCCGTCTAAAATCAAATCTGTGATTTCTCTGCAGCTTAGCTGCGTTCTGATTCTGTATATGGGGCGGCGGCGGAAAAAACACAAGGGGCGGGTGGAGATTTTTTTCCCGTCATCGACAAACCAGGCTGCCGTCGGCGCGAAAAAAGTTTCAACCGATGTCTGAATTTTGCTCGCCCCGCTTTGCGCCGTTCGGCCGGGGACGGTACCATAGGCCCCCGACCAACCCGCGCCACCGCAACGAATGTGACCTACCGGATGTATAACACGCACGGCCTATTAACCGCTCCCATCGGCAGAACTCTGCTGCGCATGAGTGTGCCTAATTTGCTGGGGGTGCTCAGCCTGCTGTTCTACCATCTGACCGACACCTACTTCATCAGTCAACTGGGTACCGAGCCTCTGGCCGCCATCAGCATGACCTTTCCGGTGACCATGGTGATCTCCTCCATTGCCCTGGGCATGGGCGCGGGCATGAGCGCCAACATGGGACGGCTCCTCGGTCAGGGCGACCTGCCTCAGGCGCGCAGCTTTCTGACCCACGGCCTGATGCTGGCCGGATTGATCGTGATGGTCATCGCCGCAGCCGGCGCCATGACCATCCGGCCGCTGTTCACTTTGCTGGGCGCCGGCGACACCATGTTGCCGCTGATCAATGACTATATGCTGGTGTGGTATTTCGGCATCGGTCTGCTGGTGCTGCCGATGGTGGGCAATCAGGCTCTGCGGGCGACCGGCAACACTCGAACCCCGGCCATCGTCACCGCCGTGGCCGCCATCGTCAATGCCATTCTGGATCCGCTGCTGATCTTCGGCATCGGACCGTTTCCACGACTGGAGATGCAAGGGGCGGCCATCGCCACGGTGCTGTCGTGGATCATCACCTTTGTGGTGGCCGCCTGGATGCTCGGCTGGCGTTACAAGCTGCTGGCCCGCCCTTGCCAGCGCCTGCTGGAGCACTGGCGCAGACTGCTGCACATTGCCCGCCCCGCCGCCATCTCCAATCTGCTCAATCCGCTGGCCAATGCACTGATTCTGGCCATACTGGCCCGCATCGATACCAAGGCGGTGGCCGCCTTTGGCGCCGGAACCCGCATCGAGGCCCTGATGCTGGTGGTGGTCACGGCCCTGTGCGGTGCCCTGATGCCCTTTATTGCCCAGAATCTCGGTGCCGGCCACTACCGCCGGGCCAAAGAGGCACTGATGGGCAGCATTCGCTTCGTGCTGGTGTCACAGCTGCTGCTGTACCTGCTGGTGTTGCCGTTTTTGGGCCAGATTGCCGCTCTGTTCAGTGACGACTTAACCGTGCAGGGCTATCTGATCTGGTACCTGCAGATTGTGCCGCTGGCCTACGGCACTCTGGGCGTGGTTATCCTGTTTGTGCTGGCACTCAATGCCTATCACCGCCCGATGACGGCCCTGAGCCTGAACATGGTGCGGTTGTTCCTGATGCTGATCCCCATGACCATGATCGGCAGCTGGCTGTTCGGCGTCAAAGGCGCCTTTGCCGGCATAGGTCTGGCCAACCTGGTGATGGGCGTCGCCTGCTACCACCTGGCCACCAAGGTGTGTGAGCCCGCTTCGGTCACCGCCCCACAGCCGCAATAAACGCCATCGCCATAAAGAAAAAGCCGATACCCTGGGGTATCGGCTTTTTGGTCACGTCCGGTTCAAATGCTAACTCGACCCAAGGTGACGTACTCGAAAAAGAGGTGCAGTCTCACTCCGGCCTATGGCTGTCCTGTCCATGACCACCACCGAAGAGACCGGCACAGTGGACCACAAACCACTGACAAGCCACAAGATGGCCGTTGGCTATGACCTGATAAACTGAGCCGCAGGCTGTTCATCAGTCTTTACGCTCATACTCACCTTCAATGGTGGACTTGCCATCCAGATCCTTGGGCTGCTGAGGCCGCTGGAACGGATCAGACTGCTGGAACGGGCCTTGCTGCTGATGAAACTCGGCGCCGAACCCCTGACTATGGACGGTGCGCACCTGCACCCGGCTCAACAGCCAGGTCGCCAAACGCTTGCGAGTCAGCGGAGTCAGTACCAACAGACCCAAGAAGTCGGTCACAAAGCCAGGGGTCACCAGCAATACGCCCGCCACCGCCAACAGCATCGCTTCCATGATCTGAGTACCGGGCAGCTCCCCGCGGTTCATGCGATTGCGCACCTCCATCAGGGTGCTCAGCCCCTGGCTGCGAACCAGAGACGCCCCCACCGCGGCGGTGATCAGCACCAATGCGATGGTGGTCGGCGCCCCCAGGGCGGTGCCAACCTGAATCAGTACCGAAATCTCGATGATCGGCATGATGGCAAACAGCAGAAACAGATAAAAAACCACACAGGCCTCACAAATACGGTTGTTGTTAGAAACTCAAATGGGGTTTCCCCGGTCTATTTTCAAGTCGGCGTTCATGCACTGTTACATTTATCAATGCAGCCACCGGGTGGATCCTTTACAGTAAGCCCACCCAAACGGGCCATAATGGCACTGACAATGCAGATGCGCTGGCTGCTGCCCGAAGTACGGGTAACCGCCCCTACACCGATTATTGGACATTACACTGACAATGACAAAGCGACTCTTTGCCCTGGCGACACTGCTCCTCGTGAGCCTAACCGCTTCCGCCAACTTTTCCTTCCTGAACCAGGAGCCCCAGGTTCTGCCGGTGGATCAGGCTTACCTGTTTAACTTTTCCCAGCAAGACAATGTCCTGGAACTCAGCTGGGAGATGCCAGAACAGGGGTATTACCTGTATCAGGAGCGGTTTACGGTAAAGGTTGAAGGCAATGTCGAGGTCGGTGAACCGCTCTACCCTGAGGCCACTTCCCATTTCGATGATTTCTTTGGCGAGCAGCCGGTCTATTTTGATCAAGTCACCCTGCAGGTGCCGATTAAGAAGGCGGCCAACAACACCGAACTGACCATCACCTATCAGGGCTGTCTGGACAAGGTACTGTGCTACCCGCCAACCCGCCAGACCATTCTGTTGTCAGAGGTGGCCGCCAACAACGGCATCATCATTCCTGCCGCAGCCGCCCAAACGGCACCGGCGGCGCCCGCCACCGAGCAAGACAGCCTGGCGGCGCTGCTGTCCGACGGCCACCTGGGCCTGGTGCTGCTGACCTTCTTCGGCCTCGGCATCCTGTTGGCGTTTACCCCGTGCGTCTTCCCCATGTACCCCATTCTCACCGGCATCATCGCCGGCCAGGGTGACAAGCTGTCCACCGGGCGCGCGTTTGCCCTGTCCATGACCTATGTGCAGGGGATGGCCATTACCTACTCGGCCCTGGGACTGGTGGTGGCTTCGGCCGGACTCAAGTACCAGGCGGCACTGCAACACCCGGCCATTCTCATCGGCCTGGCGGTGTTGTTTGTAGTGTTGTCGCTGTCGATGTTTGGCGTTTACAACCTGCAGCTGCCGTCGTCGCTACAAAATCGCCTCAATCAGGCCTCCAATTCACAGAAAGGGGGCTCCTTTACTGGGGTGCTGATCATGGGCCTGATCTCGGGTCTGGTGGCCTCTCCCTGCACCACCGCGCCGCTGTCCGGGGCCCTAATCTACGTGGCCCAGAGCGGCGACCTGATGCTGGGCGGCCTGGCGTTGTACGCCCTGTCGATGGGCATGGGGGCACCGCTGCTGTTGCTGGGCACCTCCGGCGGCAAGTTGCTGCCCAAGGCAGGTGCCTGGATGGACATCATCAAGCACACCTTTGGCTTCCTGCTGATCGCCGTGTCCATCATGATGCTGACCCGAATCTGGACCGGCCTGGTGGCCGACCTGCTGTGGGCCGTCTGGGGCGTGGCCTTTGTGGCCTACCTGTTGCACGAGAACCGCAAAACCCGCTTCAGTCTGATGCAGACCGGACGCTATGCGGTGTTGGCGGTAGCCCTGCTGGGTGCCATCGGCTATGGCGGCTATGGTGTGGTTACCCAGCTGCAAGCCACCCCAGGCAGCAGCGCCCATCACAGCACCGAGTTTATTCGAGTTAAGAGTCTGGAAGACATCGATCGGGAGGTGGCCAAGGCCAATGCCGCGGGTAAAACCGTGATGTTGGATCTGTACGCCGACTGGTGCATCGCCTGCAAAGAGTTTGAAAAATACACCTTCCCGGAGCCGGAAGTGGTGGCCCGCACCGACCAGATGGTGCTGCTGCAGGCGGACATGACTGCCAATGACGCCATCGACATCGCGGTTCAGGAACACTACCAGGTACTGGGTCTGCCAACGATTCTGTTCTTTGACGCCCAGGGGCAGGAGTTGACCCAGCAGCGGGTCACCGGCTTTATGAAAGCCGCTCGCTTCGCCTCACACCTGGATGGGGTGCTCTAACCCAACCACATCAGCGCCTGGCTTAACAGCCGGGCGCTGGCTGCCAGGGCCAGCACAATGACAAACACCATGGTCCATCGTAATCGAATCATAATCGACACTCTCCCAGTATCGCGACGCCCTGAGACAAGCGCCGCTGTTCGACAATCTCATAGCCCTGATCGCACAAGCCATTGAGCTTCAGGTGGTGATCCACCCGTTCGGCCAACCGACCGGTTAATGCCAGCTGATCATGTTGACGATCGGATTGAGAATCCGGCGGTGGCTGATCGCCGCCATTTCGACCGCCGCCCCCTTTGCCACCTCGCTTAGCACCACTTCGGGCAGCCTGACGCTCTCCCTTGCCCCCCATGCCTTCGATGAACAGCGAGAAATGCAGATACCCGTCCTGCCCCTGTTCAAAAGAGAAATACTCCTGGGGCGGCAGCCGTTCCGTCGAACTGCTGCAACCAAGAAGTAACGCCAAAGCCGGCAGAGAGACAAGCCAGTGTTTCATTGTGTTCCGTTCCCATAAAAGTGGATAAGCCTGCTACTAGTAGACACGATCCATTGGTATAGGTGCCTTTTGGAAACGTAAAGTTTGGCAAAGAGTTATAAACTTGCGCCTGAAGGGTTACAGCGACGCTATCGGGAAGGAAATGAATACAGCTCCGGCTTAATGATCAGCGACAGGATGAAATTCAGGGTTCGGTGACAATCCGGCGACTGCAGCAACTCCTGAGTATCCTGCTCCAGCAACGGCAGAATCTCCAGCCACCGCTGGCCGACCCAACAGGCATCGCTTAGACGCTTATCGGCGTACAGTTCGCCGAGTTCGGGCCGAGCATCAAACAGCCTCAACAACGCCTCGCTAAGCAGCTCGAATCGTGGCGACATCGGCAGGGAGGGCCAATTGTTCATCACAAACCCCTGCCCCATCCACACCCCGTCTGGCTCGGCCCAAGCCTGGGATACGGTAAACTTGCGCCGACCTTCCACCACCACGCTCAAACAACCGTCTTCCAGCTGGTGAAAGTCGAGAATCTCAACTACGGAGGCGATGGGATAACAGGGCAGCGGGTGGCCCTGCTCACGCTGCACGCAAGCCACCAGAGGTAACTGGTTGCGAAAATGTTCGGCGACCACCCGGCTTTGGCCGGGCGTAACCATCCTCAGCTCGCGGCGCCCCTGGGGCAATACCGGACTATCGATGGGTAACAGTGCCACGATGATTCGACGCATACCAAACTCCCAGCCAACCACAGGGGGCATACTCGAGCGCCGGAGGTTTGAAAACTAACAGAAACCAAAAGCCGGTGCCCGCTGGTCTCTCACTAGTTTAGACCCTGTTTAGGGCGGTTGGGTTTCGAATGCTGGGACGATATTCAGGCGGTCAGCAGGGTTGTCCCCTGCCGGCGCAACTCCAGCCGTTTCCAGAACTTGTCATGGAAATAAAACGCCACGGTGTTCACCAGGGGTTCGACGATGGCCACCACCCCGCCCAGCGTCCAGCTTCCGGTCAGCAAGTACACCAGGGTAAAAGCGATGGAAAAGTGCATTACGGCAAAGCTCAGGGTTTTAATCATGGTCATGGCCTCATTGAGATAATGGCGAATGACCAAATAATAACAATTATCATTTAGATTTAAAATGGTAATCTTCGCTTCCGTTAATCTAATTTTTCGATTTCAACCCGCTGCCCCTCGGCCACCGCCTGCTGAAACCCATTCACCAGGGCCTGTCCCTGCTGACAGCAGCGATTCCACAACGCGATGCGCTGCTCATTATCATAACGCTTAAAATCGCCCCGATCCGGAATTCGCGCCCCAGGCAGACTGGCGACAAACTCGGGGCTTGGCACCAGTAGCACCACATTACTGAGATTGGTCCCGGCACGGCGCCAGGATAAGGATTTGTCGAACCAACCCGGCAGTACAAAGGGGTTAAAATGGGGGTACAGCACCAACTTTCCCTGGCCGAGCACTGGAAAATCCAGGTGGTAATCGGTGATGCCGCCGTCCATGTAGCGCCCGGGTCGAGCACCATCGATATCCAGTTCGCCCGGCGACAGCATTGGAATGCTGCCGGTGGCCAGCAGAGCCGCTTCCAGGTTGGCGGGCGTCAGCCTGGCCGGGTGAGTGGTCAGCCCGCCCAGAGGCTCAAACGCTGCACCACCGGCCGAGAACAACCAGCGCTCCCACAGCAACTCCAGGCCGGAGCGGCTGATCAGATTCACCAGTGCCGTCAGGCCCAGATTCGCCATCTGTCGGGGACGGCTGTGATTGCGCATCCCTTTCCAGCGGCAGGCGATGAGATTCAAGGTTCGCGTCGGCTGAGCCAACAGCGCCGCTAATCCGACTTCGGCCACCAAAGCCTCGATGATGCCAAGGCAGTTGTCCCGAACCTCCTGCTCGCTCGGGTACTGCTCATAACGCTGATTGATGTACGCCTGCTGCAGACGCCGATGAGCCGCCTCCGGCTGGGGATGACACAGGGCGGCACAGCGCCAGCCTCCGGAGGAGGTACCCAACAGCTCCATCGGCTGCGCCTGTGGCACCCACCGAGTCAGCAGATGACGGTCCAGGGCGGCCAATGGCAGCCACTTAGGGCCGCCGCTGGCGGCAATAAAGCGATCAAACAAAGCCGGCTGCAAACCGTGCTGCGCAATCTGCTCCCGGGCCTGATGTCCGGCGAGGATCCGTAATGCCTTCACTCTGAGTTCCCTTAAAACGGTGGCGCTGTTGATTATCCCCCAGCGAATTAGGCGATGAAAGTAACAGAAAATGTTAAAATTTAGAACAATGTCACTTTTTTCCTGCTCAGTCACCCGCAGTGCTGCGACCCAGCACAACGGATTTTATAGATCCTACCTTTTAATCGCCACCTGGCAGCATTTTGTATAGATTTAACATTTGATTTGCCGGATATACTCGGGCAAGAGTTCACTTTTATGCAACCTAATGGTAAAACATAAGCAAAGTCGTAAAGGGGGATTCGTTACATAATACCCCCTCCCGGCGACGGCCAATGACCGGATTGTCACTGGCCCCGGGGCGACGCTCCGGTTCCTGCGGGGTTTCCCGGCAGGGCCACAGGCGCTGAATGAAGGAAGGAGTATCAATATGCGCAAACTGCCTCTGGCCACTCTGGCCGCAGCTCTGGTGTTGTCTGCCACTGCATCCGCAACCTCTCTGCAACTGCCAAAGGGTTTCTACGCCACCGACGTCAATGGCCAGCCGGTTTCCGTCCATGCCAGCAATCTCAGTCTGGACGCGGGTAAGCAAGTGGTCACCCTACGTTACGCCAACCCCTATATCGGGCACCGCAACCTGCACGAAACCGTGGTCTCTAAGCCCATCTATGTGGTGTTTACCGCCGACGGCCAATCCAACTACAACCTGAACGCCGACATTCCTTATCACCTGAAGGACGCTAAGGCCTTCGCCCAAAAGCCACAATTTACCATTCAACAAGACGATCAACAGGTCGCGTATCAAGCCTATATCGGCAATGGGGCGGTGACGGCCCTGTTGGCAGACTGATCTGCCCGCTAACCACTCCGCCATTCAAACAGGCAGCATCTCATTGCTGCCTTTTTTGCGGCTGAAACCCTGTGGCCAGCGCAAACTGGTATACTGATACTTCGCCCTCAACCGTGTCGTGCCCCATGCTAGTGATCTCCAACCGCCTCACCATCCCAGCGTACGAGCTTGAATTTCAAGCCATCAGGGCATCCGGGCCAGGGGGACAGCATGTCAATAAAGTGTCCACGGCGATTCAACTGGTGTTCGATTATCGTCACTCCAAGGTATTGCCAGACAGCTATAAACAGGCTCTGGACAACCGCTCCCACGCCAACATCACTGCCGGTGGCAAGATCTTGATTAAGGCACAGCAACATCGCAGCCAGGAGATGAATCGTCAGGACGCCCTGGAGCGTCTGCGAACCCTGTTGGTTGCCGCCGCATTTCGCCCCAAAACCCGCCACGCAACCCGCCCGACCCGTTCCAGTGTCCGCAAACGCCTCGACAACAAAAAGCAGCACAGCCAGCGCAAGCAGATGCGCCGCGCACCGGGCAACGACTGAGCCAGAATAATCGCCTTGAACCAGAGAAACACTGTGGCAATCTCACGTGATTAGACCAGTAAAATGCTGCCATTTTCATTGATGTCGTTATAATGGGAAAAAACCACTTTCTAGGGCGGAACTAAGTAAGCTACTTTGGCTCTTATTAACATTGTCCGAAGTTAGATACTTTTTCGCAGAGGATAGGCGCAAAATGGCGAAGCAAAAGCGGATATTGCTGGTAAATGGCCCAAATTTGAACATGTTGGGTCGCCGGGAGCCGGGTCATTACGGGCAGCAAACCCTGAATGACATCGTAACTGGTCTGACCAAATCCGCCGAAAATCATCAGCTTAGCCTGAGTCATATCCAGAGCAACTCCGAGGCGGAACTGATCGATGCCATTCACCAAACCGAGGTGGATTTTATCATCATCAATCCTGCTGCCTTTACCCACACCAGTGTTGCCCTGCGGGACGCGTTGTTGTCGGTATCCACGCCCTTTATCGAAGTACACCTATCTAACGTCCATGCCCGGGAGGCATTTCGTCATCACTCCTACTTTTCCGACGTCGCCGTTGGAGTGATTTGCGGACTGGGTGCGGACGGTTATCAATTTGCACTGCAAAGTGCGGTTAACTATTTGAATCGTGCTGGCTAGTACGTACAGAGCTTAAAAAGAGAACCCTTATGGATATTCGTAAAATCAAAAAATTGATCGAACTGGTGCAGGAATCCGGTATTGCCGAGCTGGAAATCTCCGAAGGTGAAGAATCCGTACGCATCTGTCGTACTGGCAACGCCCCTGTGGCCCCAGCCACCTACGCGGTGGCTGAGCCAGCGCCGGCACCGGTTGCCGCCGCTCCGGTCGCAGCCGCTGCCGCCCCGGCAGCCGCCGCCCCGGCCGCTACCGATGGCCACGCGGTAAAATCGCCCATGGTCGGTACCTTCTACCGCGCCGCCAGCCCGGCCGCCAAGCCGTTCGTCGAAGTGGGCGATACCGTTGCTGCCGGCGACACCCTGTGCATCATTGAAGCGATGAAGATGATGAACCAGATTGAGTCCGATAAAGCCGGTGTGGTGAAGCAGGTCCTGATCGAAAACGGCGACTCCGTAGAGTTCGACGAACCTCTGTTCATCATCGAGTAAGGAATTCGCCATGTTGGACAAAGTGGTTATTGCGAACCGCGGTGAAATCGCTCTGCGAATTCTGCGCGCCTGTCGCGAACTCGGGATCAAAACCGTGGCGGTGCACTCCACCGCCGATCGGGATCTGAAACACGTGCTGCTGGCCGATGAAACCATCTGCATCGGTCGTGCCCCGGCAACCGAAAGCTATCTGGACATTCCGGCCATCATCTCTGCCGCCGAAGTGACCGATGCCATCGCCATTCACCCCGGCTATGGTTTTCTGGCCGAAAACGCCGATTTTGCCGAGCAGGTAGAAAAGAGTGGCTACATCTTTATTGGCCCGTCACCGGAAGTGATTCGCCTGATGGGCGACAAGGTGTCGGCCATTACCGCAATGAAAAAGGCCGGCGTTCCCTGCGTTCCCGGTTCCGATGGCCCTCTGGGCGACGATGCCAAAACCAACATTCAGATCGCCAAGCGCATCGGCTACCCGGTGATCATCAAAGCCGCCGGTGGTGGTGGTGGTCGCGGCATGCGAGTGGTCCGTCAGGAAAGTGAACTGCTGGAAGCCATTGCCATTACCCAATCAGAAGCGGGCAGCTTCTTCGGTAATAGCATGGTTTACATGGAAAAATTCCTGGAAAACCCCCGCCATATCGAGGTTCAGGTTCTGGCCGACGGTCAGGGCAACGCCATCCACCTGGCCGAGCGCGACTGCTCCATGCAGCGCCGTCACCAGAAAGTGGTTGAAGAAGCGCCGGCTCCGGGCATCACCGAAGAGATGCGTAAATTCATCGGTGAGCGCTGCGCCAAAGCCTGCATCGACATCAACTACCGTGGTGCCGGCACCTTTGAGTTCCTGTATGAAAACGGCGAATTCTACTTCATCGAGATGAACACCCGAATTCAGGTGGAGCACCCGGTTACCGAGATGGTCACCGGCGTGGATCTGATCAAAGAGCAGCTGCGCATCGCCGCCGGCCAACCTTTGTCGATCACTCAGGAGCAGGTGATTGTTCGTGGCCATGCGGTCGAATGCCGCATCAATGCCGAGGATCCGGACAGCTTTATTCCGTCTCCGGGCAACATCGAACGCTTCCACCCACCGGGTGGCATGGGGATTCGCTGGGACTCCCACATCTACGCCGGCTACAAGGTGCCGCCGCACTACGACTCCATGATCGGCAAGCTGATCACCTATGGGGAAAACCGCGACATCGCCATCGCCCGCATGAAAAACGCCCTGCGTGAGCTGGTGGTGGACGGCATCAAGACCAACGTTCCGCTGCAGCAGCGAATCATGGCTGACGAAAACTTCCAGCACGGTGGCACCAACATCCACTACCTGGAGAAGAAGCTGGGTCTGTAACCTCGCTTGCCCGCAAAAAAACCTGGCCACGGCCAGGTTTTTTTATGGCTGACGTTCAGGCTCACACCTTGAACTGCCCCACCAGCTGACTCAGCTTACGGCCCGAGGCCCCAAGCTGCTCGGAGATCTGCGCCGACTCGTCACTGGCGTACACCAGCTCGGTGACGATGTCCCGAATCGACACCATGTTGCGGTTGATCTCCTCGGTCACCGAACTCTGCTCGGTGGCGGCAGTGGCGATCTGGCTGGTCATGTCGTTGATCTCGTTTACCGCCCCCGACACCGCCGTCAGGCTGGTGGTGATCTCTCCCGAGGCACTGACGGTGGTTTCGCAGTTACTCTGGCTGTTGTCCATGGTGGACACCGCCTTGGCCACCGACTGATGCAACTCATCCAGCATCTCTTTGATCTCCAGCGTGCTGGTCTGAGTGCGGCTGGCCAGGCCGCGCACTTCGTCGGCCACCACCGCAAATCCGCGGCCCTGATCGCCGGCCCGGGCCGCCTCAATGGCGGCGTTCAACGCCAGCAGGTTGGTTTGCTCGGCGATGTCGCCAATCACCCCGAGCACGCTGTGAATTCGGGTGGACTGGGCGTTGAGGCGGTCGATGTGCTGAGCCGCCAGGTCCACCTCTCCCACCAGGGTGTTGATGGCACTGACCGAGTGCCCCAGCTTGTCTTGTGCGGTATCGGCATCGTCGGCGGCCGCCTGAGTCGCTTCCGCCACCTGGTTGGCGTTACCGGCAATCTCGGCGGCGGCCGTGCTCATCTCGGTGACCGCCGTCACCACCTGTTCGGTCTCATCGTTATGCACCGACAACTGACGGGTTATGGTGCCGGTTTGCTGGTTGATGTTGTCCACCGCCTGCCCCACCTGCACCGTGGCCTCCGCCACCTCACGAATGGTGTCTTGCAGTTTGGAGGTAAACTGATTGAAGGCCAGTCCTAACTGGGCAATCTCATCGTCGCCCTTTACCTGTAAGCGCTTGGTCAGATCGCCCTCGCCCTGGGCAATCTCCCTCAAATTGGCCAGCATCTGATTGACTGGCTCGACGGTCTTTCTGGAGACCGCCACGATGGCCACCACCGCCAGCACCATGATCCCCAGCGACACCAGGGTGTTGATCAGGGTCTCCTCCTCCGCCATGGCCTGTGCTTCGCTGCGAAACAACGCCACGGCCGCCTCGATCTCGTCCACGTACACACCGGTACCCAGGAACCAACCGTACTCAGTCAAGGGCTTAACGTAACTGATCTTCTCGACCAGGCCGGTGGCACCGGGTTTCTGATAGAAGTAAGACGCCGTATCCCCGCCCCGCTTCGCTGCCGCCACCAGGTTGGCAATGAAGGGGGTGCCATTGGGATCGGTCAGGTGCAACTGGTTTTGCCCCACGGTCTGTGGCTTTAGACCATGAAACTGCACTGTCCCCTCCATGTTGTAGACAAAGAAATACCCCCCGTCACCGAATTCGATGCCCGCCAGGGCATCCTTAACCACCGCCAGCGGCGCCTCACCGGGGTGTGCGGCAATCTGATTACGCACGGTACTGATGGCGATGGTCACCGCATCCTGAACCTGCTTGATCTTTTCCTGACGCAGATCCTTGGTAAAGGTCGCAACCTGCTGCTCCAGTGTCTGCGATTTAAAATAGACGGAGCTGGCAGTCACTACCACCATGGTCATCACCAAAGGCACCGAAGCCAGCAGCAGCATCTTGCCCATCAATCCGAGTCGTCCCATACAGCTTCTCCATCTACATCATTGTTATTGGTATAACCGGGTTCCGCCGCGGTGAAAGGCGTTACTCCACACCCATCAAAACCGTGACAAAACCATCACTTTGCCTAGTTATCATGATTCAAATCCAAACTGCAATTTACAAAACCGGCTGCGACAGCGCCCTCGCCCAGACCGTCAAAATACCCCCAATTTAAACAGGGCATTGTGGGCCGAAAATGACCCATGCAAGCCGCAAACACGATGAACTTAATTACTATTATTCAAAAGTTTGCATCTCAGCTTTTGTTAGAAAAAAAGACATTAGAGATTGTTTACATAACGAGTGATTACAGGTCGATTTCACCTGGGGTTAACAAATAAATAACTGAACTAAATACTCTATTTTCCAGCATTCAAGACGAGACTCTTCATTGACCCGTCTATTGGTATAGGGTTAATACTGGTCGTTACACTGACATTTGGAGGCAGCCATGCTCACGGTTTCTCAACTGGCAACGCGATTCGGCTTGTCCCGTACCGCGGTGCTGTATTACGAACGGCAGGGATTGTTGTCCCCCGCCAGTCGCAGTGGTAACGGTTACCGCTGGTACGGTGACAAGGAGATTGCGCGCCTGGAACAAATTCTGGCCTACCGCTCCTTTGGCCTGCCGGTGGCCAAACTGGCACCGTTATTGGCACAACCGGACGCCGCCAACCGACAGCAAACTCTGCAGGATCAATTTACGGCGCTGGAGCGGGAGATTCAGGTGTTGCGACAACAGCAGCGGGCCATCATGACCCTGCTGGAAACGCCACAGTTGTTGCAGCCACAGGGACTGACCAAATCGCGCTGGACCCACATCATGCAAGCCGCCGGCATGGGCGAGCGGGAGATGCGTAACTGGCACCGACAATTTGAACGCATGGAGCCGCAAGGCCACCAACAGTTTCTGGAGTCGCTGAACATCGATGAAGACGAAATCCGCGCCATTCGCCAACGCAGCCAGGATTGAACACCGCCGCCAACCCCGCCCTTGACCTGTCTACAACGTGCGGGTTCAGACTGCCGGCCTCATTCATCACTGAGGTCTGTCATGGCTCCCTTCCTCTCTGCCTCTGCGGCGCTGCTTCAACTTACTCATCAACGGCTTTCCCCCCAGTCTGATGCCCACAAGGGCATCGGCCTGGCATTGCTCTCCACGGCACTGTTTGTGGTCGTCGGGGTACTGGTTCGCGTACTGAGCGAGCAAACCATGGGGGTATTGCAGATCCTGTTCGTCCGGCAACTGGTGTTGATGACTTTGCTGGCGCCCGCCATGTTGAACGCCCTGGACAGCCTGCTGACACCACGCCACCTGGGATTGCATGTCGCCCGTATCGGCGGCGCCTTTACCGCCCTGTCTCTGGGTTTTCTGACCCTGGGTCACCTGCCGCTGGCCAATGCCACGGCTCTTGGCTTCACCCAGGTGCTGTTTGTGGCCCTGATTGCCCGTCTGTGGCTGAAAGAGGCCGTGTCTCGCCACCGATGGCTAACCCTGCTGATCGGGTTTGCCGGAGTCATGCTGGTGGTTAAGCCCGATTTCGAGGGAACGGCACTGGTTTATACCGCCACCGGACTGGCAGGGGCAATCGGCGCTGCGGTCGCCGTTGTCTGTGTCCGCCGTATCGCGCAAACCGAACCCAGGCTGACACTGCTGGCCTACCAAGCAGTCTTTGTCGGCCTGTTGGCCCTGATTCCGGCGCTGCTTCAGTGGCAGTGGCCGACGCCTGCGCAGTGGATGATGTTACTGGGCGTCGGCCTCCTGTCCTCGTTGGCACAGTGGCTCGGCGTCAGCGCCTACAAGCTGGCACCCGCCAATGTCATTGCCAATGTCGAGTACGCCAAAATCCTCTACGCCATGGCGTTCGGCTACTGGTGGTTTTCGGAGCAGCCCGACACACCCGCCTTGCTCGGAGCCGGCCTGATCCTATCGAGCGCCCTGATCCCATCATTGGCAAGGCAACCATAGAACGGCCCTAAAACCAAACAACCCAGCCAATTGGCTGGGTTGTTGTGACTGCGACGCCGCTTAAACGCGAGCGGCTTCGGCGTCGGCCTCAACCTCGGTCGCTTCGCCAATCTCCCCTTCGGAGTGAGCCACGACAGTGGTCGCCACCAGGTCACCGGACACATTGACCACGGTGCGGGCCATATCAAGCACCCGGTCAATGCCCGCCACCAACGCCACCCCTTCCAGAGGCAAGCCAACGGTGGTCAACACCAGAGTCAGCATCACCAGGCCGGCACCCGGCACCCCGGCAGTACCGATAGAGGCCAGGGTCGCGGTAACGATGATGGTCAGGTACTGGACCCAAGTCAGGTCGATGCCAAACAACTGCGCCACGAACAGGGCACAGACACCCTGGTACAGAGCCGTACCATCCATGTTAATGGTGGTGCCCAGCGGCAGCACAAAACTGGAGATACTTTTGTTGACGCCAAGTTTCTTAGCACACTTCATCGAGGCCGGCAGGGTTCCGGCCGAGCTGGACATAGTGTAAGCCACCGCCATCGCTTCTGAGATGGTGCGGAAGAAATGAATCGGGCTGATGCGGGACAAGCCAGCCAGCACCAAGCTGTAGAAGCCGAAGATGTGCAGGGCACAGCCCAGGTACACGGCGATGATCACTTTCAACAGCGGCAGCAACACATCCAGGCCGTACTTTCCGGCCACCCAGGCCATCAAGGCGAACACCCCATAGGGAGCCAGGTTCATCACCATGTCGGTGAGCTTGTACATCGCTTCAGCCAGGGACTCAAACAACTTGATGGCAGGTTTACCATGATCGCCAATCAACACCAGGGCAATGCCCAGCGCCACAGCAAACACGATCACCTGCAGAATTTTGCCCTGAGCCAATGCGGCAATGGGATTGGTGGGGATCATGTTCACCAGTGTCTCGGCCAGGCTGGGCGCCTCTTTGGCCAGATTGGCGCCCGCTTCCATGGAACCGGCTATCTGCACTCCGGCACCGGGCTCAAGCAGGTAACCCAGCGCCAATCCGATGGTGATGGCGATGGAGGTGGTTCCCAAATAAAACACAAAGGACTTCAAACCGATGCGACCCATCTTCTGAGTGTCCTGCATCGAGGTCACCCCGACAATCAGCGAACAAAATACCAAAGGTACGATCAGCATCTTGATGGTATTCACAAACAGGGAGCCAATGGGCTTGAGGTATTCGGCAGATTCGCCCATGGCAACGCCAGTGGCAATGCCGAGCAGCATGCCAGTGAGAATTTTCAACCACAGGGGCACAGATGACCACTTGCACCAGATACCGGCCAAGGGATTGCGGGAGGTAGACATAGAATTCCTATCGGTTCGTTCTTTATGTAGGGAGGGTAAAACCGCGAAGGATTCTAGCAAAAAATCCCCTTCGAGGACTGCTCAAATGGACACAAACGTGATCAAAATTCATCCCGGTGGCGGTCACTGACCAGGATCAGGGTTTTACGGACGCCACTGCGCCAGGGAGCTACGTCGGCGCTCGGCCAAACTGAGATAATAGGCCCCGGCAAACCCCAGCAAGGGTAAGCCGCACCCCAGCCCGCAACGTTGACAACGACAGGCAGTGCAATCCAGGTAGGCCCAGACAAAACTCCATCCTCCCAGGGTCATCAACGTCATGACCAGATGCAGGCGGTGACACACCGCCCCCGGCTGATGAGGCGTCGGACGCGCGCACCAACCGCAAAAATGAAGAGGCATCTCCCCCCCGTCGAAGTTAGCGAGAATGTTGTTTAAAGTTTAGTCGCTCATTCGCTTGGCAACATTAAGGAGAAAGTGGCATCATGGGCGCAAAATAATGATAGCTTTAAGATCTTCACTACAACGCCGATGCTGACTTCGCTCTCGCCGCTCCCCTCCACCGCAGACAATGCGCCGATGATCGCAGCATTGGCTCAGCTGAGTGTGCCGGAACAACCATCGGAGCCGCTGTTTGCCATCCTGCATCAATGGCTGCAGCAACAACTGCACGCGCCCCATTTTCTGCTTATCGAAGGCGAGCCCCCACAGCTGAGGTACAAGGGCAGTGATCTGGACTCCCACAGCCTGTTGGCTGAAGACGGCCTGGTGAACTACCTGATGAAAGGGCGCAGCCCGTTGAATCTGTCCCAGGCCGAACTGGTGGCCCGGCAGATGAATAAGCAGGTCCAGTTGACGCCCCCCAAGCCCCAGGCCTGGCTCGGCGTGCCCTGGTGTGACGCCGACAATGGCAGCGGTGCCATCGTGGTATTTTGCACCGACAAACATCGCTACAGCGAGCAGGACCAACGGCTGCTGAAACAGTTTTCCGGCTTGCTGAAGCAGGCCCTGCACACCCGTTCGGTCCGCCAACAACTGCAACAGCTGCGACAACAGCAGCAACAGGTGGATCGGCAACTGGCGCAGCAAAAAACCCTGTTATCGGTTCAGCATCAGATCGCCAGCCTCAGCCGGCAACTGTTGCCCCTGGATCAACTGTGCCAACAATTTCATCAGCAATTTAAGCGCCTGCTTCCCTGCAATAACTTTTACGTCGCCCTGATGGACCAGGAACGCCGTCAGTTGCAGTTCCCCTACATGGTGGATGAGTTCCAGCACAAACTGCATAAGCGCCGGCCCCTGGGAAACGGCCTCACCGAGTACCTGCTGCAACGGGCCGAGCCGCTGCTGCTGGATTACCAGCAACGCCAGGCACTGATTGATGAGGGCCTGGCCCATGAAATCGGCCACTGCGCCCAGTCCTGGATGGGCGCGCCGCTGATCAACGACGATAACGTCATCGGCGCGGTGGTGATACAGGATTACCATCAGGTCGGCCGCTACAGCGATGACGATCTGCAGATGCTGTCCTATCTGGCGCAGCACATCGCCAACGTGATCATCATTCAACAGGCCCACCGCAGCCTGTCAGAAACCCAGCAGGCACTGGAAGGGGCGGTCAACGAGCGCACCCAGGCCCTGCAACACGAGATCGCCGAACGGCGACGCATCGAGAGCCAGCTTCGCCACGACAACCTTCATGATCACCTCACCGGCTTGCCCAACCGGGCACTGTTGCTGGAACGTCTGGACCAGTTGTTTGCCCAGAGAAAGCGCTGCGCCGACTTTAACTACGCCTTGATCTACCTGGATCTGGATCGCTTCAAGATGGTCAATGACAGCCTCGGCCATCTCACCGGCGACGCGTTGCTGATGCAGGTGTCGACCCGGCTCAAGCGTTGCCTGCGGGGCAGTGACACCGTGGCCCGTTTAGGCGGCGACGAATTTGCCGTGTTGCTGGACAACCTGCATGACAGTCAGGATGCGATGATCACCGCCCAGCGAATTCACAAGATGCTGTCGCAGCCGTTCCTGATCAATAACGAAGAGATCTACAGCGGTGGCAGCATCGGCATCGCCTACTGTGACGACGCCTACAACAGCCCTCAGGAGATCCTGCGGGATGCCGACGTTGCCATGTACCAATCCAAGGCCAAGGGTGGCCGCCAGCCGGTGGTCTTTACCGGCACCATGCGCCAGGCGGCACAGGTGCGACTGCGACTGGAGACCGAGCTGGCCCGGGCCATCGAACAGGATCAGTTTGAGATTCACTATCAACCGGTGTGGCGTCTGGACAATGAGCAACTGGTGGGCTTTGAGGCACTGGTGCGCTGGCGCCACCCCAGCAAGGGGCTGCAGCTGCCCGCTCAATTCATCGAGGTGATGGAAGAGACCCGCCAGATCCTGGAGTTGGATCGGCTGGTACTGCAGAAAACCTGTCAGCAGTTCGCCGACTGGCAACGCAAGTACCCTCGCATGGCGCGCATCAGTGTCAGCGTCAACCTCTGTTCCGAGTGGTTCTCGCGCCAGAACAGCCTGGATGTGATCAACTCGATCCTGAAAGAGACCCGCTTACCGCCGGAGTCGCTGCGACTGGAGATCACCGAACGTTCGCTGTTGGGCCAGCATGAGCAGGCCTCGATAGTGCTGAAACAGATCCGGCGCCTGGGAGTGCGCCTGGCCATGGACGATTTCGGCACCGGCTACTCCTCTCTGAACTACCTGCATCGCCTGCCACTGGACATCGTCAAGATCGATCGCAGCTTTACCTGCCAGGTACACACCGAACAGCGGGCCAGGGATGTGGTTCAGGCCATTGTCCATCTGGCCAACGCCCTCAACATGAAGGTCAACGCCGAAGGCATCGATGACATTCGACAGATTGAGATCCTGCGCAACATGGGTTGCCACTTCGGTCAGGGTTTTCAACTGGGAAGGCCGATGGCGGCAGACAATGTCCCCGCCTTTATTGCTGGAAAAAACACCAAGTCCTAGTCCGCCCTTCCTACAATAGGGGTGACCATTCTCAAGGAGTGAGAGATGCGATCCCAGAGCCTGATAACCCTGATCTGGCTGACGCCGCTGTTGGCGGCTCTGCTGTTGTGGAAACCCGATTCTGCCCCTGCCATGGACGTTCTTACGACCTATGGCGACACCCTGATGTGGACCCAATCCTCATTGCACCACGACGGCAACCAGCCGTTCCCGGTTGAGGCCATCGACCGTCAGGCGCTGCTGGCTCAGTACCAACGCATGGGCCCCCAATTTGTCTGGCAAGGCTGGGTCTATCAGGCCGACGACCGTCAGGGCACTCCGAGCCGATTTCAGCGCTTGCACCCCGCCTTTCCCATCGAGGACAGCAACCCGGCTCACCGCCGCAGCTGGCAGCACTTTTACGCTGATCAGGAATGGGGAGACTGGGCTCAGCCTCAGTGGCTAAACCAGGCCATTCCGAGACCGATGGATCAGGCCTTCTCCCATGCCCCCATCTGCCGCGAGCGTCGCTGCCTGATCGAATTACGCCTGGGTGGGCACCGGGCCGATGCCTGGTTTCGGGAACTGCAGCGGCGGTTGCCTGCGTCGATCATTGCCAGCATGGACGCCAGCAGCGATCACCAGTTGCTGATACTGAGCCAACGATAAGCCAGCACAAAAAAGCCGGCTCGAAAGCCGGCTTGGTGAGCGTTCACTGGCGCTAGCAAACGTTCAGAACTTTGATCGCCAATCCCCCCTGGGAAGTTTCGCGGTACTTCGGATGCATGTCCTTACCGGTCTCATACATGGTGGCAATCACCTTATCCAGAGACACACAGGGATCCGAATTACGACGCATCGCCATTCGGGTGGCGTTGACCGCCTTCACCGAGGCAATGGCGTTACGCTCGATGCAGGGAACCTGCACCTGGCCCGCCACCGGATCGCAAGTCAGTCCCAGGTTGTGCTCCATGGCGATCTCTGCCGCCACACACACCTGAGACGGGCTGGCGCCCATGAGCTCAGCCAGACCGGCCGCCGCCATGGAACAGGCCACCCCCACTTCACCCTGACAGCCAACTTCGGCGCCGGAGATGGAGGCGTTCATCTGGTACAGGGCACCGATGGCACCGGCCGCCAGATAGAACTTGCTGTATTGTTGGGCATCCACACGTTCAATGAACTTATCGTAGTACGCCAACACCGCAGGAATGATACCGGCGGCACCATTGGTGGGGGCGGTCACCACCCGGCCTCCGGCGGCATTCTCTTCCGAGGCCGCCAGGGCAAACATGTTGACCCAATCGATGATGCTCATGGGATCGTTGCTGTTGCGCTCATTGGCGATCAGCTGCCGATGCAGTGCCGCCGCCCGACGCGGTACCTTCAGTGGCCCGGCCAGCAGGCCTTCGGTACCACAGCCACGCTCGATGGACTCGCGCATGACGTTCCATACTCGGCCAAAGCCTTCCTGGATGTCGGCTTCGCTGTGGTAGGCCTTCTCGTTCTCCATCATCAGTGCCGAGATGCTCATGCCGGTCTCGCGGCACTGCCTCAACATCTCTTCGGCATCGGTAAAGGAGTACGGTACCGGCTTCAGGTTGGAAGCGGGTTTACCAAAATTCTCTTCGTCGACAATGAAGCCGCCGCCAGTGGAGTAGTAGGTCTTCGACAAGGCGGTCTCTTCACCGATGAAGGCATGAATGCTCATGCCGTTCTCGTGCAGGTCCAGCGCGTGGTTGTGGAAGGTCACCGCCTCTCGGGGGAAATCCACCACATGGCAATGCATGCCGACTGGCAAACGTTCGGTTTGCTCAACCCGCTGAATGAAATCAGCAATACCATCGATATCGACGGTTTCCGGGCTGTTGCCCGCCAGACCCATAATGATCGCGATATCCGTATGGTGGCCTTTGCCGGTCAGAGACAAAGAGCCATAGATATCGACACTGATGCGAGTCACCTCACGCAGTTTATCCATGGCACGCAGTTCATCAATAAACTGCTTGGCGGCCTTCATGGGTCCCACAGTGTGGGAGCTTGATGGGCCTACACCAATTTTAAAGATATCGAAAACACTGAACATGAAGAAAACCTCTGTAAAAATAAGAAAGCCGGAGTCTTGCGACTCCGGCTTGCAGAGTCAGGGGACGCTGATTAAATCAGGTCTTTAACGATGGCAGAGATGGCCACCAAGCCCATGACTGTGACGAAGATGTTGGACAGTGCACCGTCGTACTTCTTCATGGATGGCACCTTCTTGATGGCGTACATCGGCATCAGGAACAGGATGGCAGCGATGAACGGCGCTCCCAGGGACTCAATCATGCCCAGTACCGATGGGTTGATGATGGCCACGCCCCATACGGAGAAGAAGAAGAACGCAACCAGAGCCTTGTCAAAGGTCTTCTCACCCATGCTCTCAACCGCCTTCGGTGCCGCTTTCTTCACGATGCCAGCCAGACCCTCTTTGGCACCCAGGTAGTGGCCAAAGAAAGAGGAGAAGATCGCCAGGAACGCCACCAGGGGACCGATGACCGAAATCAGCGGCGAGTCGTATTCGTTGGCCAGGTAGCTCAATACCGGCAGGTTCTGAGCCTTGGCTTCCATCAGTTGTTCCGGAGACAGCGCCAGTACACAGCTGAAGACGAAGAACATCACGAAGCCCAGCAGCATCATAGACGCACGCTTAAGAATCATGTCGGACTTGGCAACCGCATCGTCACCGTGCGCTTCCCGCTGCGCCAACGCCATGGAGGAAACCGCCGGGCTGTGGTTAAAGGAGAAGATCAGCATCGGAATGGTCAGGTAGACCACGGTCAGCAGGTCGCCCATGGCCGGGATGTTATCGGTGCTCATGGCGGCGGTGGACCAGTCCGGGATCAGGTAGATGGACATGGCAAACAGGATGAATACCAGAGGGTACACCAGCAATTCTGTGGCTTTCAGCATCAGGCGACGACCCAGAATCATCACGCCCATCATCATCGCCACCAGCGCACCAGACAGAATCCAGCGAGGCATGGACTCCAGGCCCAACTGGTTGACCATGAAGCTGTCGATGGTGTTGGTAATGGCATTACCGTAAATCAACACAATGGGGTAGATGGCGAAGAAGTACAGGAAAGTAATCAACAGGCCGGCACTCTTACCGAAGTGCTCCTCCACCACATCGGTGATGTCGGCGTCTTTGCGTTTGGAGGACAGGACGAAACGCGCCAGGGCACGGTGAGACAGGTAAGTCATTGGCCCCACCAGCATCGCGATGACGATCAGAGGCCAGAAGCCTTCCAGGCCGGCGCGAATCGGCAGGAACAGGACGCCGGCACCAACCGCGGTGCCGAACATGGACAGTGACCAGGTCAGGTCTTGTTTGGTATAGCCCACCGCTTTGGTATTGGTCGCAGTGGCAGTTGCAGTGTTTTGGTTCTGCATGAAAAATCACCTATGAGTGTTCGAGTTAGCGAGGGCAAATATATAGATTTATTACAAACTAAATGTGATTCACTTCTCAAACATGATTTTCTGATGTGAGCGAGCTCACAGCATTGATCTTTCGCATGCCCGCATGAATATGGCTAATTTGATTGTAATTGAAGGGTTAAAATGGCGATAAGGCCGTTAAATAACGGGTGAATCAGGTTACTCTTGTGACGAAGGTAATTCGATCAGATAAAAAAACTGGGCCACAGCGGCCCAGTCTCAAACTTTCATATGTAATAAAGTTACAACATTTACACCAACCACTAACTGGTCAGCAAAGTCTTTATCGCAATGATCACCAGCAGCAGGGCAAAGCTCTTTTGCATCAACCGAGGATCCAGCTTGTGGGCCAGGTTAGCGCCCACCCGGGAAAACACCGAACTGGTGAGCACGATGCCGATGAAGGCTGGCAGATACACGTAGCCCAGACTCATCTCCGGCAGACCCGGCGCATTCCAACCACTGATGGCGTAACTGAGGGCACCGGTCAGGGCAATGGGCAACCCCAGAGCCGATGAGATTCCCACCGCTTTGCGCATCTCCAGTCCAAACCGCGACAACAAAGGCACGCTGATGGTCCCGCCGCCGATGCCGAAGATGGCTGACAGAAAACCGATGCCGATGCCGGAAATGCTCAGGCCGACCACACCGGGAAACGGTTGCTGGCCCTTGGGTTTGAGACCGAACCACATCTTGATGGCCACCAGGGTAATGAAGCCGGTAAAACAGTACGCCAGCACGGTGGCGTCCAGCAGGTGCGCCACAAACCCGCCGAGATAGGCGGCCACCACAATGCCCGGCGCCATGGTCAGCACCACTTTCCAATCCACTCCGCCTTTACGATGATGGGCCCACATGGAGTTCATCGAGGTGACAATGATGGTGGCCAGGGAGGTGCCCAGGGCCATGTGAATGGTCAGTTGAGGATCGAAGTTCAGTAGTTTAAAAGTGGTCAGCAACACCGGTACGATCACCAGCCCACCACCAATGCCAAACAAGCCGGACAACACGCCGGCAAACGCACCAAGAAGTAAATACAGAAGGTAGATCATAATACTTGAAGTCACTGATTAGATTGTCGACTATTGTGTCACATTCCCTCTTTGACGGCATCGACGATGACCCAAATAGTACAAAAAACTCTCATTGTTGCCTCCCGCAACCCGGTGAAAGTCAACGCGGCCACCCAAGCCCTGCAAGCGGCTTACCCGGATTGCCAGTGGCAGGTTCAAGGGGTCAGTGTCCCCTCCGGCGTGGATGAGCAACCCTTGGGTGAAACCGAAACCCGGGTCGGCGCCATAAACCGCCTCGATGCCACCAAGGCGATGGCGGCGGATCTGTATGTGTCGTTCGAAGGCGGCTATGACCGCATCCACGGTCAGGGTTTCACCTTTGCCTATGTGGCCATCAGCGATGGCCAACATACTCAGATCGGTCGCACCGGGCTGTTGCCCCTACCGGAGGTCATCAGTCAACGACTGGAACAGGGCGAAGAACTGGGGCCACTGATGGACGAACTGTTCAACGACCACAACATTCGCCAGAAAGGCGGTGCCATGGGCATACTCACCAACAACCTGGTGGACCGAACCCGCGTCTACAGCGACACCCTGTGCATGCTGCTGGCTCCGTTTCTTCACCCGGAACTGTACCAGGTCGCCGCCACGGCTACGCCAGATTCAGCAGCCACCCCATCAGGGTAAACGCGGTCAGCAGCATCAGCATCAACAGCGCCAGCAACCGCCACTGCATCACCTGCTTCAGCATCACAAACTCCGGAAAACTGGCCGCCACCGTACTCATGCAGAACGCCAGGGTGGTGCCCAGCGGCACCCCTTGCAGCAGCAGGCTCTCCATCACCGGAATCACCCCGGTGGCATTGGCGTACAGTGGAATCCCCAGCAGCACCGCCGATGGCACCGACCACCACTGGCCGTCCCCCAGGTTGGCCTGCAGCCAGCCCGCCGGAACAAAGCCATGCAGCCCGGCGCCGATGCCGACGCCAATGATCACCCATTTCCATACCCGGCCGACGATCTCTCGCGTCTCTGAGGTGGCGAACTCATGGCGCTGAGCCAGCGTCATTGAGGGCCTGGACTGAGGCTGAACCGGCTGGGATTGAGGCTGGTCCTGCCCCATGGCATAGGCTTTCGCCGCCAGAGGCTGCAACCAACGCTCCGCCTTGAGGCTGTCCAGAATCCAGCCTCCCAGCATGCCGATCACCAGGCCGATAACCACGTACAGCAGGGTTAACTTCCAGCCCAACAGGCTCAGTAACAACAATACCGCCACCTCATTGATCAACGGCGAGGTCAGCAGAAATGCCATGGTGATGCCCACCGGAATGCCGGCGGAGGTAAAGCCGAGAAACACCGGAATGCTGGAGCAGGAACAGAACGGGGTAATGGCGCCAAAACTCGAACCCAGCACGTAGCCGCTGAAGCGGCTCTTACCCGCCAGGTACTGGCGGACCCGCTCCACATCCAGCGAAGCGCGTACCAGGGCGATGGCGTAGATCATCACCAGTAACAACACCAATATCTTGCTGGTGTCCTCAACAAAAAAGTGCAGTGCCTGGCCCAGCCGGGTCTGTTCAGACAGCCCCAGCAGTTGGTACACCAGCCAATCCGCTAACTCAGTAAACAGTGACAACATCATTCACCCTATCAGTGGGGTTAAATACACCCAGCAGTAATACAAACCGGCCCCAAGGAACAGCAGCCCGGACAGCCGCCGCAACAGCAACTCCGCCCGAGCAATACGCTGGTGAACCGCCGCCAGTTGCAACGTGCCCAGGCTCACCATCATGGCAAACCCCAGCACCGGCAGAGCGGTGCCAATACCGTACATGCCCGGCAGCATCAGCACCGACTGATGGGCCATGGCCAACGGCAGCAATGAGGCAAAAAACAGCGCCGCTGAAGTGGGGCAAAACGACAAAGCAAACAAGGCTCCCAGTGCCATCGCCCCCGGCAAGCCACCCTGACTCAGGCGCCGCTGCAGAGACTCAGACAACCCCATGGACGGCAGCGGTAGCCGCAGCCAGTTCAGCAACACCACTCCCACCAGCACCATCACCGGGCCCAACATCATGTTCATGTTGGACTGCAGAAACTGTGACAATCCCGGTGCCGACAAGGCGCCGCCCAACAGCAGTGCCGCCAAGGCCAGGTAACTCAGGGTTCGCCCCAGGCCATAGGCCAGCCCTTGATGCACCGCCCTGCGGGGACTGGATACCTGACGGCTCAGGTAGGATACCGCGGCGACGTTGGTCGCCAGTGGACAGGGGGAGACCGAGGTCAAAACCCCCAACCACAGTGCACTCAATGCCGCCAGCATCAATGCGGTCATGATGGCGCTCCGGTCACCAACAGACCGGTTTCGCCGTACAGGTACTGAAAGAAGGCCTGGCGGTTGTTGAACAGCTGCCACACCGAGTCCAGCCGGCGCCACCTTGGCTCAGTCCCCGATTGCGCCAGAGACACCACCACCGAGCGAGTCACCAATTGGAAGTCATCGATGTAGTGCCGATTCTCCGCCAGATCGACGTTGATGCTGCGCAACTCCACCTGACCTTGCTGCACCAATTCAGGCCACCCCTGCTCCACCGCCTCGCGGGTGAGCTGCTCGATGGTCACGCAGGAGGTGCAACGGGCGCTGCCATGGAAGTAGTACACCGTCAGATGCTGATTCGGCCCCAATTGGTAGTTCGGAGACGCCACCGCCGCGGCCGCAACCGACGTCGGCTGGGTCTGAGTCCAGGCCCACCATGCCGAACCGGACAACAATGCCACCACCAGCAATGCTTGGATCACTCTCATAACTGCCACCTCTTGCCGACGGCTTAGCGTGCTTGCAACAGGGCGTCGATCTCGGCCGCCGTCGGCGAACCGCCACTGACTTTCACTTCACCGTCGATGACAATGGCCGGCGTGGACATTACGCCATACTCCAGAATCACCGCCATGTCGCTGACCTTGACCAACTCAATGCCAATCGCCAGGGCTTGAGCCCGCTCAACAATCAGCTCTGCCAGGGTATTGCACTTCTTACAACCGGATCCCAGTACTTCAACTTTCATGATGCTTCCTCTTGCTTGGTGAGTGGCGAGCGATGATCGATAACCCGTTCGATGCAGTGGAACATCGACATCAGACAGGGGGTTGTCAGCCGGTAGTAGCGCTGTTTGCCCTGTCGGCGCACGGCCACCAGCCCTACCTGCTTTAACACAGCCAGGTGCTTGGAAACCGTTGAGATGTCGGCATCCACCTCCTCCATCAGCTCACACACACAGCGCTCTTGCTGCTGCAGTTGCTCCACCAGCCACAGCCGGGTCGGGTGGGCCAGAGCCTTGAGCACCGCCGCACGCTGATGCAGGCGGTCACAGTCGGGAGTGGTCGATAACATACGCTCATCCAGATAAATAGATTCAACACTTGGCAAAATAGCCAAATGTTTTGATCAGGTCGAGCGGAATTCTGCAAACAGGGCGGCGGGAAGTCAGGTTCGTGAACCGGGTCGCACAACGCCGTGGGAAACAACGCCGTGGGAAATAACGCCGTTCAGTGAGCCAAAAAAAGGGCCTCATCGAGAGGCCCTGAATGTCGATTTCACCGAGTTACTTCTGCAATTGAATGCTGATGTCCGACAGCGTCTCGGCAGCAATGGCGGACTCGGTAAACAGCAACGGCCGCAGGGCGGTGTTCTGCGAGTAGTACTGAGTCTGATCGTTCCAATGGGGAGACAGGGCGTTATTAGACTCGGAGTAAGTCAGCAATCCCCGCGCCTGTGGCCCCTGCTCCTCAAAGCCCACCACCATCATCCAACTGGAGCCGTAACGCACATGGTAGCCTTCGGTCGTCAATTCAGACGCCGTCGGCGCACCAGTGACCGCGTCCACTGCAGCTGGATAGGCATGCTGTGGCAGCAGGGTGTCATCGTTGGCTTCATTGGAGTAGGCAAACACATTGAAACCGCCCTCACGGTTGTTGGCTCCGGCCCAGGGGAAACGAGCACCAGAAGCGCTGCCGTCAGGCATCGACTTTTCCACGAACTGCATGCTGCCCAGCGGCGCATCCAGGGCAAAGCCGTTGTCGGTCAGGGTGGCACTGGCTGCCGCTAACGCCACCAGTGCGGAACCGTCGGCCGCCAGCGTATTCGGGGTATTGAGCGGATCCGTGTACACAAAAGGCACATCCAGGTGGGCCTCGCTGTCGAAGCGATAGCCGAACTCCCTCAGCAGGGCACCGGCAACGCTGTCCTGATTCTGGGCCCCATTCCACTTGGCTAACGCGGCACAGGCGGGGGAGACATCGACGCTGAGGCTGTCGCTGACCACCACCGGGGTGCTGCCCTGGGCCTCACACTGCTCCAGCAACTGTGGCAACACCAATTCGGCCAGATAAGCCCGGTTGGACATCAACGCCGCTTCCACCTCCTGGCGGCTGAACTTGCCATCGTCACCGCGGGCGTCGTTCATCAAGGTCAACGCCATTCGAGTTCTCAGGCTCTGCTCTACCCTGCGGTCGCCGTACAGCGGCGATACGTTCTCAATGGGGGAAGCCGGATTGGTGATCCAGTAGGAGTTATTGGAGTTCTGAACGAAATCCTGACGCAGCAGTTTCGGCGCCTGGTCGTAAGCCACCGGAGCGTCAAAGGCAAACATGGAGTCATCGCCGGGCAGAATGGTAAAACCGGCACTCTCTCTGGCGGCACGAATGTCCGGGCTCAGCCAGATGGCATTTTCGGCATCACTGCTAAGCCCGGGAACAGTGGAGTCATCGATGTAGAAGGCGTTACCTTGATCATCGGCGTACATGGTGTTGTTGAAGATCACTCCGTCGAAGTCCTTGAACGCCTGCTGGAATTGCTCCAAGTTGGTGGCGAAGTTCATGGCCGACCAGTGCTCGAGTACATCGGTGTTGGCCATATTGGCATCCTGAATGAAGAACGCCTGGCTGTCGTCCCAACCAAAGGGAGCCAGCTGAGGTGGTGCTTCCACCATCGGCCCCTTGGCCGTCAGATACACCTCTTTCTCCAGCGGAATCGTCACTCCGCCGCCGATGTTGACCTCCACCGTGTAGGTACGAGGGGTAATGGCCATCTCTTGCTCGTCAAACAGATAAGTGAGGCGATCCCCCGGTTTCAACGCCAGGTTGTACATGATGAAGTGTTCGGCGGTGGAGAAGGTGTGGGTCCAGGCCAGGTTGTGGTTAAAGCCGATGTTCACCGCGCCGGGCATCCCCACCAGCGATCCCCCCATCACATCGAGGAAGCCGGGAATGGTCAGGTGTGACTGCCAGAAGCGCAGCTGGCCGGTATGGGGAAAGTGAGGGTTGCCCAGCACCATCCCTTTGCCGTTGTCGGTCACCTCGGCCCCCAGTCCCCAGCCGTTGGAGCCCATGTCCATGGGGTTAACCTGCGGGGTGGTCAGCGTCTGCGATCGCGCCAACGCCTTGGTGCGTACGTCCGCCAGCATCGCTTTAGATGCCGGGCTATTGAGGGCGGTCGCCGCGGGCCGCGGCAGGTACTCGTCGCCGTCCCCCGGATTGGCAAAGAAGATCAAATCCAGGAAGTTGGCCGCACCCGGCAACAGAGCAATGGAAAACAGGTAGGTGAGCATGTCGACGTCGGTGATCGGCTTCACCCAGGGCTGACCGGCACAAGGCAGGTTCGGCGTGGTCACGGCGCCACTAGCCAGATCCGCCAGATACAGGTTGTAGCCGGCGGCAAAGCCGGACAACATCGCCCGTGAACGCTCACCCAGAGTCGGCATCGCGTTTACTGCGGCTTCGCGAACCCCCAGGGCTTTGTAGCCGAAGTCATTAACCAGATTCTGGTTGTCCTCCTCAAGCGGAAGACCGGTGGCGAAATCGATGCTCTTATGAGGCCCAAAGTACTTGGAGCGCTCGCTGTTGGCCTTGATCACCCCATCAGCCAGCAAACACAGGTGATCCTGAGCCTGGGCATAACCCGAGCCAAAGGCCAGGCTTTCGATGTTATCGGCTTCGATGTGGGGCACCCCGTAGGTGGTGCGGCGAATACGGGCGTCCAGTTTGCCATCGGGGGCAAACACCGTCACCTGAGGCTCAGGCTCGGGCGTAACGTTGTCTTGGCGGTCATCGTCATTACTGCAGCCGCTGACCAGCAGGCCGGACGCCAGCGACATGGCTATCCATAAAGGTGTTTTTTTCATTATCGTCATCCTTGTTGTCACGCCCACCTCCCCAGTGAGCCAAAGGTCATTTAAGCAGCTCCGACCAGAGAGATCCACACCGTTTCAACATTGATAACAATCAATTAACCAAGGCTATTGAAAAAGGTTCGATCACCGCAAACCTGATATCCTATGCTGCACAGAGTTGAAAGCGGGGCGGAGATTCGTCATCCTTCGCCGCCAACATTCGCCTTCGGAGTGACCATGACCCCTTCCTTGTCGCGGCTCAGGGAGCAGTTCCCGGCCCTGGCTCAGCCCGGACTGATCTACCTCGACAACGCCGCCACCACCCAAAAACCGCTGGCCGTTCTCGATGCCATGAACCACTTTTATCGGCGTCACAATGCCAACGTGCATCGCGGCGCACACCGATTGTCGGATCTGGCCACCCGCGACTTCGAAAGCGCCCGCGACACCGTGACCGAGTTCCTCAATGCACCAGCACGAGAAGAGGTGATCTTCACCCGGGGTACGACCGAAGCGATGAACCTGCTGGCGCGCTCCCTGGGCAGCCACCTTTTGCAACCCGGCGATGAAATTCTGATGGATACCTGGGCCCACCACGCCTGCATCGTCCCATGGCAACAGATGGCAATTCAGACCGGAGCCAAACTGGTGCCCATTCCGCTGACTCCAAACGGCGATCTGGATCTGAACGCCTATGAATCCCTGCTTGGCCCCCGCACCAAGGTGGTCAGCCTGACTCAGGTCAGCAATGCCCTGGGCAAACAGGCGCCACTGCAGCGGATGCTCCCCGCCGCCAAAGCCGTAGGGGCCATCACCATTGTCGATGGCGCCCAGGCGGTGGCCCACTTGCCGGTGGATGTGCAGGCCTTGGGGTGCGACTTCTACGCCTTTTCCGGACACAAGTGTTACGGCCCCACCGGCATCGGCGTGTTATGGGGGCGTCAGCAACTGCTGCAGCAGATGCCGCCCTACCAATACGGCGGCGAGATGATCGATACCGTCAGCTTTGAGGGCAGTCGCTTCAACCAGTTGCCGTACAAATTTGAAGCCGGCACTCCGGCCATCGCCGAAGCCATCGGCCTTGGCGCCGCCCTCAGCTTCATCCAGTCTCTGGATACCGACGCCGTTGCCCGCCACGAACGGGCGCTGATGAACCGGGCCAAAGCGGGCTTGTACGCACTGGACGGCGTCGAAGCCATCGCCGCCGACGGCGACAACCTGGGCGCCCTCTCCTTTCGAGTGGACGGCGAACACCATCAGGACATCGGCATTTTACTGGATCAGGCCGGTATCGCCGTGCGCTGCGGTCACCATTGCTGTCAACCGTTAATGCAGGCTCTGGGGCTGAAAGGCAGTTGTCGGGTTTCATTTGCCCTTTACAATACCGAAGCGGAAGTGGACGCCTTTGTCGCGGCGTTGCGAGAGATTACGGAGTTTTTAAATGACTAAGCCCGGCGTGCAGCAGTTTATCGACTCCCCCCTGGGGGCTGAGATCGATCAGGCGGAGTTGGATAAGGAGTTGATGGCCCAGAGTCACTGGCAGGGCCGTTACCGAATCATCATGAAGCTGGGCAGCCGCATGCCGGTGCTGGAGCCCCGCTGGCAGCAACCGTCTGCCAAGGTCTCCGGCTGCGAAAGTGCCGCCTGGCTGTATCACCATCAGGACGAGCAGGGCATCCACCACTTCCTGGCCGACAGCGAATCGAGAATCATCAAGGGGTTACTGGTACTGATCCTCAGTGCCTGCAACCACAAGAGCTCGGCGCAACTGGCTCAGCTGGATCTGGAAGGTTGGTTTGACACCCTGGGGCTGTCGGCACACCTGAGCCCTTCCCGGGCCAACGGCCTGAGTGCCCTGGTCAGCGCCATACTGGCACGGCAACGGCAGTAACCCTCAGTGGCGCCGTTCACCGAACTGCGCCTCCAGCGTCAATTGCAGCTCAATGTTGGTGTCGAAATCGTATTTTCGGGGCCAGGTCAGCTGTGGCTCGATCTCATAGTACAGCCAGTCACGGGCAAAATTCCGCCGAAAGGTGAAACCCAGCCGCCGAATCTCACTCTCGTCGCCGTCATCCCGGGTCGCTCCGGAAGCGGCAATAAAGGTGGAAAAGGCGGTTTTGTCGTCCAACCACTGCACGCGACTCAGTGACGTCACCCACTCCAACCCTTCGGTTTCCTCGCCGAAGCGGGCACGATTTTGCCATCGGTAGGCATGATCGTCATAGACCCGCTCCAGGTTGAGCCGCGAGGTTTCGCTCCAGCCATCGTCCGATTCCACCCGCACCTCCTGAGACAGTTTCAGCAGGGTATTGTCATCGATGGACTCAAAGTAGCGCGCCCGGCTTCTAAGGAAGGGGGTCAGTCCCGAAGAGAGCGATGCCCCCAGATCCACCGACAAATCCCAGGAGTCGAGATTGATCGGAATCCAGCGCAGCGCCGCCCGAGTGGTGGCGTCGACGTCGGCCCCGAGGCTGTCACTGACCTGGGACAGGTCATCCTGCTCATCAGACTCCAATAACAACTTCAGGCGTTTCGAGGTTTTTGGCAGGTAGTAGGACGCCGAGACCCTCAGCCTTAACTCGTCCTCTTCGCGCTCGACAAACTCCTGCTGCAATCGCAGCCGAAAATGACTGCTGGCCTGATCGGCATCGTCACTGGGACCGAAAAAGTCATCAAACCACAGCGCCGAAGATTGCGCCGAACCGGACAACAGGGTGTGGGCCTTATCGAACCAGCGCAGCTGTTGATCCAGCTGTGGCCGATCCGCCTCGGATTCCGGCTCCGGCTGCTCTTGCGGCTGCTCTTGCGGCTGCTCTTGCGGCTGCTCTTGCGACTCAGGGGAGCTGCCGGCGGCGACGCTCCAACCGGGCGCACCGCACAGCAACAGCAGCATAAATCCGAATCTGCCTCTGCGCCCCAGCATGCCACCTCCCTGATCTCTATGTCCTTGTTTAAGTATATGTGGCGGCGGGTCTCCCCGACAAACCGCCTTGGCGTCAGGCTTCGCGATTGGCCCTTTCCGCCAGTTTTATCAACACCCGGCTGGCCGCCACAAACCCAAAGGTACCGGTCAGTGGCGTGACCGCCCCAAAGCCACTGGCACAATCCATCGCCTTGGGGCCCTCGGCAGCACCTTTGGCCAGACAGATCTGACCGTCGGCACCGGGGTATTTCAGTTGCTCATCCGAAAACACACACTCCACCTGAAAGCGGCGTTTCGGATTCTTGCTGAAGTTGTAGTCACGCCGCAGCAGGTTACGCACCTTGGCCGCCAGGGGATCCTGATAGGTTTTGGCCAAGTCCGCCACCTGAACCCGAGTGGGATCCATCTGGCCACCGGCGCCGCCCACGGTCACCAGTTTGATCTTGCGCCGCTTGCAATGGGCAATCAACGCCGCCTTGGCCTTGACGCTGTCGATGCAATCCACCAGGTAATCCAGCCCATCGTCAATCAGCTCAAACAGGTTGTCGCTGTCGACAAACTCCTCCACCTCATTGACCTTGCAGTCCGGGTTGATGTCACGGATGCGTTGGGCCATCACCGCCACCTTGGACTGACCAATGGTCTGGGTTAACGCATGACACTGGCGATTGCTGTTGGTGATGCAGATGTCATCGAGATCGATCAGGGTCAGTTCACCGATGCCGCTGCGGGCCAGGGCCTCGGCCACCCAGGTGCCGACGCCACCGATGCCCACCACACATACATGGGCCTGGGAAAAATGTTGCAGTGCCGCGGCTCCATAGAGGCGGCCGATTCCACCGAATCGCTGAAGGTAATCGTCGTTCATTGCTGAAATTCCAGAAACAGAGGCAGGCAGTATAACAGGGCAATCGGAGCGAGCCGATGCAGACGCAGATTTTCACAGAGAGGAACCGATAACCATAACCAGATAGTTTCATTGATTCAATGAATTAAATGGTCGTTTGTTGATGCTGAGCAAGATTCACAACTTTTTCACCCAAAAACGTGCGCCAACTCAAAAAACGCCACCCAAGACGGTTGCATGTCACACGCTTCCTGCCAGAATCGTTGGCGCAAAATAATTAAAAAGCCTGATCTTTCATTACTCTGCGGGATTAAATGTTGCCGCGATGTGAATTTAGGGTCGGGTATTCATTGATCGTCAGGAGTAAAATGATCATGCAAAAACGGACGCTAGCCCTTTCAGTTGCTTCCATCTTCGCAGCAGCTTCTTTTGGTGCTATGGCAGAAATGCCTACTTTCTATGGTGACCTGAACATCTCCGTAGCCGATTCCGACACCGGTTACACCGTACAGGGTACCTCCAACGACAAAGGCACCGTGCTGGAAAACAACTCTTCCAACATCGGTATCAAAGGCGCTCACGAGATCAACAGCGCACTGAAGCTGGTCTACAAGGCCGAATTCGGTGTTAACGGTACCGACAACGATGCCGACACCTTCTCTTCTCGTAACACCTACCTGGGTCTGGCCGGTGGTTTCGGTGAAGTGGTCTTCGGTCGTAACGACACCGCCTTTAAAGGCTCCGAAGGCGGCGCCGATGCATTCGGTAACCTGAACGCCGACATCACCATGATCCTGCCTGGTCAGGATCGTGTTGCCGACGGCATCACCTACACCCTGCCAAGCATGGGTCTGTTCTCTGGTAAAGCCACCTACATCCTGGAAGACGACAACAATACCAATGATATTCCTGGTACTGATAAAGTCGAAGAAGGCGACAACTTCGCCCTGATGGTTGGCTACGGCGACAAGACGCTGAAGAAGGCCAAGTTCTTCGTTGGTGCCGGCTACGTTGACGGCATCAAGGGCCTGACTGCTTACCGTATCACCGGTCAGGTTAAGGTTGGCGAACTGGCTCTGGCCGCCATCTACCAGGACAGCGAAAAGACTGCCGATTCCAGCATCGACGCCACCGGTTACACCGTTTCCGCCAAGTACCCTCTGGGTAACTTCATGCTGAAAGCCCAGTACGGCTTCGACGACGGCGGCATGGGTACTTTCGCTAAGAAAGCCAACGACGATGCCACCAACGCCGGTACCGTTGAAGACGTCACCAACTACACCATCGGTGGTGACTACACTCTGAGCAAAGCGGCTTACGTTTACGGCCACTACGCCTACTACGATGCTTCCGTGAAAGGTGCTGAAGACATCGACGACAGCGTATTCACCGTAGGTCTGCGCTACCGCTTCTAATGACGCTGCGCTAGCAGTTGTCATTAAAAGGCCAGTCGCCAAGCGACTGGCTTTTTTTGTGCCCGAACGACCCTCAGTCGATGCCCCGTTAGTGGGGACGGCCATGCTGATTGCCTCTCGGTCCTGAGTGCACACCTCTAACACGGCGGCCGGTTTCCCGGCCACCCGTTTATCCTTACAGCGCGTAGCGCATGGAGAACTGACCGTAGAAGGAGTCTTTGTCTTCGTGATCGATGGAGTAGTTACCCACTTCCATGCCCACCGACAGCTCCGGCGTCAGGTTCTTGAACAGGTTAACGCCCCACTGGCTGGTCTCGTTGCCGGACACATCACCTTCGATGTGACCGTAGATCAGAGTGGAACGAAGGGACTCGGTCCAGAAGTGACGGTAAGCCACGTTATAGGCGGTGGTATCTTCTACCTTTTCACCCACCAGGTCCTTGACCGCGGCAGTACCCACGTAGCGGCCCAGTTCGCCCTGGTGGTACTGGAAGCGCAGATCGTCTTTGCCGAAGGTGTGAATGCGACCGGCAATGGAGCCGCCGATGGCGGTCTCGGTATTGCCGCCGTCAGTATTCAGCTGGCGACCTACCGCAGCAATGGAGACGTTACCCCAGTCACCCTTGAAGGTGTACTTGGCGATCACGTCAGGCAACTTGTCATTGGCGGTATCGCCACCGAAGCTCTCTGGGTTCTCCAGTGACAACTGCAGACCACCGTTGCTGTAACGCAATTGGCCCTGACGCAAGAACGAGATGCCCATCATGGTGCTGCCGAAATCGGCGGTTTCACCAATGGCACTGGTGTTCATGAAAGTGGTCCAGGTCTGACCGGCCAATACGTTCTGGTACTGGATGAAGGCGTGACGCAGACGAGGGTTGATGGAGTTGGAGATAATTTCGTTACCGCCGCCACCGAAGAAATCCATCTCGATGAAACCGGTCAGGTCACCGTGGATGTACTTGGTATTAAAGCGGGTTTCGTTGGCAAAAATACGGAATTGAGAAGCGCTCTCGGCAAGGCCAGTACCACCACCGGTCCACTGATCTTTATAAGCCACATCACCGTCAACATAACGGGCATCGACTTTAATGTAACCGCCGAAAATCAATTTATCATTATCATTAAGTTGAATTTCATAAGCGGCCATTGCAGGGGTAGCCAAAGCGGCAAGAGAGGCAACTAACGCAGCATTTTTAATTTTTGAAACAAACATCTCAGTTTCCCTTATAAAGGTGAAGGGGTTGCCCGGCGTCGTATCAAGGGCCACCGGGTTAGTCATTCGTGTCGGTTGTTGCAGTCGGCGCCAACAAGTAAATAGCGCACCAATCAAGCTCACAAACTCACATCGTTCGCCACGCGCAGACTGAAACAATTCACCGCGGAATTTAACAAGGGCTCACCCACCCTGGCTTCACCCGGCCACCCCTGCCGCGATCGCGATCGCAAAACCCCAACAAAACATCGACGAAGCCCACCCCAACAACGACACCAACAGGATCAATCTCACAATGCGACACAGAAAGGCGCCCGCGATCACAAATGCACCTCAAAGTGCAGAGAGTGTTAAATTAGAGAGATTGAGTGGCATCGGAGGGTGAACTTTCAGGCCAGAACCACATCAAAACCGATGATCGAAGCTATAACTCAGACCGGCAGATGTCATAAGCCTACGATATAAAGGTGACAACAAAGGGCTTTGTAGAAATAGACTGGAATTAATTAAACAGGACTTAAATAATAAAAAGGTAAATCATATTTCAGGCATACACATCACTGCTGGGTAGCCACTATTTTAGCGCCGATCCAGATCACACAAACATCGGTGTTGGTAACTGTCGATGAAAAAATGTAACTGGCGACAGTTTTTCATCGGCAAATAATCGAGACACATCACTCAGTGGTGATTTAGTTACCACTGTTTCCGTTATTTATATACAGGGATGACTGACTTTAACCGCCTTTTATAGAGTCAGGCACCTCATGCCGCTCACCCCAAACTTCGCCATACACTCCGCCCAGCCCTTGCCAGCACGATTTTCCATCGATTTCAACCTCTCATTTTTGTCCCAGAGGGCAAAAACCGTCACAGTCTGTGCCCGATGTGAAAAAAGATGTTCCCAAAGGCCCCACTCCCTCGGCAATCGGCCGGCACCCAACTCGAGATAAAAAAAACCGGCGCACTGCGCCGGCCTGGTTCAGGCTGATGAAGGCACTCCATCACTGATTCTGAGTGCAGGGGAAATACATCGCTTTTTGTTTCTCGGCAAACTCCGCCGCCCGGGCGTCACAATAACCAGGCTCATTGTTGGCCCGCCACAGCACCTTGCTGTCACTGCCTTTGATGTAGTGCACTTCACAGGGCAGAGGCGCCCCTTTTGGATAGATCACCTGAATACGGCGCTCGTTGTCGCCGTTGCTGCACACGTACTCAACCCCGTTCTCTACCCCGTCCAAGCCGGGTTCAACGGCCAGGGCCGTCACCAATACCAATAACGCACTCATGCTTCTCTCCGAATTCCGACCCCACATCCGGTGCCGAAGGGTGATTCAACAGGTACGTGCAAACCACTTTCAACGCACCCACTGCCAAAAAAGACAGCAAATCCAACTGTCTATAGAAAGAAAGTCTACCACACCCTCGGCGCCACGCTTTGAGTCAGGACAAGGACAGGCTCCCGGCCCATCGCCGATCGCCAACCTCAACCGCCCCGGCCATTGCAAAAAAAAACGCCGCGAGGCGGCGTTGTCTTACTCTGAATCGGTGCAGTCTTAACCCTGAGGGGCCGGCATCAGTCGCCGCTTAACGGTCTGGGTCAGGGTTTTGAACATCAATACCGCCAGCAGCAGGGCACTGCCATACACCAGTGGCTCAGGCAACATGCGATGCTCCTCCCCCACCAAGGGGGTCACGGTAAATCCGTACTGGCTGACCAGGAAATTCACCACGAAACCAAACACCATGGCGGTACCGATGACACCGCCCAGATAGCCCCACAGGGCCCGAGCACCTAACTCTTTACGCACCACCCCAAGGGTGGCGATGTTGGTGGCCGGGCCGGCCATCATGAACACCAGTACGGCCCCGGGCGACACGCCGGCCAGCAACAGCCCCGCCGCAATGGGCGTCGACGCGGTGGCACAAATGTACATGGGCACAGACACCAGCACCATCAGCGACATCGCCAGGATGCCATCGCCCCACTGGGCCAGATACTGGGGTGGCACAAAGGTATTCACCAGTGCCGCAAAGAACAGGCCGATGAGCAACCACACCGTGGTGTCTTTCACCAGATCGGTGCTGGCGTACACAACGCCCTGCCACATTCGACTCATCACCGAGTCCGTGGCCTTGGGCTCAGACTGGGCACTGCAACAACCGGCATCGGCGTTGGCCGCCGGTTTAGAGCCGCAACAACTGCTCTGAGGCTTGGGCTCTGGTTTAGTGCTGCAACAACCGCTCTGAGGCTTAGGCTCGGGCTTACTGCCACAGCAACTGCTCTGAGCCTGAGGTTCCGGCTTGCTGCCACAGCAACTGCTCTGAGCCTTGGAAGCGGGCTTGAAACCAGCGGCTGGCGCCGCCATCATCGCCGGGGCCGACTGCAGCGGCGTCATCTTCAATTGCGGCTTAGCGTCGGGCTCATCGTCTTTGCCCACCAGCAGGCCCGCCACTATGGCCGAGGTAATGGCGGCAATGGGGCGAACCACCGCCATAAAGGGCCCAAGCAGCACGTAAGACACCGACACCGAGTCCACTCCGGTTTCCGGAGTGGACACCAGAAACGACGTGGTGGCGCTCTTCGAGGCACCAGAGCGACGCAGACCGACGGCGGCGGGGATCACACCGCAGGAACACAACGGCAGCGGCGCACCAAAGACCGCCGCCTTGAGGGTGGTCTTGAATCCATGGCCGCCCAGTTGACGGTTCATCCATTCCATCGGCACGAACATCTTCAGCATCCCCGCCAGGAACAGCCCCAGCAACAGCCAGGGTGCCGAGTCCAGAAACAGATCGAGGAAATTCTCTAACAACAACATCATTTGGTCTCCAGAGTGTCGAGGATCGAGCAATGAATGGCGCTTTCCGGGCCACCACAACAGGCATCCGCTAACTCTTGCAGGGAATCACGCAGGCGAGTCATTTCATCAATCTTGGTTTGCAGCTCCAGCGCCTTGGCTTCCACCATCCCTTTGACATCGGCGCAGGCCCAATCAGAGCGGCTGGCTTCGATATTCAACAGCTCCCTGATGTCCGACAGGCTAAAGCCCATCGCCTTGGCCCGTAGGATGAAGCGCAACTGCTGAGCATCGTCATCGCTGTAGATGCGATAGCCCTTGTCAGAGCGATTCGCTGGATTTAACAGGCCATTCTTCTCATAAAACCTTAATGTATCTGGCTTTACTTTACAGGCCGCTGCCAGCTCACCAATCTTGTACATGATTCACTCCCGCTTACTCTATGGCAGCCAGTATAAACCTTGGAGTTAGGTCAAAGGTCAAATGTTTTTTATTATATTGGAACGCTCTTTTCTTATGTGCGAACGATACTTCGGGATAAGACCTGATTTTGTGAGCATTTTCACGTACAATGCGCGCCACAGACTGCAGGGTATAACAGGGTCCTGACGAGGGTATTTCGCCAAGGCGTTCGGTGACGGTTTAGCGAAATATCTTCCCATAATAACGTTGCCCCGAGGCAACGAGCTAACCCTACATAAAGGATCTGTACCCATGGAATCTGCACGTCCAATTCGTCGCGCTCTGCTGAGTGTGTCCGATAAAACCGGCATGGTCGACTTCGCCCGGGCCCTGACCGAGCGCGGCGTGGAACTGCTGTCTACCGGCGGCACCGCCCGGTTGATCGCCGACGCCGGCCTGCCTGTGACTGAAGTGTCCGACTACACCGGCTTCCCGGAGATGATGGATGGCCGCGTCAAAACCCTGCATCCCAAAGTTCACGGCGGCATCCTTGGCCGACGCGAACAGGACGATGCGGTGATGGACAGCCACGGTATTAACCCCATCGACATGGTGGTGGTCAACCTCTATCCCTTTGCAGACACCGTCGCCAAAGCCGGATGCACCCTGGCCGATGCGGTCGAAAACATCGACATTGGTGGCCCAACCATGGTTCGCTCCGCCGCCAAGAATCACAAAGACGTCACCATTGTGGTGAACGCCCATGACTACGATCGGGTCATCGCCGAGATGGACGCCAACCACAACGGTCTGAGTCTCGCCACCCGCTTCGATCTGGCCATCGCCGCCTTTGAACACACCGCCGCCTACGATGGCATGATCGCCAACTACTTTGGCACCATGGTGCCCAGCTATGGCGACAACACCGAGGGCGATGCCGACTCCAAGTTCCCCCGTACCTTCAATATGCAGTTCGAAAAGAAACAGGACATGCGCTATGGCGAAAACAGCCATCAGGACGCCGCCTTCTATGTCGAAAAACAGTTGCAGGAAGCCTCGGTGGCCAGTGCCGTGCAGCTTCAGGGCAAGGCGTTGTCCTACAACAACATCGCCGACACCGATGCCGCATTGGAGTGTGTGAAAGAGTTTGACCAGCCCGCCTGCGTCATCGTCAAGCACGCCAACCCCTGTGGCGTCGCCCTGGGTGAAAGCCCGCTTCAGGCTTACGAGCGTGCCTTCAAGACCGACCCCACCTCGGCCTTTGGTGGCATCATCGCCTTTAACCGCGAACTGGATGGCGAAACCGCTCAGGCCATTGTCGACCGTCAATTTGTCGAGGTCATCATCGCCCCGTCCATCAGCGAAGACGCCAAGGCCATCGTGGCTGCCAAGCAGAACGTCCGCCTGCTGGCGTGCGGCCAGTGGCAGGCCCGCACCACCGAGTTCGACATTAAACGCGTCAACGGCGGCATCCTGGTGCAGGATCGCGACCAGGGCATGGTCAGCGAAACCGACCTGTCGGTGGTCTCCGATGCCAAGCCCAGCGCCGAGCAACTGAAAGACGCCCTGTTCTGCTGGAAGGTGGCCAAGTTTGTTAAGTCCAATGCCATTGTTTACGCCAAAGGCGGCATGACCATCGGCGTCGGCGCCGGCCAGATGAGCCGGGTCTACTCCGCCAAGATCGCCGGCATCAAGGCCGCCGACGAAGGGCTGGAAGTGCCCGGGTCAGTGATGGCCTCCGACGCCTTCTTCCCGTTCCGTGACGGCATCGATGCCGCCGCCGAAGCCGGCATCAAGTGTGTGATTCAACCCGGTGGTTCGATGCGGGACCAGGAAGTCATCGATGCGGCCAATGAGCATGGCATGGTGATGATCTTCACCGGCCAGCGCCACTTCAAACACTAAAGGATTGCACCATGAAAGTACTCGTAATTGGTGGTGGTGGCCGCGAACACGCCCTGGCCTGGAAGGCCGCCCAGTCTGCCGAAGTCGACACCGTCTATGTGGCACCGGGCAACGCCGGTACCGCCCTGGAACCGAAGCTGGAAAACGTCGCCGTCAGCGGCAATGAAGCCTTGGTGGCCTTTGCCCGTGATCACGATGTGGCCCTGACCATTGTTGGCCCGGAAGCCCCGCTGGTGGAAGGCGTCGTCGATGCCTTTAACGCCGCCGGTCTGGCCATCTTCGGCCCCACCGCGGCCGCGGCCCAACTGGAGGGGTCCAAGGCGTTTACCAAGGACTTCCTGGCCCGCCACCAGATTCCCACCGGCAGCTACCAGAACTTCACCGAAGTGGAACCGGCACTGGCTTACCTGCGCCAGCACGGAGCTCCCATCGTGGTCAAAGCCGACGGCCTGGCCGCCGGTAAAGGGGTGATCGTCGCCATGACCCTGGAGGAAGCCGAAGCCGCAGTAAAAGACATGCTGGCAGGCAACGCCTTCGGTGACGCCGGCCACCGGGTGGTGATCGAGGAGTTCCTCGAGGGCGAAGAAGCCTCATTCATCGTGATGGTAGACGGCAATCACGTCTTGCCCATGGCCACCAGCCAGGATCACAAGCGGGTCGGTGATGGTGATACCGGCCCCAACACCGGCGGCATGGGGGCGTACTCTCCGGCCCCCGTGGTTACGGCCGAGATTCATGACCGCATCATGAATGAGGTGATCCTGCCAACGGTGGAAGGAATGAAAGCCGAAGGGCACCCCTATCAGGGGTTCCTGTACGCCGGGCTGATGATCGCTGCCGACGGCACTCCCAAGGTCATTGAATACAACTGCCGCTTTGGCGACCCGGAAACTCAACCGATCATGATGCGCATGCAATCGGATCTGGTGCAGTTGTGCCTGGCCGGCAGCAAGGGCGAGTTAGAAGGCTTGCGCGCCGACTACGATCCCCGTGCTGCGGTAGGCATTGTGCTGGCCGCCGGCGGTTACCCGGGCGACTATCGTAAAGGCGACGTCATTGGCGGACTGCCACAGCAGGAAGCCGAAGGCCAGAAGGTGTTCCATGCCGGAACCGCCAGCGTCGACGGCCAGGTAGTGACCAACGGCGGCCGGGTGCTGTGTGCCACCGCCCTGGGCGCCACGGTAACCGACGCCCAGCAGCGGGCCTACGAATTGGCCCGCCAGGTTCACTGGGACGGCGCCTTTAGCCGCAGCGACATCGCCTATCGCGCCATCGCCCGGGAACAGCAATAACCCGTTCGAACACAGAAAAGGCCGCTAATGCGGCCTTTTTCAGGCGTGGTGCTTCTTGCGGGCGCGCTTTTTACGACTGCGATTGGAAACCGGGGTAATGTCCCGGTGCTTTCGCTTTCGGGGAACCACGAAAAACGCCACCGCACCGGTAGCCACCACCAACAACAACACCACGGTCAACGCCGACTCCATGCCTGCCCTCCTTCACGCCATCTTATCTGCCTGAACCCAGCATGCCGCGCCACACGCGCCACTGCCATTAACTGGGTCACATTTCCATCGGCCTCGGCGCAAACTAAGATAAATCTTTTGTGAATTAATTCGTTATGCGCCCGAGCTCAATCAGCCAGCGCTCAAAATCCGGATCCATTTGCTGACCCCATTCCGCCACCAGTTGCTGATAACCCAAATAATCTCCACGGCGGGTCAGGGTCAGCATCTGTTCCACCCGAGGGCGCTGCTGTTCCATCATATACCGCACCGCCAGGTAGCCCCAGCGGTAGACCCTGTCGCTGCCGCCATTGACGTTATAACTGGTGTTAAACAACTCGCTGAGGCTGTAGCCTCCCTCACCTGCCAGCGCCAGTGCCTTGGGGTTGTTCTGCCCCTTGGCAATGTATTCGGCCACGCCTTCACTCCACCACACCAGATGCGGCAGCGGCGGCGTCGGCTGCGGGCAATACTCCGGGGCACTGTGGTCATCGTGCAGGTTCATGCAGAAATCCCCGTACAAGTTGAAACGCCCATCCAGATAGTGGACGTATTCATGGTTGAGGTTCCAGATCACCCCCTGTTTCTGGTAGGCCACAAACTCTGCCTGATTGCCTGGCTGAGACGGCGCGCCCTCAAGGTACATGCCGCCATTATCACTGGGGACATCGAAGTGCTTCGTTACATGGGCCACATAGCTGTCGCGATCGCGGTAGACGTTGGCCCGCATGGCCAGGTTGTGATCATCGGCAACCGGTGAACCTTCGGTGCCAAATAACTGATGAAAGCGCGCCTCCTGTACCAGGAGTCGCTCACAAGCCTGATGCTGCTGCTCGCGAGTCAGGGCCTGCGAACGCAGCAGCAGCGTCGCACTGCAGCGATGTTGCTGACTCAATACCTGATCGACCGTCGCTGACGTCGGCCCCGGTTCAGCCCAGACCAATGTCGATGTCAGCATCAGTCCTACCGCCCAACGCCCTGATTTTCCCCACATAGTTGACTCACCCACTTTGCATACAATATTCAACACCCTACTCCGACCGTCACCACGACGCAAGACAAAACCAACAAAATCGAACGTTTTGGCCGCATTTTTGCAATTTTCATTCTCTTTGATGCAATTAAAATGACAGCCAACACTCAAATTACGGAGACAGTGTGATGTTACGCAATACACAAGACCGCTACGGCTGGATCACCATCGCCCTGCACTGGCTGTCGGCTCTGGCGGTGTTCGGCCTGTTTGGCCTGGGGCTGTACATGGTGGAACTGACCTATTACCACCCCTGGTACCGGGAAGCGCCGCTGATCCATAAGAGCCTGGGCATGCTGTTACTGCTGGCGACCCTGTTCCGACTGTGGTGGCGCTTCAGCAATCCATCGCCTAACGCCCCCGCCGGTCAGGGCCGGGCCACCCAGGTTGCCGCCAAACTGGGTCACGGCGCCATCTACCTGCTGCTGCTGACGCTGATGGTATCCGGCTATCTGATCTCCACCGCCGATGGCCGTGCCATCGACATCTTCAATTGGTTCAGCATTCCGGCGCTGATCCATGGCCTGCCACAGCAGGAAGAGCTCGCCGGCACCGTGCACGCCTACGCCGCCTGGAGCCTGATCGTCCTGGCCGCCGGACACGGACTGGCGGCCGTAAAACACCAATTCCTCGACCGGGACAACACCCTGGGTCGAATGATTTCACCGCAAACTAAAGAGAGAGCAACACTATGAAACTGATCAACGCCGCCCTACTGGGCGCCACTCTGACCCTAAGCAACCTGGCCCTGGCCGACGACTATGCCATCGACACCAAGGGCGCTCATGCCTCGGTCAACTTTAAAATCAATCACCTGGGCTACAGTTGGGTCATCGGTCGCTTCGACACCTTCAACGGCAGCTTCAGCTACGACGGCACCCAACCCAGTGCCTTTCGGGTCAGCATCGACACCAAGAGCGTGAACTCCAACCACGCCGAACGGGACAAGCACATTCGAGGAGAAGATTTCCTGGAGGTCAGCACCTATCCGAAAGCGACCTTCAACAGCACCTCTTACAAGGCTAAGGACGATATGTCCGGCACCCTGTATGGCGACTTCACTCTACGCGGTGTCACCAAGCCCATCGCCATCGACGTCACCAAGATTGGCGAAGGCAAGGACCCCTGGGGCGGTGAACGCGTCGGTTTCGCCGGCAGCACCACCCTGACCATGAAGGAGTTTGGCATTCCCATGGATCTGGGCCCTCAATCTGCCGAGGTGCAGATCGATCTCCATGTCGAGGGCATCAAGCTGTAACCAGCCAGCCCCGCCAACTTCATCATCCTGTCCAGGCCGGTGCCATCCGGCCTGGGTGGCGACCTCAACCGCGCACATCCCCCACCAGTTTGATATAATCAGTGCCATTCTGGCGCAGATCTTCCTCCCCGCGACGCCACCACTGGCTGAACGCGGCCCGTCGCTGGCAGGTCATACCGACGCTGCGCGCCTTTGGCATTATTCGGACAGTTACATCACCATGGTTAAAATTGGTCAGTACAATCGGCTCAAAGTCGTTCGCCTCAGCGATTACGGCGTCTTTCTTGACGGCGATAGCTTTGGCAACATCCTGCTTCCCAACAAGTTCGTGCCCGAAGGCGCGGCTGTCGGCACCGAGATCGAGGTGTTCATCTATTTCGATTCCAACGATCAGCTGATCGCCACCACTCAGAAGGCCAAAGCCTGCCTGGGCGAGTTTGCCCTGTTGCAGGTGGTGGACATCAACAACGCCGGCGCCTTTATGGACTGGGGGCTGGATAAAGACCTGCTGGTGCCTTATAACCAGCAAAAAGTGCCAATGGAAAAGGGCCGCCACTACGTGGTGTACGTCTATCAGGATCGCCACACCGAACGTCTGGCCGCCTCCAGCAAACTGGATCGCTTTGTGTCTGAGCGCCCCGGCCGCTTCCGCAAGATGCAGGAGGTCGACCTGATGCTGACCAACAACACCGATCTGGGCTTTAAGGCCATCGTCAACGACAGCTACTGGGGCATCCTGTACCACAATGAGTTGTTTAAAGACGCCCGGGTGGGTCAACGGATGAAAGGCTACGTTAAGTGGGTACGCGAGGACGGCGGCATCGATCTGACTCTGAATCCACCGGTCAACGAAGCGCTGGACCAACTGAGCCAGCAGGTGCTGGATCACCTGCAGCGCAACAACGGTTTCAGCCCGCTAGGGGATAAGGCGGATCCTGAGGCGATCAAGCGGCTGTATAAAGTCAGCAAGAAGATGTACAAACGCACCATCGGCGGCCTGTTTAAATCCGGCAGAATCAGCATTGATAACGATGGTATCCGCCTGAAGGAGAAACAGTAATGGCCCTGACCATCAACTACACCTTCAAGGGAGTGAATAAGAGCATCGGCTACGCCAATGACCAGTACCACGACGCCTTTGAAGCCGTGGCCGCCGCCGAGGGAATCGACACCAGTGATTACCTCAACATGGAGCAGGCGGTGAAGATGTCCACCCGCGACAAAAAAACCGTCCGCAACTTCCGCGACACCTACATTCGTCAGAAAGGGTTCACCGACATCAAGGTGATTCGGGACTGAGACTTACGCCGACCAAAAAAAAGGGCCAGAGGGCCCTTTTTTCATGCTGCGGTCGATTACAGCGTCAGCTTGGCGCGGTGGGCCCAGACCACGGTCTCACCCCACAGCGGCAGGCTCCAAACGCCGCTCTGATCGTCTTCATACAGCTGGTGCAGGGTCATCTGCTTCTTCGACAGCACCGCCCGCTGAATCTCACGGTAGATCACCGCCCCCTCTTCAGATAACTGCTCGGGTCGACGGAAGTTCTGGTTGTCGACGTCGATCAGAAACCGCTTCACCGCTTTGCCGTCAACGGTGCGTTGCTGTACCCGGAACGGACCAGAGAACTCGTAACGCATGCTGATCTCTTTGTTGACCGCATCGGTAAAACAGGCCGCCACCAGCAGTTGGCCGTGATTATCAGACTGATACAACACCGAAAAGCGCAGATCCCCACGGACCACGTTATCGCTGTCGCCGTAGTAATAAACATCGGCCCGGTAGACGTCTTCCAACATGCCCTCTGTCGGGCCATCGAATCGATCCAGCAGAATCTTGTTGTAGGTCACCTGCTCCATGCGCAACTTGGTTTCCTGCAGCCACTTCAGATCCAGCGGCGGCTGCTGATCATGGCGACGCACCAGGTTCAGCGGTTGCCGATCCCGGCACTGGCCGTCGTAATCGGCGCACAGGGCGATGGAGTCAAAATCGGCGCTCTGTTTCAGGTAGCTCTGCTGTGGACGCACCTCCGGCAGCATCTCATCGGCACGCTGCCAGTTGGCGATAAACTGCTGCGGCGACACCTGCTCCACCGCAGTTTCATCTTCAAACACCACCCGATGCACCTGGTTAGGGTGGGAACCAACCCGCATCCGATCCGCTTCGATCTCCGCCACACCGGGCTGATTCATCAGCAATACCCAGTCGGTGATCTGGGTCAATGTGCCACTCAAGTGCAAAAAGGCCACCAGAATCAGCACCGCAGGCAGGGTCAGCCATCGCCAGCGTGGACGGGCTCGCCCCGGCTGGGCCTGATTCAACTGCGGTCGCCGAGGCTCCGGAGACGGAGCCACCTCAGCAGGTGCCGCCTGTGTGCAGCACAAGCTATAGCCATAGCGGGGAATGGTTTTTAGTTCAACCTCCGGGTGCCCGGCCAACTTGCGCCTCAGAGTACTGACACACTGCGTCAGTGACGACTGGGCCACCACCCGTCCGGGCCAGCCGGCATCGGTCAGGGTCTGTTTGTCGACCACACCGCCGTGCTCCTGCAGCAACAGCGTCAGGATAGCCAACTCGGCAAAGGACAAGGGATGCGTCTGATTCAGCTTATGATCAATAAGCTCGCGACGCTCTTCGTCGATAGTCAGATGCTTGGATAACTTCAATTCAATCCTCTCTAACCCCGTGTTCACCACCGGGATACCGTACGGTAACCGCCGCACAGCCCAATCATACGGGCTCTGTTTCAGATTTAGCATGATGCAGTTCTGAATTTCGAAACTCTTTCGGCGGAGCAAAAAAGGCCCGGGTGATGAAGCCCGGGCCAGTATCGCAGTACAGGGAAAACTGGGCGACCGGCAACGGCCGCCCAAAGGCCTTAGTTCAGGCCATGGACCGTCTTCAGGTTACCCAGGTCGTGACACACGGCGCAGGATTCCTCGCCGGTGTACTCACCTTCGGTGACGCCGAATTGGGCTCCGTTTTGCTTCATGTGGGCCACCACGTCTTTGCGTACCTGACGGCGATCTTCACCGGCTTCAGGGGCACGCTTACCGTGACAACTCAGGCACACGGCCGCAGTCGGAGACACGTAGGCATCGGCTTTGGCATCGACGGCGTAACGCTTGTTGCCGCTGGTGTCTTTGCCATCGGCCGGATCCAGGCCGTCGTAGGTGTCCATGTAGTCCAGATCCAGTGCCAGAGGCTTACGGCCGACCAGGTACTTGGTATCGAAGCTGTCACCCTCGTGACACTTAACGCAGTTGGCCAGATCGGCGGAGTACTCGACGTTACGAACCCAGCCTTCGCCGCCCTGGTTGGCGCGGTTGTTGGCGTGCATGGCGTGAATCCAGACCTTATGATCCGGGTGGCTCATGGTCAGCTGCTCAACGTAGTCCGCATCGCCTTGCTTAGTGTGGGAATCACGGATCACCTGAGTCGGCGGGTTGTTGGCGTTGTGGCAGGCCAGACACTCTTCGCCGGCGTTAGACGCCGTGGTCCAGTCACGCTCGCCCCGAGGCATCAGGTTTTTCAGCATTACCTGTTCGTCCAGGCTGCCATCACCGTCTTTGTCCAGCGAACCGGAGGCACAAGTGGTGCCGAAGAACTCGGAATCGGTCTTGGTTACCGGGTGGCAGCTGCGGCAGTTCAGGGTCATCTGTACCATGCCGTCGCTTTCGCGAGTGGTGGTACCGTGGCAAGAACCACACTTCTCATTGGTCACCACCTGGCGGCGAGGACGCTCGTTAAGCATGCCCTGGTCGTCAAAGAAGTGCAGCCAGTTGTAGCCCGCCGCACCTTGACCCCAGACACTGGCCGTTTCAGAACAAGACTGGATGGTGGTGCCGGTCTCATCCATGCAGAACCAGATCCGCGGCGTCACCATGCCGTAGCTGGCGCTCAAGTCACCATCGAAGGCATCGGTCATCTCGAACGGACCAATCTCAAAGGTGGTTTCACCGTTTTCGTAGTTGAGTACGATAGGCTTATCCACGTAACCCGGGTACAGCTCCTTATTGGTAAACACCCGCAGAATCTTACCGCGCTCCATGGCCATATCATGGCCACCCCAGTTGATGTAAAACTCGGAGTAGTAGAAGAAATCGGCCTTATCCAGCTGCAGGTTCATGCTCTGGCCGTCTTTGTCACGAATGTCGACGGTCAGTTGCACATAGCCAGTGTTGGCGGTATCCAGGCCGGCATCGATGTTTTCCTGTGCCTGTGGCGCCGCCACCATCTTGGCATCCGTCACCGTCAGGTGGACGTTCTCACGACGAGAGGTCTGGCCCTTGTAGGTGGACAGGTGATTCATCTCGATCATCGACTCGGAGTGGCACACGGCACAGGCACTGTTGTCCTCTCGCGGCCCGCCGACGTGATTGGCGCCGGTTTCAAAATCCACATCGGCGTGACAGGTCGAGCAAGATTCTGCGGTTGGGACCTGTTTCCAGTTGGCAAAGTCGGTCGCACCATCGGTGGCCATGTGGCAGTTGTCACACCCGCCCACTGGCGCGGCGATCACCCCAACGTGAACCTTGTGGGCCAGGTTGGTAAACAACGCATCGTCGCCCACTTTGTTATCGGCGTGGCAGGCAACGCAGGTTTCCACCTCGGTGTACTTGCCACCGTGCATGGCGATGTCATCGTGACAACCGGCGCAGTTCTCTACCGTGGCGACATTCTTGGTGTAGGCCACGGCATTGCCATCGAGACGGAAGTCATGAACGTCATTGATGTACGGCACATCGGACACGCCCACCTGTTCACCGCCAACCCGAACCACCAGGCGCAGCGTCTTGTCATCGGCCAGAGTAAACGCCTCTTCAGTGGTTACATCTTTGTCAAACAGATAGCTGTAGCTGCCATCTTTGTTGTCTTCCAAAGTGCCACACTTGGAGTACTTGCTGGCGGGGCATCCCTCGGAAGACAGCAGTTTCCAGGCATCGGCATCGCCGTTTTTGCCCTGCTCCAGTCCACTGAGGATAAAGCCAAATTTATCCAGACCAACCACCGGCAGATCTTCTTCATTACGAACGGTAAAGGTCAGCTTAGACTCGTCGGCCACCAGGATCTGATCCACGGTCACTGCCAGGCTCTTGGCACTGTCAGCAATGATCAGTCCGGGTTTGCCGTCTTCACCGGGAGTACCGGGGGCACCGTCACTGCCGTCGTCACCACTACAGCCCGTCAAGGCCAGGGTGAGCATGGTCGCTAGGGTTGCGACCTTAAATTTTGGAGAGTTCATCATCATATCCCTTTCAATCATCATCATTGATTGGACCCTTTATTGGGTAGGGACACGATACTGGCCGGGCTAACCACAGACCGTGACAACCTCGGTTGCAAACACGGCGAAAAAACGAACCGTGATCCATGCAGCAAAAGCGACCAAGACGGTAACCAATTGGATGCGAAAATGCACACACTTTGAAGCCAAACCGTTACCCAAGCGTTAATCGGGTGCGTTTTTGGGTGATTTGGGGCACGTTTTGGGATCCCAAAACTGCGATTACCGGCTATTACTTAGCAACTGAGCTGATTTATCCCCAAAGCGATACTGACAATGCAAAGATTGCTAAAGTCACAGCATTTCAAACCGATAACCTGTACAGTAGCTGAAGTTGCCCAAATTTGGTCAGAGTAAAGGAGTGTCGTTCGTGCAGGTTGGTTCTCAAGCATCGCTTCAGGCGTATCAGTCCCTGACGCCGAAAACGGCACGGCCACAACCCCAGGCCGCGGAATCCACAGCCACGCAGGTTAACGCCTCCCCGGCCGCCGCGACCACCCCAGCCCCGGCGGCAGCCGACAAAGGCAGCAATGTGGACGAGGTGACCAGCTTCACCTACGGTGCACTGGGCATGGATCACCCGGACGTCATCGAAGAGATTGACGATCCCACCTACACCGCCGGTCAATACGCCAAGGCGGCGTTGTCCATTGGTGGCCTGCTGCTGGCCCTGGCCTGATGCTGTGGCCGCGGAATCCGCGGCTGCTCCCCAAGCTGACAGAACCATGGCAACGAGCGCCATTGCCGCTCAGGCTCTGAAACATCCTCCCGCCAGCTCCCCGACACCATCGCCTCATCAGGGCGGAGACTCCCGCAACCGGCAAAGGTCGGAATCGGCCTCCCGAGTAATCCCGCCGCACCTCGAATAAACCCCTCCCGGACAGGCTAGGCCATTGGCGAGCTGGACGGCGGGCACCTATGCTTAGGCTACATTGCCAATGGAAACTGCCTATGCGCACACTACTGCTCGCCATCACCCTGCTGCTCAGCAGCATGGCCGCGGCCTACGACAGCACCTCGCCACAGGTGAAACTGCTGTACGGCATTCACGGCCCTGACGGCAATCTGCTGCACGCACAGCAGATTCAGGTAACTCTGGTCAAACCCTACTACCTGAAACTGGATCGCGGCAGCGCCGGTCATCTGGAGTTGGTGATCAGCGTCGATGAACTGGCGACCCGGCTCAGCCTCAGTGCCCCGGAACTGGGGGAGTGTGAATTTACCCTGGAACGGGAATACGATGCCGGTACCTGCCACACCCACAACGGCAGCAGCGTCACCCTGATGATCGACCGCTACAACCGCTAACCGATCTGCCGATACAACAACGGTCGCCCCTCGGCGACCGTTGTCCGTTTGAGTCTAGCGACCCTGACGCGAGGGTTTCGGGCGGCCGCCCCCACGGTTGGCCGGCTTACTGCCGGTGCGGTTGCCCTGAGGACGCCCCGTTGGCTTGCTCTGGCCGGGACGCCCCTCCCCTGCGCTCTTGGCTCCCTGACCGCCGCCTTTGGCGGCCCGTCGCGGCTTATCAAATTGCTTGAGGCCAGTGTGCCTGGACAACGCCGGCTTGCCTTTTCCCTGCTGACCGCGCTGGCCGTCACGGCCCTCTGCCGGCACCAGACAATTAGGCCCATTGCCAATCAACTTCGCCAGCCCATTGGCCCGCAGCCCTTCCCGAATCAGCGGCCAGTTGGCAGGATCGTGATAGCGCAGAATCGCCTTGTGCAGACGACGTTGGCGACCGCCTTTGGCCACCGGTACCTTGTCACCCTTGTAGCTGACCTTGCGCATGGAGTCGTGCTCGGTATGCCAGATGGCGGTGGCGTTCGCCAGCGGTGACGGGTAGAAGTTCTGCACCTGATCCAACTTGAAGTTGTTGGCCTTCAGCCACAGCGCCAGGTTGACCATATCCTTATCGGTGGTCCCAGGGTGGGCGGAGATAAAGTAGGGGATCAGGTACTGTTTCTTACCCGCCTCGGCGGAGTACTGTTCAAACAACTGCTTGAAGCGGTAGTAGCTGCCCATGCCCGGTTTAAGCATCTTCGACAACGGCCCCTCTTCGGTATGCTCCGGCGCAATCTTCAGGTAGCCACCCACATGATGGGTCACCAGCTCCTTGACGTAACGGGGATCCTCCACCGCCAGGTCATACCGCACCCCGGAGGCGATCAGGATCTTTTTAATCCCTTTTACCTTGCGGGCCTTACGATACAACTCGATGGTGGGTGTGTGGTCGGTGTCCATGTGGCCGCAAATGTCCGGGTAGATGCAGGACAAACGGCGACAGGTGGACTCCGCCTTGGGGCTTTTGCACCTCAGGCCATACATGTTGGCGGTGGGACCACCGAGATCGGAGATCACCCCGGTAAAACCGGGCACCTTCTGCTTGATCTCCTCAATCTCATTGACGATGGACTCGTGAGAGCGGCTCTGAATGATTCGGCCCTCATGCTCGGTAATGGAGCAGAACGAACAGCCGCCATAACAGCCGCGCATGATGTTGATGGAGGTCTTGATCATGTCGTACGCCGGAATCTTGCGACCGGCGTACTTAGGGTGAGGCACCCGCTGATAGGGCAAACCAAACACCCAGTCCATCTCATCGGTCTCCAGCGGAATGGCCGGCGGATTGAGCCAGATAAAACGATCGCCATGGCGCTGCATCAATGCCCGGGCACAACCGGGGTTGGTTTCCTGGTGAAACACCCGCGAACTGTGGGCGTACAGCACCTTGTCGGCCCGCACCTGGTCGAATGCCGGCAACAGGATGTACTGCTTGTCCCAGGGCTTGGGCTTGGCCGGTTGCACCACCACCGCCTGGGCCTGCTGCTGCGACGGCGCCACCGCAGCACTGCCGCTGCCGAGCTCACAGCCCATGTCATCGGCGCCATAGGGGTTGGGAATGGGGTCAATCTTTCCCGGGGTGTCCAGAGTGGTGGAGTCCAGCCCGGTCCAGCCTGGCAGCGGCTCCTTGGTCAGGAAGCCGGTACCACGAATGTTGCGCATCTGCTGAATCGACTCCCCCGCCGCCAGCCGATGGGCCACTTCGATGATGGGGCGCTCGGCGTTGCCGTAGATCAGCAGGTCGGCTTTAGCATCAAACAGGATGGCGCGGCGCACCTTATCCTGCCAGTAGTCGTAATGGGCAATGCGGCGCAGGCTGGCCTCGATGCTGCCGATGGTCACCGGCACCTCTTTATAGGCCTCTTTGCAACGCTGGGTGTAGACCACCACCGCCCGATCCGGGCGCTTACCATGGACGTTATCCGGGGTATAGGCGTCGTCATGACGCAGGCGGCGATCGGCGGTGTAGTGGTTGATCATCGAGTCCATGTTGCCGGCCCCGACGGCAAAGAACAGATTCGGCTTACCCAGCTTCATGAAGTCGTCTTTGCTGTGCCAATCCGGCTGATCGATGATGCCGACCCGAAACCCCTGGGCTTCCAGCATCCGACCGACAATTCCCATGCCGAAGGAGGGGTGATCCACATAGGCATCGCCGGTGATCACGATGATGTCGCAGCTGTCCCAACCCAGGGCCTCCATCTCCTCACGGGAGGTCGGCATAAAGGGCGCCGGCCCGTAAGACTCTGCCCAGTATTTGGGGTAGTCGAACAGTTTGGTTTTGGGTTTTGGGATCATGCTGCCACCTTAATGCGTACCGGGCGCGGATTGTAGCAGAGGATGAGGGAACTGGCGACGGTTAACTTTTAACCACTCACAATATGGGGATTCCTCTCAGCATTGCTCCCATGCGCAGGTGTATGGATACTGGGCGGCTAAGGTCACTCAAGGAAGTAACAGGTGAACCAGGCCATTAGCCAAGAGATGTCAAACTCCGAATTTAAGTTGCCGCTGTACTATGTCTTTGGCGTATGGGTTTTCTGCACGATACTGATTGCTATTCTAAGCGCCGCCACCGTTCATTTTACTGGCATCACCCTAGCGACTTACGTCGCCAACATCGCGGCACAGCTAATTTGGATTACAGTGCTTCTGTCCGTCTTTCGACGCTACTACTCCAACTGGCTTGCTGCAGCAGCTTTGATAACTCCCAAAGTCAGCCTTAAGTTCTGCGGCTCACTGCTAGGTTATGTGGTTCTTCTTAGAGCAAGCCTGCTCCTGCTACCCATAGCAACGGAAGATCTCCAATGGATGGAGCAACATACAATCAATGTCCATGTATTGTTGGTGTTTCTGGGCCTCGTTATCCTCGCCCCTCTGGCTGAGGAGTTATTTTACCGTCAATTCCTCTGGCAAGCCTTGCAGCAGCAATGGCAACGCCCCTGGCTGAGCATATCGCTCACCTCCGCGACCTGGGCCTTGGTACATAGCCAATACACCATTGTGGGAATGTTCCACCTCTTTCTGTTTGGGCTGATTCTAGGCTGGAGTCGGCATAAAACCGGCTCACTTTGGGTGCCTATCGGGCTTCACTCACTTAACAACGGTTTGGCCTTTGCCGCACTTGCCATAGAGGTGGGGAGCTAGATTAATGCCGCTGTCGAATCGCCCGGTCGGCAATGCGGTCGATCAGCCCCGGGGCCAGCAGCCGTAGCCAGCGCCCCAGCTTGCCCCGCAGCGAGGTGATCAGCAGGCGATCGCGGTTGCCAATGGCGGTCAGGCACAACTGGGCGCACTGCTCGGCGGTCATGATTTTCGACTCCTGCATCGGCGACTGCCCCAGAGGCTGGCCGTCGGCGCCGATGGCCCGCTTGTGAATCTGTGACACCACAAAGTCGGGACAGATCACGGTCACGTCCACCCCTTGATCCTTCAGCTCAATGCGCAGTGAATCGAAAAAACCCACCATGGCGTGCTTGGAAGCGGCGTAGCCACTGCGACAAGGAACCCCGGTCAGGCCGGCCAGGGAGGCCACCGCCACCACACTGCCTCGGCTTTGTTTCAGGGCTGGCAAGGCGGCGTGTGTCAGGTAGACCGCCCCCAGGTAATTCACCCGCATCAGCCGTTCAAACACCTCCAGGTCGTCGCTGTCATCGAAGCGACTCCACATGGTGATACCGGCGTTATTGACCAGGATGTCGAGGCGGCCAAAGTGCGCCAGGGTCTGCGCCACCAGTTGCTGGCACTGCTGCGGCTGCGCCACGTCACAGGGACACACCTCGGCCTCGCCGGGCAGTTGCTCGGCCAGCGCCTGCAGCCGCTGCTGGTTGCGGGCCGCCAGCATCAACCTGGCCCCGGCGGCAGACAACTGCATCGCCAGCGCCCGGCCGATCCCTTCGGAGGCACCGGTGACAATCACCACCTTGTCTTTTACCGCGTGCATCACACTCTCCTTGTGGTTAAGGCCCCGGCTTCCTGCCGGACTCAGGCCTGAATCGCCTCCTCTGGGGGAGGCAGATCCGGTTGGTAGGTTTCCAGGTCTTTTGGACGACCGATGCCATAGCCCTGAGCGTAGTTAACGCCGATGGCATTGAGCTGATCCAGGGTATCCTGGTCCTCGACGAACTCGGCCACGGTCTCGATGCCGATGACCCGGCACACATCATGAATCGATTTGACGATGGCGTAGTCCTTGGCGTTGGTGGCCAGGTTACGCACGAAACAGCCGTCGATCTTAACGTAATCCACCGGCAACTGGCGCAGGTAGCCGTAGGAGGCAAAGCCGGAACCGAAGTCATCCAAAGCAAACGCGAAGCCACGGCGACGCAGGGCATGCAGAATGTCCAGCGCCCGACTCTCGTTGGAGATGGCGGCGGTTTCGGTCACCTCAAAACAGATGCAATGGGTCGGAATATTGAGGCTTTTCACCAGCTCGTCGATGTAATCCACCAGACCATCGCTGGAGAGGCTGGTGCCGGACAGGTTCACCGACATCACCTGGGTATCCCACAGTTCGGGGTGACGGGCCAGCCACTCAAAGGCTTTTCGCACCACCGCCCGATCCACGGTCGGCATCAGGTTAAAGCGCTCGGCCGCGGCGATGAACTGCGCCGGCGCCAGAATGCTGCCGTTCTCCTCCCGAATCCGCAGCAGAATCTCCATCCGCCGCTTGTGGGTCTTATGGGAGATCGCCTCGATGGGCTGGAAGAACAGCACCAGGTTGTCGTTGAGAATCGCCTCGTTGATCTTCATTGCCCAGGCTGGGGCATTACGCTGATGTGCCAGATCCTGATCCAGGGAATCGAAGAAGTGAATCTGGCTGTCACCCTTGCTCTTCGCCGCCTGGCAGGCCAGCTCGGCGTCCTTGAACACCTCCCGGGGGCTGCTGTCTTCGCCACGGTGGAACGCCACACCGATATGCAGGCCGACGGTGTAGCTGCCAGAATCCCAGTACAGGGTAATGCCGCGCACCTTGTCCATCAGGATCTTCAGCTGACGGGCCGCTTCCAGTGCCGTGGTGTTGGTCAGGATCAGGGCGAACTCATCGCCGCCGATGCGAGCCAGGAAGTCGCTCTTGCGCAGGCAACGCTGCATGGCATCGGACACGTCCTTGAGCATGCGATCGCCGGCTTCGTGGCCACAGCTGTCGTTGATCAGTTTAAAGCGGGCCAGATCCATGTAGCAGATCGCGTGCTGACCGTCGTCACTTTCAAGCTGTGCCAGGTGCTGATCGAAGCTCTGGCGGTTAAACAGGCCGGTGACCACGTCATACTGGGCCTTGCGCTTCAGCTCTCGTTTCAGCAGCTCCGAGCGAGTGATGTCTTTGAGGGTCACCACCGCCCCGAGGCAACTGCCGCTGCGGTCATCGACGCGAGTGATGCTGAAATCCACCATCTTGGCCAACTGCGCCTTGGCCAGCTGCACCCGCCCCTCTTCGTGAACCTGGCTGCCATTGAGCAGGGCCACCAGCATGGCGTCGAGTTGAGCCCCGGAGTTACCGGGCATGATGTCCGCCAACTGCTTGTGCCGGACCTGGTCCGTCTTCAGGCCCAGCAGCAGCTCCGCCACCGGGCTGAGTTGAGTCACCCGCCCATGACGGTCCACCATGATGGCGGCATCGGACACCGCATTGAGGGCGGTGTGATAAAACAGGTGGCTGTTGGCAATCTCCATGGTCAAGCTGTTGATCAGCCGGCTCAGCCCCTTGGTGGCACCGGAGCCTTTCATCACCACCGGCCGGTGCCAATCCTTATTGGCCTGATGCTGCTTGAGCAGGGTCGACAACTCCTGGGCCGGTGCGATCAGCTGCCGCCACAGGTGGAACACCATCACCGCCAACATCAGCACAATGGCGAGGACAAACATCGTCATCAACGACAGCAACAGCTGGTTCTTCTGCATCGCCTGCCAGTGATGGAAGGTCGCCGACAACCGTAACGGCTCTCCGGAAAACGTGGCGATGGGAATGCTGATGGTGCGTCCCAACTGCGACTCCGGCATAACACTGATGCTGCCAATCAGCTCACTGGCATTGCCGAGCGCCTTGAGCTTGGCCGGGGTCAATTCCTGTACCAGGGCCATACCGCGCCACAATTTATTTTGTACTGGAATCACACTGACGCTATAAAATTGATGGGCAACCGGCATCACCCCACTGCGTTCAAACTGGAAACTGCCGACGGTGAATATCGACTGAAAGCGTTCCAGTGTGCTCTGCTCAATGCCATTGGGTCGGCTATTCTCAGGTAACAGCAACCTGAGTTCACCGTGATGGTTCATCACCAGCAGCACTCGTCCCAGCTGACGTTGCTGTGACAGCAGTTGGTTTTGCAAGGGTTGCTGAGCCAGGGCCACGTCGTTGATGTTCTGAATCTGATCCCGCAGATCCGATTCCAACTCGTTGACGACATTGGCGAGGGTGCGACTGTGCAGATCCGTCGTCATCGACGACAATCCGCTTTCCAGTTGCCAGTAGAGCGAGCTGCCGATAAAGATGAGGATCGGCAAGGCGATGGCACCGAGTTGTAGTATGAAGCGCTTGGTAATGCTCATTGACGCAGTGGTGCATTGCCCGCTGTGAATCTCGAATGCCACCCAAGTTACCGAAATTCGGTTTCCTTTTAAATGGGAAATGCAAATTCAATATGTTTTCTGATACTCCACACACTGTTCCGATACGGTTGAGCGATGACCCTCTGGTCAATGAGATTCGAGACTGTCGCCTGTGTCAGGCGCAACTGCCACTGGGTCCACGGCCGGTGGTGCAGTTCTCCGGCAGCGCCCGGCTGCTGATCATCGGCCAGGCGCCGGGCCTGAAAGTGCATCACAGCGGCATTCCCTGGGACGATCCCAGCGGCCAGCGGTTGCGGCAATGGCTGAATCTGACTCCGGAGCAGTTCTACCATCCTGGCGATGTGGCCATCGTCCCCATGGGATTTTGCTACCCCGGCCGGGGCAAAAGCGGTGACAACCCACCGGATCCGCGCTGCGCGCCGCAATGGCACCGCCAAGTGCTGCAGCGACTGCCACAAGTTCGGCTGACTCTGCTGGTGGGGCAATACGCTCAGCGCCATTACCTCGAACAGTTCCGCTCGCTGACCGACAACGTGCGCCAATGGCGTGATCATCTGGATCAGGGACGTCTGCCGCTGCCTCACCCTTCGCCGCGCAACAACCTGTGGCTGAGACGCAATCCCTGGTTTGAGCAGGAGGTGGTACCGGAGTTACAACATCGGGTCAGAGCCGCATTGGCTCAGCACGACTGACGTTTGAAGGGAAGAGAGAACGGGGCGGCGAACGCCGCCCCGACGATCGGGCTTACTTGCAGTAAGACGCCGCAATCTGCGCACCCAGGCGGGCGTTGTTCAGCACCAGCTGGATGTTGGAATCGAGGCTGTTGCCACCGGTCAGTTCGCACACTCGCGCCAACAGGAACGGGGTGGACGCCTTACCGGCGATGCCCTGCTCTTCCGCTTCTTTCAGCGCAGTTTCAATGGCTTCGGTGATCAGCTCCGGCGCCATGGCGTACTGCTCAGGAATCGGATTGGTCACCACCACGCCACCATTGAGGCCCAAGGCCCACTTGGCTTTCAGCGCCGATGCGATCTGCTCCGGCGTATCCAGGCGGTAATCGATGCTGTGCTCGCTTTCGCGGGTGTAGAACGCCGGCAGGCTGTCGGTCTGGTAGCCCACAACCGGAACCCCCTGAGTTTCCAGGTATTCACGGGTCAGGCCCAGGTCCAGAATTGACTTGGCACCGGCACAGACCACGGCCACATCGGTGTGCGCCAACTCCTGCAGGTCGGCGGAGATGTCGAATGTCTCCTGCGCACCGCGGTGTACGCCGCCGATACCACCGGTAGCAAACACCTTGATGCCCGCCATGGCAGCCAGAATCATGGTCGCCGCCACGGTGGTGGCACCGTCTTTTTTCGCCGCAACAACGAATGGAATGTCACGACGGCTGACCTTGGCAACGGCCTGGCCGGCTTGACCCAGATGACGGATCTGAGCTTCATCCAGACCCACCTTGAGGCGGCCTTCGATGATGGCGATGGTGGCCGGAACCGCGCCCTGATCACGGATCGCCTGCTCCACTTCCAGCGCGGTATCCACGTTGCGGGGATAAGGCATGCCGTGAGAAATAATGGTCGATTCCAGAGCGACGACAGCTTGGTTATTGGCCAGGGCCGCAGCCACTTCAGGTTGAATATCCAGATATTGCTCTAACATCATTTTGCTTCCTCTAGCAGGCGGGTGACCGACTGCTCTGACATGGTTGAGTTGATGGTTTTTTCGGCAGCCAGCGCCAGGCGGGCGGCTCCGAGGGCAAAGTCGACACTGCGGTCCCATTGCCATTGATTCAGGTGTCCGTGGGCCAGTCCCGCCATCAGGGCATCACCGGCGCCGGTGACGTTGTTGACCTGGGTGGCCGATGCCGGGATCAGGCGACTGCCGTTCTCACAGCTGGAGTAAGCGCCCTCGCTGCCGAGGCTGATCAGCAACCGGGTGACCCCTTGCTCGTGCAGCGCCCGAGCCACGTTCGGCAGATCTTCCAGCCGCTTCAGCGGTTGGCCGGACAACAGCTCCGCTTCCAGGCGGTTGGGCTTAAGGGTGTGAATTTTTGACAGGTAGGGCGCCAGCCGAGAAGCTTTCACCGTCGACACCGGATCCACCAGTATCGGCTTATCACCATGGCAGTGAAACAGGTAATCCAGGGCGCTGGCGCCGAGATTGGCATCCACCACCAGGGCCGAGGCGCGATTCAGTACCCCTTCCCGTTTGGCCAGTTGATCGGCATTGAGGCTCTCGATCAGCGACATGTCGTTCAGTGCCAGCTGCATCTCACCATCCGGGTCATGAATGGACAGATAGCTGCAGGTGGTAGCACCGCCAACGGTAAGGCTGTGATCCACGCCCACGCCGGCTTCCCGGCACGCCTGCTTGAGCTGTTCGCCCCAACTGTCATCGCCGAGGGCACCGATAAACTGAACCCGGCTGCCGAGGCGCCCCAGGTTATCGGCGATGTTGCGACCCACACCGCCGGCGCTGCAGGTCAGCTGACCCGGGTTGGAGTCACCGCTCACCAGCGGGTTGTCTGCCCGGCCGCAGAGATCCATATTGGCGCCGCCAATCACCACCGCGTAGCGCTCCGGGGCCAGGATGTAACCCTTCCCCTGAATTTCGCCCTTACGGGTCAGGTTCATGATGTGTCCGGCAACCGCGCTGCGGCTGATGCCAAGGCGATCCGCCAGATCCTGCTGTGGAATCATGGGGTCCTGACGAAGAATGGCCAGAATCTGTTGTTCCCGATCGGTCATAAACTTTTGTCCGCTATACAAACATCTGTTTGCATCATTGATCATCTCAACCGATAAATAAAGTCCTTTTTGGCTTTTTGCAACAGCCTGTGAAACAGGCACAAAAAAGCCCAGCACGATGGCTGGGCTTCGACTGTCTTGGCAAACGCTTACTTATGGTAAGGTTCGGACAGCTCGTGCACGGCGCGAATGAAGGCACCGGCGTTTTCTGGATCCACGTGCTGGTGAATACCGTGGCCCAGGTTGAAGACGTGGCCGTTGTGAGGACCAAACTCTTCCAGGATACGGCTGACTTCGCCACGAATCTTATCCGCTGGCGCATACAACCAGGACGGATCCATGTTGCCCTGCAGGGCCACCTGGTTGCCAACCCGCTCACGGGCTGACTTCATGTCTACGGTCCAGTCACAACCCACAGCATCACAGCCGGTGGCCGCGATGTCTTCCAGCCACTGACCACCGCCCTTGGTGAACAACACAACCGGCACCTTACGACCATCGTGTTCACGGATCAGGCCGTCGACAATCTTGTGCATGTAGTGCAGGGAGAACTCGCGGTAGGCCGGGCCAGACAGGGCACCGCCCCAGGTATCGAAGATCTGTACCGCCTGGGCACCGGCTTTGATCTGGGCGTTCAGGTACAGGATGACCGAGTCGGCCAGCTTGTCCAGCAACATATGCAGTGTGGCCGGCTCAGCAAAGGCCATCTTCTTGATCTTGGCGAAGTCTTTAGAGCTACCGCCTTCAACCATGTAAGTGGCCAGAGTCCACGGGCTGCCGGAGAAACCGATCAGCGGTACTTCGCCTTTCAGTTCACGACGGATGGTGCGAACCGCGTCCATCACGTACTTCAATTCCCCTTCAGGATCCGGTACCGGCAGCTTTTCGATAACTGCTTTGCTGTCGCACAGGGTCTGGAAGCGAGGCCCTTCACCCTGTTCGAAGTACAGACCCAGACCCATGGCATCGGGAACGGTCAGGATATCGGAGAACAGGATGGCGGCATCCAGAGGGTAACGGCGCAGTGGTTGCAGAGTCACTTCACAGGCCAGTTCGGCGTTGCGGCACAGGGACATGAAGTCACCGGCTTCGGCACGGGTGGCGCGGTACTCTGGCAGATAACGGCCTGCCTGGCGCATCATCCATACTGGGGTTTTATCAACGGGCTGGCGCAGAAGCGCACGCAGATAACGATCGTTTTTCAACTCGGACATTTCGCTCATCCCTAACACGCAAGCGTTATAAAAGTGCCGGTATTGTAGCATCATGAGCACGGATTATGGGCCTGTCCGCGTGAGCGATTTCTCAAAATTAATGGCAAAAAATTTGAACTGTGACTCAAATTCAATGGGAACTTATTCGTAACAAGGTATTGCGTCGGCAATCTGGCTTTGGTATAAAATTAGCGCGCTAGCAAATAACGCAGAAGCTCGTGATAAGCGAGCCCTGAAAGACCATATCTTGGACCCCATAGCTTTGCTGTGGGGTTTTTTATGTCCTCAATCCCACCAATATCCGCTTTTTGTTCTTCCTCTAAAGTGATGAATCTGTCTCATTCCGCAAAAAAACATTGATAAACATGCGTTCAATTACTTAAATTTGAATCAACGGGATTGAAGAACAAGAGGGATAGGCCATGCTCACCAGACTGCAACGCGCTGAAGACGAATGGGGCGGCAAGAACAAGCTCATCGATCAATGGCTCCATAATCGCCGTACGCTGCTGATCCACTACTTCAAACTGGCAAACCTGCCCCCTTATGACAACAAAGACAGTTCCCTGCCTGAACCAGAAGGGGTACACAGCTTCTGCAACATGCTGGTGGACTACGTGTCCGAGGGCCATTTCGAAGTCTACGATCGGGTGGTATCCGAGTGTGAAAAACACAGCGATGACCGTCGTCAGGCCGCCAGTTGCCTGGTACCGCAGATCGCCAGAAGTACCGACGTAGCCCTGGATTTCAACGATAAATTCGGTTCCAAGCTGACGTCTGAGGATGAGCGCATGCTGGAGCTGGATGAGGAGCTGTCCCGGCTCGGCCAGGCGATGGAAGAGCGCTTTGCCTATGAAGACCAGCTGCTGGATACGCTGCACAAGAAGGTCACTGCCGAGCTGCAGACCAACCCCTGAGGCCGGCACCATGGTCCTTCAGCCCTGATCAAAAAAGCCCTGCTGTTGCAGGGCTTTTTGTTTAAGGGGGCCCATTGCCCCCGCTCAGTCAGACCGCAGCCTGAATGATCACCTCACCGGCTGGCTTGGTGTACTGCTCCATCTTGTGGAAGTTCAGGTAACGGTAGGTATCGGCCGCCTGAGCGTCGATCTCTTTGGCATACTCAAGATACTCCGCCACGGTCGGCAGCTTACCCAGAATGGACGCCACCGCCGCCAGCTCCGCCGACGCCAGGAACACATTGGCACCGGTGCCCAGACGGTTGGGGAAGTTACGGGTGGAAGTGGACACCACCGAGGCACCTTCCGCGACCCGGGCCTGGTTACCCATGCACAGGGAACAGCCGGGCAGTTCGGTGCGGGCGCCGACACGGCCATAGATGCCGTAGTAACCCTCATCCACCAGCTGCTGCTGATCCATCTTGGTCGGCGGCGCCACCCACAGGCGGGTCGGCAGGCTGCCTTTGAACTTGTCCAGCAACTTACCGGCGGCGCGGAAATGACCGATGTTGGTCATGCAGGAACCGATGAACACCTCATCGATGGTTTCACCCTGCACCTCGGACAACAGACGGGCGTCATCCGGATCGTTCGGCGCACACAGGATCGGCTCGTTGATCTCCGCCAGATCGATCTCGATCACTTCGGCGTATTCGGCGTCGGCGTCCGCCTGCATCAGCTCAGGGTTCGCCAGCCACTTCTCCATCGCCTGGATGCGGCGCTCAATGGTCCGGCGGTCACCGTAACCTTCAGCAATCATCCACTTCAGCATCACGATGTTGGAGTTCAGGTACTCGGCAATGGAGTCTTCAGACAACTTGATGGTACAACCGGCGGCAGAGCGCTCGGCGGACGCATCGGACAGCTCAAACGCCTGCTCGACGGTGAGGTCATTCAGGCCCTCAATCTCCAGCACCCGGCCGGAGAAGATGTTCTTCTTGCCCTGCTTCTCTACGGTCAGCAGGCCTTGCTGAATGGCGTAATAAGGGATGGCGTGCACCAGATCGCGCAGGGTAATGCCTGGCTTCATCTCGCCCTTGAAGCGCACCAACACCGACTCCGGCATGTCCAGAGGCATCACACCGGTCGCGGCTGCGAAGGCCACCAGTCCGGAACCGGCCGGGAAGGAGATCCCCAGCGGGAAGCGGGTGTGGGAGTCGCCACCAGTACCAACCGTGTCCGGCAGCAGCATTCGGTTCAGCCAGGAGTGAATCACACCGTCACCGGGACGCAGGGACACGCCGCCACGGTTCATGATGAAGTCCGGCAGGGTCGCGTGGGTGGTCACATCCACCGGCTTGGGGTAGGCGGCAGTATGACAGAACGACTGCATGGTCAGATCGGCAGAGAAGCCGAGGCAGGCCAAGTCTTTCAGCTCATCCCGGGTCATGGGACCGGTGGTATCCTGAGATCCCACGGTGGTCATCTTCGGCTCACAGTACTGGCCGGGACGCACACCGGTAACGCCACAGGCCTTACCCACCATCTTCTGCGCCAGGGTGTAACCTTTGCCACTTTCGGCCACGTCGGCGGGACGGCGGAATACGTCGCTGCTGCCCAGGCTCAAGGCCTCACGAGCACGATCGGTCAGGCCGCGACCGATGATCAGCGGAATACGGCCGCCAGCGCGGACTTCGTCCAGCAGCACGTCGGTCTTGAGTTCAAACCGGCACAACTCTGCACCGGTGTCGGCGTTCTTGGCCACTCCTTCATAGGGGTAGATCTCAACCACATCGCCCATGTTCATCTGGCTGACGTCCAGCTCCACCGGCAGCGCACCGGCGTCTTCCATGGTATTGAAGAAGATCGGCGCAATCTTACCGCCGAGGCAGAAGCCTCCGGCACGCTTGTTGGGCACGTTGGGGATGTCATCGCCCATGAACCACAACACCGAGTTGGTGGCGGACTTTCGAGAGGAGCCGGTGCCCACGACGTCACCGACGTACGCCACCGGATGGCCTTTCGCCTTCAGTGACTCGATGGTGGTGATCGGCCCCACTTCACCGGGTTTGTCCGGAGTGATGCCGTCACGGGCATTTTTCAGCATCGCCAGGGCGTGCAGTGGAATGTCCGGACGAGACCAGGCATCCGGTGCCGGCGACAGGTCATCGGTATTGGTTTCGCCGCTGACCTTAAACACGGTCAGGGTGATCTTCTCCGCCAGCGCAGGCTTGGACAGGAACCACTCGGCGTCGGCCCAGGACTGCACCACCTGACGGGCGGCGTCGTTACCAGCGTTCATCTTCTCCACCACATCGTGGAAGGAGTCAAACATCAGCAGGGTGTGGGACAACGCCTTCACCGCCAGCGGCGCCAACTCGGCGTCATCCAGGGCGGCAATCAGTGGCTCGATGTTGTAACCGCCCTGCATGGTGCCCAGCAGTTCGGTGGCGCGCTCACGGCTGATGAGCGGGCTGCTGACTTCACCGGTCAGAACGGCGGTCAGGAAGCTGGCTTTTACGTAGGCCGCTTCATCCACCCCAGGTGGAATGCGGTTCTCCAGCAGATCAATCAGGAACGCCTCCTCGCCCTGAGGGGGGTTCTTAAACAGTTCCACCAGGGCTGCGGTCTGTTCCGCATCCAGTGGCTTAGGGGCGATACCTTGGTTTGCGCGTTCGGCAACGTGTTCACGGTAGGCTTCTAGCACGGCAAAAATCCTCTTTTACTGGCAGGCTTACGACGAAGCTGCTCGTCCTGTTATAGATTCCGGGTATGACTCCGATAGCGGCGAATGCGGCTAGTCAAGGACCTCCGGTTGTGTGTGGCATATTGGTTCCATTTTGTGATGAATGCCACACCTTTTCGAGCTAGAGGCAGTATATCTGAATTAAAACGGAAGTTTAAATTGCAACCGGCCTAAACCGGCGTTTTTTTGGACTAAAGTGTAAGACGGTGAGGCTCGGCGGGATCCTTGCGAACCCCGCCGGTGTCGGATCACAGAATCGGGGCCAGATCCTGAGTGGTGGTTTGGTCCGCTTCAACGCTGACCGGGGTGTAATGCTGGTAGATGATGAAATCTTCGGCATCGGTTTCGTGGCTGTCGGCCAGATCGTTGTTGGCCACACAGGTATAGCCGATGCTGTAATCACCCTCTCCGACAAAACCAAACTCGTAGCGATGGCTCTGGCTGGTCTCGTCGAAACTGATGTCGGCGGTTGCCACCGGCTCCACCAGCACACTGCCATCGGGGTAACTGGCATCACCGATGATGTCACCCATGGTGGTTCGATCGCGACTGCCCTGATACAGGTAAGCCGCATGCTGGAACTCGGATACGCCCAGCAATGATGCGGTATCGGCCTCACAGGCCAGTCTCTGCGTCTCGGTCAGGGTACCGGCGATGTTGCCCACCCCCGCCAGGTTGATCAGTTGCACTGCGGTGGGCTTAATAAACATGCCCGGTTGCCCCACCGGATCCACCAGAGCCTGGCGCAGATCAAACTCGGCGACAAAGTTATTGTTGCCGGTATTGATGGTAAACGGACGATTAAAGAAGATTCGTCCGGCCTCATCGGTGTTGCCCTTAACCCCCTGACAACTGCCTTTGCTGTTTACTTTCAATGACACGATGCCCTGGCTGTCGCTGTCCACGTAAGACAGATCGGTACTGCCATCACCGTCAAGGGCGTACAGACACATGGTGTAGTTACCCACCGCCAGGGTTTCATTGGTCACAATAGGCGCACGGTCGCTGCCGGTGTACTGCTTAAGATCGATTCGATCCGGCCCCCCCTCACTCAGATCGATCAGGGTCGGTTCACCACCCTCTTCCGGCACCAGCACCACTTCATTGAAGTAGAGCACCACCTCACTGGCGTCATCCACCGGTGCATCCGACACCGCCAGCGAAAACTGGCCAGTCTGAGGGGTGGAGGAACCACTGCTGCCACCGCAACCCGAAAGTAGCACTGCGGCACCGAGAGAGAGTAGAAAAGGCGATTGGGTCATAGAGACATCCTCTGCTATTAGGCTAAGCTACCCCATTGAGTTTAGGCTCATTTACGAAAGACCGGGGATGAACCAAATTCATCGGAGTCTACCCTCATCGCAGGCAAAGGCAACCGCTTTAGCCAGGCACAACAGGAGCAGTTATGATCAAAGCGGTCATCTTCGACATGGACGGAGTGCTGGTGGACTCCGAACCCTTCTGGCAACAGGCTGAAATGGCAGTCTTTCCCAAATATGGCGTGCCCATTACCCTGGCGGACACCCTGAAAACCCAGGGGCTGAGAATCGATCACGTGGTTCAGTATTGGTACAGCCGTCACCCCTGGGACAACGCCAGCGTCAAGCAGGTAGAGGCCGAGATTCTGGACGCCATGGTGGCGGTGATTCGTGCCCAGGGCCAGCCCATGGCTGGGGTAATCCCCGCCCTGACCCAACTGCGGCAAGCCGGGCTGCCACTGGCAGTCGCCACCTCGTCGCCGGCAATTCTGATGGATGCCACCCTGGATAAACTGGGCATTCGCGATTATTTTCAGGCCACCTGCTCCGCCGAGCAACTGCCTTTGGGCAAACCTCACCCTCAGGTGTACCTGGATGCCGCCGCGGCCATCGGCGTGGCTGCCACTGACTGCCTGGCCATCGAAGACTCCTTCAACGGCTTGCTGTCCGCCAAGGCCGCACGCATGCAGGTGCTGGCGATTCCGGATCGGGATCACCGCAACGATCCTCGCTACGTCATCGCCGATCAGCGGTTAGGCAGCCTGAATGAGTTCGACCTCAGTCACTGGCAATAACAAGGCGCCCTAGGGACGCCTAAATCGGGTTTCAACGGCGCCGATCAAAACTGCTTACCCAGGAACAGGTACAGGCTGGAATCACCGCTGTCGGCCCAGCCCCATGCCAGCGCTGCCGGCCCCAAAGCCGTCTCGGCCCCGACAAACAGACTGCTGGCATAGATCAGGTCATCGACGCCAGCATCGTCCCGCTCCAGCCAGACATTGCCCGCCTCTGCCGACACTCCGAGGTACAGTGGCCACTTAATTCCCAGGGTGCCCTCACTGAGATCATAGGTATACACCCCGGCGGCAAAGGCTTTATGACTGCCGACCAAGGAGTCTCGATAGAAGCCGGACAGGTTCAGGAATCCCCCCAGCGAGGTAAAGTGGACGAAGCTGATGCCGTCGCTGTCGATGGTCTCAAACTCGGTCCGCATAAACATGCTGTGCTGATCCCAGCGAGTAGCACCAGTCCACTCCAGGTGGTACACCAGCGAGCTCTCCTCGTTGGTGGGCTGGCCATCAAAGGTGAGATCCGAACGCTCATTCAGGTGGGACACCTCCACCAACCACTTACTGCCCTGGGTCGGAAACATCGGCTGATCCAGAGAGTCATAGCCCAAACGCGCCTTGGCGCCGTGGAAGGTGTAATCGCCAATGTCGGAAAAGTCGAGGCTGTGGTTAGTGCGAACGTCCCCGCCCTCAAACTGATAGGCCAACTCGAACTGGGCATTGATGCCGATGTTGATGCCAGCTCCCACCAGCAGATTATTGCGACTGCGCTCGATGTTGGTAAACGGAAACTCCGGAACCGGTGTCACCCTCTCCCACACCTCCTGCTCATATTCGAACTGACTGCGAAGATACCACTGCTGACTGGTCTCCAACGGCAGGTACAACTCGCTGCGCAAGCGACGATTGGTGCCCACGCTCAGCTCATTGCGCCACTGGGCACCGAAGCGAGTGAGGTTATTCATGGTGAATGCCAGATCCAGACTGCTGCTGGTGGGGTCTTCGAAGTTGTCTTCTAGCCTCAGCCCCAGCTCGAACTGATGAGGGCCCCAGCTTTTGCCATCGGTGTCCACCACCAGCACCCGGCCGTCGGCGCGCTCTTCGATGTGCGCGTCCACCCGCTCAAACTCATTGAGGGCGTACACTCGGGCGATGGCATTCTCAATGTCATCCTGCTCCAGTGTCTGGCCTGGCTCCACCTTCAAGGCGTTGAGGATCTGGGTTTCACTGACCCAGGAGTCATTATCCAGCTCAATGGCCACCAACTCGCCAGAGCCCTTACGCTGCCAAAAACGCTGCACCGCTTTCTTCTGTGCCGCATAGGCCAGATAATCGGCATCGGACACCGCCAGCGCCCGAATCGCCTCGATCTGGTCATTGGCGGCCTTCTCACCCCGGGGAATCATCTCCGGCATCAGATCAAAGTCACTGGTTCCCACTTCACCGATCTCCGGCACCAGCAACAGATCGCCCTCCTCCAGCAGCGCCACCTGCTGATCCCGGGTCAGGTTGGTCAGGTAGCCGGTCAGTTGATCGACAATGTCGAACACCGAGTTAAGCTCATCCTTGCCCTTCAATGGCGTGCCGATGTCCACCGCAATCACCACGTCGGCGCCCATCTCCTTGACCACGTTCACCGGCAGGTTGTTGGCCATGCCGCCGTCCACCAACATGCGGCCATCGAGCTCGATGGGCGCCAGGGCACCGGGAACGGTCATGCTGGCCTGCATCGCCAGCACCAGATTGCCACTGTCCAGCACCGCTTCGCTGCGATCCGCCAGATCCGTTGCCACGGTTCGAAGCGGTATCGGCAGGTCATCAAAGCTGTTGAGTTCGGGAATGCTGCCCACCGAGCGACGAATCAGCGACCGCATGGTCTGCCCCTGTAACGCCCCTTTGGGGAAACGCACTTCCCCATCGCGATAACCCATCTTCAACGGCAGCGGAAAATCATCCTGCTGCTGCTTGTGACGGTAGGACAGATCCTGGCGTGGAATGTCGTCGTCGAAACCGGTGTTGAAATCCAGGGTGGTCAACACCGTCTCAATCTCATCGGCACTGTAGCCCAGGGCATACAAGCCGGCGACGTAGGCGCCCATGGAGGTACCGGCGATGTAATCCACCGGCACATTGTTCTGCTCCAGAACCCGCAGTACCCCCACGTGAGCCGCCCCTTTGGCACCACCACCAGACAGGACCACCCCCACGGTTGGCCGCTCCACCGCCCAGGTCATCATTGGTAACAACAGCAAACATACACACAATCTGATCAAGGTATCTCTCCGAGAAAGTTAGTCAGTTACCAGCGAAGCCGACGCCCGCGCCGCCAACCATTGGCAGCAAGCGGAAGCCGCCATGGGCCGGGCAAAATAGAAGCCCTGAACCAGATGACAGCCCTGGCGCTTCAGAAACGCCAACTGCTCATCGGTCTCAACCCCTTCGGCCACCACGTCCAGCTCCAGGTTGCGTCCCAGATCCAGAATACTGCAGGTGATGGCTCGGTTGGCTTTGTTTTCCAGCATAGACTGAATGAAAGAGCGGTCAATTTTCAAGCTGTTAACCGCAAATTGACTCAAATAGGACAACGACGAATAGCCGGTACCAAAATCATCCACGGCCACCGAGATCCCCAACTCCCGCAGCGCCACCAGATGAGCCTGGGCCAGGTTGATCTGCTGCATCAGCACCCCTTCGGTGATCTCCAGGCACAACTGCGACGCGGGCATTCCCGTGCGCTCCAGCATCGACTGAATAAACTCGACGTAGTCGTACTGGCGGAAGTGGCTGGCAGAGACGTTGATGGACAGCTTTAGGCGGCGATTGTCCGGCCAGGACATAAACTCTCTGCAGGCATTTTCCAGCATCCAGCGATCCAAACGGATGATAAGACCGCTGGATTCCGCCAGCTCGATAAACACATCCGGCGACACCGGGGTACCGTCACTGCGGTTCCAGCGCATCAGCGCCTCCACCCCGCAAACGCTGCGATCGCTCAGCTCCACCATCGGCTGGTAATGGATGGTAAGCCGATCCTGCTCCAGCGCCTGGCGCAACTCGTTTTCCATCTCCAACTGGTAGGTGGCCTTGGCGTCACGCTCCCGAGTATAGAAGCAGACTCGGCCCCGGCCCTCCTCTTTGGCGTGGTACATGGCCAGATCGGCGTTCTTCAGCAACTCCTCCGGCTGGCCGCCATCTTCCGGATACAGGGCGATGCCGATGCTGGCGGACTGATACATCACCTGTTGTTGCACCTGTATCGGCTCGGACAACGCACTGAGCACCCGTTCGGCCAGGGCTTCCACTTCCAGGCGGTAGTTGAAGCCCCGCATCAGAATCACAAACTCATCGCCGCCAAAGCGGCACACGGTGCCACTGTTGCCCACCACCGCCGCCAGCAACCGGCTCACCTCCACCAACAGGGCATCGCCGGTGCCATGACCAAAGGTGTCGTTGATGTGCTTAAAGCGGTCCAGGTCCAGGAACAACAGCGCCAACGGCTGATCCGGTTCCTGAGCCATCAGGGTGCCCATCATCTGATTAAACTGGCTGCGATTCGGCAAGCCGGTGACCAGGTCGAAGTTAGCCAGCTTCTGCAACTCCAGCTCCTGGTTTTTACGCTCGGTGATGTCGGAAAACAGCACCACCTGATAGTCACCGTCGTTGTCCAGAGACATGTAGGACAGGTTCAACCACACCGACACATCGGTGCCATTTTGCCGGCGCAAACGAACCTCGCCACTCCAGCGACGGCTTTGACTCAGCTCCTCCAACACGGTGTCGTCACACAGAATATGCTGGCTGAGGCTCAGACCGTCGAGGCCGGCATGATCATAGCCCAGAATCGACAACGCCGAGGCGTTGTGGGCCGTCACCACGTAATCGGCATCCAGAATCAGCATCCCTTCGGTGGTGTTCTCTACCGCATGGGCGTACAGGGTGTGCAGGTGAGCCATCTTGCGCACCTTAGTCTTATCGCTGTAGACCCCGGCCACCAGCAGCGCCTGTCCAGTTTCCGGATCCCGCTCAATCACGGTTCCGGTGACCCACAACCAGCGCCACTCTCCGATGGGGTTAACCGCCCGGAATTCGATGTTGATCCTTTCCTGATCCCCTTTGAGCAGGGCAAACCAGGCCTCCACCACCAAAGCACGATCCAGCTGATGCAGGCTCATCCCCACCCTGGGGATCCGCATCGGCCGGTCGGAGTGAGACAGGGCCGACTGGCGGTTTTCCACGTAAAAACTGTCGCTCTTGACGTCCCACTCCCAGATGTCTGAGCCGCCCCCTTGCAGCGCCAATTGCAGCCGATGCTGACTGTGCTGCAGCGCCTGGTTGATTCGGCGCTGACTCCTTAGCTGGTTGCGCCAGTTCACCGCCGTCAGGAACAGCAGCAGCATGGTGACGGTCACAAACAGCAACTGCATCCCCTGGCGTAGCCACCAGTACTGTTTGACCACGAAGGGCAGCCGCAGCGGTTGGGCTTGCCAGACGCCGTCAAACTCGGCGTAGATCAACAGTTCATGTGACCCGGCTGGCAGACGCGACAGGCTGATGGTGCTCTCCCCCTGGAGTTCGGTCAGGCTGCTGAGGTGGCCGTCAAAGGCCAGTTGATACCTCAGATTCACCGGCTTGGCCGACAACAGGTTGGTGGTGCCCAGGGCGATGCTCACCAACTCAAAATTGGGACGTATCTCCACCGGCTGTGACTCCGGCATCAAGTAGGTCTCCACACCGTCATCGTACTGAACCTTGATGGACTCCAGTTGAATGGCAAAGGACTCATCCCGAACCAGAATCCGTCGCGGATCCACCCGCCAGGCCCCGGAGGTGGTGGCCACCATCACGGTCCCGTCCTCCATCACATGGACGCCGCCTTCGTTGAGTTCGGTGTCCATCAGCCCCCGTTCGCCACCGACGCTGGTGATGGTGCCGTTGTCACTGTCGTAACGGGCCAGAATCTGAGGGCAACCAATAAGGGCGCCAGTGGCAATGGGAGCAATGAAATAGGGCGAGGTGCAGTTCAGCCGCCACGCCTTGTTGAGGTAGGTGCCGGTTTGCGTCGCCTCGTCAATCTCGTACACCCCTTCCCCAAAGCTGCCCATCAGGAAGCGACCGGGGCCGATCTGCGCCATGGGACCAAAATGGTATTGATCTGCACCGTCCGGAAGCCAGTGAATCCGCGACTGGTACTCACCGCTTTCGGGGTCATACACCCCGAGACGCCGTTTGCCCCCCAGCCACACCTGATCGCCCAGATCCAGCACATTGCGCACCCCCATAACCGGCTGGTCCGCCGCCGTTACCAAGGTGACGCTGTCATCCAGACTGCGGTACCGATACAACCCCATGTCGGTGGCGATCCACACCCTGCCCGGGCCCTCGGTCAGGCTCAGAATCACCCGGTTACTGAGATCCTCACGGCCGTCGCTGCCCACGGCAAAGCGGCGGGCGACGCCAGTGGCCTTATCCAACTTGAATAGGCCCTTGGAGGTGCCCACCATCAGTGCCGAGTCCGACATCGCTACCACGGAGAACACACTGTCGAGGCTGTCCAGCCCCTCCAATACCATGGGCTGACTGTCCCTGCTCTCCAGGTTGACTCGATCCAGTCCCTCTTCGGTGCTGACGTACAACGCCTGCGGCGTCCCCCAGAAGCCCCACACCATGTCATTGGTCAGCGGCGGATTGCTGTCCATGCTGAGCCGGTCGACCAGAAACGACTCCGGCTGAGACAGGCCCACAAGACCATCGTTGAGAGTGGCAATCCACAGCTGATCATGATCGTCGATCACCAGCTTATGCATGCTGCTGTTGCCATCAAATACCTTGGAACCACGACCGATGGAGGTGACCGCCAGGGTATCCGGTTCCACCCGGTGCAGGCCGACGGTGCTCAGCACCCACAGGTTGCCCTGGCTGTCTTGAGCCATGTCACGCACCGAGCGCCCTACCGCTTCCAGCAGTTCAAACTGGCCCTGACGATACAGATACAGGCCGCGGGTCGAGGCCGCCCACAGCCGCTGCTGGCGGTCCACAAACAGGGTGGTGAGATTGCCCTGGCCGCGATCCCAGCGACGCCGCTCCATCAAGCGGCCATCCATGGAAAACGTCAGAATCTGCTCTCTGGTGGCAGTGACCAGGGTATTGTTGTGACGCACCAACGCCTGAAACGGGTGCGCCTGCGGACCGATGTCCGCCAGTTGAGTCAGGGTGGATTGATCCAGGTCCAGCCGGTGCAGCTGACCATTGAGATTGATGAACCACAGCACATTATCCTGGGCGGAGGTCACCGCAAAGGTTCCGGCGCGGTCATAGTGCGGAAAACGGTCCCGTCCCAGAAGCTGAGCACGGTTGTGAAGCACATCGAACAGGAACAGATCGTGCTCACCGGCCACAAACAGGGTGTGGTCGCCGATGCGCCGCACCCGGGTCAGGGTGTTGTCGGTGATCAGGCGCTGCTCCTGCTGGCGATCGAGACGGCGAACCCGGTGACTGGCAATGCGGTACAGGCCATCGTGGGACGCCACCCACACCATGCCGTCGGCTCCAATGGCGAGGTCATTGACGGAGTTCACCGTCAGGCCGGAGTTATGATCAAACACCCGACTGTAATAAGCAAACGCCGGGTTCCCCTGCCCAAGTAGCAGCAGGACCCACAGCAAAAATCGACCTAATCGCACATGGCACCAGTTGTTATTGTTGTTCTACTGCCGTTACTTTAAATTCACTTCGGCAAAACGTCCATCCAACTGTGCATAAAAAAAGCGGCCGAAGCCGCTTATTTTGCATTTGAAGAGGGTTACTTCTTCTTTGCCTTGGGGTTGGGCAGATCAGTAATGCTGCCTTCGTACACTTCCGCAGCCAAACCCACTGATTCATGCAGGGTTGGGTGGGCATGAATGGTCAATGCCAGATCTTCGGCATCGCACCCCATCTCAATGGCCAGGCCAATCTCTCCCAGCAGTTCACCGCCGTTGCTGCCGACAATGGCACCACCGATCACCCGGTGGGTTTCCTTGTCGAAAATCAGCTTGGTCATGCCGTCGGAGGCGTCCTGAGCAATGGCACGGCCACTGGCAGCCCATGGGAAGGTAGCGGTCTCATAGCTGATACCCTGAGTCTTGGCTTCCTTCTCGGTCAGACCCACCCAGGCCACTTCCGGATCGGTATAGGCGATGGACGGAATCACTTTGGGATCAAAGTAGTGCTTCTTACCGGAGATCACTTCGGCGGCCACGTGGCCTTCATGCACGCCTTTGTGCGCCAGCATTGGCTGACCGACGATGTCGCCAATGGCGTGAATGTGATTAACGTTAGTGCGCATCTGCTTATCGACATTGATGAAGCCGCGCTCATCAATCTTGACCCCGGCCTTGTCGGCGTCAATCAGTTTGCCGTTCGGGGTGCGGCCAATGGCCACCAGCACTGCGTCGTAACGCTGGGCTTCGGCAGGGGCCTTCTTGCCTTCCATGCTGACGTAGATGCCATCATCTTTGGCTTCCACCTGGGTGACCTTGGTCTCCAGCATGAAGTTAAACTTGTTCTTCATCCGCTTGGTGAATACCCGGACCACGTCTTTGTCGGCCGCAGGGATCACCTGGTCCAGCATCTCAACCACTTCCACCTGGCTGCCCAGGGCGTGGTAGACGGTACCCATCTCAAGACCGATGATGCCGCCGCCCATGATCAGCAGGCGCTCTGGCACTTCCTTGAGTTCCAGGGCATCGGTGGAATCCCAGATGCGCGGATCTTCATGAGGAATGAACGGCAACTCGATGGGGCGAGAGCCGGCGGCGATGATGGCGTGATCAAAATTCACCACGGTGGTGCCATCGGCGCCTTCCACGGCAATGCTGTTCGGGCCGGTAAACTTACCGAAGCCGTTCACCACCTTCACCTTGCGCATCTTGGCCATGCCGGATAAACCGCCGGTCAGCTGACCAATCACTTTCTCTTTGTGGGCGCGCACCTGGTCAAGATCGATCTTCGGCTCGCCGAAGGTCACGCCGTGAGCGGCCATGGCTTTGGCTTCATCGATAACTTTGGCCACGTGCAGCAGGGCTTTTGATGGGATGCAGCCGACGTTCAAACACACCCCACCCAGGGTGCTGAAACGCTCGATGATGACGGTCTCAAGACCTAAATCAGCGGCACGAAACGCGGCGGAGTAACCGGCAGGTCCGGCACCGAGAACCACTACCTGGGTTTTAATCTCGTTGCTCATAATATCCTCTATTTTTTATTCATTCCGTTGGGGCAGCCACCACCTGACGGCGGGGATGCGGGCATTGTACTGCCCCGGTTCCATAAACAAAAGGCCAACCAGATTGGTCGGCCTTTATATGCCGATTTACAGAATCAATCGACGGATGTCAGCCAGTGTCTGACTCAGGGTGCTGATGAATCGGGCGCCATCGGCTCCGTCAATCACCCTGTGATCATAAGACAGGGCCAGCGGCAGCATCAGTCGCGGCTGGAAGGCCTGCCCATCCCACTTCGGCTTCATCTCGGAGCGGGACACCCCGAGGATGGCCACATCCGGGGCATTGACGATGGGGGTAAATTGCGTCCCGCCGATGCCGCCCAGGCTGGAGATGGTGAAGCAGCTGCCCTGCATGTCGGCCGCCGTCAACTTACCTTTACGAGCTTTGGCGGACAACTCCCCCAAGTCCCGGGACAGTTCGTTGATGCCCTTGGTGTTAACGTCGCGAACCACGGGCACAACCAGACCGTTTGGCGTATCCACCGCCACACCGATGTGGATGTACTTCTTCATCACCAGGTGCTCGCCATCGGCAGACAGGGAGCTGTTGAACTTGGGATGCAACTCCAACGCTCGGGCCACCGCCTTGAGGATAAACACCAACGGCGTCAGCTTAACGCCGTCTTCCAGCTTGGCCGCCAGTTGATTCTGCTGCTTGCGGAACGCTTCCTGATCGGTGATGTCCGCTTCATCAAACTGAGTCACATGAGGAATGGTGACCCAGTTGCGATGCAGATTCGGGCCGGAGATCTTCTGAATCCGGGTCAGAGGCACCAACTCCACTTCACCAAACTTGGCAAAGTCGACTTTCGGCGGCTCAATTACCTGCAGGCCGTTACCGGCACCAGTGCTGGTCGCGGCGCTGGCCTTAGGACGGGACAGTTCGTACTTAACGTACGCCTGCACGTCCTCTTTGACGATGCGATTCTTACGCCCGGTCCCTTTCACCTGGGTCAGGTCGACACCAAATTCATTGGCCAGACGGCGAACCGCCGGCGAGGCGTACACGGCTCCGGTACTCTTCGGCGCCGCCGCAGAGGGGTGATGAGGTACCGGCGGTGCGCTGGGTTTAGGCGCAGGCGCCGCCGGGGCAGCAGCCGCAGCCTCGGCAGGGGCTGGCGCAACGGGCGCCTCAGCGACCGCTTCCTCGGCAACGGTTTCCAGCACCGCCACCAGGCCACCTTCGCCAATCTTATCGCCCACGGCCACTTTCAGCTCTTTGACCACACCGCCAAAGGGGGCGGGCACTTCCATGGTGGCCTTGTCGGTTTCCAGGGTGATCAGGCCCTGTTCCGCTTCGACGGTATCGCCGACCGCAACCAGCACCTCGATGATGTCCACTTCACCGGACTCACCAATATCAGGTACCTGAACTTGCTGCAGGCTCGGTGTGCCGGCGGCAGGGGTTGCCACTTCGGCCTCGACGGCGGCGGCCTTCGGGGCTTCCGCCGCAGGGGCTGCCTCGGCGGGTGCCTCGGACGGGGCTTCGACAGGCGCCTCTGCCCCCGCAACCTCGACCAGGGCAATCAGGTCACCTTCGGACACCTTGTCACCCACGGCCACTTTCAGCTCAACCACGGTACCGGCGTCTTCACTGGGCACATCCATGGTGGCCTTATCGGTCTCCACGGTGATCAGTGAGCCTTCGGCTTCCACGGCATCGCCGGCGGCCACGCACAGTTCGATGATCTCTACCGCATCGCCACCGACGTCGGGCAGGCGGATCTCTTTAATTTGTGACATCTTACTTAATCCCTATCAGGCCCACAGCGGGTTCTGTTTGTCGGTATCGATACCGTATTGCTCAATGGTATCGGTCAGGACCTTCACCGGCAGTTCACCGCGGTCTACCAGAGACTTCAGTGAGGCCAGCACGATCCAGCGGGAATCCACTTCGAAGTGGTGACGCAGATTAGAGCGGCTGTCGGAGCGGCCGAAACCGTCGGTGCCAAGCACGCTGTAATCCGACGGTACCCAGGCACGAACCTGATCGGCGTAAGACTTCATGTAGTCCGTCGCGGCAATCACCGGCGCCTCCGCAGACAGCACGGTGCTGATGTAGGCTTGCTGAGGTTCGGCCGTTGGATTCAGCAGATTCACCCGGTCAGCGGCCTGACCGTCACGGGTCAGTTCATTGAAGCTGGTGACGCTGAACACATCCACATCGATGCCATAGTCTTTGGCCAGGGCATCGGCGGCTTTGCGCACCTGTTGCAGAATGGAACCACAGCCCAGCAACTGCACCTTACCTTTACCAGAGCCCTTGAGGGTGTCCAGCTTGTAGATGCCTTTGATGATGCCCTCTTCCACCCCTTCCGGCATGGCAGGCTGCTCGTAGTTCTCGTTGAGGGTGGTCAGGTAGTAGAAGATGTCTTCCTGAGCCTCGCCGTACATCCGCTCCAGACCGTTATGAACGATCACCGCCACTTCGTAGCCGTAGGTCGGATCATAGGTAATGCAGCTAGGAATGGTGTTGGCCTGAATGTGGCTGTGACCGTCCTGATGCTGCAGGCCTTCGCCATTCAATGTAGTTCGACCGGAGGTACCGCCGACCAGGAAGCCACGAGCACGCTGGTCACCGGCCGCCCAGGCCATGTCACCGATGCGCTGGAAGCCAAACATCGAGTAGTAGATGTAGAACGGAATGGTCGGCGCATCGTTGGTGGAGTAACTGGTCGCCGCAGCCAGCCAGGAACTCATGGCACCCAGTTCGTTGATGCCTTCCTGCAGCACCTGACCTTTCTTGTCTTCGCGGTAGTACGCCACCTGGTCTTTATCCTGAGGGGTGTACTTCTGCCCTTCGTGGGCGTAGATGCCCACCTGACGGAACAGGCCTTCCATACCAAAGGTACGGGCCTCGTCCGGAATGATCGGCACCACACGCTTGCCGATCTGCTTGTCCTTCAACAACGCCGTCAGCACCCGTACAAAGGCCATGGTAGTGGAGATTTCACGACCATTGGATCCCTTGAGCACGGCATCGAAGGCCTTCAGCGGCGGCGTCACCAGTTCTTCGGAGAACTTGGAGCTGCGGGCCGGCATGTACCCTTTCAAGGCTTCCCGGCGCTCGCGCAAGTACTGCACCTCTGGGGAGTCTTCACCCGGGTGATAGTAGGGAATCTCTTCCAGCTGCTCATCGCTCAGCGGAATGTTGAAGCGATCACGGAAGTGCTTCAGCGCCTCCACGTCCATCTTCTTCACCCCGTGGGCGATGTTTTTGCCCTCACCGGCGTCACCCATGCCATAACCCTTAACGGTCTTAGCCAGGATCACCGTTGGACGGCCTTTGGTTTCATTGGCTTTCTTCAGAGCCGCGTACACCTTGACCGGATCGTGGCCACCGCGATTCAGGCGCCAGATGTCGCTGTCGGACATGTTGGCCACCATCTCGGCGGTCTCCGGGTACTTGCCGAAGAAGTGCTCGCGGGTGTAGGCGCCCCCCTTGGCTTTGCAGTTCTGATATTCGCCGTCGACGGTCTCTTCCATCAACTGCAGCAGCTTGCCGGAGGTGTCCTGAGCCAACAGTGGATCCCAGTAGCGACCCCAGATCACCTTGATCACTTCCCAGCCGGCACCGCGGAATTCACCTTCCAGCTCCTGAATGATCTTGCCGTTACCACGAACCGGGCCGTCGAGACGCTGCAGGTTACAGTTAACGATGAAGATCAGGTTGTCCAGCTCTTCGCGGGACGCCAGGCCGATGGCCCCCAGGGCTTCCGGCTCATCCACTTCGCCGTCGCCGAGGAAGCAGTACACCTTCTGTTCGGAGCAATCTTTAATGCCACGGTCGGTGAGGTATTTCAGGTAGCGTGCCTGGTAGATGGCCGCGATGGGACCCAGCCCCATGGACACGGTCGGGAATTGCCAGTAATCCGGCATCAAGCGCGGATGGGGGTAAGAGGAGATGCCTTTGCCGTCCACTTCCTGGCGGAAGTTATCCAGCTGATCTTCACTCAGGCGGCCTTCCAGGAAGGAGCGAGAGTAGATCCCCGGCGCAATGTGGCCCTGGAAATACACCAGGTCGCCGCCGTCCTTGTCGTTCGGGGCGCGGAAAAAGTGGTTGAAACACACGTCATACAGGGTGGCACTGGAGGCAAAACTGGAGATGTGTCCACCCAGCTCCAGATCTTTCTTGGAAGCCCGTAACACCATCGCCAGGGCATTCCAGCGAATGATGGCTCGAATACGGTGTTCCAGTTCCTGATTTCCGGGCATGTTAGGCTCATGGCCTACCGGGATGGTGTTGACGTAAGCGGTGGTGGCTTTGTACGGCAGGTGACCGCCGCTGCGGCGGGCTTTGTCGATCATCTGCTCCAGCAGATAATGGGCACGTTCCGGGCCCTCTTGCTCCAAAACCGCGGCCAGGGCGCCCAGCCATTCCTGAGTTTCTTGCGGATCCACGTCGTGTGGCATCATTTCCGGCATCACAATGTTCCTCTTTCCATCGTTGCTTGTGATGGGGCAGTCCAGAGGATCTGAACTGCCTTTACTCGCATTCTGCTAGTAGTCGTTTCGCAAGCGTCGCAAACTCCGCTGCTGACGACTGTCCTCCTGACGCACTTCGATAGTGACTTCTTCGATGTAGGCCAGGTGTTCGTTGGACGCTCTGCGTGCCACTTCGGGCTCGCGATTCAAGATCGCTTTTAACAGGGCTTCCCGATGCAGGTTGGCGTAGTGTGCTGAGCCCTCACGGCGATAAAGAAGCTCAAGGTTTTCAGCAACATTACGCTCAAGCAATGGCGAAAGACTCAATACAACGTGCAACATCGCCACGTTGTGAGAAGCCTCGGCCACCGCCCGGTAGAAGTCCACGATGGCCGTCGCTTCAAGCTCCAGCTGTCCTTGAACTTCGTTAAGACGATCAATTCGCTGTTTCAGTATTGCGCGGTCCGAATCCGTTCCCCGCAATGCTGCATAATAGGCCATCATACCTTCGGTTGCGTGACGGAACTCCAGTAAGTCGTACTGTGTCTCTGGATTGTCTGCCAGCAATTCAATCAGGGGATCGGCCAGGCTTTTCCACAGCTGATCCTGCACATAGGTGCCGCCTCCCTGGCGCCGGTTGAGTAGGCCTTTAACCTCCAGCTTCTGAATCGCCTCACGCAGTGATGGTCGAGACACTTCAAACTGTTGCGCCAGCTCGCGCTCCGGTGGCAGTTTTTGCCCCGGTTTCAGGCTGCCCTCTAAAATCATCTTTTCCAGTTGGTTTACGATGACGTCAGACAGCTTAGGCTGGCTAATTTTTTGGTAGGCCATGGTCGGATAACTTCCCAGTCTGTTAATGGTTTGTCAATTGGTATGACCATTAATAGTGCGAACGGAAATGTACCAGATCACACTCTTTCATGGCAACCACTTTGATTGATATCACACATTGCAATTAAAAGATCGACCCGATCGACAAAACCGAACAGGGACTTATCACAATGGTATGACCACTTTACAAAGCAACGATATCAAAAGAATCAATGAATAAGATTCTGGCAAGCAACGAGGATTGCTGCCACGTTAGATCATCCGACCTTTGAGAGACAGATCAATCGACCAGCTCGCAAAACCGACAATTAACGTTAGTTTTATTGCTATCGACCCTGAACAGTCTCTAAAGGCGGCGCATTTTTAGCCAGCCCGGGCCCTGGGGCAGCGCTTTTTGTGCGCTGGCTCACCCGCCCCGAGCGAACAACAGTGAAACCCGCCCGCCGCCGAGTATTCACAACCCGCCCCACAGGCGTCATTGGTGAGAAAAACGACCACCCAGACTCAAGGCGACCCGGCCAGGGGGGAGATAAAATGACCGGAAACCGAAGAGCCGCCGATCGGTAACCGGCGGAGTTGCCTTAATGGATAAAGCCGAAGATGGTCAGCAGCGACACCACGATCAGCAGCAGGGTGACGTTGCGTTTGGCCAGCTTCAACAGTGACAGGGTCGACTGAACGCATACCGGTGCCGCGGTTTCCAGCGGAATCTCCTCGGCCACCAACGCCACTTCGGTGATCAGCTCTCGGGCTGACACCGTCGGCCGAAACGCCAGTGACATCCACACCGACAAGGCACGACTGAAATGGCCGGTCAGGGCAAAACCAAACGCCACGATGCGGGCCGGCAACCAATCCATCAGCGCCAACAACGGCTTCACCAGCGGTCGGTGAAGTTGCGCCCGCTCAAAATGATCGTGGTAGGCGCGTACCGTGCAATACAAAGTGGCGACCGCCGGGCCCAGCAACACGAAGTAGAGCGCTACGGCAGCGTAGTAGCGGTAGTTCAGCCAGGCAGCGACCTGCCCCATGCGCTGACCCAACTCCTTTTCCGACACCGCTTCCATGGGCACCACATCCACGCGGTCGGCAGTATGGAAGCAAGCCTGAACATCGCCCCGACACGCCGCCTGCAGGTACTCCTTGAAGCGTTCCCTCAGTTCACTGTGGCCAAACAGCACCACTCCGACCAGCAACCACAACCCCAGATGCCAGAGGCCATAGGCACTGCCCTGGACTTCATAAGCCAGCAGCGCCACCAGCGCCGCCGGCAGCACCAGCACCAGGGCCATCCGCCACCATGAGCGCAACTGCACGTCGTTAAACACCGCTCGCTGGTAGGCGCCGAACACCACATTGAATTGCAGCATCGGGGCAATCAGCTTTAAGCGTTCAAGGATCAGGACCACTAACAGGGAAAACAGTGCCATCTACATCGCCTTGTTCAGTTCATTGAGAAAACGGGGCCAGTCAAATGCGGGGCCGGGGTCGGTCTTGCGGCCGGGCGCAATGTCGCTGTGACCGACAATCCGCTCACGTGAGATTCGAGGGTAAGCATCTAATAAAGCGGCCGTTACTTCAACCAGGCTGGCGTATTGAGCCGGGCAGTAGGGACAAGAATCTGTGCCTTCCATCTCAATGCCAATGGAGAAATCGTTGCAGCGACTGCGTCCCGCCAGTTCACTGACGCCGGCATGCCAGGCGCGACGATCGAACGGCACATACTGCACCACACTGCCATCCCGACGAATGAACAGGTGCGCCGACACCCTGAGGCCGCGAACGTCCGCCAGCACCGGACTGTCCAGCTGAATGCAGCCGAGAAACAGCTGATCGACGTAGCCACTGCCAAATTGGCCCGGGCACAGGCTGATGTTATGGATGACGATGGCGTCGACATCGCACTCCGGCGGGCGGGCATCCTGAAACGGCGAGAAGCGGTGCTCGGCCTGCATCACCCAGCGGCCGCCGGGCTCCAGTTCAGTGTAATTGCGGTTGGCCTTTTGCATACAGAAACTTAATAATGATCCCATTGCCACTGTAACAGGTTGAAGATGGACAAGACACGCCCCACCAGCCCCTTTGGAAAGCCGATGCTGATTCTGGCCTGGCTGTCGCTGTTGTTGCTGCTGTATCTCTATTTCGATGACAAACTGGAGCAGCAGTTCAACCCCAATCAGCAGCCGGACGCCGTCGGCAGTGAACTGGTGCTGCAGCAAAATCAGCGCGGCCACTATGTGGTCAGCGGCCAGCTCAATCAGAGGCCGGTGACCCTGATGCTGGATACCGGCGCCACTACCACCTCCATTCCGGCGCACCTGGCCGAATCGCTGGGACTGCAGGCTGGCGCTCCGTTTCCGGTCAGCACCGCCAACGGAACCGTCACCGTCTACAGAACCCGAATAGAAACTCTCAAAATCGGTGCGCTGACCTTGTATAATCTGGACGCCAGCCTAAACCCTGGCCAACACGACGACACCATTCTGCTGGGCATGAATGCCCTAAGGCATCTGGAATTGGTACAACGTGGTCAAACGCTCACAATCAGGAAGTAACACACTATGCTGGAAAATGACATCCGTCTTGCTGTCGCCACCGCCCTGGCGGAAGATCTCGGCGGCCTCAGTGCCGAACAGGGCGACATCACCGCGCAACTGATCCCGGCGGATCGCTACAGCGAGGCCACCATCCTCTGCCGCGAGGAAGCGGTGTTCTGCGGTAAAGCCTGGGTGGAGCAAGTCTTCAATCAACTGGGCGGCGACGTGGCGCTGCACTGGCATGTGGACGACGGCGATCTGGTGGTTGCCAACCAGGTGCTGTGTGAACTGGCCGGTCCGGCCCGCACCCTGCTGACCGGCGAACGGGTGGCACTGAACTTCGTCCAGACCTTGTCCGGCGTCGCCACCCTGGTGAATCAATACGTACTCAAACTGGATGGCACCGACACCAAGCTGCTGGATACCCGCAAGACCCTGCCGGGTCTGCGCACCGCCCAGAAGTACGCCGTAACCTGCGGCGGCGGCAAAAACCATCGCATCGGCCTGTTTGATGCCTTCCTGATCAAAGAGAACCACATCCATGCCTGCGGCGGCATTGCCGCTGCCATTGACGCCGCCCGGGCGCTGCACGCCGATAAGCCGGTTGAGGTAGAGGTGGAAAACCTCGATGAACTTGGCCAGGCCATCGACGGCGGCGCCGACATCATCATGCTGGACAACTTCGACCTGACCATGCAGATGCAGGCGGTCAAGCTCAATGGCGGTCGTGCCAAGCTGGAAGTCAGCGGTAACGTTACCCTGGACACCATCGCCAGTTTTGCCCACACCGGCATCGACTACATCTCGGTCGGCGCCCTGACCAAGCACGTGCGGGCGGTGGACCTGTCGATGCGGTTCAAATAAAACAGCAAAAAACGGCATCTGAGGATGCCGTTTTTCTTTTCAAAAATCTCCCGCCTTTTCAGTCACAACCACCAAAATCATCGGCAAAAACCGGCGTGGGTGTCGGCTTTTGCCTTGTGTCACCCCCATCCTGTACTAGCTTTGATAGTGGAAGCCGCTCTGGGAAGGAGTTCCGGAGCGACGACAAGGAAAGCCGTTTCTGGAAAGGAGTATCCTGATGAAAATCCGTCAACACGCCGGTGGTTTTACCCTGATCGAACTGATGATTGTGGTGGCCATCGTCGGCATCCTCGCCGCCATCGCCCTGCCCGCTTACCAGACCTACACCAAACGCGCCAAATTCAGTGAGGTGATCTCAGCCACCGGCTCCATCAAGACCCAAATCGAGGTGTGCGTGCAAACCAATGGCACCACAGGCAACGCCGCCGCGGTGCACACCGCCTGCAGCGGTAAGGTCAGCATCGACGGCGACGGCAACGTCACCGGCGCCGCCGGCGGTGCCAACGTCGCCTCGGTCACTTACACTGCGGCAGGCATCACCGCCACCGCCGTCGCCGGGGTCGACAGCGCCACCTACATCCTGACCCCGACGGCCAGTGGTGGCACGCTGTCCTGGGCTCAGTCCGGCACCTGCGTCGCCGCCGGTCTGTGTTGATTCAGTTGGGGAGGCGGCGCCTCCCCCTCTGCCGTTATGGACGAGTCTCTGTACCGCCGGGCGGTCAACTTCGGCACGCCGCTGTTTGACATCCAGGCCCTCAATCCCGACAACCTGCCCGGTGAGCAGATCAGCGTGCGGCTGGTGGAGCAGTATCGCTGCCTGCCCATCGGCAAACGCGGCGATCACCTGTTTGTGGCCACCAGCGATCCGGCCAATCTGACGGCGCTGGAAGATTTTGAATTCAATACCGGCCATCATGTTATCCCCATTCTGGTGGCCGAAGAGGCGCTGGACGCCTTTATCGACGGTTACCTGGAAAACGACTTCGATGCCCTGGAGCTCAGTGAACTGGATGAGCAGAACCTGGGCAGCATCGAAGTGGAGGACGGCAGCGACACCGCCGTCGACGAACCGGGCCCCTCCAAAGATGACGCCCCCATTGTCATCTACATCAACAAGCTGCTTACCGATGCCATTAAACGCGGCGCCTCGGATCTGCATTTTGAGCCCTATGAGAAAGAGTACCGCATCCGCTTTCGCATCGACGGCGTACTGCACCCCATCTCCAGCCCACCGGTAAACCTGGCCAGCCGCATCTCCGCCCGATTGAAAGTGATGTCCAAACTGGACATCGCCGAGCGGCGTCTGCCCCAGGACGGCCGCATCAAGCTGCGACTGGGGCGAAAAAAATCCATCGATTTCCGAGTCTCAACCCTGCCAACCCTGTTCGGGGAAAAGATCGTGATGCGAATTCTGGACGGCTCGGCGGCGCTGCTGAACATCGACGCCCTCGGCTACGAGCCGGATCAAAAAGCGCGCTTTTGCGACACCCTGGCTCGGCCTCAGGGGATGATTCTGGTTACCGGGCCCACCGGCTCCGGCAAAACCGTGTCCCTCTACACCGGACTCAACATTCTCAACACCGCCCAGCGCAACATCTCCACCGCCGAGGATCCGGTGGAGATCAACCTCAACGGCATCAACCAGGTGCAGATCAACAACAAGGCCGGCCTCAGTTTTGCCGCCGCACTGCGGGCCTTTCTCCGTCAGGATCCGGACGTGGTGATGGTGGGAGAGATACGGGATCTGGAGACCGCCGAAATTGCCATTAAAGCCGCCCAGACCGGTCACCTGGTGTTGTCGACCCTGCATACCAATTCGGCCGCCGAAACCCTGACCAGGTTGCAAAATATGGGGGTGGCTCCGTATAACATCGCCGCTTCGGTGTCACTGATCATCGCCCAGCGTCTGTGTCGGCGTCTCTGTCCTCACTGCAAACAGCCAGAACCCCTGCCGGAACCGGTGCTGGCCCGCGAAGGGTTCAGCCGTGACCAAATCAACAGCGGCCTGACCCTGTATCAGGCCAAAGGCTGCGCTCACTGCACCGGCGGTTACAAAGGCCGGCTGGGCGTGTACGAATTGATGCCCATGAACCCGGCCCTGGCGGAACTGATCATGGCCGACGGCACCTCGTTGGCCCTGCAAGCCCTGGCCCGTCAGCAGGGAATGGTGCCACTGAGGGAGTCAGGGCTGGCCAAGGCCGCCCAGGGGCTCACCAGTCTGGCGGAGATCAACCGCATCACCAGCTTCTAGGAGTCGCCATGTCCGGCAGCAAAACGGCAGCGTCGGCGCAGTTGAAAGTGATCGAGTACCTGTGGCGAGGGGCCAACCGGGCCGGCCAGCGAACCAAGGGGGAAATTCGTGCCCACAGCCAGGAGGAGGCTCGGGCACAGCTGCGACGCCAGGGCATTCATGCCATCCGCCTGAAGCGCAAGCCGCAACCGCTGTTCAACCGCAACACCAAGGTCACCGCCATGGACGTGGCGGTGATCACCCGCCAGATTGCCACCATGCTGCTGGCGGGGGTGCCACTGGTGACCACCCTGAAGATGATCAGTCAGGGTCATGAAAAAGCCAGCATGCGGCAGCTGCTGGGAGAGGTGCTGTTGCAAGTGGAAGCGGGGCTGCCACTGTCTCAGGCATTGCGGCCCCACCGGCTGCATTTCGACGAGCTGTACTGCGACCTGATTCAAGCCGGTGAGCACTCCGGCGCCCTGGATAGGGTGTTTGACCGGATTGCCACCTACCGGGAGAAAGCCGAGGCACTGAAATCGAAAATCAAGAAGGCGATGTTCTACCCCACCGCCGTCATCCTGGTGGCGGTGATCGTCACCGTGATTCTGCTGCTGTTTGTGGTGCCACAGTTTGAAGAGATTTTTGCCAGCTTTAACGCCCAGCTGCCGGCTTTTACCCAGATGGTGATCGGTCTGTCCCGGTTTCTGCAACACGCCTGGCCCTACTTCGTTGCCACCCTGGTAGCGCTGGTATGGGGGTTTGTGCTCTGCCACCGCCGCTCCGCTGCCTTTCGCGATCGCATCGATGCGCTGCTGTTGTCACTGCCCCTGGTCGGCCCGATCCTGAATAAGGGCGCCATCGCCCGCTTTGCCCGTACCCTGGCCACCACCTTTGCCGCCGGGGTGCCGCTGATCGAAGGGCTGGAGTCCGCCGGCGGCGCCAGCGGCAATGCGGTCTATCGCCGCGCCATTGCCACCATTCGCCAGGAGGTGATTGCCGGCATGCAGATGAACATGGCAATGCGGGGCCAGCGGCGTTTTCCCGATATGCTGGTGCAGATGGTGATGATTGGTGAGGAATCCGGCGCCCTGGATGAGATGCTGAATAAGATCGCCACCATCTACGAAATGCAGGTGGACGATGCCGTCGATGGCCTTTCTAGCCTGATCGAGCCCCTGCTGATGGTGGTCATCGGCACCTTAGTCGGCGGTTTAGTTGTGGCAATGTATCTTCCGATCTTCCAATTAGGTAGCGTGGTCGGCTAGGATCTCCCTAGTTAACTCATTCAGCTGAATAGATAAATGGATTACTGGATTCCCCTACTGCAACAGCAGCCCTGGCTTTTTGTGACTGGCACCGCCCTGCTGGGTTTGATCATCGGCAGCTTTTTAAACGTGGTGATCCATCGCCTGCCGCTGATCATGGACCGCGACTGGCGCCTGGAATGCCAGGAGTATTGTCAGCAGCCGGTAACCATGCCGGATCTGCCCAGCCCGTTCAATCTGGCGGTGCCTCGCTCCCGCTGTGGCCATTGCCAGACTCCGATTCCGGCCCGGCATAACATTCCACTGTTGAGCTTCCTGCTGCTCAAAGGCCGCTGTCATCACTGCCAGAGCCCCATCGGCTGGCGCTACCCTATGGTCGAGTTGCTGACCGGCATCCTGTCTGCGACCCTGGCCTGGCATTTCGGCCCCAGCCTAACCTTCCTGGCGCTGTGGCTGCTGACCCTGGGGCTGATCGCCCTGGCCTTCATCGATGCCGACACCATGCTGCTGCCGGATCAAATTACCCTGCCGCTGCTATGGGCCGGACTGCTGTTTAACCTCTATGGCGGGCTGGTGCCGTTGGAAACCGCGGTGATCGGTGCCGCGTTCGGCTATCTGAGCCTGTGGAGTGTGTTCCAGGGCTTTAAACTGCTCACCGGCAAAGAGGGGATGGGCTACGGCGACTTCAAGCTGTTGGCGCTGTTTGGCGCCTGGCTGGGATGGCAGCCGCTGCTGCTGATCATTTTGCTCTCTTCCGTCCTCGGCGCCGTCTTCGGCCTTGGGCAGATGGCGCTGGGCAAACTCAATCGTGACCATCCCATGCCCTTCGGCCCCTGGATCATCGCCGCCGGTTGGGTGGCAATCCTGTGGGGCAATGACATCATCCATTGGTACCTAAGCCGGATGCTCGGCCTATGAGCGCCCTGCTGATCGGCCTCACCGGCGGCATCGGTTCCGGCAAAACCACGGTAGCCAACCTGTTTGCCGACCGCGGCATCGAACTCATCGATGCCGATCTCATCGCCCGCGAAGTGGTGGCCCCGGGCAGTGACGGCCTCGCCGCCATCGTCGACCATTTCGGCGCCGACGTCTTGAATGGTGAGGGTCAGTTGGATCGGGCCGCGCTGCGACAGCGGGTATTTAATGACGAGCAGGAGCTGGCCTGGCTCAACGCCTTGATCCATCCACTGGTGCGCGCCACCATGGTGGCACGTGGACGGCAAGCACGCTCCGCCTACGCCTTGCTGGTGATCCCGCTGCTGATCGAAAACGGCCTGCAATCTCTGGTAGAGCGGGTGGTGGTGGTGGATCTGCCGGAAGCGGAACAGATTCGTCGCACCATGGCCCGGGACGACAACAGCCGCAGCCTGGTGGAAAACATCATGGCCAATCAGGCCAGCCGCCAGCAACGACTGGACGGCGCCGATGACCGCATTGACAACAGCGGCGATCTGACCGACCTTACTCAACAGGTGGACGCCCTGCACCAACAGTATCTAACCCTAGCCAGGAACCATGACTCAGACAACGGTATTTGAACACCCGCTCAATGAGCGCACCCGACTGTACCTGCGGGTAGAGCAGCTCCATCAAGCTTTGTCTGATGCCCGCAGTGGCAATCAGGCCAGCAGCCACCGTGGCTTCTTTCGCACCCTGTTTGAGCTGTGTGAAGTACTGGAGCGGGCCGATCTGAAGGGTGATCTCGGCAAACAGCTGGATAACAGCCTGACCCTGGTTAAACAGTGGCAGAGCCAGGCCGGGGTGGATCAGCAACAGCTGCGCGCCCTAGTCAGTACCCTGGAAGGTCAAAGCCAGGCGTTGCAGCAGATGGAGCGGCCCGGTCAGAGCATCAAGCAGGATAAATTTCTCAGCCAGATTCGACAGCGAATCAGCCTGGCCGGTGGCGCTTGTGGCTTCGATCTGCCGCGGCTTCAATACTGGCTGCATCTGTCAAAAGAGACTCGACTGGCGCAGATGCAGCAATGGATCGCGACCCTGGCGCCGGTGCTGAATGCCGTTGAGCTGCAGCTGCAGCTGATTCGGGAATGCAGCCCATGGCAAAACAAGGTGGCGGTGCAGGGGCAATTTCTCCATAATGCGCCCCAGCCCCTGGCACTGCTGAGGTTGCGCCTGGACAATCACTACGGCTGCTACCCTATCATCAGTGGTCATAGGAACCGTTTCAGCATCAATATGATGCACTATGAGCAGGGCAACGCCGATGTGCGTAACATCCCCTTTATGATGTCACTGTCGATGGAGAGCCCATGACCTTAGAAGTACAATGCCCGACCTGCAGCGCCAAGGTCACCTGGGACAACGAACACCCGTTCAAGCCGTTCTGCAGCGAGCGCTGTAAGCTCATCGATCTCGGCGACTGGGCCGATGAGAAACACGCCATTGCGGCGGATCCGGAACTGCCGGATGATCTGGGCTACGACCAGGGCGATTTCTTTAAGCAGCCGGACTGAGGAAGCGCTACAGCCGGTCAATGACCGACTGGTTGGCGTCGGGGAAAGGCAACTGCTTTAACTCCGCGACGCTGGCCCAGCGCAGCGGCTGCCCCTCGCGGGCAACCGCCTGCCCCCGAACCTGGGTCACTCGGTAGAAGTGCAGTTCCAGGGTGCGATCCGAAAACGCAAACACCTTGCGCTCCATCAACTCGGCGTCACCGACTTCCAGTCCCACCTCCTCCTGCAACTCCCGGTTGAGCCCCTGTAGCGGCGTCTCCCCCGCTTCCAATTTACCACCAGGAAACTCCCACTTACCCGCCAGGTGCTGCTTACCCTGACGCAGGCTGATCAGGTACTGGTTGCGATCATTGGCCACCAGACCGATGACGATTTTCTGAATCTCCATGAGCATTCCTTTCTTCAAAAAAAATGCCAGTCCGAAGACTGGCATTCTCTGCACCAGGGGGGCTACGCCAGCTTACCGTGGCACTGCTTGTATTTCTTACCTGAGCCACAAGGGCACGGCTCGTTACGACCGACCTTAGGTTGCTGTGGCTGCTCCTGCTCACCGGCACCGGAGTAGTTGCGCTGAGCCGCCAGAGCCTCTTCCTGCTCACGGCGCTTGGCTTCCATCTCGTCCACTTCCGACTGAGTCTGCACTCGTACCTTGGACAACACCGCAATGACGTCGTGCTTCAACGATTCCAGCATGTTCTCAAACAGCTCGAACGATTCGCGCTTGTACTCCTGCTTCGGGTTCTTCTGGGCGTAACCGCGCAGATGGATGCCCTGACGCAGGTGATCCATGGCCGCCAGGTGCTCCTTCCACAGGTTGTCCAGAGTCTGCAGCATGATCGCCTTTTCGAACTGGCGCAGTACCGGTTCACCGACAAACTGCTCTTTCTCTTTGTAGGCGGCACTCCAGGCGTCGATGATGCGCTCACGCAGCGTCTCTTCATGAAGATCGTCGTCCTCCTGCAGCCAGGCACTGATCGGCAGTTGCAGGGCAAACTCGGAGTTCAGGCGCTCTTCCAGGCCTGGAACGTCCCACATCTCTTCCAGAGACTGGGGTGGAATGTAACTGTTGATGACGTTGCTGAGTACGTCTTCACGGATCACTTCGATGGTTTCGGCGATGCTGTCGCTTTCAATCAGCTCGTTACGCTGGGCGTACACCACTTTACGCTGGTCGTTGGCCACATCATCGAACTCCAGCAACTGCTTACGGATGTCGAAGTTGCGTGCTTCCACCTTGCGCTGGGCGCCTTCGATGGATTTAGTTACCCATGGATGCTCAATGGCTTCGCCCTTCTCCATACCCAGCTTCTTCATCAGGCCGGAGACACGGTCAGAGGCGAAGATGCGCATCAGCGAATCTTCCATGGACAGGTAGAAACGGGAGGAACCGGCATCACCCTGACGACCGGAACGGCCACGCAGCTGGTTGTCGATTCGACGGGATTCGTGACGCTCGGTACCGATGATGTGCAGACCACCGGCTTCCAGTACCGCGTCATGGCGCTGCTGCCAATCGGCCTTCTTCTCGGCAATCTTGTCTTCACTGGCCCCATCGGCGCTCAACTTGTCCAGCTCCGCCTGCCAGCTGCCTCCGAGCACGATGTCGGTACCACGACCTGCCATGTTGGTGGCGATGGTCACCGCACCGGAACGGCCGGCATCGGCCACGATCTGCGCTTCCTGTTCGTGGAACTTGGCGTTCAGAACATTGTGCTTGATCTTGGCTTTACGCAGGGCGTTGGACAGCAGTTCGGACGCCTCAATGGAGATGGTACCCACCAGCGTCGGCTGGCCGCGCTCCTGGCAATCCTTGATGTCGGCGATGATGGCCTCAAACTTCTCCGGCTCGGTCAGGTACACCTGATCAGGGCGGTCGTCACGAACCATAGGACGGTTGGTCGGCACCACCACGGTATCCAGGTTATAGATATGCTGGAATTCGAACGCTTCGGTATCGGCGGTACCGGTCATGCCACCCAACTTGTCGTACAGGCGGAAGTAGTTCTGGAAGGTGATGGAGGCCAGGGTTTGGTTTTCGTTCTGAATCTTAACTTTTTCCTTGGCTTCCACCGCCTGGTGCAAACCTTCGGACCAGCGACGACCAGGCATGGTACGGCCGGTGTGCTCATCCACGATGACGATTTCGCCGTCCTGAATGATGTAGTCGACGTCCTTTTCAAACAGGGTGTGCGCCCGCAGGGCGGCGTTAACGTGGTGCAGCAACGAGATGTTGGCGGCACTGTAGAGGGAGTCGCCCTCTGGCAGCATGCCGATCTGCATCAGCAACTGCTCCACTTTCTCCTGGCCACGCTCGGTCAGGTGAACCTGTTTGCCCTTCTCATCGATGGTGTAGTCACCCTCACCGGTGTACTCCTCGGTGTCTTCCTGGTCCTGACGAGTCAGCTTCGGAATGATGGTGTCGACCTTGATGTAGGATTCGGAGCTGTCTTCGGCGGCACCGGAGATGATCAGCGGTGTCCGGGCCTCATCAATCAGGATGGAATCCACTTCATCGATGATGGCGTAAAACAGCGGACGCTGCACCCGCTCCGGGGCAGAGAAAGCCATGTTGTCGCGCAGGTAGTCAAAACCGAACTCGTTGTTGGTTCCGTAAGTGATGTCGGCCGCGTAGGCCTCTTTCTTCTGCTGCGGGCCCATGCCTGGTACGTTGATGCCAACGGTCATGCCCAGGAATTCAAACAGCGGACGGTTCCACTCCGCATCCCGGGTAGCCAGGTAATCGTTGACGGTAATGACGTGAACGCCTTTGTCGGTCAGGGCATTCAGGTAAGCCGGCAGGGTCGCGGTCAGGGTTTTACCTTCACCGGTGCGCATCTCGGCGATGCGGCCGGATTGCAGCACCATGCCGCCCATCAGCTGCACGTCGAAGTGACGCATACCAAACACACGCTTGGACGCTTCACGAACCACGGCAAAGGCTTCCGGAAGGATGTCGTCCAGGCTGGTCCCGTCGGCCACCCTTTTCTTAAACTCCTCGGTTTTCTGCTTGAGCTGTTCATCGCTCAGCGCTTCGTATTCCGCTTCCAGTTGGTTGACCTGTTCGGCAACCTTGCGCAGCTGCTTCAGAGTCCGTTCGTTCTTACTACCAAAAATTTTGGTGAGGAGTTGTGCAAACATCGTTTTAATTCACTTTTGACTTACGCTTCGGCTGGCAGGACCAGATTTCAGCGTGGTTACCATTCAAGTTCCACTAGCTGCGGGGCTTACGATACACGTATTTGTTAGGGTCTACTTGCCGATCATTGCGCAACACTTCGTAGTGTACATGGGGTCCGGTAGATCGGCCGGTGTTGCCCAGCTCGGCGACGACGTCGCCTTTGCTGACCACCTGGCCTGCCTTGACCAAAAGCGACTTATTATGACCATATCGGGTTTTCAAACCGTTACCATGATCAATCTCTACCAGATTGCCGTAGCCAAACATCTCGCCGGAGTAAGTCACCACTCCGGCGCCAGTAGCCACGACATCCCCACCCTCGGTTCCCGCAAAATCGATGCCTTTGTGCATCGCGGGTCGTCCGGTGAATGGATCATTGCGCATCCCATAATCGGAAGACTGCCAGCCCTTGACGATAGGACGCCCGGACAAATAGCTGCTTAAATCGATATGGTGATTGCGATCGACAGTTTCAAGTAGGCTCAGCTTTTCATCGGAGCGTTGCAGTCGCACCGCGAGCTGCTCCATCTCCAGCAAAAGCTGCTTCAACTCGACGTCACCGAGTTGATCGGCGTTAGCACCGCCTAAGCCTACTTCAGACGAAAAATCAAATTGTTCAGTTAGTTCGGCCTTGTCGGCCAGGGTAATACCCAGGGATTCAAGCCGGTTCATCTGAGCTTGCATGCGGCCCAGGCGCATCGCCAGGGTCGCCAATTGGGTCTGAGTCAGCTGCTTGATTTCCTGCACCTGCTCCTGGTCTTCGGTCTGGCTCTTCTGCGCCTCCGCCACCTGGCGCAGGGCGTCCTGGAGCTGATCACTGCTGACCTTCCACAGACCGATGCCAGCCGCTACCAGGACCAGAGGCAATAAAAACCACCCGGCTCCCGGTTGCCAATGCCTGACACCGTGCTTTCCCTTAATAAAGACTGTTACACTCATGGAGTACTTATCTTTTGTTTATTGTCTTGGTATGAAATCAAAACCGACTGACCTTGCAGATCTCATGAGCCATAAGCTGGTCGACGTTCGCCAGCGAACCGACACTCTGCGAAGATTGCAGCAGGCTGTTACCCAATTAGTGGGTAACGAGCTCAATGGCCGCTATCGGGTTGCCAATGTGCGCAACGGCGTCGTCATTATTGAAACGGACTCCGCCGCCTGGGCCACCAGACTGCAATTTCAAAAGATGCAGCTGCTGCAACAACTCAGGCAACAAAACTTCCCAATGCTCACCACTATTGAGATCAAAGTCAACCCGGGGTTATCCAGGATTCAGCGCCCGGTTGCAAAAAATACCAATCAACTGAGCCAACAGGCCGCCGATCAGCTTCAGGAGCTGGCAAATTCATTAGGCGGTAGCTTAGGGGAGAAACTAAAAAAACTGGCCGCCCATGGGGGCGGCCAGAAGAAATCATAATCGCATCAAGCGGTAACCGGAGCCAGGTAGTCCATCGGGACTTCCTGTGGCTTCTCAAAGCTCACCAGCTCCCAGCACTCCTGCTGCTCCAGCACGGCCCGAATCAACTGGTTGTTGAGAGCGTGGCCTGACTTGTACGCCGTGAACTCACCCAGGATGGCGTAGCCCCCTAGGTACAGATCGCCAATGGCATCCAGAATCTTGTGCTTCACGAACTCATTGTCGACCCGCAGACCATCCGGGTTGAGGATACGGAACTCATCCAGAACCACGGCATTTTCCATGCTACCGCCCAGTGCCAAGTTGTTGGCACGCAGGTACTCGATGTCGCGCATGAACCCAAAGGTACGGGCACGGCTCACCTGCTTAATGTACTCGGCAGAGGAGAAATCCATCACCATCTTCTGCTGGCTACGGGCGATCTCCGGGTGATCAAAGTCAATGGCAAAGTTGAGTTTAAAGCCGTTGTAGGGGCGGAACTCGGCCCACTTGTCACCCTCTTCTACCCGAATCGGCTTGCGGATACGCAGATACTGTTTGGACGCAGGCTGCTCCACAAGACCGGCGGTCTGCAGAAGAAAGACAAATGGACTGGCACTGCCATCCATAATCGGAATCTCAGGGGCATCCACCTCGATAACGGCGTTATCGACACCCAGGCCGGCCAGAGCCGACAGCAGGTGCTCAACGGTGGCGATGCGGTGACCCTGTTCATTCACCAGACCGGTACACAGAGTGGTTTCACGCACCAGACCTGCGGCAGCAGGAATCTCAACGGCGGGGGTCAGATCGGTACGACGAAACACAATCCCTGTGCCCACTGGGGCGGGATTAATGCTCATGGTTACCTTGTTACCGGAATGGAGACCCACACCAGTAGCCTGAACCGGGCGTTGCAGAGTGCGTTGTTTACTCATAGACGGTCCTGCTCTCGTATAAACTCAATTAAGGGCGCATATTCTACCAGAAAAAATCCCTCAGGCCAAAATCTGGTCAGAGGAGCTCATTTCCAGTGGCTTAATCCAACTGCTTGCGCAGGAATGCCGGAATGTCCAGGTAAGCCCCTTTCTGAGGATCCTGAGCCGGAGCGGCATTGCTTTGCGGGTTGGAGCTCGGTGCCGCCGGTTGAGGCGCAACGGGCTCACTGCTGACCGCCGGCTCGACCCGAATCGGCTGCATCGACACCGCTGGCTGCTCCAGGTTCTGAGTCGGTGCAGGGGTAGCCACCGGCTGAGGCGGTGGCGTCGCCGCTTTTGGCGGCACCACGATCTGGATGTCTGGCTTCTTATCGGCACCGATACCGGTAGCCACCACGGTCACTCGAATCTCGTCGCTCATCTCCGGTTCGATCACGGTCCCCACCACGATGGTGGCGTTCTCGGACGCGTAGGCGCGAACGTGGTCACCGATGAGGGTGTACTCTTCGATGGACAGATCCATGCCACAGGTGATGTTCACCAGCACCCCTTTGGCACCGGTCAGATCGATGTCTTCCAGCAGCGGGCTGGAGACGGCCGCTTCCGCCGCCTCTTCGGCGCGGTTTTCACCACGGGCGACACCGGTGCCCATCATGGCATTGCCCATTTCGGACATCACGGTTTTCACGTCGGCGAAATCGACGTTGATCAGACCGGTACGGGTGATCAGTTCGGCAATCCCCTGTACCGCGCCCAGCAGCACGTTGTTGGCGGCGCTGAACGCTTCCAGCAAACTGGTCTTGGTGCCCAGCACTTTCAGCAGCTTGTCGTTGGGCACGGTGATCAAGGAATCCACGTGCTTGGACAGCTCTTCGATGCCCTGATCGGCATAGGCCGAACGCTTCTTGCCTTCAAACACGAACGGCTTGGTCACCACCGCCACGGTGAGGATTCCCTCCTCCTTGGCCACTTCGGCCACCACTGGCGCCGCACCGGTACCGGTGCCACCGCCCATGCCGGCGGCAATGAACACCATGTCGGATCCTTGCAAGGCTGCACGGATGGACTCTTTGTCCTCCATCGCCGCTTCGTGGCCGATGGCCGGGTTGGCGCCAGCGCCCAGGCCCTTGGTGACATTCTTGCCCAGCTGAATCGTGGTGCCCGCCGAGGACTTGCGCAATGCCTGCGAGTCCGTGTTGGCCACGATAAACTGAGCTCCTTCGATGGTCTGTTCGACCATGTGTTCGATGGCATTCCCGCCACCGCCACCTACACCAATCACTTTAATGACGGCATCTTCGGTGTGCGCATCCACGACCTCAAACATACATATATCTCCGTTTAGCCTGCGTCCAAATTGTTCTATCGACCCTGCGGCCGCCGCGTCATGCAGACAGGGGCGCTATCCTACCCTGTCCCACTGCTATCGGCCGCTAAAATTCACCCTTAAACCAACCTTGGATTCGATCCAAAAAGCTGGTGACTCCGTTGCCGGTTTCCCGTTCGCGCTCGCGATCGCGGATTCTTTCGGCGCCAAAGTACAGCAAGCCAACGGGTGTTGCAAAGCTTGGCTCACTGACATATTCATTTAACCCTTTGGATTCCGTAGGGATGGCCACCCTGACCGGCATGCCAAAGCACTCTTCTGCCACTTCGACAGCACCGTCGATGGCTGAGGTTCCGCCGGTGAGGATGATCCCCGCCGCCACCTGTTCTTCAAAGCCACTGCTGCGCAACTCCTCCTGCACCAGTTCAAAGATCTCCTGGTATCGGGGCTCCACCACCTCCGCCAGGGTGTGGCGGGACATGGTTCGAGACGGCCGGCCACCGACGGAGTGAACGTCGATGCTCTCCTCCTGGCTGACCAGGGCACTACGAGCACAGGCGTACTGCACCTTTATCTGCTCGGCGTGGGCCAGCGGCGTGCGGAAAATCTTGGCGATGTCGTTGGTGACCTGATTGCCGGCCACGGGAATCACCGCACAATGACGCAAGGCGCCATTGGTGTAGATGGCGATGTCGGTGGTGCCGCCGCCGATGTCCACCAGGCAGGCACCGAGGTCTTTCTCGTCCTGGGTCAGCACCGCATCGGCGGATGCCAGGGCGGAGAACACCAGGTCTTCCACCTGGATGCCACAACGCTCGACACATTTAATGATGTTTTTGGCCCAGTCGTTGGAGCAGGTAACGATGTGCACGTCCACCTGCATCCGCATGCCGGAGATACCCACCGGGCTGCGAATCCCCTCCTGCTCGTCGATGCTGAACTCCTGAGGCAGCACGTGCAGGATGCGACGCTCGGTGGGAATCTTCACCGAGCGGGCGGTGTGGATGGCGTGGTCGACGTCATCCTGGGTCACTTCATCGTCGTCGATGGAGACCATGCCCTTTTCATTCTGACTGTCCACATGCCGGCCGGAGATGCTCAGGAACACCGAACCCACCTGACAGTCGGCCATCATCTCCGCCTGACCAATGGCGTTTTTGATGCTGCGTGACACCGAATCAAGATCGTTGACACCACCCTTGTCCATGCCCCGGGAAGGCTGGCTGCCCAGGCCGACAATGCTGATGACCCCATCGGGCATCAGTTCACCAATGATCGCCACCACCTTGGAGGTGCCGATATCCAGCCCGACGATGAGATTACGTTCCTGACTCTTAGTCATGCTCTATTGATTCTCTTGTTGTTCTAACTGCCAACCCACGGCCAATCCCGTATCGTACCGAAGATCAATGTATTGTGCTCGTCTTCCTTGCGTTTTCAGCGTCGGCCACAGGTCAATAAACCGCTGCAGGCGCTCGACGCCATCGGTCCTTCCCAGCCGCAGCTCCAACCCGTCTTTGAGCTGTACCTTCCAGGCATGGCGGGCCGTCAACTCCAGCGCCGCTGGCTCAAACCCATTTAACCGCAAAAGCTGACTGAATATCAGCCAGTGTTGCCACACTTTTTGGTTGCTGTCCGCCGGCCCGAAAAGTTCGGGCAGCGGCACCAATCCGGGGCGAGCCGGCGCGGTAAATGCATCCGCGTCCTGATTCAGCCAGTGGTCACCATTCCAATGCGCCTGTGGCTGCTGCTCCACCAGATACACCCGTAACCGATTTGGCCACTCCCGACGCACCGTGACCCGCTTAACCCAGGGCAGATCGGTCAACGCTGCTGCCACCCCCTGCATGTTGGCGGTCACCAGGCTGGCGCCATCGATACCGGCCAGCGCCTGCTGCACCTCCGCATCCGAGGTGTAGCTCCGCTCTCCCACCAGGGCGATTTCGCTGATGGGTAAGCGGTCGGCGTCCGCCAGTGTCTGCCCAAGCCGGTTACCGCCCCATGCCAGCAACACCAGCACCAGTATCAGCATCAGTATCCCCACCAGGGAATACCAGTTGACCTCGGGCCGTCGCCATTTGGGCAATGCCGGCAAGGAGACCATGGCTTACCTCAGGGTCTGGGCCAAAATGGCCACAACCAGCGCCTGAAAATCCAGGCCCCTCGCTTGCGCCGCCTTTGGCACCAGGCTGGTCTGTGTCATACCCGGTACGGTATTGACCTCCAGCAACTGCCAGTCGCCGTCGGCGGTGCGCATCACATCCACCCGGCCCCAGCCACTGGCCCCTACCGCCTTAAACGCATCCAGAGCCAGGGCGCGCAACTGCTGCTCTTCCTCCGCAGACAGGTCACACGGGCACAGGTAGCGGGTCTCGGTGGACTGGTACTTGGCCTGATAGTCGTAAAACTGATTGTCGGTCTGCATCTCGATGGCCGGCAGCGCCTGCTCACCGAGGATCGACACCGTGTACTCTGGCCCATCGATAAAGCGTTCCACCAAAATCTGTCGGTCGTACTCCAGCGCCGCTTCGATGGCCTGCTGCAGCTGTAACGCGGTGTCGGCGATGGCCATGCCGATGGAAGACCCTTCATTGGCGGGTTTCACCATCACCTTGCCACCGAGACGCGCCAGCATGGTGCCAGCCTGCTCGGCCTGATACGTCTCCTGACGGGCCACCTCAAACGCCGCTGTGGGCAGCCCCATGCCAGCCCACAGCATCTTGGTGCGGACTTTGTCCATGGCCAGGGCGCAGCCAAGCACGCCACTGCCGGTGTAGGGCAGGCCCATGTGGTCGAGGGCCCCCTGCAGGGTGCCGTCCTCGCCGCCACGGCCATGAAGCACCACAAACACCCGTTCGAAGCCTTCCTGTTGCAACTGGGCCAGGGGGCGCTCGGCCGGATCAAAGGGGTGAGCGTCCACGCCGGCGGCCTGCAGTCCGGCCAGAACCGCCTGCCCGGATTTCAGAGAGATCTCCCGCTCGGCACTGCTGCCACCGAACATCACCGCCACTTTGCCAAACTTACTCATCGCCTACCTCTTTCATGGCGTCAATACTCAACTTCATCGCGCCCAACTGCTTGGCCAGGGCACCAATGTTGCCGGCCCCCTGAGTCATCACCACGTCACCGTCCTGAATCAGGTCCGCCAATACTCCGGGCAACGCCTGGGGCGACGCCACGTAGATGGGGTCCACTTTCCCCCGGCCACGAATCGATCGGGCCAGGGCGCGACTGTCGGCACCAGGAATCGGCTCCTCGCCGGCGGCATACACCTCCAGCAGCAGCAACTGATCCACTTCACCCAACACCTGGCAGAAGTCGTCATACAGATCCCGGGTGCGGCTGTAGCGGTGCGGTTGATACGCCATCACCAGTCGGCGCTCGGGCCAGGCGGCACGGGCGGCGCGGATGGTGGCCGCCACCTCGCTGGGGTGGTGGCCGTAATCGTCCACCAACAGTGCCCGGCCACGGCCACTATCAAACTCTCCGTACTGCTGGAAGCGGCGGCCGATGCCTTCAAACTGCGCCAGGGCGGAGACAATGGCCGCATCGTCGATGCCGGCGTCGGAGGCCACCGCGATGGCCGCCAGGGCGTTGAGGGCGTTGTGCCGTCCAGGTAGGGCCAGGGTCACTTTGAGGTCATCGCAGCCATGGCGTTGCACCACAAACTCGCTGTGAGTGCCGTGCTGAACGAAATCCCGTCCCTGCACGTCGACGTCACTGCCAAAGCCATAGGTGGTCACCTGACGGCTGATCCGGGGCAAAATCGCCTGCACACCGTCATCATCACCGCACACCACCGCCAGGCCATAAAAGGGCAGGTTGTGGAGAAACTCGATAAAGGTGTCGTGCAACCGGCCCACGTCGCCACCATAGGTGTCCATGTGGTCCGGCTCGACATTGGTGACCACCGATACCATCGGCTGCAGATGCAGGAAGCTGGCATCGGATTCATCGGCTTCGGCAATCAAAAACTTGCCCGACCCCAGCCGGGCGTTGGTGCCGGCGCTGTTGAGCAATCCGCCGATGACAAAGGTCGGATCCAGCTTCGCCTGAGCAAAGATGCTGGCGATCAAGCTGGTGGTGGTGGTTTTCCCATGGGTACCGGCAATGGCAATGCCGTGGCGAAACCGCATCAGTTCCGCCAGCATCTGGGCGCGCTGCACCACGGGAATCCGTCGCTCACGAGCGGCGATGATCTCCGGGTTGCTGTCGGCAATGGCGGTAGAAGCCACCACCACGTCCTTGTCGGCCACCCAGCGGGCATCGTGGCCCAGGTGAATTACTGCCCCAAGCGCCTTGAGCCGATCGGTTACCGCGTTTTCGGCGATGTCGCTGCCACTGATGCGATAGCCCTCATTGGCCAGCACCTCGGCGATGCCGCCCATGCCCGCGCCGCCGATGCCGATAAAATGAATCGCTTTCACTCGGCGCATGGCGCCCATTCCGTTCTGCATGGCTGAATTACTCATTGTGTTGCCCCCCGGCGGCCTGAATGCACTCCTGTGCCACCAACTGGGTGGCCTGAGGAACCGCCACCTCGGTTGCCGCCCGCGCCATGGACATCAACCGCTCTGAATCATGAGCCATCTGGGTGAGCCGCAGCGCCAGGCTTTTCGGCGTCAGCTTGGACTGCGGCATCAATTTGGCCGCCCCTGAGGCCACCAGGGCCTCGCTGTTTTTGGTCTGGTGATCGTCCACCGCATGGGGAAACGGCACCAGAATCGAGGGCCGGCCGGTGGCGCTAAGCTCGGCCACGGTCAGGGCACCCGCTCGACAGATCACCAGATCCGCCCAGGCATAGGCCGCCGCCATGTCATCAATAAACTCCGACACCTGCACTCCCACGGCCGGCGCCAGGGCCTGCCAGGCTTCCCGGGTGGCGGCCTCGTTGCCACGCCCAACTTGATGCCAGACGGTCAAGCTGGTGTTCGGACCCAACCGCTGCGCCGACTGGGGCAGGGTCTCGTTGAGCACCTTGGCTCCCAGGCTGCCACCAACAACCAACACCTTAAGCTGGTCACCGGGTACCACGGGATGATCCCGCCCCACCGCCAACAACTCCTCTCGCACCGGATTGCCAACCCGGCGGGCATCCCGGCCGGGAAAGACGCCGTCAAAGGCGCAGAGGATGCGGCTGGCGAAGCGAGCCAGGATGCGGTTGGTAGCACCGGCGACGGCATTCTGCTCATGCAGCACCACCGGGATCCCCCTAAGCCAGGCCGCGATGCCTCCAGGCCCGGCGGCATAGCCGCCCATGCCCAGCACCACATCCGGCTTACGCTGGCGCAAAAGGCGCCAGGACTGGGAGATCGCCTTGAGGATCTGCAGGGGCGCCTTGAGCTTACGCATCAGGCCATTGCCCCTCACTCCCTGGATGTCGATAAAGTCGATCTCAAACCCATGCTGGGGCACCAGGCGCGCCTCCATGCGATCGGCGGTGCCCAGCCAGCTGACCTCCCAGCCCTGCTGCCGCAGATACCGGGCCACGGCCAGCGCCGGGAAAACGTGACCGCCGGTACCACCGGCCATCACCATTAATCGTTTAGGAGCCGTCATCACTGCCCCCCTTTTTGCCAGGACTTGCCCCGGCCAATCGTCGCTCGTAATCGACGCGCAGCAATACAACGGCTGCGACGGTCATTACCCATAAACTGCTTCCACCATAACTGACCATGGGTAACGTCAGGCCTTTGGTTGGCAACAGGCCAACGCTGGCACCGACGTTTACCGCGGTTTGAAAACTGAACCAGATACCGATGCCGTAGGCAAAATAGCCAGCAAAGGCCTGATTGGCCTGCAATGCCAGATTGCCAATGCGCAGCGCTCGCAGCGCCAGAATCAGTTCCAGCAGCAGCACAAAGGTGACGCCGGCAAACCCCAGCTCCTCACCCAGTACCGCAAAAATGAAATCCGTATGCGCCTCGGGCAGGTACTCCAGTTTCTGGATGCTGTTGCCCAGCCCCTGCCCCAACCAATCGCCGCGGCCGTAGGCCATCAGAGACTGGGTCAGCTGGTAACCGGCGCCGAACGGGTCGGCCCAGGGATCCCAAAAACTGGTGACCCGTCGTAGCCGGTACGGAGCCGAGATGATCAATCCCACCACCAGGGACACCCCCAGCAGCATCAGGGCAAAGAAATCCCTCAGCTTGGCGCCGGCCAGGAACAGCATTCCCATCACGGTGACAAACATCACCACCACGGTACCCAGATCCGGCTGAGCCAGAATGAAACCGGCGTACACGCCCAGGGTGACAAAGGGCTTCAAGAAGCCCTTGAGCTCCTCCCGAACCTCCTGGTGACGCCGCACCAGGTAACCGGCCAGGTACAGGAACAGGGTGAACTTGGCCACCTCAGCCACCTGAATGTTTACCGGGCCCAACGGCAACCAGCGAGTCGCCCCGTTGACGCTGCGGCCGACGAACAACACCAGCACAATCAACACCAGTCCTCCCAGCATCAACTGGGTACTGCGTTGTTGCCACCAACTCATGGGGATGCGCAGCCCCAGGGCCAGGATCACCAATGCACCGCCGAGAAACGCCAGGTGGCGCTTAACGAAATAGAGCGGATCGCCGGTCAGGCTTTGCGCCTCGGCCAATGACGCCGAGGTCACCATCACCAGGCCGATGGCTGCCAGCGTCAGCAGCAGCAACAGCAGAAAGCGATCGTACAGCGGCGGCTGATCCGAGTGTGCCCCCAGCCAGCCCATCAGGCCGCTGCGAGGCAATCTCAGTGACAACTGCTGCTCGGTAGACGCCATTCAGACCGCCTCCGCCGCACGTTGAAAACTGTCGCCGCGTTCCATGTAGTTGGCGAACATATCCAGGCTGGCACAGGCCGGGGACAGCAACACCATGTCGCCCTCGACCGCCACTGCCGCCGCTTGGCGAACCGCACTCTCCATGGAGTCGCACTGCACCGCCCCGGCAAACAGCGCCGCCAGCGACGGACCGTCCTGCCCCAGGGTAAACAGACTCGCCAATCGCGCGGCAAACACCGGCGCCAGCGGCGAGAAATCGGCGCCTTTGCCGACGCCCCCGGCAATCAGGTGCAAGCGACCGGGAAACTCCGCCAACCCTTCTAGGGCTGCCAGAGTGGCGCCGACGTTGGTGGCCTTGGAGTCATTCACAAAGTGGACACCGTGTTTTACCACCACCGTCTGGCAGCGGTGCGCCAGGCCACCAAACCGGCGCAGTGCCTGACGCATGGCGTCATGGTCGATGCCCACCGCCGTGGCCAATGCCATGGCGGCCAGGGCATTGGCCTGATTGTGTTGTCCCACCAGCGCCATCTCTGCCACCGGCATCACCGCTACGGCCCCGTCGCATAACTGGCCGTCGGCCAGGTGGAAACGCCCCGCCTGCAGGCCAAAACTCCAGGCTTGGGGGTCATGGCAACGGGTATCGTCGTCGTCGAGGTTGTGCAGACACAACTGGGCGCCATCATAAACGGTGCGTTTGGTGTCGCGGTAATGCTCAAAGTCCCGGTAGCGATCCAGGTGGTCGTCACTGACATTCAGCACCGTGGCGATGCGCGGCGCCAGGCTGTGAGTGGTCTCAAGCTGGAAGCTGGACAACTCCAGCACATAGACATCGTGGCCGCGGTTCAGCAACTGCAATGCCGGCACACCGATGTTGCCGCCCACACCCGCGCTCAGACCGGCGGCCTCGATCATCTCACCCACCAAGGTGGTGACCGTCGACTTGCCATTAGATCCGGTGATGGCGATCACCGGTTTGTCCGCTTCTCGGGCAAACAACTCGATGTCGCCGATGGCCTCGACGCCGGCCGCCATCGCCTCGGCAATGGCCGGTGTGGCCAGGGCAATACCCGGTGACACCACCAGAGTGGTTGCCTGCTTCAGGCCGGCCGCCTCGAACTCGCCGCTGAGCAGCGGCACATCGGCAAACTCGGCCGCCAGTTGCTCGGCCCCCGGAGGCGTCTGGCGAGTGTCCCACACCGCGACGGTGTCGCCACGGCCATGGAGATGGCGTACGCAGGCCAGGCCAGTGATGCCCAGCCCCAGAACCAACCAATCCACTCGCGACGTCAGACTCACGTTAACGCACCTTAAGGGTCGCCAGACCCAGTAACACCAGACACAGGGAGATGATCCAGAAACGAACGATAACCCGTGGTTCCGGCCAGCCTTTCAATTCGAAATGGTGATGAATGGGCGCCATCTTGAAGATGCGCTTACGACGCAGCTTGAAGGAGCCCACCTGCAGAATCACCGACAGGGTTTCCATGACGAAGATGCCGCCCATGATCACCAACAGGATCTCCTGTCGGGTCAGCACCGCAATCGCCCCCAGTGCCGCCCCCAGCGCCAATGAGCCCACATCGCCCATAAACACCTGGGCTGGATAGGTGTTGAACCACAAAAAGCCCAACCCGGCGCCAACCATGGCGGTGCAGACGATCACCAACTCACCCACTCCGGGCAGATAAGGGATATGCAGGTAGCGGGAGAATTCGGCGTGGCCGGACAGGTAAGCCACCAAGGCAAACGCCGCCGCCACCATCACCGTCGGCACAATCGCCAGGCCATCGAGGCCATCGGTCAGGTTAACCGCATTGGAGCTGCCGACGATGGTGAAGTACACCAGCAGAATGAACAGTGGCCCCAGTTGTGGCATCACGTCCTTGAAGAAGGGCACCACCAACATGGTTTCATCCGGACTTTGGGCGCTCCACAGCAGGTAAGCCCCCACCACCAGGGCAATGGCGGATTGCCAGAAATACTTCCAGCGTGCGATCAGCCCCTTGGGATCTTTTCGAATCACCTTGCGGTAGTCGTCGACGAAGCCGATGGTGCCAAAGGCCCCCAGCACAAACAGCATCACCAGCACATAGCGGTTGGTCAATTCGCCCCACAACAGCACACTGACAAAGATGCCGCCCAGGATCATCAAGCCCCCCATGGTTGGGGTGCCGCGCTTACTGAAGTGGGACTCGGGGCCGTCGTCACGCACCACTTGACCGATCTGCATGTCCTGCAGATAGCGAATCAGGTACGGGCCCATAAACAGGCAAAAACACAGGGCCGTCAACAAGCCAAGAATGGAGCGGAACGTCAGATAGGAAAAGACGTTAAATCCACTGTGGAACTGGGCCAGGTACTCGGCCAGATAAACCAGCATCTACTTCTGTTCTCCATATTGTTCCTGCAAAGCGTCTATGACTCGCTCCATGGCGGCGCTGCGGGAACCTTTTATCAATAGGGTCACCGGCCCTGCCCAATCAGGCAGGCTGCGGATGACGGCGGCGATCAAATCCGATTGAGCCGCAAAATGACGTCCTGACGAGTGAGGCGCCGAAACCGAGCGGCTTAATGTACCCACTGTCAGCACATGGTCAATCTCTTTTTTCCAGGCATGCTGGCCGACCTCAAGGTGCAGTGCCTCGCTGTCGGGCCCCAACTCCCCCATGTCGCCAAATATCAACACTCGAGTGCCGTCGAGTTCGGCCAGGGTGTCGATGGCGGCTTTACTGGAGGCGACGCTGGCGTTGTAGCAGTCGTCAATCACCTGAAGCCCCGGCTGCAACTGCAACGGCCGCATCCGCCCTTTCACCGGCACCAGGCTCTGCAGCCCGGCCTGAATCTTATCCAGTTCAATGCCGGCGGCGGTGGCCAGGGCCGCGGCCGCCAGGGCGTTGTCCACCTGATGCCGCCCCACCAGAGGCAGGCTGACGCTGCGGGCGCCATCGGCCCGGTTAAGGCTGAAGCGGTAACAGCCGTCGCCGAGACGTTCGATGTCGCTGCCGTGCAGATCCGCAGGCTGACGACTGGAGAAGGTCAGGGTCGGTCGAGTACCGATGTTGTCTCGAATGGCCGCGGCCTTGTGATCGTCGAGATTCAGCACCGCCACCCCGTCGTCACTCAGATGTTCAAAAATCTCGCTTTTGGCGGCGGTGACGCCATCGAGGGAACCGAATCCCTCCAGGTGAGCCGCTTGTACGTTGTTGATCATCGCCACATTGGGCCGCACCAGCGACGAGGTATAGCGAATCTCGCCGGCATGATTGGCCCCAAGTTCAAACACGCCAAAACGGTGCTGAGGCTCCAGCCGAAGCAGGGTCAGGGGTACACCGAGGTCATTGTTAAAATTCCCCAGAGTCGCCAGGGTCTCACCCTGCTGGCAAAAAATGGCCGCAGCCATCTCCTTGACCGAGGTTTTGCCCACCGAACCGGTGATCGCCACCCGATAGGGCGCCAGAGTGCGACACAGCCAAGCACCCAGTTGCCCCAGCGCCAGGCGGGTATCGGCCACCACCACCTGTGGCAGGGCCACCGACTGGGGCTCGCTCACCAGCGCGGCGGCGGCCGTTTGAGCCACGGCGGCCACGTAACCATGGCCGTCAAAATGTTCGCCCTTAATCGCCACGAACAGCCCGCCGGCCACCTCCTGTCGACTGTCGGTAAACACCTGCTGTATCTCGACATCGTCGCCCAGCAACTGACCGGAGACGATGGTCGCCAGCTCAGACAAGGTCAGTTTAATCATCCTTGCCCTCCATCACCTGTTGCACCCAGTGGCGCTCGTTGTAGTCCTGCCGGGTATTGTGAATGATCTGATAGTCTTCGTGACCCTTACCGGCCACCAGTATCATGTCTTTACTCGCGGCCAGGCTCTGGGCCAGAGACACCGCCTTGGCACGGTCGGTCTCAAGCCACACCTGCGCCTTACCCTGCAGGCCAGCCTGCATCTGTTCGATGATGGCCTCCACCGACTCGTTTCTGGGGTTGTCCGCCGTCAGAATCAGGTTATCGGCCACCGACTCGGCTTCCAGCGCCATCAATGGCCGCTTGCCCTGATCCCGGTCACCGCCACAGCCGAACACACACCAGAGCTTGCCTCGACAATGGGCCTTCAGCGCCTGCAACGCCTGCTTGAGGGCGTCTGGGGTGTGGGCGTAGTCCACCACCATGGTGGCCTTACCTGGCGCGGTAAACGCTTCCATTCGGCCCAGCGCCGGTTGCAACTGGGTCACCGCCTGCAACAACGGTGCCAAGGGGACATCACGCACCAGCATCGCCGCCAGCGCCGCCAGCAGGTTGGCCAGGTTAAAGGCACCGATCAGCGGTGATGCCAGCTCGAATTCGCCCCAGCTGGAGCGGATCGTGGCAGACACCCCGTCACTGTGGTAATCGGCTCGAATCACCGACAGGTACTGGCCCCGGCAACTGGCCCCATCGAGGCTGTAGCCGACACAGGGACGCTGGGGATCCCACTGCCGATGCCACAGGGCACCGTATTGGTCATCCAGATTAAAGACAGCGGTTCCCACAGCGGGTAACTGGAACAATCGCAACTTGGCATCGGCGTAGCTGTCCATATCACCGTGGTAATCCAGGTGATCACGACTCAAGTTGGTGTACACCGCCACATCAAATCTCAACCCGTCCACTCGATGCTGACACAGGCCGTGGCTGGAGACCTCCAGGGCCACCGCTTCGGCACCGTCGTGCGCTTGCTGCGCCAGGTTGCGAGCCACGGTAATGGCGTCGGAGGTGGTATTGACCGACGGCTGTAGCTGGCCCCAGAGGCCGTTGCCCACGGTGCCCATTACGCCGGCGGTCTGGCCCAGCTGGTGGTGCAGTTGCGCCAGCAACTGGGTTACCGTGGTTTTGCCATTGGTGCCGGTAACGCCGTACAAAATCGGCTGGCTCGCCGCCGGGTAGGCGGCCACCGCCATGGCCGACAGCGCCCGGTTCAAGCCGGTCAGGCCAATGCGCAGCACCGGCTTCTGTTGCAGTACACCGCTCTGGGGCGACTCCTCAAGCACCGCCACCGCGCCATTGGCCACGGCGGCATCGATGTAGTCACGTCCGTCCACCAGGTGACCCGGCAGGGCCACGAACAGATCCCCGGGCTCAACCCGGCGGCTGTCCAGGGTCAACCCCTGAACCTTAATGCCCGTTGACAGCGGCATCCACGGCGCTAACAGATCATCAAGAGCGATCATTCACGCCTCCTCGTTTGGCGGCCACCCGCACCGGCACTTTTGGGGTAAAGGGGGCCACATTGAGCATCTGCAATGCGCCTGCCATCACCTTGGCAAAGACCGGCGCCGCCACGGTGCCGCCGTAATACTGTTCCCCTTTCGGGTCGTTAATCACCACCGACATCGCCAGCCGGGGGCGCTCCGCCGGCGCTAGGCCAGCAAAATAGGTAACGTAATCATCGCCATAGCCGCCAGCCACCGCCTTACGGGAGGTACCAGTCTTGCCGGCCACGGTGTAGCCGTCGATGTGAGCCTGCTTGGCGGTGCCTTCGGGACCGGTGATCCCCGACAACATCGCCACCACCTCATCGGCGACCCACTCCGGAACCACCTGTTCTGCCGGCGGCAGTTGGTCGGCGCGCACTTTCAGCACCGACGCCGGGTGCTTGCGGCCGCCATTGCCGAGGATGGCGTACACCTTGGCCAGTTGCAGCGGCGTGGCACTGAGGCCATAACCAAACGACAACGTTGCTCGCTCAAAATCGGACCAACGGGTGCGTCGCGACAACACCCCGGTAGACTCGCCGGGCAGGTTCACCCCGGAGTAATCCCCCAGACCAAAGCCGGCATAGCTGTTGAGCACGGTCTCCACATCCATTCTCAGAGCCAGATTGGCGGTGCCCATGTTGCTGGATTTAAGCAGCACGTGGGTCAGATCCAGTTTGCCCAGGTTGCGGTAATCGCGAACGATGCTGCCGCCAATGCGGCGCCAGCCGGGACTGGTATTGATCACCTCATCGGGCTTGACCACCCCCTCTGCCAACGCCGTGGCCACCACCAGCGGCTTGATCGTCGATCCTGGCTCAAAGGTATCGGTGATGGCTCGATTGCGCATGGCAAAACTCTGCATGCTGCTGCGCTGGTTGGGGTTGTAGCTGGGGGTGTTCACCATCGCCAGCACCTCACCGGTAACCACGTCCATGATGACGATGGAGCCGGAAGAGGCCATGTGATACTCGGTGGCCTTCTTCAGCTCCCGGTAGGCCAGAGACTGCAGCCGCATGTCGATGCTGAGCTTGAGATCATTGGGGTTTTCCCCCTCCTCGATCACCGACAGGTTCTCCACCACTTTGCCGTCGCGGGATTTGCGCACCTTCATCTTGCTGGCCGAACCGGTGAGCCAGTTGTCGTATTGACTCTCGATCCCTTCCAGCCCCTTGTCATCGATGTTGGTGATCCCCACCAACTGCGCGGTGATCTCCCCTGCCGGGTAGTAGCGACGGGATTCCGGCTTCAGGCCAATGCCGGGAATGCGCAGCTCGCGTACGTAGCGCGCCAACGCCGGCGTCACCTGGCGCTTCAGATAGACAAAACGACGCTTGGGGTTGGCCTTCAGGCGCGCCGCCAGCGCCTCGGGCTGCTCATCGAGCACCTCCGCCAGCGCTTGCCAGCGGCGCTTATCGTCGAAGCTATGGCGTTGATTCAAAATCTTAGGGTCGGCCCAGATCGCCTCTACCGGCACACTGACCGCCAACATCTCGCCGTTGCGATCGGTGATCAGCCCGCGCTGAACTTCGTGGGTTTGAGTGCGCAATGAGCGCATGTCACCTTCGTTAATCAACCGGTCCGGAGAGATCACCTGGATGTACGCCGCCCGCGCCATAATGGCCACAAACACACTGCACAGGGCGAACACCACGAAACGGTAGCGCATCTGAAACAGCGTCGGTCTCAGCTTCTGCTTGGCACCGGATTTTGCCGCAGGCTTGGCGGCTTTGGCGGGGCGGGCATTGGGACGCCGATGGCGGCGTTGACTGGGTTTCATGGCAGCCTCACCACCACTTCCTGACCCGGTGCCGGTCGGCTCATGTCCAGTTGCTTCTCCGCCAACCGGCTGACCCGGCTGTGTTCGGTGAGGGTCTGCTCCTCCAGAAGCAAGTGACGCCATTGAATGTCGAGTTCATCACGGCGCTGACGCTGATCGTTGAGATCATTGGTCAGTAGCCTGGCTTCATACGCGGTCCAGACCACCCCCAAGGCACTCACCAGCACCAGCACGCTCAGCAGCACCACGCTCTTGTGGTGCCACAGGTCTCGCCAGATGATGCCAGCCAGGCTGGAGTCGCCAATCATGAATTACCCCAATCGCTCAGCAACCCGCAGCACCGAACTGCGGGAACGGGTGTTATCGCTCACCTCACCATCCGACGGCTTCAACGCTTTGCCGACGGTCTTCATGGTTCGGGTCTTATTGATCTGTTCCTCGGTCAGAGGCAGGCCGGGAGGCAACGGCTCACCCTGACTCTGACGTCGCATGAAGCGTTTGACCATCCGGTCTTCCAGCGAATGGAAGCTGATGATCGACAACCGTCCCTCTGGGGCTAACGCCACCAGGGAGCCCTTCAGCGCCTGTTCGATCTCCTCCAGTTCGCTGTTGATGTAGATGCGCACCGCCTGGAAGGTGCGGGTCGCCGGGTGCTTGCCCTTCTCCATCTTGTGTTTCGGAGTAATGTCTTCAATCAATTTGGCCAGGTCCCGGGTTCGCTCCAGCGGCTTGCCCTCCTCGATGTGGGCCTTGATGGCCCGGGAGATGGGCCCGGCGTACTTGTCTTCACCAAAGGTGCGAATCACCCAGGCGATGTCTTTGGCATCGGCACGGTGCAACCACTGTGATGCGGTTTCGCCCTGGGTGTTGTCCATGCGCATGTCCAGCGGCCCATCCCGCAGGAAGCTGAAGCCGCGTTCGGCATCATCCAGTTGCGGCGACGACACCCCAAGATCCAACAGTACGCCATCGACCTGACCGACCAGGTCACGCGCTTCCAGGTACTGGGCCAGCCCGGAGAAAGGACCATGAATGATGGTGAATCTGGGGTCCTGCTGCTGCAGTTGCTGACCCACTTGAACCGCCTGGGGGTCGCGATCGATGCCAAACAAACGGCCATCGGGTCCGAGACGCGACAGAATTTCCCGGCTATGACCGCCACGTCCGAAGGTACCATCGATGTATGTACCGTCGGCTTTGATGTTCAATCCGTCCACTGCTTCTTTCAGCAGCACGGTTACGTGACTAAAACTTTCCGCCATTAGAGGGCAAATTCCTGTAAACGTTGGTTATCAATAAAGGCTTCCGCTTCTAAAGCGGTTTGAGAGTCGGCAATCTGTTGCTGCCAGTTGCTTTCCGACCAGATCTCAAACTTGTTGAGCTGACCGACCAGCATCAGTTGCTTATCCAGTTGCGCGTACTGTCGTAAAGGGGGAGGCAATAACACCCGGCCCATGCGATCCATCTCCACATCGGCGGCGTAGCCCAGCAACAGCCGTTTAATGGCGCGCTCACTGGGTTGGGTATCGGACAGGGTCGCCAGTTTTTGCTCGACCTCCTGCCAGGCATCCAGCGGGTACAGCAGCAGGCAGGCCGACTTGATGTCGACGGTCACCACCAACTGATTGTCGTTTTGCGCGCACAACAACGGCCGGTATCGCTTTGGTATTGCGATCCGGCCTTTGGCATCGAGAGAGATGCTGCTGGCGCCTCTAAACAAAAGCTATCCCATCCCTGTTAAATTCAATCGGACGACTTCATCCCACAAATAACCACTTTTTCCCACAAGCTACCAAGTTTATGGACACAAAGCGAGTATTGTCAAGGTGAGACGATCGGCGTCAAATCCCGTCAGAATGGGGTTCTTACACTTATTTTTTAACTAGTTAACCCGTAATCAGCGGCGGCTTAACCGAGGTAACCAGAGTCATTAACTGAGCAAAAAAACAAAAAGGCTGCCCGAAGGCAGCCAATCCGTTTTCCAACAACCCTGAGGGTTACTGGTTGTTCCAGTACAGGGTATTGGCAGATGCCAGATACGGCCGGTACCAGTTCGGCGCGCCGTAGTGACGCAGGATGTGATCGCTGATGTCTCCGATGCGGGCATCGTACGCCTGCAGATCAATCCAGTCATAGCCTACGGCCACCTGATCCCAGGTTGAACTCAAGCCAGTGCCATCGACACCAAAACTGGCCATGGCCGGCGCCACGAACACATTGCTGACCATGGTGTTGGCCAGGCAGGTCAGCGGCTGGTCGCTGTCCAACATCCCTTCCTGGCGGGCCAGAACCATGAAGCCTACGTCCAGGTGGGCGTGGTTAAAGTCTTCCATCTTACCACTGCCGTCGGCCTTGTATTGATAATCCCAGGTACAGACGTTGTTGCTGTCCGCCTTGAGGTTATCCATATAGAAGCCCAGGATCTCATTGGCCTTCTGACCGAGGTCACCGCTGTCGTTGGTCCACTTGTTAAGGTAGATCATCGCCACACCCAGGGTCATGTTGTGGTTAAACGGCAGAGGGTTGGAGTACAAACCACTGTCACCGGTATCGGCATTATCCGGGTTGACGTAAAAGTAGGAGCCCTGAATCGCCGCATTCTTGGTGGTGCTGAATGAGGTGTCGTGTGCCCGTACAATCACTTTCGCCCGTTCGATGTAACTGTCGGCCTTGGCCATATAGGCGGTCAGGTTGTCACTCTTAATGTGATCCGCCAGCCGCATAATGGCATTGAGGATCATGCCGTCGGTCAGTGCCTCATTGCGCCAGCCACCATTATAGGGGCGTCGCCATCCGGGAACCGGTAACCCGGGCGTGGTCAGATACAACTTCGGCGCCAACTCATGGTAAGGCTCATTGAAGATGTTCAGCTCACCCCGCTCTACCCGCTGTTCGTCGGTGTAATACAGCATGTGATCCGCCAGCTCAACCGCGTAGTCCAGGTACTTGCTGTCCCCATAGGTCTTAGCCATGCGCACGTAAGCCCGCAGCCAGTAATGCCCTTCCCAGGCGTACACCAGGTTGTCGTTGCCCTTGGTCTCATTCATGACCGGACGCTGGTTAGGGTACATCTGTTCGAAGCGGGCATCCCACTCCGCCTGGCTCGCCAGGTGCGGCATCGGCGCCTTGACGTTCGACTCAATGGCTCGCCAGTCCGACGCCGCCACGTTCATCAGCAGATGCGTACCGTTGGCGCCCGCTCCGGAGGCCACCACGCCCTTGTCCTGGTCAAAGCTCAGGGCGCGGGAGTGATCGTTGTTATCCAGGTCGATCAACGCCAGTGACTGCAACGCCCCTTGAGAATACTGATCCTGCTGACGATACAACCAGTTGTATGTCACCGCCGTCGGGCTTACCGCACCGTTGCTGGTGGTGGCGCTGGCACTGCCATCCGAGGCGGTCAGGTTGCCATTGGCCACGGTAATCTCTACGTAGCGGCTCTGATCAAACGCCAGTTGCCCGCCGACAGACACCGTCTGACCGTTCCAGCGACCTTCGACGCTGTTGTGGGTAAAGGCCAGATAATCGCCATTGGCGGCGGAGGACAACAGCATGGTTTTGGCACCGGCCTCAACCGCAATCTCGTCCAGCCAGGCCACGACGCGAAAATCGCCGTCGGCACGCCAATCGGCAATCTCGCCATAGGCATTCTGACCATTAAACACCACCGCATCGGAGCTCAGAATCACCCCCACTTCCGGGTCTGGATCCGGCTCTGGGTCTGGATCCGGGTCCGGGTCTGGATCCGGGTCCGGGTCTGGATCTGGGTCTGGGTCCGGGTCTGGATCTGGGTCCGGATCTGGGTCTGGGTCCGGGTCCGGATCTGGATCCGGGTCCGGCTCAGGATCCGGGTCCGGAATGACCGGCGGCGGATCCGGGTCCGGCGACGGATCCGATGATCCGCCCCCACACCCGCTCAGGGTGACCGCTAACAGGGTGACTGAAAACAGGGTCTTCAGTGTTACCAGGCCATTGGGGCCCAGCTGAAAATGCCGATTTGACATCTAATGCTCCTAAATCGGCAGACAATTTCACGCGACGGTTGGTCAGTACACCAGGCCATAAGCCCGGCACCGTTGTTCCCTCAATACACCACATACGACATGAGGTAATCCCGCTATCTTTGGCGTACGCCTTAAGACCGGAGATTTTGCGTCGCCAGCTCTCACTGGTTTTGCCTTTGTCTGCTGTCTAAACACACCCGATGCCGCTGCGAATGGCGCGGACACCGAATAACGAAGTGGGAAGAGAATACTCAAGGCCCATTTTTTAGACAAACAGCTCAAAACCACCCCCTTGAAGAAATTAATTTACTGATATAGAGCAAAAAATGATCTTCATTAATTACACTTCAGATTGGAATTAAGGTTGCCGGCTGAGCCACCAATTTTCAGAAGCTTTCTACAATCAATTGTTCTGACGCCAATTTTATCGATGGTCGGAGCAGCAAGCTCGACACCGTCGCAAAATGCAAAAACTTGAGTATCAAAGGCCAAAAACGTGATCGCGATCACATGAGCGATATTGGGGAAATCGCTTTTTTGTAACCAAGACTGGGCAAAGAAGCTCAGGCCCAATGCAGGCTTCATTAAATCCGAACGATTTTCCGCGGACAAAGCAAAAAAAACCGGAGCATAGGCTCCGGCTTTTCAATCATCGAATGCTTACTTGATGACCCTGAGAGTGGGTCGCCCCGGCTCGGGACGACTGTCCTGCGAGTCGACAGCCTCAGGCGCAGTGGTGTCATCCTGCTGCTGCTCCAGTTGCAGCTCATAGCTCGGTTCAGGCGGAAACAGGGTTCCGGCGCCATTTTCCCGGGCATAGATAGCCTCACAGGCATACAGGGGGACCACAATGGCCTGTGGCTGACCGCCAAAACGGGCATTAAAGCGGACGTCGTCATTGCCCATCTGCAGATTGCCCACCGCATGGGGAGCTATGTTCAGCACAATCTGGCCATCCTGCACATACTGAGTCGGTACCCGGACGCCGGGTAACTCGGCATTGACCGCCAGGTGAGGGGTCAGATCATTATCAACCAGCCACTCATACAGCGCCCGCAACAGGTAGGGGCGTTGGGGTGACAGGCTGTGCTCTACCTCAGACACCGATGCGCAGCTCGCGCTCGGCTTCGGTCAGCGATGCCTTAAAGGACTCACGCTCGAAGATGCGGGTCATGTAGGCTTTCACTTCATTGCTGCCACGGCCGGCCACTTCGATGCCCAGCTGAGGCAGGCGCCAGAACAGGGCTGCCAGGTAGCAATCTACCAGGGTGAACTCTTCGCTCATGAAGTAAGGGGTTTCCGCAAATACCGGGCTCAGGCCCAGAATGCTTTCGGTCAGCTGCTTACGAGCCGCATCGGCTTTCTCACCACGCATAATGCGTTCGGCCAATGCATACCAGTCATTCTGGATGCGGTACATCATCAGACGGCTTTGACCACGGGATACCGGATACACAGGCATCAACGGCGGATGAGGGAAACGCTCATCCAGGTACTCCATAATGATACGGGAGTTGTACAGCACCAATTCACGATCGATCAGGGTCGGAACGCTGTTGTATGGGTTGAGCTCTGCTAAGTCTTCCGGTAGCTGGTTTGGATCAACCTGGATTACCTCGACACCGACGCCCTTCTCCGCCAAGACAATGCGTACTTGGTGGCTATAGAGATCACTAGCACCGGAATACAGCGCCATTACAGAGCGTTTATTGGCAGCAACAGCCATCGACATCCTCCAAACTCACTCAGAAACGATAAAACATTTGGGGGCAAGAATGCCCCCAAATGCGCAAGAGGTAGATTGTAACCTGTTATTGGCGATTAGTGTACATCTCGCCAATATTCCTTCTTCAAGAAAAACGCAATCACGAAGAAGAAGGCCAGGAAAGCCAGTACCCATTTACCAATACGTTCACGTTCCAGCTTGACCGGCTCACCGGTATAGGCCAGGAAATTGGTGATATCCAGAACGTACTGATCATACTCTTCGGCATTCATCTGGCCGCCGCTGGCGACGATGGTACCGTCTTCCTGCAACACCGGTGTCCCTTGCAGTCCTTCCAGGACATGGGGCATGCCCACCGCCGGGAACACCAGGTTGTTGACGCCGAAGGGACGGCTTTCATCCACATAGAACGCCTTCAGGTAGGAGTAGATCCAGTCCGGGCTCTTCAGCCGCGCTTCCAGGGTCAGATCCGGCGGCGGCGCACCAAACCAGGTGGCACCATTGTCGGTACTCATGGCCGACTTGATCTGCTCACCAATCTTGGCATCGCTCAGAATCAGGTTTCCGACCTCCTCTTCGGTCATCTCCAGATCATCGGCAATGCGCTGGTAACGCTGGTACTGCAGGCTGTGACAGCCACTGCAGTTATCCATGAATGCCTGAGCACCGCGCTTGAGCGACGCTTTGTCAGTCAGATCAATGTTGGCACTGACCACGTGTTCATTGTTGCCGCCGGCGGCAAACACCAGAGCCGGCAGGCAAGCCATCATTACTGCGATTAACTTTTTCATTAGCCTGTCACCCTTTCTGGAACCGGTTTGCACTTCTCGTTCTTGCTGTACACAAACAGCAGTACGAAGAAGCCGAAGTAACCCAGGGTACAGATGCGTGCCAACAGGGTCAGGGTCGGAGTGGCCGGTACGGCACCCAGGTAACCCAGAACGATGAAGCAGACCACAAACTGTGACAGGTTCACCTTGTGCAGCATGCTGCGGTAGCGGATGGACTTCACCTTACAGCGGTCCAGCCATGGCAGCACAAACAGCACGCCGATGGCCGCGCCCATGCCGACCACACCCAGCAGCTTGTCCGGGATGGCGCGCAAAATGGCGTAGAACGGGGTGAAGTACCACACTGGCGCGATGTGTTCCGGCGTCTTCAGCGGGTTGGCCGCTTCGAAGTTTGGCCGCTCCAGGAAGTAACCCCCGCCCTCTGGCATAAAGAACAGCACATAACAGAAGATGATCAGGAATCCGGCCACTCCCATGATGTCCTTCACGGTGTAGTAGGGGTGGAAGGGAATCGCATCCACTGGCCAGCCGTCCGGGCCCTTGTTCTTCTTCACTTCGATGCCGTCCGGGTTGTTGGACCCCACCTCGTGCAGCGCGATGATGTGCAGGAATACCAGCACCACCAGTACCAGAGGCAAGGCAATCACGTGCAGGGCAAAGAAGCGGTTCAGTGTGGCGCCGGAGACCACGTAGTCGCCTCGAATCCACAGGGTCAGATCGTCACCGATGACCGGAATGGCACCAAACAGGGAGATGATCACCTGAGCCCCCCAGTAGGACATCTGTCCCCAGGGCAGCAGGTAACCCATAAAGGCTTCGGCCATCAGGATCAGGAAGATCAGCATGCCGAAGATCCACAACAGTTCCCGGGGCTTCTGATAGGAGCCGTACATCATGCCGCGGAACATGTGCATGTAGACCACCACGAAAAAGGCGGAGGCCCCGGTGGAGTGCATGTAGCGCAGCAACCAACCGTATTCCACATCCCGCATGATGTATTCCACCGAAGCGAACGCGCCTTCGGCGGTGGGAACGTAGTTCATGGTCAACCAGACACCGGTCAGCAACTGGTTCACCAACACCAGCATTGCCAGAGAACCGAAGTAGTACCAGAAGTTGAAATTCTTAGGAGCAGGGTATTGGCCCACGTGCTTGTTGTACGTGGCCGTCATCGGGATCCGCTCGTCGATCCAATCAATGATCTTTTTCATAATCAGGCCACTCCCTTCTCAACGCCGATCAAAATGGTCTTTTCATCAACATAGAAGTGCGGCGGAATCACCAGGTTCAGCGGTGCAGGCACCCCCTGGAAAACCCGGCCGGCCATATCAAACTTTGAACCGTGGCAAGGGCAGAAGAAGCCGGATGGCACCCCTTCGACCTGCTGGCCAAAGGTATCGGGCTGATAGGTCGGTGAGCACCCTAGGTGGGTACACAGGCCAACGGCAACAAAATATTCGTCCTTGATGGAACGGAAGGCATTCTGAGCGTAAGGAGGTTGTTGAGGCTCGACGGAGTCCGGATCACGCAGCTGATCGTCCAGCTTGGTTAATCCATCCAGCACCGCTTCGGTGCGACGTACGATCCACACTGGCTTACCGCGCCACTCAACGCGCAGCAGCTGTCCAGGTTCCACTTTACTGATATTGACTTCTACTGGAGCGCCGGCGGCTTTTGCCTTGGCACTCGGGTTCCATGATTTAATGAATGGAACCGCAACAGCAGCGGCGCCGACACTGCCCACTACGGCTGTAGCAGCGGTCAGGAATCTGCGACGTCCATTATCGACAGGCGCATTGCTCATCCACTTTTCTCCCATTGGGGTCTGCTTTTATTTTTTAATGACCCGAGCAGTTGTTACCCAAATTGTGGATTCAGGTAGCGCTGAAGCTCGGTCGCGCGCCCATTATATAGAAAAATTAGAGATAGATCATACTTTCCGTGGGGATATTGTGCTGAATAACAATAATTTGAAAACATGAGTTGGCGATAAGTTTACAAAACAGTGGATTGCGCTTTGATTTTAGACAGACATAAAAAAACCCGCTGACATGCAGCGGGTTTTCCAGTCCTTGTGCTCGCGGCGAATTAACGCTTGGAGAACTGTGGACGACGACGTGCTTTACGCAGACCGACTTTCTTACGCTCAACCTCACGGGCGTCACGAGTAACGAAGCCAGCTTTACGCAGTGCAGGACGCAGAGTCTCATCGTACTCCATCAGAGCACGAGTGATGCCGTGACGGATTGCACCGGCTTGACCAGTGATACCACCACCCTGAACAGTTACGTAGATGTCCAGTTTCTCCAGCATTTCAACCAGCTCAAGAGGTTGACGAACAACCATACGAGCAGTTTCACGACCGAAGTAAACGTCCAGAGTACGCTTGTTTACAGTGATGTTGCCACTACCAGCTTTAATGAATACACGAGCGGTAGAGCTCTTGCGGCGGCCAGTGCCGTAGTATTGAGTTTGTGCCATTGCCAAAATCTCCGTATTAGATGTCTAGTACTTGAGGCTGTTGAGCTGCGTGAGCATGCTCGTTACCTGCGTACACTTTCAGCTTACGGAACATGGCACGACCCAGAGGGCCTTTCGGCAGCATGCCCTTAACCGCTTTTTCAATGATCATTTCAGGCTTACGAGCCTGCAGATCGCTGAAGTTGATCTCTTTGATACCGCCAGGGTAACCAGAGTGGCTGTAGTACATCTTGTTCTGAGCCTTGTTACCGGTAACGGTAACTTTCTCAGCGTTGATGATTACGATGTAGTCACCGGTATCAACGTGAGGAGTGTATTCTGGCTTATGCTTGCCGCGCAGGCGACGAGCAACTTCAGTGGCCAGACGACCCAGAGTTTTGCCATCGGCATCGATGACGAACCAGTCGCGCTTTACGCTTTCTGGTTTTGCAGTAAAGGTTTTCATCAGACTAATAACCCAAATTAGCTGTTACACATCAGCGCACTGTCGGGGCCGACAATACGCCCTATGTTGGTTTCTTCCGTGCCCCTTCGAACACATCGGAACCGAGTGCCGGTTGATAAATCAACCATTCGTAACGTGGGCAGGGCGCGAATTATAGAGTAAGGCGCCGTAAAAATCACCCGTTTTTTACAGCCAATCCGCCAATGGGCGAGTTTTGCCAGAATCGACAGCGGCCGACCGCGGTCCTGGCAGCATAAAAAACGCATTAAGGCAGGTGGGGGCGAGCCAGGTAGTCGTGGCTCTGCATCTCCTGCAGCCGACTCAGGCAGCGACGAAACTCAAACTCCAGCCCGCCGCCCTGATACAACTGCGGCAACGGCACTTCGCAGGAGATGATCAACTTCACCCCGCGTTCATAGAACTCATCCACCAGCGCCAGGAAGCGCCGGGCGATGTCGTCACCGGTCAGCTGGGCCCCCATGGCCTGAACGCCACTGAGCAGCACCGAGTGGTAACAGCGGGCCAGCTCCATGTAATCCAACTGGCTGCGGGGACCGTCGCACAGCGCCATAAAATCCACCAGTAACACCCCATCCGCCTGTCGACGCACCGGGATTAACCGCCCCTCGACCTCGATGTCGCCGCCGAAATGGCCGGCCTCCGGAGCCAACTGCTCGAAGTAGCGGTGCAGGTTATCGTCCGCCTGCTGATCCAGCGGAGAGTGAAAAATCTCCGCCTGTTCCAGTGCCCGCAGCCGGTAATCGATGCCATGATCCACATTGACTACCTGACAATGTTGTTCAATCAGGTCGATGGCTGGCAGGAAACGGGCTCGCTGCAACCCGTTCCGGTACAGCTCCCGTGGCGGAATGTTGGAGGTGGCCACCAACACCACCCCGCGGGCAAACAGGGCTTTCATCAACCCTGCCAGCAACATGGCATCGGTGATGTCTGAAACAAAAAACTCATCGAAACAGATCACCTCGGCCTCGTCAGCCAGGGTCTGGGCCACTCGCTCCAACGGGTTGGGCTGGTCCTTGAGCTGATTCAGCTCCTGATGGACCCGGTGCATGAAGCGGTGAAAGTGGATGCGCATTTTGCGCTGCAGCGGCAACACCTCAAAAAACGTATCCACCAGGTAGGTCTTACCCCGGCCGACGCCCCCCCAGAAATAGAGGCCCCGAACCGTGGGTGACGGCGACGTTTTACCGAGCCAGCCACCCAACTTCCCTAGTAAGCCCGGTTCGAACTGATCTCGGGCCAGAAGGGCATCGTACAACTGTTGCAGTTGTTCGACGGCGTGGCGTTGAGCCGGGTCGGGGTGAAAATCCGGGCGGGAGAGATCCGCCTGATAACGTTGTAAGGGGGTCGCCTGTGGCACTTCCATGGCCCTCGTCACTGGTCTTAGCTTTGAGTGGTCATAGTACCATGGCAGCCCAAGCCGATGTATAGTTGGTCTATAACAAGTAGATAGTGCTAATTTTTTTGGCCTTAATTTACGGGTCGGTTTGGAGTAGATATGAATGAAGTTTGGATAGTACTGGCCCTGATTGTGGGATTTGGCCTCGGCTACGCCGTTCGCTGGCGCACCTCAGGTACCCCCGCCGATGCCCACAGCGTCAGGCAAAAGCTGGAAAAAGCCCGTTTCGAACTGGATCAGCAACGACAGGAGATGGCGGACTACTTTGAGCAGTCTCACGCAACCCTGCTGCAGTTGAGCCAGGATGTGGACAAGGCCAACCGGCTGTGGAACGAATCGGCCTCGCACCTGTTTGAGGAGCAACTCAGCACCGCCAAGTTGCCGCTGCATCAACCGGAGCCAGAGCCACTGACCACCGAAGATCAGCAGCCTAACGATTACGTTCACGGCTCCCACGGCATCATCAGCCCGAGAAAAAAAGTCAGCTGACCAGGGGAACTAAAGCGGCAGCGAGGGGGTCGATAAGCAAGTAGAAAAATTTGCTGAATTACGGAGAATTTCTATAGATGAATAAGTCTGTTACCGTTCTGACCGCCGCGATTTTCGCTGCCGGAGTCTCTCTGTTTCCCGCCACCAGCCACGCCGCTTTGCCTCTGGTGGTTGAGGGACAGCAATTGCCGAGCCTGGCACCAATGATCGAGCAGGTGGGCCCTGCCGTCGTGTCGGTGTCGGTATCCGGCACCCAGGTGTCCCGCCAGGAGATTCCTGAGCCGTTTCGTTACTTTTTCGGCCCCAATGCGCCTCGGGAGCGAGTCCAGGAGCGCCCATTCCGCGGCCTGGGTTCCGGGGTCATCATCGACGCCGATGAAGGCTACATCGTCACCAACCACCACGTCATCGACGGCGCCGATAAGATTCTCATCAGCCTCAGCGACGGCCGCGAATTTGAAGCCGAGCTGATCGGTTCCGATCAGAGCAGCGATGTGGCCCTGCTGAAAGTGGAGGCCGACGACCTGACCGAGGTGAAACTGGCCAAATCCGACGGCCTGCGGGTCGGCGACTTTGCCGTCGCCATCGGTAACCCCTTCGGCCTGGGACAGACCGTCACCTCCGGTATCGTCAGCGCCCTGGGCCGCAGCGGCCTGAACATCGAGAGCCTGGAAAACTTCATCCAGACCGACGCCGCCATTAACAGCGGTAATTCCGGTGGCGCCCTGGTGAACCTGCACGGTGAACTGATCGGCATCAACACCGCCATTCTGGCTCCGAGCGGCGGCAACGTCGGCATCGGCTTTGCCATTCCGTCGGACATGGTTCGCGGCCTGACTCAGCAGATCATCGAATTCGGTGAAGTGCGCCGCGGTGTGCTCGGAGTGCTGGGCCGGGAGCTGGACAACGAAACCGCCAAACTGTTTGGCCTCGAGTCTCAGCATGGCGCCTTCGTCAGCCAGGTGGTCCCAGACTCCGCCGCCGCCAAGGCGGGCCTGAAGGCCGGTGACATCATCATCAGCGTCAATGGCCGTAAGATTCGCACCTTCTCCGAATTGCGCGCCAAAGTCGCGACCATGGGCGCCGGCAGCAAAGTGAAGCTGGGCATCATTCGCGACGGCGATGAAGAGACCGTCAAGGTGACCCTGAGCGAAGCGGAAGGTGAGAACGTCAAAGCCAGCGTGGTTCACCCGGCCCTGGAAGGCGCCAAGCTGTCCACCTACAACCAGGACGGCATCGAAGGCGTCGCCATTACCGAGCTGGAAGAGCGCTCTGCCGCTGCCCGCCAGGGGCTGCGTAAAGGCGACATCATCCTCGGCGTTAACCGCGAGCGAGTGCAGAGCCTGAAAGAGCTGCGTAGCCTGCTGGAGGATTACGAAGGCGCACTGGCGCTGAACATCCGTCGTGATGACAGCAACATGTACCTGATAATCCGATAACCCCTATGCCCGCCATGAGCCGCTGCCTTTCCGGTAGCGGCTCATTTTTTTGTGTTCCTTCGATGTGATACCCTCGTGCTTTCATTCATCAATATTATTAAGACCATGGCAAAGTTCCTGCTCTACGTTGCGAAACCGATTCTGGCCGGGCTGGTGCTGGCCATCGCCATCGTGCTGTTGAGCCCCAGCCTCAGGCAGCAACTGCCGGATCTCAGCTGGCCCAGCAGCCAGGTCAATCGCACCAGTTTTGCCCAGGCGGTCAAACGCGCCTCCCCTGCGGTAGTGAACATCTACTCCCGCACCCAGAATGCGGCCTTCCCGAATCAGTCCACCGACGCCGGCCTGGGCTCGGGCATCATCATGCGGGAAGACGGCTACGTGCTGACCAACTATCACGTGGTTAGCGGTGCCGACCTGATCTACGTGGCCCTGCAGGATGGTCGCTGGGGTTCGGCGGTGATGATTGGCGCCGATCCCTGGACCGATCTGGCGGTGCTGTACATCGATACCGAAGGACAATCTCTGCCCACCATCCCCTACGATCTCAAGCGTCAACCGGAGATCGGCGATGCGGTGCTGTCCATCGGCAACCCCTACAACCTGGGGCAAACCATTACCCAGGGGATCATCAGCGCCACCGGTCGATATGGCCTCAGTTCCGGCTATCAGGATTTCATCCAGACCGATGCCGCCATTAACCAAGGCAACTCCGGCGGCGCCCTGGTGGATGCGGACGGCTACCTGGTGGGGGTCAACACCGCCAACTACAATGTCGGCGGTGAAAGTGGCGTCGGCATCAACTTTGCCATTCCGCTGCCACTGGCCCATCACGTCATGGAAAAGCTGATTAAAGATGGTCGAGTGATTCGCGGCCACCTCGGCGTCAGTGCCGCACCGCTGGATGCCACCCGGGCACGATTAATGGGCATCGCCAATACCGACGGCGTGTTGCTGACCAACGTCGATCGCAACAGCCCGGCCGCCCGAGCCCGGCTGGCGGCCGGCGACGTCATCACCGAACTCAACGGCCAAAAAATCGAAGGGGTCAACGCCATGATGGATGCCATCGCCGAGACGCCACCGGGTACCGAGGTCAACCTGACCCTGATTCGCAAAGGCAAGACGCTTCGGCTGCCGGTCACCATCGGCGAAATGCCGCCCTATCAGGCGCCGACCCGCTAAACCAACACAAAATAAAAAACGGCTCCCATGGGAGCCGTTTTTTTATGCCCTGAACAAAAGCATTTACAAGTGAATTTATATTTCCTAAGTTAATGAATGTCGGGCAAAAAGGAGTTGCCCCTTCATCAACAACAAGGACGAAATCACATGACTCACACTCTCAGAAAACCGCTGCTGGCCCTGACCACCATTGCCGCATTGGGCCTCACCGGCTACGCCGTGGCCGGCAACTACATTCTCGAATACGTGTACTACTCGGACGCCAGTCACACCACCATCGTCGGTGAGTCGGTCACCCGTTGCGACAACAGCACCTACGTTACCGGCACCATCACCCCCTATAAGCGTTTGGTTGGCCACGAGCCCTGCGCCTTCTCCCGGCGTTGATGCACATCGGGGGAGTCCTGACTCCCCCAACCCTCACTTGCCACACTCGTGGTCAAGCAACGCCAGCTTAAGTTCCACCCCGCCGGCATAACCGGTCAGGCTACCGTCTTTGCCGATCACCCGGTGACAAGGCACCACCACCGCCACCGGATTGCGACCATTTGCCGCCCCCACGGCCCGCACCGATTTCGGCCGGCCGATGCGCTCGGCAATGTCCGAGTAGGCGCACGTCTCGCCATACGGAATGGTCATCAATGCCTGCCACACCTGCTGCTGAAATGCCGTCCCGCGCATATCCAGAGGCAGATCAAACTGGTGTCGACGTCCTTGGGCGTACTCCTCAAACTGAGTCCGTACCGATTGCAACGCCTGAGGGCAACGCTGCCAGTGCGTTTCGATGGTCAGCGGCTGGGCGCCCTGCTGAAACCCCAACGCCACCAAGCCTTGATCCGACACTACCGCCAGTACCTCTCCCCAAGGCGACGCCCACTGATCATACTTCATGTTGATTCTCCTAAAGATTGCCACAATGCCATCACCGCGTAGGCACGCCAGGGCCGCCACGATTCCGCCAACTCCCGGGTCTGTGTCGGGCTGCCTTTCTCTAACTTCAGGGCATGATACAAACCCAGATCCGAAGCGGGAAAACCATCGCTCTCCTGCAACCCGCGCATGCACACGTACTGCGCCGTCCAGTCCCCCACCCCGGTCAGAGTCTGCAGTCGCTGCAGCCGTGACGCCAGCGAGCCGTGGCCAGCCTCAAAGCCATCGGCGTAGGCGCGGGCAATGCCCTGCAACCATCGAGCCCGGGTGGCCGTCAGCCCCAGACCGCTGAGATCGGCGCTGGCCAACCGTGCCGGTGTCGGAAACGTCCGTGATAAGCCCGACGCCTGCGGGAACGGCTCACCGAAGCGATCGCACAAACGGCTCAGTATCGTTCTCGCGCCTTTGACACTGATCTGTTGACCGACAATGGCCCGAACCACCGCCTCAAACTCACTCCAGATCCCCGGCAACCTCAGTCCGGGATGGCGACGCCAGATCGGCCCAAGCTGCGCGTCTTCGGCGAAGGCCTGCCACAGCGCCTGCGGATCGGTATCCAGATCAAACACCTCCCTGACACGCTGCACCACCGCCTGCAGACAATGGGGGGCGTCACAATGAATGGTCAGATTCAATCGGCACAGCTCGAGATCCGGCGACAACTCGAACCACCCTCGCTGCTGCCCAAGTTGAAAGGCGCGGCTGTAACAGTCAGCCTCAATCCGCTCCACCCCGGGCAACGCCCGGGTTTGCAAGAACGCCAGCAGGGTCGACCAATCAAACGGCGGCCGGAATCGCAGTTGCACCCGACAACCGGGGCCACCGGCATCAGTACGACGGCGAATGTCGGACGGGGTCAGGGAAAACTGGCGCTGAAACGCGTCATTGAAACGGCGACGGGACTGAAACCCGCACGCCTGAGCCACCGCCAATATTGGCAACTCGCTCTCTGACAGCAACTGTTTGGCAAACAACAGCCGATGGTTCAGGGCATAAGCCAGCGGCGACACCCCGAGGTGTTGTTCAAACAAGCGTCGCAGGTGACGATCGCTGACGCCGAGACGCTCGGCGAACGCCGCCAGCGCCGGTATCGGTTCGCCGGCATGAATCAGCGACAACGCTCGCGTGACCGTGGTTGCGGTTCCCCGCCACGCCGGACTGAACGGCGCACTCTCGGGGCGACAGCGCAGACACGGACGGTAGCCGGCTTTAGCCGCTGCGGCCGCATTGGCAAAGTACTCGACGTTGTCGGATTTCGGCGCCGGCGCCGGACACACCGGCCGGCAATAGATGCCGGTGGTTTTGACGGCAGTAAAGAAACGGCCGTCAAAGCGGTGGTCTCGGGCCAGGCGTGCCCGTTCACATTGGGAATGAGTCAGTGTCATGGGGCCACTGTATCACAGCCCCAGCCACCAATGAGCCGGATCCGGACATCAATGCCCCCGACTTCGAATTCAACCCCGAGCGTACTGAATGGCCGTTTTGTACTGGCTCAGGTCGGCATCATTGGCAAGCTCTGTTACCCAGGTTGCAATGTCCCGACCGAACTGGTCGAGGGTGATCGCTTGCCCTTTGTGGTTAGTAAACCCGGCGTGGTCAAAGGCCACCGCGATGTCGTCGTAGACAGAAATGGTCTTGATGAACGTCAACAACGCCTGGTGTTTCGCCCTGGCTTCAGCCGCCGTTTTCGCCACCAGCAAGTAGTTCACCAATGATCCTCGAGTGTTGTAGTTGTCCTGTGTCAGCAGGAATTGGCCACCACTTTGAGCAAGTTCAGCCAGCTTTTCCCAAGTCCAGGTTTGTTGCTCGGCAAACGCCACCGGGATGCCCTCTTCAAACAAGCGGGTTTCCATACGGCCATAGAACGTTACTCCAGACCCACTCATGTACTGATCGATCACAAAGTGGGTCAGCTCATGATTGAATACCTTGGCGTCAAACTCAGGAAAGCTGCTGAGGTTGTTCGGCAACACCATGCGCCCGGACAGGTAGCCTCCTTTGTTGTTGTCGCCTTTGTACGCCACCCCTTGTACTGCCAGTTTTGTCCCGTTCCCCGGGCCAAACTGCGCCACCAGCAAATCAAAGCTGAAGCTATTGATGCTGCGATCAAGCTGGCACAGCATCTGCGCCGATGGCACCGACGCACACAGCGCATCGAAGTAGTCGCCAGAGTGCTGATACTGCTGAGCAGCGGCGCGCACCACCTTGTCCAGCACCGGTTGCCAGTCCGGCTGTGATTGCAATCCATCCACATAACGCGTGGCCTGGCAATACGTGCTGCTAAGCGGGCCGGTACCGGAATCCGTGCAGCGGTCATCCGTGGCCGCCGCAGCGCTCAGCAGCTCGGCATCGATAATGCCCGGCTGCGATGCCTGCAGTCGCTGCAGATCAAACGCGATCAACTCGATGGCCTCAGAGACCGCAGCGCCGTCGGAAAACGCGGCCACCGCCATCAGCGCCTCGGAATCCTGCAATCCCCACAGCCCGGCCTGAATATCGACATAGTATTGCAGCGCCGACATGGTGGTCGCCATGTCATCCAAACCGGTGCTGTCCGTCTCTTCCGGCACGCTGTAGGCCACATCCTTATAACCGTAATACTCGCACTGCCCGGGTGCCGCCGGGTAAGGGCAGAACCGGTCCTGTTGCTGATCGATGTGCTGAATCTCAGCGCCGAGATCCGCATAGCGGCGTGGGGTCACATACTCGGGTGTGTATGGCATCAGCTCAGACGCGCCCGGAGTACCGCCCTCATTGCCACCGCCCTCATCCGGCCCGGTTGGCGTGGAAGAACCTGAGCCTGAGCCTCCGCAGGCAGTCAGCATCAGGGCGATCAAAACAGGGCAGAGCTTGCGATCAAACAACAAAGTGTACTCCGGTGAGTCAGGGAATTTTCAAGCGGCGGATTCTACCGACAGCCCTTCCCAGGCTCATTGACCATAATCAAAATATAAATCAATAACATAGCTAAGAAGCAGAGCTTAATTTGGCAGAACGTCGCCTAAGACGGAGAAAATAGGGCTTCGCCCCCCCTTCGTAGAAACTAAAAACCCCGCCATGGAGGCGGGGTGAGAAGGCTTGGCTAACCCGCAGCGCCGGTGCCACTGTCATCGAAACTGAGCGGTTACACCCGCCGGCCCAGCATTCTCGACAGGGTGCCATCGCCATCCATTAACTGGTGTTTGAGTGCACCGGCCACGTGCAGCACGATGGCGGCGATCATCAGGTTGCCTCCCAGCTCATGCAGTTCGTGCCCCAGACCGGCCAGGGATTCACTCAATGGCAACACCGCTTGCGGGTTGGCCGGATCCGGATTGGCCGCCAGCAACTGCCAGCCAAAGATCTCCAGACCATGACCGCCGCCGCCGGACATCATCATGCCGGAAACCGGCATCAACACGGTACCGATGATCAACGTCCAATGTACCGCCGTTGCCAGCAACCGCTGCGGGCGACTCTCCTTCGACAACGGCTGCGGCCAGCCCTGGCGACTGCGCCAGCCGATGCGGGCCAGGGCCACCACCACAATCAGCATACCAATGGATTTATGGATGGGATACAGGGCGTAGGCCTCGTTCTCCTCCATGTAGATGCCCACCGCCAGCAACGCCATTAACGTCAGGCCCACGATCCAGTGCAGCGCCACGGTCAACGGCGCCAGTTGCTGTTTTGAGTCCTTCATAACACACTCCTTGTTGGTCTCTGCCCCTATGCTAATTGGCCCGGTCAAGGATGTAAAAATGAAATACCTCAGCCCTTGTAACGGAAGATGTCAGACACAAAAACGCCGGCACTAAGGCCGGCGTTGAACGAGGCGAGACGGCGCTACTTCAAGCGCACCACGTCGGCGCCGAGCCCGGCCATCTTGTCTTCGATGTGCTCGTAGCCACGGTCCAGGTGGTAGATGCGATCGACGATGGTGGTGCCCTCAGCCACCAGCCCGGCAATCACCAGACAGGCCGACGCCCGCAGATCGGTGGCCATCACCTGTGCGCCGGTCAGCTTGGCTTCCCCTTTGATCAGGCAGGTATTGCCTTCCAGATCGACATCGGCGCCCATCCGCTGCAACTCAGGGATGTGCATAAACCGGTTTTCGAAAATGGTTTCCGTTACCTTGCTGACCCCTTGTGCCACCACATTGAGGGCACAGAACTGGGCTTGCATATCGGTGGGGAACGCCGGATGAGGCGCGGTTTTAATGTCCACAGCCTGAGGCGGTTTACCGCCCATATCCAGGGCAATCCAGTCGCTGCCGCGCTCAATCTGAGCGCCCGCTTCCTGCAGCTTGAGCAGCACCGCATCCATGGTCTCCGGCGCCGCTTTACGGCAGACAATGCGGCCACCGGTCGCCGCTGCCGCCACCAGATAAGTACCGGTTTCAATGCGGTCCGGCATCACCTCGTAGTGAATGCCAGACAAGCGTTCGACCCCTTCAATCACCAGGGTATCGGTTCCGGCGCCTTTAATGTCGGCCCCCATGGCATTCAGGCAGTTGGCCAGATCCACCACTTCCGGTTCCCGGGCGGCGTTTTCAATCACCGTGGTGCCGTCGGCCAGCGCCGCCGCCATCATCAGGTTCTCAGTGCCGGTCACCGACACCATGTCCATCAGGATGGTGGCGCCTTTGAGACGACCGTCGATGCGAGCCTTGATGTAGCCTTCGTCAACGGTGACCTCGGCCCCCATCAACTGCAAGCCATGAATGTGCAGGTTCACCGGCCGGGCGCCAATGGCACAGCCACCGGGCAGAGACACATCGGCGCGGCCATATTTCGCCAGCAGCGGCCCCAGAATCATGATCGAGGCACGCATGGTCTTCACCAGGTCATAGGGCGCCACATACTGATCGATGCTTTGAGGGCGAATGGCCACCACGCCCTGAGACAGGTCACTGACGTCGGCACCCAATTGGCGCAGCAACTGACAACTGGTGTTGACGTCACGCAGCGCCGGTACGTTGCCGATACGCATCTCATCGTCGGCCAGCACTGAGGCCATCAAAATCGGCAGGGCCGCATTTTTTGCACCAGAGATGGTGACTTCGCCGGCTAAGGGGCCGGCTGCCCGAATTTGCAATTTATCCACGCTATATCAGCCAGCTCACAGGTTAAACATTTTTTCACGCTGCCATTCCGCTGGCGTAAATGCTTTGATGGTCAAAGCATGCAAGGTTCCATCAGTGATCTTTTCCATCAGTGGGGCGTAAACAGCCTGCTGGCGTTTTACTCGGCTCATGCCATCAAAACAGGCCCCGACCACCACCACTTTGTAGTGAGTGCCTTCGGCAGTGACGATCACATCGTCCAGGTCCATGGCCTGGCGCAGCATCTCGGCGACTTCAGTGTTCTGCATTACGCTTTCCCTCGAGCTTCGCTATGCGATAGCTAAAAAATCAATATCATACAGGTCCAACAGGGCTCGTACGCCTGCCGGCACCCCAACCCATGTCAACGACTGTCCCCGGCTTTGCGCCAGGCCGACCCACTCCAGCAACAACGCCACACCGGCACTGTCACACCGGGTCAGCCCAGACAGATCGATCTCGGCAATGGTGTCCGTCAGGGGAGACGGTGTTGGTCCGCAAAAGTGGCTGACCGTATCCAGAGTCAGCTGGCCTTCCAGGCACAATCGGCGGTCGGCGACACGAGCGCTAACGGTCATTGGCTCTGTCCTGTGGTCGCCACAATACCTTGTCGATTGCGCTCCGCCAACTGTTGCGTGACAGAATCGATCCCCTGTTGACGGATAAGGCCACCAAGCTCCGCCTGCTGGGAAGCCAACAAGCTGATGCCTTCTGCAACCAGATCAAAGACCTTCCAGTTGCCCTTCTTGTTTTTACGGGCCTTGAACTGCAGATCCACCGGTTCCCGCTGCTTTTCGATCAGTTTCACATCGATGGCCACAATCTTGGCTTCGCCATAGGGCTTCTCCGGTGCAAACTCCAGCGTCTGGTCGGTGTATTTATCAAAGGCACTGGCAAACGTCGCCAACATGTACTCTTTAAATTCAGCGGTGAACTTGTCCCGCTGATCGCGAGTGGTCTTGCGGGCATGCACCCCCATCACCTTGTAAGCGGCGTACTTGTAATCGATGTAGGGCAGCAGCTCTTCATCGATCAACTGGCGCACCTTGGCCGGATCGCTGTCCAGCTCGCTGCGCTCCTGGCTCAGGCGGGTAAACGCATGATCCGCCACCTGCTTCATCATCTCGTAGGGGTTGGTGTAGTCCTTGGCCTGAGCCGACCCCATCCCCATTACCAGCACCAGAGCCAATTGCAAAATTCGCTGCATCATAGTCTGTCCTCCCGATTAACCTTTGTTGCCGCTGCTGTACAGGAACTGGCCAATGAGTTCCTCCAGCACCATGGCACTGCGGGTGTCTTCCAGGCGGTCGCCATCGGCCAACAGCTCAGATTCGTCGTCCATAAACCCCGGAGTCAGGCCGATGTACTGTTCGCCCAACAGGCCAGAGGTCAGAATCGAGGCGCTGCTGGTATCGGTAAACTGATCAAAGCGACTCTCAATGGCCAGGGTCACAACCGGGACCAGCAATTCGGGATCCAGATCGATTTGGGCCACCCGCCCTACCACTACACCACCGACCTTCACCGGCGAGCGCTCTTTGAGGCTGCCGATGTTGTCGAACTGAGCGGTCAGCATATACACGTTGGTGTGGGCGCGGGGATCGATGTCCGCCACCTTAAAGACCAACACCAGAAACGCGATGATGCCGGCCAGCAAAAAGCCACCCACCGCCAATTCAATTTTTCTATTCGTCATGCTAGTTTCCAAACATCAATGCGGTCAGCAAAAAATCCAATCCCAGAACAGCCAGGGAGGCGTGCACTACGGTATCTGTGGTGGCCCGGCCCAAGCCTTCGGCGGTGGGCAAAGCATTGTAGCCTTTGTAGGTGGCGATCCAGGTCACGACGGTGGCAAAGGCCACCGATTTAATCAGGCAGTTGACGATGTCCTGACGCCACTCCACCTGAGCCTGCAGAATCGACCAGAAGGCACCGTCATCGATGCCTTTCCACTCGACGCCAACCAAATGGCCGCCCCATACGCCGACAGCCACAAACATCAGCGTCAGCAATGGCAACGAAATAACACCGGCCCAGAACCTGGGCGCAATCACCCGCCGCAGTGGGTCCACCGCCATCATCTCCAGGCTGGCCAACTGCTCGGTGGCCTTCATCAGCCCAATCTCCGCCGTCAGCGCCGAACCGGCACGGCCGGCAAACAACAGCGCCGCCACCACGGGTCCCAGCTCACGCAGCAGCGACAGCGCCACCATCGGGCCCAGACTCTCTTCGGTACCGAAGTCCACCAGAATAGTGTAACCCTGCAGGCCGAGTACCATACCGATAAACAGCCCGGACACCAGGATAATCAGCATCGACAGGACTCCGACGCTGTAGATTTGACGGGCCAACAGCGGCCACATTTTGCGGGGTTCGGGCTTGTGCACCAGGGCCCCCACCAGCATCAGGGTGGCCCGGCCCATAGAGCTCAAGGTCTCCAGGCCCGTGCGCCCCAGTCGCTGAATCATCTGAACCATCATGAGTTGAGTAACTCCTGTTGATACGCCGGTGCCGGGTAATGGAATGCCACCGGTCCGTCGGCCTGGCCACGGAGAAACTGCTGCAATTGCGGCGACTCTGCCTGTCTCAGGCTGTCGCCATCGCCAGCACCAATCACCTGGCCATCGGCAATGACGTAGGCGTAATCGGCGATGGACAGCACCTCCTGCACGTCGTGGCTCACCACCACCGAGGTCAGTGACAGCGCCTCACTCATCTCTTTGATCAGCTTCACCAGCACCGCCATCGAGATTGGGTCCTGGCCGGCAAACGGCTCATCGTACATCACCAGTTCCGGCTCCAGGGCGATGGCCCGCGCCAAGGCCGCCCGACGCTGCATGCCACCGGACAGCTCCGACGGCATCAGGGCAGCCGCGCCCCTCAGCCCCACGGCTTCCAGCTTCATCAGCACCAGTTTGCGAATCAGAGAGTCATTGAGATCGGTGTGCTCTCGCAAAGGAAAGGCCACATTGTCGAACACCGACATGTCGGTGAACAGTGCCCCGGACTGGAACAGCATGCTCATGCGGCGACGCAAGCCAAACAGATCGCTGCGGCTTTGCCGGTGCAGGTCCTGGCCATCAAACAACACTCGCCCCGAATCCGGCAGCAACTGGCCGCCAATCAACTTCAGCAGCGTGGTCTTGCCGATGCCACTGGGGCCCATAATGGCCGTCACCTTGCCCCTGGGGATCACCAGATCCAGGCCCTTAAATATCTGTCTGGTCCCGCGGCTGAATGTCAGCCCCTGGACTTCAATCAGGTTGTCTGGGTTTTCCACTAAGAAATTCATTCCCTTACACGGGTCTTTTTGACCGGAATATGGCAGATTATCAATATTCGGAAAGGAATATAACTAATCGGGCCGAAATTCCGTTGTAAAATGACGTAAATCAAACGGGTCAGGGCCACTCAGCCATCGCCGTGCTTATTACACAGACCGGCGTGCAATCCGGCTGGTTCCCAGGTTTCATTCTATGAAGTCCCATTTTTATCCACAACAACCGGGCCCGGCCTTTTCTTTTCAAAATGTTCGGGCGACAATGCGCCTCTTCAATGCCAGGTTTTTTAAAACATGTTTCTCAATATTCTGATGCTGCTGGGCGGGCTGGCGTTACTGGTCTGGAGTGCCGACCGTTTCGTCTATGGCGCCGCCGCCATTGCCCGTAACCTGGGCCTGCCATCGCTGATCATTGGCCTGACGATTGTCTCCATGGGCTCATCGGCACCGGAGATGATGGTGTCGGCCACGGCCGCCCTGGATGGCAAGGGCGACACCGCCATCGGCAACGTCCTGGGCTCCAACATCGCCAACATCACCCTGATTCTCGGCCTTACCGCCCTGCTGCGGCCTCTGGTGGTCGGCAGCAACACCCTGCGTCGAGAAATGCCTCTGATGATGGCCGGAACCCTGCTGGCCGGGTATCTGCTCAGCGATCAACACCTGAGTTACTTTGACGGCATGCTGCTGCTGTGTGCCTTTGCCCTGATTCTTGGGTACCTGTGTACCAGTGCCTGGCGCAACCGGGACAACGATCCCATGGCCAAAGCCAGCGAAGATGAGATTCCCACCAACCTGCCCACCAGCCACGCCACCTTCTGGCTGCTGCTGGGGATGGCACTGCTGCCGTTGGCGTCAAGCTGGATGGTGGACGGCGCCGTGGGGATCGCTCAATGGTTCGGCATGTCGGATCTGGTCATCGGCCTGACGATCATCGCCATCGGCACCAGCCTGCCGGAACTGGCCGCCTGCATCGCCGGGGTACTGAAGAACGAAGACGATCTGGCCATCGGTAACGTGGTCGGTTCCAACCTGTTTAACATCCTGGCGGTGCTGGCGATTCCGGCCCTGTTGGCCCCCGGCAGCGTCGATGCCAATGCCGCCGGCCGAGACCTGTACGTCATGCTGGCGACCAGCCTGGCACCGCTGCTGATCCTGTGGATGAAGAAGCGCCAGGTACTGGGCCGCATCGAAGGGCTGATTTTACTTATTATATTTATCGCCTACCAAGGCATCCTGTTTACGCAGGCAGGCTAAAAGGAGCTCTGTAATACCATGGCCACCCCCTCCCAATTGCGCCAATGGGCGCGAGAAGTGATCGACGTAGAGATTGAAGCACTGCAAGGATTGCAGCAGTACATCGATGATGCGTTTGTTGCGGCCTGCGAACTGATGCAACAGTGCAAGGGAAAAGTCATCGTCATGGGCATGGGCAAGTCCGGTCACGTCGGCAACAAAATTGCCGCCACCCTGGCCAGCACCGGCACACCGGCTTTCTTCGTTCACCCCGGTGAGGCCAGTCACGGCGATCTGGGCATGCTGACCGAAGGCGATGTGGTCCTGGCGATCTCCAACTCCGGCGAAGCCAGCGAGATCATGACCTTGATGCCGGTCATCCGCCGCCTCGGCATTTCGGTGATCGCCATGACAGGCAAGCCCGACTCCAGCATGGCCAAGCTGGCTCAGGTTCACCTCAACATCAAAGTCACCAAGGAAGCCTGCCCCCTGGGGCTGGCTCCCACCTCCTCCACCACCGCCACTCTGGTGATGGGCGATGCCCTGGCCGTCGCCCTGCTGCAGGCCAAAGGCTTTACCGCCGACGACTTCGCCCTGTCTCACCCCGGCGGCGCCCTGGGTCGCAAGCTGCTGCTTCGGGTCGATGAGCTGACCCACACCGGCACTCAACTGCCGGCAGTGTCGGAAACTGTCACCATCTCCGAAGCCCTGCTGGAGGTTTCCGCCAAAGGGCTGGGGATGACCTGTGTCCTCGACGGCAATGGCCACCTCAGCGGCATCTTTACCGATGGCGACCTGCGCCGGGTCCTGGATGCCCGCATCGACATTCACGCCACCGCCATCGGCGAAGTGATGACTCGCAACCCCATCACCCTGGCCGACAACCTGCTCGCTGCCGAGGCCTTAAAGCTGATGGAAGAGAAGAAAATCAATGGCCTGGTGCGCGTCTCCCCGCAAGGGCAACCTCTGGGAGCCCTCAACATGATGGATATGCTTAAGGCAGGAGTGCTGTAATGAATCACATCGAAACCCTCTACGGTCCTGTCAGCCAACAGGCGTTTGAACTGGCGAAAGGGATCCGGCTGCTGGTCTGTGACGTTGACGGCGTATTTTCCGATGGCCGCATCTATCTGGGCAACAATGGCGAGGAGCTGAAAGCGTTCCACACCCGCGACGGTTTTGGCATCAAGGCGCTGCAAACCAGTGGCGTCGACGTGGCGATCATCACCGGCCGCAAATCCGACATCGTGCAGCGGCGCATGACCGCCCTTGGGGTAAAGCACATCCACCAAGGGGTGGACAACAAGGTCGAAGCTTACGAGCAGCTGAAGCGTCAGCTGAACGTCAGCGATGACCAGTGCGCCTACATTGGCGACGACCTGGTGGACACCCCGGTGATGGCCCTGACTGGGTTGTCGGTGGCCGTCAACGACGCGCACCCACTGGTGCGCAAGCAAGCTACACTGACAACGGTAACCCGGGGCGGCTTCGGCGCCGTGCGCGAGCTGTGTGATCTGATCATGGCTGCCCAAGGGACCCTGGAACATGCCCAAGGAATGAGCGTATGAAACGCGAGGCCCTGGCCATCGCCCTGTTGTTCGGTGCCGCGTCGTTTCTGACCTGGCGCTCCATGGTCCTCAAGGACCAACTGACCGACGAGGTGAAGCCAAGCTATCAACCGGACTTTATTGCCGAAAATCTGAAGAGTCGAATCTACTCGGAACAGGGACACCTGAACGCCGAGATCGCCGCCGACGAGATGGAGCATTACCAGTCGCTGGCGTTGACCCGGCTGACCAAGCCCGAATACCTGCTGTACCCACAGGACAGCCAGGGGCAATGGCGCATCCAGGCAAAACAGGGACAGTTAAGTGACGGCCGCCATGTGGTTCTGGAAAATGATGTTATCATCACAGCCATTGAGCCCAATGAACCGCTGAAGACCTTAACCACCAGCTATCTTGAGCTGGATCTGGAAACCATGATCATGACCTCCAACCGCCAGATTCTGGCCACCGGAGAGGACTTTGAGATCAATGCCAAGGGCTTATGGGCCGATTTGAATTTGAACAAGGTAGAACTGAAGAGTCAGGTATATGCCATCTATGAAACCAATTAAACTGCTGCTCACTGCCTTGCTGGTCGTAGCCAGCACCAGCGCCCTCGCCCTGGACAGCGACACCCGCGAAAAGGTGGAGATCAAGGCGGACAAGTCCAATGCCGATCTGCCCAACGGCACCATCGTCTATTCCGGACGGGTGCGCATCTCCCAAGGCACTCTGCTGATCAACGCCGATGAACTGCGGGTAGAAGCCACCGACAACAAAGACGTCAAGGTACTGGTGGCCACCGGCACACCGGCCACCTACCAGCAGATGATGGAAAACGGCAAACTGGCGGAAGCGGAAGCCGGTGAGATTCGTTACAGCCTGCAGGATCGCATTCTGACCCTGAGCCACAACGCCGAAATGCGCCAGTCCGGCAGCCTGGTGAAAGGCGATACCATTCAATACGACCTGAACCAGCAGAAGTTGCTGGCCGAAAGCAGCGGTGACGAGCAGATCACCACCATCTTCCTGCCGGCCGATGCGGATCTTAAGCCGGACCCCAAACCTGAGCCCGCTCCGCAACAGCAACCGACAGACCCTAAGCAAGGTGAGCAGCAACCATGAGTCGTTCAACCCTGACCGCAGACAAGCTGGCCAAGGCCTATAAGGGCCGGGAAGTGGTGAAAAATGTCGGCCTGGAGGTCAGCACCGGCCAGATCGTCGGCCTGCTGGGCCCCAACGGTGCCGGCAAGACCACCACCTTCTACATGGTGGTGGGCCTGGTACAAAACGATCGCGGCCGCATTCAGATCGACGGCGAAGACATCACCCTGCTGCCGATGCACAGCCGCGCCCGCAAGGGCATCGGCTACCTGCCTCAGGAATCGTCGATCTTTCGCAAGCTCTCCGTCTACGACAACCTGATGGCGGTTCTGCAAACCCGCAAAGGGATGAGTACCAGCCAGCGGGTCGAAAAACTGGAGCAGTTGCTGGAGGAGTTCAACATCACTCACATCCGCGACAGCCTCGGTATGAGCCTGTCCGGCGGCGAACGGCGCCGGGTGGAGATCGCCCGCGCCCTGGCGGCGGATCCCAAGTTCATTCTCCTCGACGAACCCTTTGCCGGCGTGGACCCCATCTCGGTGATCGACATTAAGAAGATCATCCAACACCTGCGAGACCGGGGCCTGGGTGTGCTGATTACCGACCACAATGTGCGTGAGACCCTGGACGTGTGTGAACACGCCTACATCGTCAGTCACGGTGAGTTGATCGCCCAGGGTGAGCCAGCCGCCATCCTGGAGAACAAGCTGGTGCGCTCGGTATACTTGGGTGATCAGTTCAAGCTATAGTAATTGGTAGGCAGGGCAACCTGGATGTCACTACACAAAAACAAGGATAAGGACGGGTTGTTGTAAATGAAAACTTCTCTTCAGCTGAAACTGGGGCAACAACTCACCATGACCCCGCAGCTGCAGCAGGCCATTCGGCTGTTGCAGTTGTCGACCCTGGATTTACAGCAAGAGATCCAGGAGGCGCTGGACTCCAACCCGCTGTTGGAAGCCGACGAAGAGTTTCTGGCGGCTCCCGCCAACGTGGATGCCCCCGAAGCCAGCGACAACGGCAATGAGCTGGACGTGGCCCCAGAGCCCGCCAGCCTCGACACCAGCGAAGCCCTGTCCCAGACTGACATGCCCGACGACCTGCAGGTCGACACCTCCTGGGACGAGTACTACACCTCGGCCCCCACCTCCAGCAGCAGCGGCAGTCGCGAAGACGACATGCCGTTCCAGGGCAGCACCTCGGACTCGTTACAGGACCACCTGCTGTGGCAGATGGAACTGACGCCGATGTCGGACACCGACCGCGCCATCGCCATCGCCATCATCGACGCCACCGACGAGCGCGGCTACCTGACTCAAAGCAGCGACGACATTCTCGAAGCCATGGGTGACGACGACGTCGAGCTGGACGAAGTGGAAGCGGTACTCAAGCGGGTACAACGCTTTGATCCCATCGGCGTCTGCGCCCGGGACCTGGGCGAATGCCTGCTGGTACAACTGAGTCAGTTTGACGGCGATACCCCGTGGAAGGCCGAAGCCGAGATGCTGATTCAGGAGCACATGGATCTGCTGGCCAACCGGGATTTTCGCGGCATGATGCGCAAAACCCGCCTCAGCGAAGAGGAGCTGAAACTGTCGATGGAGCTGATTCAGACCCTGAATCCGCGCCCGGGCAGTGCCCTGATCTCCGATAACGACCAGTACGTCATACCCGACGTCGCCGTCAGCAAGAAAAAAGGCCGCTGGGTGGTGGAGTTGAACCCAGAGACCATGCCGAAGATTCGCATCAACGAACAGTACGCGGCCCTCAGTCGCCACAGCCGTAACCAGGCCGACAGCCAGTTTGTCCGAGGTCACCTGCAAGAAGCGAAGTGGTTCATCAAAAGCCTCGAAAGCCGCAACGACACCCTGTTGAAGGTGGCTAACTGCATCGTTCAGTTCCAGCAGGGTTTTCTGGAATACGGTGACGAAGCGATGAAACCCATGGTACTCAACGACGTCGCCGAAGCGGTCGACATGCACGAGTCCACCATCTCTCGGGTGACCACCCAGAAATACATGCATACCCCACGTGGCATCTTCGAATTGAAGTATTTTTTCTCCAGCCACGTCAGCACAGAAAACGGCGGAGAATGCTCCTCCACCGCAATCCGTGCTTTAATTAAAAAATTGGTTGCTGCAGAGAACCCAAGGAAGCCTCTCAGCGACAGTAAGATGGCGGAGCTGCTGGCAGAACAGGGAATCAAGGTCGCACGGCGCACCATCGCCAAATACCGAGAAGCCCTGTCTATTGCTCCCTCAAATCAGAGGAAAAGCCTGTAAACGGCTAACTAAGGAGGAACCCATATGCAGATTAACCTGACCGGCCACCACGTAGAAATCACCACGGCCCTAAGAGACTATGTGCATACCAAGTTCGATAAGTTAGAGCGCCACTTCGACCACATCTCCAACGTGCATGTGGTCCTGAATGTGGAAAAACAGCAGCAAACCGCGGAAGCCAAATTGCACCTGAGCGGCCGGGAGGTCTATGCCACCCACAACCACAGCAATATGTACGCCGCCATCGATGGTCTGATCGACAAACTCGACAGGCAAGTCCTTAAACATAAAGAGAAAATTTCACGTCACTGACCATGGATATTGAGACGATACTCAGCCCGGAGTGTGCCACCATCGCCGCTCCGGGTACCAGCAAGAAACGCGCCCTGGAGCTGATTTCTCAGCTGGCCAGCCAGCGTTACACCGACGTCAACCCGCAGCAGTTGTTTGAAAGCCTGCTGGCCCGGGAAAAGATGGGCAGCACCGGCATTGGCAAAGGCATCGCCCTGCCCCACGGCCGCCTGCCGAACGTGGACCACGCCATCGCCGTATTCGTGAAATGCGACGAGCCGATCCCCTTTGATGCCATCGACGGCAAACCCGTCGATCTGCTGTTTGCCCTGTTTGTCCCCGAAGACAACTGCAAACAGCACCTGTCGACCCTGGCCTCCATGGCCAAGGTGCTGGACAACAAAGACATCTGTCGGTCGCTGCGCAAATCGGCCGATGACCATGAGATCTATCAACTGGTGACCTCGTGAAACTGATTATCCTCTCCGGCCGCTCCGGCGCAGGCAAATCCGTGGCCCTGCGGGTCCTGGAAGACCTGGGCTACTACTGCGTCGATAACCTGCCGGCCAGCATGCTACCGGCACTGGTCAATGAAATGGTGGATCGCTGCTCCACACTGGCGGTCAGTCTGGATATTCGCAACCTGCCAGAGCAGGCAGAAAGCATTCCCGATGAACTGAAGCGACTGCCGGACAGCGTCGACTGGCAAATCTATTTTCTGGATGCCTCCGACAGCAGCCTGATCAAGCGCTACAGCGAGACCCGGCGGCTGCATCCGCTGTCGCAGACCGGCATCTCACTGGCCCAGGCCATCGCTTCGGAGACCGAGATGCTGGCGCCGATTCGGCAATTGGCCGACCACAGCATCCATACCGACAACCTGTCGGTGCATCAACTGGCGGATGAGATTCGCACCCGCCTGCTGGGCAAGGCCGAACGGGACCTGTTGTTGGTGTTTGAATCCTTTGGCTTTAAACACGGCATCCCCAAGGACGCCGATTACGTGTTCGATGTCCGCTTCCTGCCCAATCCTCACTGGGATCCGAAGCTGAGGCCCCTGACCGGCCTGGACGCACCGGTGCAGCGCTATTTCACCAAGGAAGCCGAAGTGGCCCGCTTTATTGACCACACCGAGAGTTTCCTGAAAAACTGGCTGCCGATGCTGGAACGCAACAATCGCGCCTACCTGACCGTGGCCATCGGTTGCACCGGCGGCCAACATCGCAGTGTCTACATCGCCCAGCAACTGGGAAACCGCTTTAAGCTGAGCCAGAAACACATCTCCGTCCGCCACCGGGAATTGAAACTCAACGACAGCCAATGAAACTGACCCGCACCCTGAGGGTGGTAAACAAGCTCGGGCTGCATGCCCGGGCCGCCACCCGCCTGGCCCAGGTGGCCCATAATTACGACGCCAACATTCAGATCATCCATGGCAACCAGAGCGCCGACGCCAACAGCGTATTGGGTGTGCTAATGCTGGAAACCTGTCAGGGCCAGGAGGTCACCATCGTCTGTGACGGCGACGATGCCGAACCGGCCATGACCGCCATTACCGAGCTGTTCAGCGCCCGCTTCGACGAATCCGAGTAGCCCAAACAACAACGCCGGCCCCGGGGCCGGCGTGGTGATCATCGCTGAGGCTTCGCTCAGTTACCCGCCACCTTCATCTGAGACAACAGGATTGAACCGGTACCAATGCTGGAACGCGGGTCGCGATCGCTGCCCACCGCCACCATCTCCTTGTACATCTGCTTGAGATTGCCGGCGATGGTGATCTCATGCACCGGATATTGAATGATGCCATTCTCCACCCAGAACCCGGCGGCACCGCGAGAGTAATCGCCAGTCACGCTGTTGACGCCGTGGCCCATCAGTTCGGTGACGTACAGGCCGGTCCCCATCTGTTTGAGCATGGCAGCCAGATCGCCGCCATTACTGCTGATGTCCCAGTTGTAGATGCCGCCGGCATGGCCGGTGGTGGCCATCTTCAGGCGACGGCCTGAGTAGGCAGTCAGCAGATAGGATTGCAACACCCCGTCAGCCACGATGTCCCGGGCCTGAGTGGCCACCCCTTCGCCGTCAAAGACGGCACTGGACAAGCCACCCAGCAGGTGCGGATTCTCATGGATGGACAACCACTCGGGCAGAATCTGGGTGCCCAGGCTGTTGAGCAGGAACGACGACTCCCGATACAGGGACGCACCGCTGATGGCCCCCACCAGATGACCGATCAGGCCGGTGGCAGTTTCGGCGGAGAACAGCACCGGCACTTCGCAGGTGTCGATCTTGCGGGCCCCCAGGCGGGCCTCCACTTTGGCCGCCGCCCGCTTGCCGAGGGCCTCCGGACCGTCCAGGGCATCGAAACGACGGCTGACGGTGTAGTCATAATCCCGCTCCATACCCTGCTCATCCTTGCCGATCAGCACACAGGAGAGGCTGTGGCGGGAGGAGGCATAGCTGCCGATAAAGCCGTGGCTGTTGCCGTACACCTTGATGCCTTCGTGGCTGTTGCAACTGGCACCATCGGACTGCTCGATGCGGCCGCCTTCGGCCAGGGCCGCCTGTTCGCAGCGGCTGGCCAGCTCGATCCCCTGCTCCGGCGTCATCGGATGGGGGTGGTACAGATCCAGGTCCCGCAATTCGGTGGGCATCAGGCTGGCATCCGCCAGGCCATTATGTTCATCGGCGCTGGTGTAACGGGCGATGCCATCGGCGGCCCGCACGGCGTCGACGATCGCTTGGGGGCTCAGATCCGAAGTGGAGGCATTGCCTTTGCTGCCATCGCGATACAGGGAGATTCCCAGGGCACCGTCTTTGTTAAACTCGACGGTTTCCACTTCTCCCTGGCGGGTTGAGATGGACAACCCCTGCTGCTTGCTGATCGCCACTTCCGCAGCGGTCACTCCCAGTTTTCCGGCTTCCTCCAGCGCGACGGCTACCGCTTGCTCGAGATGCTGACGCTGCTGTTCGATACTCACTTGAGTCACTCGTCTGTCCCACAAAAAGTCAATTGAGCACAGGATAGCAAACCCCGACAGCTCTGCGATAGGGCTCGGGCTTGCCATTATTGGCCTGAACTGCCCATGGGCTGCTAGAATGCCCCTCAGTTAAGACTTATATTGCAGCGGAGAAGTATCATGGCGGCACAACGCCCCCCTCAGGATCAGCAGGAAGACGAGTGGATCAGTAAGAGCGAGCTGAAGCGGGAAGCTGAAGAGCTGCAGAAGATTGGCACCGAAATCCTGGCTTTGGGAAAAAGTGATCTGGCCAAAGTGCCCATGGATGAAGAGTTAGAGGTCGCCGTCGCGCTGGCCCACCGCCTTAAGGGAAAAAATGAGGCCTACCGCCGCCAGATGCAGTTCATCGGCAAGCTGCTGCGGTTCCGCGATCCGGATCCCATCCGCCAGGCACTGGACAAAATTCGCAACAAGCACAATCAGGCCAACCAGCATTTCCACCAGATGGAGGAGTGGCGGGATCGCCTGATCGCCGAAGGTGACGAGGCGGTACAGGCATTGTTTGCCAAGGTGCCGGAGATGGAGAGTGAGCGCCAGCGCCTGCGCCAGTTGATCCGTCAAGCCAAGAAAGAGCAGCAGGCCAACAAGCCACCGAAATCTTCCCGGGAACTGTTCAAGCTGATTCGTCAGTACCTGGACGACTGACCCTCGTCTGATGGAGGGGGCCCGTCCGGGCCCCTGATTTACGGCCTCTGCTGCCCCAGCAGAGCGCCAATCCCCTGCTCCAGCCCCGACAACGTCAACGGGTACATCCGATCGCCGATTAACTCCCGCACTGCGCCGATGCTTTGGGTGTAGCGCCAATGTTCCCTGGGCACCGGATTCAGCCAGATCAACCGCGAAAATCGGTCGCACACACGCTGCATGGAGACCGCTCCCGGCTCCTCGTTCATCAACTCGACACTGCCGTAACGGCTGAAGATCTCGTACGGTCCCATGGACGCGTCCCCGACCACGATCACCTTGTAGTCCTTGGGGTAGGTACGCAGGATCTCCGCCAGCGGCGTCGACTCCTCACGGCGGCGGCGGTTATCCCGCCACAGCTGGTCATAGAGAAAGTTGTGAAAATAGAACTGCTCCAGATGCTTAAACTCGCTGCGACAGGCACTGAACAGTTGCTCACAGCGGCGAACATAGGGGTCCATGGAACCCCCGACATCAAAAAACAGCAATAACTTGATGGCGTTGTGCCGTTCCGGCACCAGCTTTACGTCCAGCAGGCCGCCGCTGTCGGCGGTGGCCTGTATGGTGCCGTCCAGATCCAATTCGGTGTCGGCCCCAGTGCGGGCAAAGCGTCTCAGCTTCCTCAGCGCCAACTTCAGGTTACGAATTCCCAGCTCCACATCGCCATCGAGGTTGCGATACTGGCGCTGCTGCCACACCTTGGCCGCCGAGCGATTGCGACCCTGGCCCCCGACTCTCATGCCACCGGGACGCTCACCACTGTGACCAAAGGGCGAGGTACCGCCGGTGCCAATCCAGCGGTTGCCACCTTGATGGCGCTTCTGCTGCTCTTCGAAGCGTTTGCGAAACTCCGCCAGCAACGCCTCGATGCCTCCCACCGCCTCCAATTGCCGGCGCTCCTCCTCGGTCAGCGAGCGAGCCATCTCGGCCCGCAACCACTCATCGGGAATCGCCTCCTGCCAGTGCTCGGTCGCCGTGTCCAGGCCCTCAAAAAACGCACCGAAAGTCCGATCAAACTTGTCGTACTGGGTTTCATCCTTGACCAGGCACAGACGCGCCAGCACATAGAATTGCTCCAGATCCGCAAATGCCAGTTGCTGATCCATCGCCTCCAGCAGTGCCAGCAACTCGGTCACCGACACCGGAATTCCGCCTCGCCTCAGGGCAAAGAAAAACCGAATCAGCATCGCCTTACCCCCGCCGGGTCATAAACGCCAGCTTCTCCAGCAGCGCCACATCCTGCTCATTCTTGACCAGGGCGCCGCATAGGGGCGGCAACGCGGTGCGAATGTCGGTGTTGGCCAATACGGTCGGATCGATGTCGTCGGCCATCAGCAATTTAAGCCAATCCACCAACTCCGAGGTAGACGGCTTCTTCTTCAGTCCGGCCACCTGCCTGAGTTCAAAGAACACCTCCATGGCGTGCTGCACCAGCCGCGGCTTAATGTCGGGGAAGTGCACCTCGACGATGCGCTTCATGGTTTCGGCATCGGGAAAGCGGATGTAATGGAAGAAGCAGCGGCGCAGAAACGCATCCGGCAATTCCTTTTCGTTATTGCTGGTGATGATCACGATGGGACGGTGGCGAGCGCGAATCACTTCCTGAGTCTCGTAAACATGAAACTCCATCTTATCCAGCTCCACCAACAGGTCGTTGGGAAACTCGATGTCCGCTTTGTCCACCTCATCAATCAGCAGTACCACCTGTTCATCGGCCTCGAACGCCTGCCACAGCTTGCCTTTCTTCAGGTAATTACGCACGTCCTCCACTTTGTCATTACCCAACTGAGAGTCCCGTAACCGCGACACGGCGTCGTACTCATACAGTCCCTGCTGGGCCTTGGTGGTCGATTTTATGTGCCACTGGATCAATGGCTTCCCCAAAGACAGCGCCACCTGCTCCGCCAACATGGTTTTGCCGGTTCCCGGCTCTCCCTTGATCAACAGCGGCCTGGATAGGGTCACCGCGGCGTTGACCGCCATCTGCAAATCCTCGGTGGCGATGTATTCACCGGTTCCCTGAAACTTCATTGACTGATCCTTCTGTTCGACATGGGGGGCAAACGACGGCCATCTTAGGCTAACGTGTCAGCAACTGCATTGAAGCTAACAAAAAAGGCGGCCCCCTGACTAGGGGGCCGCCTGAATTTCACTGGTGGAGAAGCCTCAGAAGTTGTAGGTAAAGATGGCGCCGAAGGCCGCCTCCGCATCCAGATCCTGACTGGCTTCAAATTGACCGTGCACTTTCATTTTGCCGTCGCTGCGATACCCCAGGTACCCCGACAGGCGCCAGTTATCCGGGTTGCTGTAAGTGCCCCTGAGGAAGGTCAGTGGATTCTCAATCTCGACACTGCCCTGCTCCACGGCAAAGCGCTGGGCGCGGTAAGCGGTACCCAGGCCAAACTCCCAGAACGGGTTAAAGGCGTAGGACAACTCCAGTCCCCCCGGGCCGGAGAAGCCGGGCTCGAACGGGTTATCCAGTCGCAGTTTGTCGGTAATCTGCCACTTCACCAGCAACACCGGAATCACCGACACGTCATAGGGGTCATTAAAATAACCGCCACCGAAGCCCAGGGTCAGGGTATCGGACACCGGATAGGTGGCTGCCGCCAGCAAGCCATAACCAAAGCCATCGCTGAAGCTGGCATTGTCGGCGTAAGCCCACTGCACACGCGGGGCAATAAACCAGGTCAGGCCATCGCGGCTGGGCCGGACGAAGCTGACCCCAGCCCCTAACTGCTGTTTGCTGTCCCAGCTGTCGAGGCGCCCGCCGAACAGGCGGCTGCGATCGAAATCAAAACTGCTGTACTCGTAATCCAGCTGGTAGCGTACCAGCCATTGCTGATTCAGCGGTTGACGGTAGCTGAAGTTAAAGCCGTAGTTATCCTGGCTGACGTCACCGTCGTTCTCAGTCGACGCCGACGGGAAGCCGACGCTGTAGGCGCTGAACTCAAACGGCAGCGGGCGTTCACCGGGCCCTTGAGCCCAGCACGCGGAGGAAATCAATAAGGTCGAAGCCAGAAGCAGCCGTTGCATAGTTCATCCCTGACAAAAAGTGGAAAACCAAAAGGGGGTTAATCAAAGCTCGGTTCAGCGCGATCAATCAGCACTGAAGCCCGGTGAGTCTGACGCCAGTGCGTACCCAACAGCGCCAAGATGCCCCATGCTATCACCTGAATCCACAGAGTCGACAGCTCGTAATAAAGGTTTACGATTCCCAGGTTCATCTGGTTGAGCTTTATCATCCCCATCATCGCCGGCTGTGCCGGTAACCAGGCAAACACCCCACTGAGCAGCGGTGACATGCTGATCCCGGGCCAGACAAAGCCACAGGTGAACAGGATTGGCATGCCGGTCAGCACCAACAGTTGAACCGGCACGGCGCGACGATTAAACAGGGTACTGATGGCAATCCCTGCCAGCGCCGTCGACAACAGAAACGGCACCAGCAGTTGCACCATGGCCCAACAGGAAGCCAGCATCGCCACATCATGCCCGGGCAACACCAGATCAAAATAGAGAATGCAGGAAGGCAGGTACAGGCACACCAGCATGGTGGTGCGAGCACTGACCCAGGTCATCAACGGATAGCGGTGCCATTCGCCGCGGCAGTGCCAGTTGTTGGCCCCCAGCATCGATGCCACCATCAACAGGGTCTGATGCAGGATCAACACCAGGGCACCCGGTACCACGTAGCTGATGTAGCTGCCGTTGGGGTTAAACACCGGCTGCACCCGGGTCGACACCGGCTGCAGCTGACGCATTACCTCCTCGACACGGCCACCATTGGCAACGCTTCGAGCCAAACGAATCTCGGCATTCAAATAACCACTGGATTGCAGCATGGCGGTCGCCACATTGCCATAGGCAAGAAAGAAACTGCCGTCACCGGCCACTGCCAGCGTCTGCTGCTGGCCCCGCACCAGGTTGCGCTCAAACTGGGCCGGGATCACCACCAAGGCGGCGATGTCACCGTCGTGCAGTGCCTGCTCGGCCCGGTCAACCTCCGGATAGTTGTCGCTGATGTGAATTTTTGGCGATGCCGACCACATACGAATCAACTTGCGACTGGTGGCACTTTGGTCCAGATCCACCACCGCCACCGGTTGCGCCCCGGCCACCTGATGATCATAAGGCAGGGGGTAGATCACGGCGTAAAACAGAATGCCGCCGATGGCGGTCAACATCGCCGCCTTATCGGTCAGCAGGCCCAGCCATTCGCGCCGAAACAAGGTCCACCAACTCATGCTCGCACTCCCCGATACCGGCGGGCCACGGGAACCAGCAACAGTGACATAAGAAACAGCGGCCACAGTGACGACCAATGATGATTACCGCCACCCTGAAGCAGCAGCGGCACATAGTGAGTGCTGGGCATCAGCACCCGCCAGATCTCCGCGGGCCAAGGCATGCTATTGACCGGGAAACTGACCCCCATGTAGGCAAATGCCGGCGCGAACAGCGCCCCGCCAATGCTGGTGGCCCGAACCGGGTCATCCACAATCAGGGCGATCAGCAGAATCATGCCGGCAATGCCTCCCAGCAGAGGGATCATCGCCAACCACAGCACCCACAAGGATCCCATCATCGGCAACTCCAGTCCTTCGTACATCACCAACAGGCCAATGCCGCCCATCAGCCACCACCACAGCATCAACAGGGCAATGCGCAACGGCAGGCCACGCTTACCGCGCCCCACGGTATTCACCAGGGTAGCCATCACCAGCAACTGGAACAACGCCAACATGATGCCGGGCAACAGGAAAGGCAGGTAGCTCAAGTCCGGATTGAACATCGATTTGAGCTCCACCTTCACCGGTGACAACGCCTGCTCGGCGTACTCCGCCGGTATCCCGCTGGCCAGGGTCGCCAACGAGCCCACGTCGGCCAGACCGCCCTGCAACGACGCCAGTGCGGCGCTGTACAGACGCTTGCCCACCAGAATGAACTGAGTGTTGTAGCGCACCGCCAGATCCGGCGTGCGCCCGGCCATCAGGTCTTCACCGAAGTGAGCAGGAATCAGCACCAGCGCAAACATCTCTCCCTGGCGCATCGCCAACTGGGCACTGCGACCGTCGGCATACTGGGTCAGGGCAATGGCCGGTGACGCCTCAAGGTGGCGTCCCAGGGTGCGGCTGGTGGCGGTGTTATCCATATCGACCCAGGCCACCGGCAATTCGGTGGGCAGGCCGCGGGCAAACACGCCCCAGAGGATGATCCCCAGCAACACCGGCAGCCAGGTCATCAGGCTCGCTTGCCACGGGTCCGACAGCAGATCCCGAAAGCTTCGGTGCAGCAGGACCACCCTTGAGCGGCTCATAGGTCAATCAGCGCCGTCATGCCGGCACGCAGGCCTTCGATGGGGCTCTGGGGCACCAGTTCCACCTCAAAGGTACGCAAATCAAAATCCATGCCGCTTTCACTGGCGTTCCAGGTGGCGTAATCCCCCAGCACCGACCGGTAGCGCACTACAAAGGGGAAGCTGGCATTGAGCGCCGGAATCCGCACCTGCACCAGCTCACCCTCTGGATACTCCGCCAGCCGATCTTCACGGACATTAAACAGCGCCCAGGCATCGGTCATGTCCACCAAGGTCACCACCGGGAACCCGGACGGCGCCAATTCGCCCTCATCCAGCATCACCTGGCTCACCTCACCGGTTCGAGGCGCGCGCATCTGACTGTCCGCCAGCACCGCCTGCACCTCGTTCAGCTGCCCCTGAGCCGCCATGGCTTTACCGGCGGCGGCGTCTTTGGTCTCCTGACGGGCCCCTTCGTCGGCCATCAGGTACACCGCTCTGGCGGCACTTTCGGTGAAGTTGGCCGCCTGCCACTGAGTGAAGGCTTCATCGCGCTTCTGCCGGGCCACCACCCCTTCGTCGAACAGGTTTTCCACCCGCTCATAGGTGACTCTGGCCAGCTTGGCCGCCGCCTTGGCTTTATTCCACTGCTCCTTGGCCGCCAGCACCTCCTGCGCCCGGGCACCGTTGTCGGCCTGGGCTTTCAAAGCCTTCGCCGCTTCCAAGCCGGCCTGAGCCTGCATCTGCTTGGCTTCCAGCTCCGGGCTGCTGATGGCAAACAACAGGTCGCCCTTGGTCACCTGGTCGCCCCGGTGCACCAGAATCCGCTCCAGCCTTCCCGGTATCTTGGAAGAGACGTGATATTGGCGGGCTTCAATCTGGCCCTGAATGTGGGCCGCCTTGGGCTGACTCAGGATCCAGGCCGCCCGGGCAGCCAGACCTAGCAACAACAGCAGGGCGATGAACCCCAGGGTTTGGTTGATTCGTTTCATTCTGATTCCGTGCGTTCAAGCAGTTGGAAAAGACGTTGCTGGTTGCTGCTCATGGCGGCCAATTGCCCCAGAGCGACCAGATAACGGTATTGGGCGGCAGCGCGGGCGGTCTGTACCTCCAGCAATTTGTCGCTGGCGTCCACCTGATCGATGGAGGTGCTCAGCCCTTGGCTAAACGCCAGTTGCCGCAAGCGCAGGTTCTCCTTGGCCAGCGTCTCGGCGGTCGCCAGGGCGCGGTATTCATGCTGTGCCTGGCTTAGCTCCTGGCCGCGGGATGCCATCAACAGCTGCAGATCCTGTTGTGTCTGGGCACGCAGATGCTGCACCTGCAGCTGGGCGCTTTTCGCCGCTCGCACCCGATCGGAACGGCCGTCGTTGGTAAACAGTGGCACCTTCACCGTTACCCCAACCAGCCAGTCCGGCTCCAGCTCCGCCGCCAGGCTGTCCTGAGTCTCAAAGGTGTAGTTGCCGAACAGCGCCACTTCCGGCTTGTAACGACCCTTTTCGGCATCGATGGCCCCCTGGGCCTGGGCCTCCTTGGCCTGATACAACGCCAGCGCCGGGTGCACCTCCAGCATCTGTTGCTGCCAGCGGTCCAGATCCGGCTGAGTCAGTGGCAATCCCAGCCCCTGGGCGGTATCCACTTGATTCTGCTGCAGCAAAGTGTTGAGCGCCATGTGCGCCAGTTTACTGCGCCGCTGGGCCTGAGACAGCGCCACCTGGCCCTGCTCCATCGCCACCTGGGCATTCAGACGTTCCACTTCGGCAATCTGGCCCTGCTTCTGCATCGCTTCGGCGTGCTGCAGGTGCTCAGTCAACGTCTGCAGACGCTGGCGCTGCAGCTGTTCCACCTGAGTGCTGAGCACCACCGCAAAGTAGCGTTCCACCAAGGTGGTGAACCGCTCCTGACGGCTCAGCTCCCCCTGCTGCTTCTGCTGATCCAGCTCGGCGGCCTTGATCGCCTGGGCGGCTTCGATGCGTCCGCCCACGTACAGTGGCCAAACCGCTTTCAGGCTGGCGTGGTAGATGTCGCGGTCGGTGATTTCGGTCTTCCAGTTCAAGCCGGACAGATCCATCCCCAACTGACCCGCGATGGCGCCCACCTGGGGAAGCTGCAACAGATCACCAATGGGATTGATGGCACGGGAGTCCAGTTCAATCGGCTTATCCAGCCGGGTATAGCTGCCACTCAGGGACAGCGACGGCATCCCCAGTTGCTCGGCGGCGCCGAGCTCGGCGGCGGCGCGATTTTCCGCCTGATGTTCCGCCTGCAGCTTGTCGCTGACGGTTTCCACCCGCTGCCAGGCTTGCAATAAGCTCAGCGGTTGTGCCGTGGCCGCGGTGCAGACGCACGCGAGTATCCCAATCCAGTAACGCATTGTGCATCCTGTACTTAGAGTCATGACTCTAATTTTAAACCCATTAAAGTCGTAAGGAGAAGCATTATAAGCTGATCCGATGAGTGAAGCATAAATGCAAATAAAAAAGCGAGCATAGCTCGCCTTTGTTAAGTCAAATCAGTGCAAAAGACTCAATCTGTGCCACCGACGGTGAGACGATCCAACTTCAGAGTGGGCTGGCCGACCCCCACAGGCACGCTCTGCCCCTCTTTGCCACAGACGCCGACGCCGTTATCCAGCTTGAGGTCGTTGCCAACCATGCTGATGGTCTGCATCGCCTGGGGGCCATTGCCAATCAAGGTGGCCCCTTTGATCGGGGTGGTGATCTTGCCGTTTTCGATCAGGTAGGCTTCCGAGGCCGAAAACACAAACTTGCCCGAGGTAATGTCGACCTGGCCACCACCGAAGTTAGGGGCGTAGATCCCCTGTTTCACCGAGGCGATGATCTCCTCCGGTTCTTTGTCTCCAGCCAGCATGTAGGTGTTGGTCATCCGCGGCATTGGCATGTGGGCGTACGACTCACGACGGCCGTTGCCGGTGGGCGCCATGCCCATCAGTCGAGCATTGAGCTTGTCCTGCATGTAGCCTTTCAGGATGCCGTTCTCGATCAGCACGGTGTTTTGCGCCGGCGTACCTTCATCGTCGATGCTGACCGAGCCTCGACGTCCGTCCAGGGTGCCGTCATCGACAATGGTGCATAACTCACTGGCCACCTTTTCACCGATGCGACCGGCGAAGGCACTGGAGCCCTTGCGGTTAAAGTCGCCTTCCAGACCGTGGCCCACCGCCTCATGCAGCAACACCCCGGGCCAACCGGAACCCAGCACCACCGGCATCTCTCCGGCAGGGGCATCCACCGCCCGCAGATTCACTTCGGCCATGCGCACCGCCTGATGGCACAGATCCAGCGCTCGGCGGCGGTCATCGTCATTGCTGGCATCCAGCTGGGCGTAGTCGTAACGCCCTCCCATGCCGGCACTGCCCCGTTCACGGCGATCGCCGTCCACCATGATCACCGAGCAGTTCAGTCGCACCAGCGGACGAATGTCCGTCGCCAGGGTACCGTCGGACGCCACCACCAGCACCTCTTCGTACACCGCCGACAAACTGGCAATCACCTGCTGCACTCGGGAATCCAGGGCCCGCACATACTGATCCATCTCCTGCAGCAACGACAACTTCTGCTGCTGCTCCCAGCTACGAATGGGGTCTTCGGCCGGATAGCGACGTACGCTGGGGCGGTTGCTCAGCGCCATGACCCGACCATCGGCGCCGGCGGCGGCAATGCCCCGGGCGGCATCCGCCGACTGCTGCAGCGCATCCAGGGTGATCTCATCGGCGTAGGCAAAGCCGGTTTTTTCGCCATCGATGGCGCGGATACCGACCCCTTGCTCGATGTTGAAACTGCCCTCTTTAACGATGCCGTCCTCCAGCACCCAGGATTCGTGCCGGGCCGACTGCAGGTAGATGTCCGAATAATCCAGCTTATGCTGATGGATGCGCGCCAGGGTGCGCTCCAGATCGTCCACCGACAAACCGGTGGGGCTGAGCAGAGTGGCTGACACGTTCTTAAGAGTCATAGGGTTCACTTGTTCCTTTCTCTGACTCCCAGGGGAAGCCGAATGTGGTTAAGAACCGGCATCGCTCGCCGAATCTCAGTAATACGTTGTTGATCGAGTCGCGCCGTTGCCAATCCCGGCTGTTGCGCCAGTTCATCCAGCACCCGCCCCCAGGGATCCACGACCATCGAGTGGCCCCAGGTCTGCCGCCCTCGCCCATGGGTACCGGCCTGATTGGCCGCCACCACATAACATTGGTTTTCCAGCGCCCGAGCCTGCAGCAAAGTGCGCCAGTGGGCCGCGCCGGTTTTTTGAGTAAAGGCACTGGGCACCACCACCACATCGGCACCGGCACTGGCCAGCGCCCGGAATAACTCCGGAAAGCGCAGATCGTAACACACCGCCACACCGATGCGGCCAGCGGCGGTGTCGATCACCTCGATGTGATCACCGGGGCAGGTGGTGTCACTTTCCCGGTAGCGACCGGTGGCATCGTCGACATCGACATCAAACAGATGAATCTTATTGTAGTGGCCAATGCGCCGCCCCTGCTCATCAAACACCAACGAGGCCGCATAGGCGCGGCCGTCTTCGGCCCGTATTGGTATGGTTCCGGCGACCAGTATGCAGCCAAACTCGCTCGCTAACAGCGACAACGCCTGCTGCATCGCCCCCTGACCAAGAGGCTCGGCTAGCGCCTGCCACTGACCCGGAGGACCGTCAAAACACAGGGCACACTCCGGCAACACCACCAGTTTGGGGCCGGACTGGTCCAGCAACGGCTGCATCAGCTGCCGCAACTGGCTGAGATTCTCATTGGGCTGCTCCAGGGAACAGCATTGCAGTGCATACAGCTGCATCGGGCCCTCCTGGCCGTGATCCTGCTATTGTCCGACGCTTTTGCCGTCCCCATCTGGCAGGGGTTCCGGCAACGCCTCCATCTGCGGTTGCGCCTCGGTGGCCGGCGCCGGCTTCGGGCTGGTCTCGGGGGCGGGGCTGTCTTCGACGATGCGAATCTCCCGCTTAGCCCGCTCCAACTCTTCCAGAATCGGCTCTTCAAAGGTTCCGGTCAACTTGAAGTTCAGCTGGGTGATGATCTCGATCACCGGCTCCAGAATCTTGGACACCGCAAAGGCCCCGACCCCCACGGTCAGGGACGCGCCAGAGATCAACGCCACCGCCGGCACACTGGCAGTCAGGGCCGGTGAGAAGCTGATGCGGTAATCCAGTTGATGGCTGACCAGATCGCTGTCACCGTTAATCTTCATCACCCCCGCGTCCCCGTCCAATACCGTATTGGTGGTGGTCGAGACGCCGTCAGTGAAGGTAATGTCCCCTTTAAAGGACTGATAATAAAATCCTTTACCAAAGACATCGGTAAAATCGAGTGACAACTTGCGCAGCAACGAGTCCAGGCTGAACAGAGACAGGATCCGGGCGCCCTTATCGGAGACTTCCGACAAGTGGCCCTGACCCAGTTCAAAGCCAAGGCTGCCGTTAAGGCTGGCGTAGTCCGGCTCCCAGGGCGCATTCTGCCAGCTGACCGCAAACTGGGTATCCAGCGGCGACGACTTGATTCCCAGCGGCTGCTTGATCACCGAACTGAGCTTGCCAAAGTCGGGGCTATTGAGCTCACCGCCCAGGTCGAACCGGGTCAGGTCGCCATCCGCCACCCACAGTCCGGAGGCGTTCAGTTGGTACTCGGGCCGCGACAACTCGATGCGATCGACGCTGTAACCGGACTCGGTGTGAGAGGCGGTCAGCGTTAACTGCCCCAGAGGCAGATCCTTGACCGAAAAATCGGCCACTTCGATGCTGACTCCGGGCATCTTGGCGATCAAATCGGCGCTGGCTTTCTGTGGGCTGTCATCACTGCCGTCCCACAGCAACTGCAACCGATCGGCAATAACACCGATGCCATTTTGGCGCCACTGCTTGCCGATGCGCACGTCCCCGCGCAGCTGATCCGACTCCGCCCGAAAGCGCCAGCCCGATTCATCCGGCCAGCCTTCCAGCAACGTCTGATCGAAGTAGAGACCGAAAATATCCAGGCGCGAGATGGAGCCATGCACTCGAGTCAGCGGCGGCACCATGCTGGCTTGTTTATCGGAACTGGTATCGATGAAAGCGGTGATCAACGGCAGCCACTCGGTCAGCTCTACCTCGCTCATGGCCAGATCGATGGAGCCACCCTCGACGCCATACAGGCTGGGGCGTTTACCGATGGCCAGCTGATAATTGGGCCAGTGGAACCCCTGTTCATCGATGCGGAACTGAGCCAGATACCCCAGTCGCATCCCTTCGCTGAACTGCAACTCGGCACCGCTGTCATCGCCGTGCACCTCCAGCACCGCCCGATAAGGAGTCGATGCCGACTTGCCTACCGGTGCCGGCAGATCGATGTTCAGGCCCACCAAATCACTGTTGATCTGAGCGTCATAGCGATAGCCGCCACCTTCCAGGAAAACCAAGCCGACATCGCCGCTCCAGCGAGCCTGGCCCTCAAGGTGGCTAAACAACGGAAAGACATTATTCTCATCGATGTTGGCGGTTTGCCACTGGCCACCGAGCTGCAGATCGGCCCGGTATTCGGTGTCACTGCTGCGACCGGTGTTCAGACTGATGGACAGGGGCTGGTTAAACACTCGGGCACCAAGATCAGTAGCCGTCACCTGGTCGCCGTTGAACTGCAGCTCGCCACGCAGTCCGGACAGCTGTGTCGACAAGGCGGTCAGATACACCGGGTTATCCCAGAACGCCACCCGTCCCAGAATGGCGGGCGACTGATCCTCCACCCCGGCTCCCAGGGGAAAGGTCAGATCCAGGCTGGTCGCCACCGGCCCCTCTATCTTCAGCTGCGCCAGGGTGGCCCCAACCGAGGCCGACAGCGACGATGCCTGCATCAGTTGGGTGGCAGCCTGAGCGTCGGCGCGGACCCCGGCCAACACCGTCAGGGTCGCGTTGCTGTCGAGGGTGGGAATAAAGACGTGAGCGTCCTGAACCGGCACCTGGTCCAGCAATCCCTGTTTCAGCCACAGATCCATGCGCTTATTTTCAAACAGCGCCTGCAGGGTGATGCCGGTAACGGCAGGCCAAGAGGGAAGAAACTGGAACTGGCCTTGCTTCAGGGTAAACCCGGCCTGGAACACCCCCTGACCACCGTCATAGGGATAATCGCTAAAATCACCGTGCCAGAGAATCTGAGCATCGTCGGTGTGTCCGGCCTGCAGCGAGGTGGACAGGTAATCCGACAGCGCTTCGCCCATGGCCTTACGCGGGAACAACCGCCCGGCCATCTCTGCCTGCTTCAGTTCGGCATTGCCGTACAACTGCAACCTGGTGGCGCCCTGCTCCGGCAGCAGCAAAGCGGCCTCGAGATCGGCCTTGAGGATGTCGCCGTCGAGCTTCAGGCTGTCGGTTTTCACCAGCCAGCCCTGCTGCCGATCGATGGTCAGCTCTCCGGAGACCTCGCTGAACTTCACCGTATGGGAAAACTGCCACGGCCAGTAAAAGGCCAGATCCTGCTTGGGCAGGCTCAAGCGGCCATGATCTTTGTGCCAGACAAACTGACCGTTGAGACCGGACAATCCTGGCACCTTGCCGCTCATGTCCCAGCCCAGATCCTTCAATCCGGCAGACGCGGACCAGCCGTCTGGCCGCTGCTGCAGCTTGATGTCGGCCAGCTGGCCGCGGCCGTTGGCATCCAGCAGATCCGCCAGGGTTCGATCCTTAATGCCCGGTAACAACCCCAGCAACGGCTTGAGTTTGTCCAGCGGCAACCGATTCATCCACAGGCTGACGTCGTCGCCTTGCTGCGACAGCGCCAGGCGAGTCTCGGGCCAGGGTTGACCATTGCTGGTCAGTTGCAGATCACGGCTGGACAGCTCGCCGCCGGTGGCCGTGGGGGTCCACACCAGGCTGCCGCCCTTGATGGCCATCCGCTGTGCCTGCGGTTGCTGCCAGCTGAAGTCACTCTCACCAAAGGCGATCTGTGCCCCACGCACCCCCTGCTCGTCGAAACTGAGCCAGGACTGCATATTGAGCACGCCACGGAACTGGCGAGAACCGTTACCAAACTGACGAGCCAGCCAGTCACCGATATCCAACTGCTCCGCTTGCAAATAACCACGCCCGAACAAGCGCTGCTGCTGGGCACTGCGCAGTTCCACCGCCAGCTTCAGGGTTTCATCCAGGTTGCTGGTCTCATCCAGATACAGCCGCCCTTCACCCAGGTGACGGTTGCCGCGGTTGCGCCATTGCAGGTTGGCAATGTGAATGGGTTCCGGCTTGTTGTCGGACAGGTGCAGGTACAGCACCCCTTCGGAGATATTCAGTTCGCTGAGCTGATGCAGGAAGGTGTTTTTAAAGGCGCTGACGGCGTTGCCGCTGTCACCGCCGGAGTTGGTCAACGGACCATGGACATGCACCTCGACACCGTTGAAAGTGACCCGGTCGAAACGAAAATCCAGATCCCGCAACGAACGCCAGAAGTCCAGCTGGGCCACGGCCTCCTGAACCTGGATGTCGATGTTGAGATCTTGCTGGGCGGGCAGATGGAAGGCCTTGATCACCAACTGCGGGCCCTTGGGTTCCCAGCTGGCCCCCAGTTGCTCCATCGTCATGACCAAGCCACTTCGCTGCTGAATCTGCTGAGTCAAATCATCGCGAATGGAGTCCAGTTCGGGCAGCAGTGAACGCACCGCGCTGACCAGCAAGGCGAACAGGACGATGACCGTCGCGGCACCGTACCAACAAAATCGGAGCAGACGCCGCGCGCGCGCGGTGAGTGTCACATCATCACCACGTCAAACTTATCCTGGCTGTACAGCGGCTCAGGCTGCAAACGGATCCGTTTACCGATAAACACCTCCAGCTCCGCCAGGCTATGGGCTTCGTCGCCGACCAGGGCATCGTGCACCGTCGGCGCCACGTACACCGAAAACTCATCGGCGTCATACTGACGATCCACTCGAATGATCTCACGGAACATCTCGTAACAGACGGTATCGACGGTCTTCATGCTGCCGGTGCCCTTACAGCTGGGGCATTCGCCGCACAGCACATGCTCCAGACTTTCCCGGGTGCGCTTGCGGGTCACTTCCACCAGCCCCAGCCGAGAGAAACCGCTGACACTGGTCTTAACCCGATCCTGATCCAGGGCCGCCTGCAGGGTGCTGAGTACCCGGCTACGATGCTCTTCCGAGGTCATATCGATAAAGTCGATGATGATGATCCCGCCCAGGTTACGCAACCGCAACTGGTGGGCGATGGTCCGGGTGGCTTCCAGGTTGGTATTGAAGATGGTCTCTTCGAGGTTGCGATGGCCGACAAAGGCGCCGGTATTGATGTCGATGGTGGTCATGGCCTCGGTCTGATCGATGATCAGGTAACCACCGTTCTTGAGCTCCACCTTACGCTCGAGGGAACGTTGGATCTCATTCTCCACATCAAACAGATCAAACAGCGGCGACGGGCCGGTGAAATGTTCCAGCACCGGTGCCACTTCCGGCACGAACTCCTCGGCAAACTCGGTCAGCTCGGCAATGGCCAGGCGAGAGTCCACCTGCACCCGCTCGATCTTGCTGATGGCCAGATCCCGTAAAATCCGCCGTGGCAGAGTCAGATCTTCATACAGGGGCGTGACCTTACCGCCGGGGCGGCGACGCCGTTCCGATACCTTACGCCACACTCGGCGCAGGAACGCGGCATCGTGGGCCAGTTCCTGCTCGCTGGCGGCTTCGGCGGCGGTACGGATGATGAACCCGCCGTCGGTATCCACAAACTGGCCGACGATCTTCTTCAACCGTTCCCGCTCCTGCTCGGATTCCACCCGCTGCGACACCCCCACGTGGGCGGCACCCGGCATAAACACCAGATAACGGGACGGCAGGGTGATGTCGGTGGTCAGGCGGGCGCCCTTGGTCCCCAGGGGATCCTTGGTCACCTGAACCATGATGTCCTGGCCCGGGCGCACCAGAGTGGCAATGTCCTGGGCCTGAAACTGTTTCTTCTCCGGCTCCGCCACACACTCGGTGTGAGGGATGATGTCCGACGCGTGCAAAAATGCCGCCTTGTCCTGGCCGATGTCGACAAACGCCGCCTGCATGCCCGGCAGCACCCGGGTGACCTTGCCCCGGTAAATGTTGCCGACAATGCCCAACTTACCGCGGCGCTCGATGTGCACCTCCTGCAACTGGCCACGCTCAAGCAGCGCGACCCGGTTCTCGGTAGGGGTGACGTTAATTAGTAGCTCGGTTCCAACGACTGAAGACGGTTGCACCTGGCCTCCCGGTTAAATGCGTTGTAAAAGTTGACGGGTTTCCACCATGGGCAGCCCCACCACGGCAGAGTAACTGCCATTGATGGCCTGCACATAGGCGCCCCCCAGCCCCTGGATGCCGTAGCTGCCGGCTTTGTCCATGGGCTCCTGGCTGTCGACATAGGCTCGTATCTGCTCCTCGCTCATGGCGCAGAACGTCACCTCGGTGATCACCAGGGCCTGTTCGATGCGATCCCCCTGCACGCAGGCCACGGCGGTCATCACCTGGTGGCTGCGCCCCTGAAGGCGTTGCAGGGTGGCCATGGCATCGGCAGCGTCTATCGGCTTACCCAGAATCTGCTGATCCAGCACCACGATGGTGTCGGAGCCGATCACCGGCAAGGGCTGGCTGACCAGCGCCTGGCCGGCCCGAGCCTTCTCTGCCGCCAGACGACGGACATACTGTTTTGGACCTTCGCCCGGCGCCGGGGTTTCATCGATGTGCGGGCTGACGCAGTCAAACCGATAGCCCAACTGCCCCAGCAACTCTCTGCGCCTGGGGGACGAGGAAGCTAGGAAACACTGAATCTGTGTCATGTTACTTCACCTTGTAGTGACGCCGAATCCGTCGCAGCAACCAGAATACCCAGGGCCACAACAACGGCGTGGTGACGACGGGACGAAGGTACTCCCACGACAGCGATACGCCGCTGTGCAGGTACTCCGCCCAGAATACCAGTAAATGGCTGGCCAGACTCAATCCCGCCAGTATGCTGACCTGCTGCACCCAGGAAAAGTGGCGCAGTTTCTGGTACTGCAGCGCCACCAGGTAGATCACCACCGACAGCGCCAGCGAACGCACTCCCAGGGTTGCCCCCAACAGCACGTCCAGCAGCAGTCCCACTACGAAAGCGGTAAAGATGCCCACCCGGTGGGGCAACGCCAGAGTCCAGTACGCCAGCACCAGCAGCACCCAGTCCGGACGCCAGGAGGCCACCACCTGAGGCAATGGCATGATTTGTAAAAACAGGGCCACCAGAATGGTGATCCAGATAAGGCTATAACGTTGCGGCTTATCCATCGGAGCTCTCCAAGGACGCCGGGCCCTGAACTTCGTGCTGCCACAACAGCAACAGATAACGAATGCGATCCAGGTGCGCCACCGGTTCGGCCGAGACCTGAGCCCAGGTCATGCCTTCATCCCGCACCACCTGAGTCACGGTGGCCACCGGGTAGCCTTCGGGAAAGCGCCGCCCCAGGCCGGAGGAGATCAACAGATCCCCCACCTTGATGTCGGTACTCATGGCCACATTGGTCAGCTGCAGCAGATCCAGCTTGCCGCTGCCATTGGCCACCGCCCGCACGTCGTTGCGCGCCACCCGCACCGGAATGGCGTGGGTAAAGTCGGCGATCAGCAGCACTCGGGCGGTGGTTTGCGACACCTCGGTCACCTGCCCCACCACACCGGAGTCGTCCAGCACTGGCTGGCCCACGTACACCCCTTCGTTGACCCCTTTGTCGATCAGCACCTGATTTTTAAAGGGATCCCGATCGACGTACATCACCTCCGCCACCATGCGACGGGCATCCTGACGGGTGGAGGATTGCAGCAGCGCACGCAGGCGGGCGTTCTCCTCCTGCAGGTTGGCCATCTTCAGCAACTGCTCACTCATCAACAGCTGCCGCTGCTGCAGGCGTTCATTTTCCCGCAGCAGGTTGGAGCGACTGGAGAGGTTGGTGGACAGCTGGTCCATCACCACCGCCGGTACGTTGGCAAAGTGCTGCAACGGGCTGACCAGGGTGGCCAGCGCCGAGCGCATCGGCAGCAGACGATCGTTGGCCAAAATCAGGGCGAGAGACAGCAATACCGCCATAAACAGGCGGTATTGCGGTGAGGCGCCACGAATAAAAAAGGGCTTCATTGGGCGGGGGCCTGCGGCTTACTCTTCGGCAAAGATATCGCCGCCGTGAACGTCGATCATCTCCAGCGCCTTGCCGCCGCCGAGGGCAACACAGGTCAGGGGTTCATCGGCGATCACAACCGGGATACCGGTCTCTTCCTGCAGCAGGTGATCCAGATCCCGCAGCATGGCGCCACCACCGGTCAGCACCATACCCCGCTCGGAGATGTCCGACGCCAGTTCCGGCGGCGATTGCTCCAGGGCGGTCATCACGGCGCTGACGATGCCGGACAGCGGCTCCTGCAGCGCTTCAAGAATTTCGTTGCTGTTAAGGGTAAAGCTGCGCGGCACACCCTCGGCCAGGTTACGGCCACGCACTTCGATCTCACGAACCTCTTCACCCGGGTAGGCGGAACCGATTTCGTGCTTAATGCGCTCGGCGGTGGCTTCACCAATCAGGCTGCCGTAGTTGCGGCGCACGTAGTTGATGATGGCCTCATCGAACTTGTCACCACCGACACGGGCGGAGGCGGAGTACACCACGCCGTTGAGGGAGATGATGGCCACCTCGGTGGTACCACCACCGATATCGACCACCATGGAGCCGGTGGCTTCCGATACCGGCAGGCCGGCACCAATGGCAGCGGCCATCGGCTCGTCGATCAGGTACACCTCACGGGCACCGGCACCCAGGGCCGACTCGCGAATGGCACGACGCTCAACCTGAGTGGAGCCGCAAGGCACGCAAATCAGTACCCGTGGGCTGGGACGGAAAATGCCGCTGTCATGCACCTGTTTAATAAAGTGCTGCAACATCTTCTCACACACCATAAAGTCGGCGATGACACCGTCCTTCATCGGGCGAATGGCCTTGATATTGCCAGGGGTACGCCCCAGCATCTGCTTAGCTGCACTACCAACTGCGGCCACGCTCTTGGCGTTAGGCCCTTCCTGACGAATCGCCACCACAGACGGTTCATTCAAGACTATCCCTTGATCTTTTACGTAAATCAAAGTGTTGGCGGTACCTAAGTCGATGGATAGGTCGTTGGAAAATACTCCACGAAGCTTTTTGAACATGTACCAGCCCTGTTTGCGAAACGGTAAGAAATGCGAAAATCAGCTAACTTTACCAACGCCCTGACCAATCCACAACCCGCTTGAGCACTAGGGTTATGGCTTATTTCACAGTGTCGAAAAATCGGCGCACTACTTTTTTATGACGGCTAGCGCTTTTAAGCACACTCAACGGCCCATTAAACGCAGCTTTTTTTGCCGTTAGCCGCCACGGTTGATTAGAAAATTTCCCGGCGGTAGATCACCTTGTCATGGCCGCGGAAACGCCCCAGCGTCACCGAGGCCTTCGGGTTACTCGGAGTGGTTGCCGACTCCCAGTACCACTGCAGCCACGTCGGCGCCTCCGAGTCCTGATTGGGGAACGAACACTGGCTCTGGGCCACAAAAGGCGCTTCCAGATGGTACTCCAGGGTTAACGGCGTCGGGGTTACCGCGCCGGTACCGGCCACCCGCAGAGAGGGAAACTCCCCCTGGTTGACGTAACCGTTGCCCGACGTCAGCGGCATCGGATTCAAACTGCCGCTGAGGCTAACCCGGCCGGAACTGCCCAGCGAGGCCGCCACATAGGGGCGACCGTCGGCATAGAAACCGCCATCGAGGATATTGGCACTGAAATTAGCGCCGTTGTAATACTCCACCGTCAGCGGCAGCGTCAGGGTCTGGTTCTCACTGCCATAGGCGCTGGCCAATACCGCCCGGCCATAGCGCAGCTGTGGCGCCAGCACGTAACTCTGGCGCACGCCGGCCACATCGGTGCCAAAGCTGGTGCCCTCACAACTGCCCCACTGGCCCAGACATACCTGGTCGGCATTGATGGTAAAGGCCGCTTTATCGATGCTCATCTGCAAGTTGGGGCCAGTGGCGACATGGTAATTCACCGGCGCCATGGCGGCTACCGGCCGCCTAAAGCGCAACCACTCTTTGCTCAGGGCAAACTCCCGCGAGCCGTCAAAATCACCGCTGTCGCGCTCCAACGCCGGCAAGCCGGTGTCCTGCAGGCCGAGACCGGCTACGCCGGTGGCATAACTCAAGCTGGCCAGAGGGTTGCCCAGGTTCCAGAACTCGCTGTCGAAATTATTGGTGACCTTGTTGCCGGTGCCTTTGGCCACCACCGTCAACACCGGCGCATGGCTAAAGGCGATGGGCTGGCCTAGGTAACTGAAGTCGCCACAATACCCCTGCAACTGAGTGTTGCCGGTCTGCACGCTCAGATAGGCTGGAGTAATGCGACCGATGTTGCGGCTGCTGTAGTTGTCTTCATCAATCTTACCGCCCAGATAGCTGACATCACCATCGAGGACATAGCGGAACACCCCCACTTCATCCAGCGTCTTGTCGGCACTGCCGCTGCCGCCGGCGGTGACTTCGGCCACCGCATTGGCATCGTCGGTGCTGTTGCTGGCATTGGCATTGGCGGGCGCCACCAACTCAGGCTTCAGCTTGATGCCGTCGTGGCGGAAATTCTTGGTCACGGGATTATTGGCGTAGGAACCATCATCATTGGCCACCCAGCAGTGGGCACTGACGTCCACATCCAGCGACTGGCCGGCCTTGCGGTAAGGTTTACAACGGGTGAAGTTACTGTCGCACTGCTCGTTGTCGGCGCCGATATGGAACCCGGCAGGCAACCAATCAAAACTGGCCTCACCGGTTAGGGTCACCTCACCGTCGCCCTCGCCCCGAGTCATGGACGCCAGCAGTTTCAGCTTGCCGGCTTCGGGGTAGCGCATGGACACCGAATCGGTGCCATCAATACTAAAGTCCATGGTCAACGATTGCTGCGCCGAAGCGGTGAATGTCAGGCCATCAAGGTACAGAGGCGCCTGCACCTCCGGCGACGACGGCTGCTCATAGGCAAAGCTCAGGTTGACGGTTTCGCTGCCAGAGGCACCGGCGATGCACTGTTGCGGGCTGTTGCTGTCGGTTTCCACCACCGCCACCTGCAGCCGGTGGCCGGTCTTACACGACGTCATCTCGGCCGTATCCGGTGTCAGCAGCAGTCCGCTCAGTTTGTAGTCCACCTGGCAGTCGGCGTCACCATTGTCACTGAGGCACTGATAGGGGTGATTGCTGACCCCCAAAGTCACCGTGGTTTCCAGCGGCTGCCACAGAGTCAACGTGTCGCCGTGGCGAACCGTCAGGGTGCTGCCGGTCTGGCCGGTACGGTTGTTTTTCCACTGCCCGGCGGCGGTGGAGGTGAAGGTGACCACCAGTTCGGCACTGGTATCGAAACTGGTGCAGTTGGCGTTGCTGCACAGATCCACCACCATCTGAGCACCGACACAGTTAATGGCGGTGTCTGGATGACGCAGGCGAACCGTGGTTGGTGGCGCCACCGACGGCGCCTCGATGGCCAGATAACTGAAGTACTCGCCGTAATGGCTGCGCTCGCCGTCGGAGAAATAATCCTCCTCAACGATGACGTTAAACTGAGTCGCGGTCAGGGTACAGGTCCTGGCCCAGCCTCCGTCCCCTCCATGGCGGGTACGCTTGTTGGAGAAAAACAGCGGCGGCCCGGGAAACGCAGAAGCAAAGCTAAAGTTATTGCTGTTCCAACACTGCTGGTTCAGATCCCGGGTTGAGCGGTAGTTGTTACCAGAGAAGCGGTAGCTTTGCAGGTGATTGCCGGACTCCACCTTTAGCATTTCCCCATTGATGTCCACCGTGCCGGATCCATCAATGGCCAACCAACCGATATTTTCGGTCTGCCAGAAATAGTTATCCACCTCGCTGCCTTCCAGTCCCAGGTGGAATCCGCTGGACGTCACGCTCTCAACCCGAGCGGTAAAAAACGGTGCCCAGTAATTGATGTTGTTGTGACTCTGCAGCTCAGCGAGTACCGCCACCGAACCCGACAGGCTTCGACCGAAAGTAATGCTCTCCGAACCCGCACTGCAAGCACTGCCAGAACTGCTGCTCTTGCCGGCGTACTTACAGCTGCTCTTTAGTCCTGCTTCCAGCTTGACCCGCTCGATGCCGGCACTGTCTTTCAGCGAATATCGGCCCGGCGACACGACCAGGTAGTCCACCTCGGTAATATCCAGTCGACTGGGCGAGCCATAGTAGGCATGAGGGCGCCAACGCTCGATGGTGGCTCCGGAAACCGACACGCTCCGAACTCGGACACTGGCAGGATACTGCTGATAAACCGTGGCTTTATCGGTTGGTGGCATCAAGAACACCAACGGCGCCTCCGAGCCGCTGTAGTTGTCAAAGCTGATGGTGGCCTGGCCGCTGCCGTTGAGCGTAACCCGACCAAAGCGGATATAGGGGTCATCATCTGGTGAGCCATCAACACACAGTCCGGAAAAGTCCCCATCGAGTGCACTGCCTCGATAGTACACTGCGGATTGATCTTTTAACTCGACGTCATCGGCGGACACCACTCCAAGAATGCGAGCCTGATCTTCAATCTTGGTCTTCTTGTCGGCGCTGTACAGCACACCGGTGTATTGGGCCTGATCTCGCAAAGTGGAATCTTTGGGGGTATACACCTGCCAACTGCTGGCACTGCCACCGTCGTTGATTCGAATGCCCCGTCTCAGGTTGAGGCCACTGTCCTTTAAGAACCAACGAACGGTACCCGCTCCTGAAATGGCAATTCGGGTCGATGATCCGGCGTCATCTTCATCGCCAAAATCGAGTGTTTTGATGGGGTAATCCCCGGGGGCAAACCGGTAGGTGGCATTGTCGTTGTCGTAAAACGTCATCGAATTGGCATAGTGCGGCTGAAATTCGATGGCCAGAGCGGCCTGCTCAGTCACCTTAAAGTCATGATAAACGGTGTAGTCCACCAAGCCAGCATTGGAGCGAATGATGGCCGAGTCTTCGATACGAGAATCCTTAACCCTGAGGGTCCCCGGGCTGGCAAAATCCAGTACGCCATTGTCCTTTAAGTTCAGGGTTTTAATAGTGAACGGGTTCGAGTCCATGGTGACCGAACCAGAATTCTTCACCTCCAATTTATTCATGTAACGGCCGGCAAAGTCGGCATCGATAGAGGATTGGTCCTCCACCTTAATGTCGTGGTAACCGTACATCTCCAAGGTGCCACCCCAAGGGTAGATGGCACTGCCCCCTTCAAGTTTGGCGTTGTAGGCGTGCAGTTCGTTGACGCCGGATACCGAGTAGATGCCGTAGTTGCTGTTCCAGTTATCCATCTCCAGGGTACGAACGAACAACCGCTGTCCATCCATGCGCACTTCGGCGCCGGCCTCCACCACCAATTTATTAAAATAGTAATCGTCGTACTTGGAGTGGAACTCCACCATGCACCCCGAAGGCACAACCAGCGTATTGAAACGATTGGTGTTATTCCTGCCTTGCCCCAGCTTTAAACGGCCACCGTTGCAACGCAGATCCGGCGAACTGCCGCCGGAAGTACTGGGAAAGTCGTTAGGATCGTTGGCAAAATCGTTGGGATCCGTCACCGACGGCAAGCTCAAACGCTCGGCAAGCTGGTTATTGATGGCACAAGCACCACCACCACAGTGATAATTGCTGGAAAAAGAGCGGCTGACGAATTCAAAGGTGTTATCGGGGTCTTGATAAACTCGGGACTGATCTTTCAGAGTAACCTTGGCACCAGACTTATGCCCCTGCAATGCACTGGGAAACACCTCCACGCACATCGGCAACGCCCACGTGATACCGGTAAAGGCCGCAGCGCTGACAAAAGCAATGATCCGGTATAACCAGGTTCGTCGTGTACTCAACATTACCCTGCTCAGTTTGACCCACTACAGTCATTACTATGACCTGTCTGTGAGTGGGTTGTCATTATTAATCAAATGCCTGTGATTCGAATCTACGATTCACTGTCAGCCCGGAGGGGCCACAACTGGCATTGGCGGTAATCATAAAACGGTTTCGGGCCACGCCATCCACCATAAAGGGGGTGTGGGCGCAGCTCACCTGAACCCGGCAGCCGGGAAAGCCCCCGTTATTTGGCAGCCCGGCGCCAGGGGTCAGTGTTGCGGCCGCATTGGCGCAGGCGGTGGCCGCGATTTCAGTGCCCCGATTCAAAACCCGGGCCAGGCCCCAGTCCAGACCGGATTGCCCTGCCGCCCAGGTGCGGCTGCCGTTCACTTCCAGCAGCATCTGGTCATCCTGATTTTCCAGCATCTGCATCAATGCCACCCCCAGCACCAACATCACCACGGTGACAAACAGGGCAATGATCAGGGTGCTGCCGCGCTGTCGGCTAGGGAACATTTTCAAGTTGCACCTCCTGAGCGAAGCGGGTGCTCTGTCCGGCCTGAGTCAACCACAGTTGCAGCTTGACCACGTTGTTTCGAGCCAGGCTCGGCGGCTGAATAATAAACGGGCACTGCTCGTTATTGCGGTCGTTCAGATTGCAGGCGGCCAGGTTATTGGTGTAGCCCTCTCCCATGGTGCTGACATCGCTGCCGCTGGTTCGCACCAAGGCGCCAGTGTTTTGCAGGCAATAGCTGATGGGGTTATCGGCAAGATAGAAGCGTTTGCCCACCGAAAAATCCCCCTGGGTCAGCGCCGTATCCAGATTCAGGGTGCAGATGTTGTCACCATTGCAGCTGGAGTTAGGAAACTTGGGCAGCGGGTTGGGCACAGCGTAACCGTCGAGGATCGCGATGCCAAACTGGTTACCGGCATCACCAGGAATGCAGGCCTGGCAGTCGGCAGCGGTGCAACAGTCCAGGGCAAAAATACTGATCTGTTGTGGATTATTGTGCACCGGCGCTTCCAGGAAGTGACCACTGTTTACGATGGGACGAAACGTCAAGCAATGGGCGGTGGTCGTGGTGGTCACCGCCATGCTGCCGGGCAAGGCATCACGCACTTCGAGGCTGAGACGCTGCATGCCATAGCGCTGCTGAGCTACGGCATCGCCCCACTGCTGGCTATCGACGTAGATGCGGGTAGAGAAATTGATAAAGCTGGTCACGCCGATGGCGATGATGACCAGAATCAACATGGTGACCAGCAACTCCATCAGGGTAAAGCCGCGCTGGCGCATCAGTAGTTCCCCCGTACCAGTTGATAGGGGTAGGGGCTGCCATCCGGGGCGGAAATGGTGATGGTCACTACCTTGGCGCCACCGGACCAGGCGGTGGCCCCCACGGCTGCGGTGTTGCAGCCGACATCGATGGCCACCCGGTACCGATCGTAACTGCTGCTGCCAAGCAGGTCATCGACGCTGCCACGGTAGCCATTGAAGTCTTCCAAGAACAGCCACTGAGTGGGATCGGTACCCGGCGTCACCTTGGTGCAGTTCAACCCGGCCACGACGCCGCCACCACTGGGGGTGGCGCTGTCGAACTGCCGAGCCATCAATTCGCCCATCACCACCTGGCCGGCCTGGGCCGCCCTAGCCTGGTAGATGCCCTGCGCCGCCCGCTCCGCCTGCGGAAACATCAGCGTCGACAACATCACCAGTGAGATCGCCAGCACCACCATGCCGACCACCATCTCGATTAAGGTAAAACCACGCTTACGGGCAATCATGGATGTACCCCTGGTTTTCGATGCACAGCGACAGAGTGTCTGATCCGGAAATCGTCAAACGGCACTGGCCGGCGGTGAGGGTGCAGTTATTGACTCGACCCAGATCATCAAAGCTCAGGGAAAAGACATTGGTACCGGCCATGGTCAGGGCAACGCCATCGTTAAGACAGACGCCATTGTTGATCACCGCACCGGAATCACAACGCTCCTGACGGGCGCGTTTTGAAGGGGAACCGCAGGTGGCGGTCAACCAGAAGCCATTGCCATTGACGTTCAACTGGCAGTTCTGACCGGCCAGATTCAGCTGCTGCAAATAATGCAGCTCTGACAGCAGTTGATCGCGAGCGGTGTAGGTGGCGAACTGATCCGCCCCTAAAAATCGGGACAGGGCGGCAACAGAAAGGATGGTCACCAGCACGATGATGGTAACCAGCTCGATCAGCGTAAAGCCTTTCTGTCGTTCACCCATAAATAACCAAGGTTATTTTCTAGTAAATCAGCACTTAGTCTTCTTGACTTCCACCACTGGTGGAGTCGTGGCCGTGGCCTCTTTGTAGGTCACGTAACACTCATTCACGCCCAGGGCTCCGGGGTCGAAGTCCTTCGGGTGGATTACCGCACCGACACCCGCAGGTTTCTTGGTGACATCGATGGTCCACTCGTTGGTGGTGTCGATCTCCAGTACCGCACTCAAATCAGCCACGGTGGCCTTGGGGTAGCCATAAACCAGGTTCACATCGGTGCCGTTGACACTGACGGTGGCGGTGGCTTTGCCTTCGTCGCCGGCGATGGCGGCCTTGGCGTACACCAGAGAATCGGCGCCTTTCACTGCCGCCTGCATGCCACTCAGGGTGGCAGCACGGGCATCGGTCTGCAGATCGATGAACTTCGGTGCCGCGGTCACGGCCAGGATGCCCAGCACGATGATCACTACCACCAATTCAATCAGGGTAAAACCGGATTGCTGTTTCATACTTTTATTCCTTTAAAAAGAACAAAAGGCTGAGTATCACACTTGCTACTCAGCCTCATCAATTTTGAAGCTTAAGTTAGCACTTGCCTTTCACAATTGAATAGGTCGGTGACGCGCCTACGGAACCCGCAGGTGTATAGCTCAGATGACAACTGTCACCGGTTTCACCGGTTTCATCTTTATCAAAGGTAACGCCTGTTGGATGGATAAACACCTTGGTCGGAGTGGTCGCATCATCGACATCAACCACCCAGCTGCTGTCCAGCTCGACAGCATTAGCGACGTCATCTTTCGATGCTTTCAAGTAACCAAACAGCGGAGTCACTGTAGTCGTACCATAAAGGGTAACGGTTTTAGTACCAGTTCCATCTTGTTTGTGCAGGTTGTTAATCGCTGACTTGGAATACACCAGCGCATTAGCCCCTTGCAACGCCCCTTTGGCGCCGTTTAGCGTACCCACACGAGCATCAGTCTGCAGATCAATAAATTTCGGCGCAGCGGTTACGGCCAGGATGCCCAGCACGATGATCACCACCACCAGCTCAATCAGGGTAAAACCGGATTGTTGTTTCATACTACAAATTCCCAAAATACTTTCCGTTGCAGCGCCACTTCTCTTTGTTCACCGCAACGGCACAAACTCGGGGCGACTCCGTTTCGCCCCACAATCTCAATCGACTTAACAGCCGTTGTCTTCAATGGTGTAGCTCGCAGCAACCGAGCCATCCGCCGGTACGTACTCCAGCTGACAGGCCTTGGGCTTGCCGGATGCAGTATCCACCGCAAAGTCGTGCGGGGTGATGTAAACGGTACCGGAGGTGGTGGTGTCATCGAGATCCCACTCATTGCTGTCCAGCTCAACTACTTCATTCAGATCAGTCTTCGAGGCGCCAATGCTGCCAAACACGGGCAGAATACTGATGTCATCCTGAACCGCTTTACAGCCACCATCGGTCTTGCCAGTGCAGTTATCACCTTCCACACCATTGACCGCGGCCTTGGCATACACCAAGGCGTTGGCGCCCTGAATGGCACCCTTGGCGCCTTTCAGGGTAGCGATGCGAGCATCGGTCTGCAGATCAATAAACTTCGGTGCTGCGGTCACGGCCAGGATGCCCAGCACGATGATCACCACCACCAGTTCAATCAGAGTAAAGCCACGTTGATTCGTCATGATCATTGTCCTCGTACTGAAAACCAATTAGTTGGTAAAGGTAACGACCTGGCCGGTGCCTGGGTCATAAGTGAAGCCTTTACCTGTAGTAGTTACAAAAGGACCGGCAGTACGGCCGTTTTCGGCCAGGTTCAGTGTTGCCACCTGATGGTAGATGCACAGATCAGCCGTAATGCTAGAGCCGTTAGGACGAGTCACGGTTGCGCCGCCGTTATTGATCACCTGAGCGGTGTAACGGAAGTTACGCAGATCCTTATTGGTGGCACCCTCGGTGCTTGGCGGTGGGCTTTGCAGCACGTCACCAAACGCGCCATTACAGCGAGTCGCATTCATGGCGTTGACAGCGATCACAGCAGAGGCATCGCCAGATGGGTAACCGAACTCGTTGACACCGATATCAGTGCCGCCCAACAGCACTTTACCGTCATCTGGACGACCTTCCACTTCCCACTGGGCGCGGGTAATGCCGATGGCAGAGGCGAAACCGCCGGCCACACCTTCAGACGCCGCGTCTTCCGCTTCGTCGGTAATGTTAATAAAACGGGGAAGTGCCACTGCTGCGAGCAACCCCAAAACCACAACTACGATCACCAATTCCACTAAGGAAAAGCCGCTTTGCTTCTTCATACTCGCTTCCTTCCGTTTCAAAACGTTCACTCTATTTTATGGATAAAATGTAAACAAGGCACCCACAAAAACAGCTGTTTATCTCGATGATGCGCAAATTATTTGGCGTTAGCCAATAAAATGACGCTTCCTGTTGCCGAATGATACCTTATAAGCGCGTGGGAGTTAAAACTTACCCAGCAATTTTTATCATCCTGGTCAATACTCACCGCCTCGCCGAGCGGCTCGGTGCCCATCATGGCCGACCACAGACGGCCACAATCGCCCTGAGGTTGCGGCCAGCCACGATGACTCATCGCCAGCCAAACCGGCTCGGTATCCCAGCCCGGCGGCTGCCACTGAATCTGTTCGGGTCGTCCGGACTTCATCCAGGTGACCCGCGCCAGGTTGATACTGGTCACCAACCGGCTTTGCATCAGATAGGCCATTTGGCGATCGACCTTGGGTTCACCCTGTCGCCAATTCACCAATAAAGCCAACATGATAGCCAGCACCACAATAAGCGTAGTCAATCGAATGAGATCGCGCCTCAGTCGAATGTCTGTGCCCTTTTGCAGGCTCATCAGCGCCCCTTGTAGGCACTGAACATGTCCCACATCGGCAGGTACACACCCAATGCCAGCACCATCACCATGGCCGCCACAATCACCAGCAAGATTGGCTCGATTCTGGCGGTCAGGGTTTTCAAGTCGTAGTCCACTTCGCGCTCGTAATACTCGGCAGCATCGTCGAGCAATTCATCAATTCGTCCGGTTTCTTCGCCTACGGCCAGCATCTGCAACACCAGCGGCGTAAACAACTGTGAATGGTTGGCGGTACGGGTAATGGACTCGCCCCCTTCGATGCCCCGGCGCATCTCGACGATACGGTCGTGCATAAAGCGGTTGTCCACCGCGTCGGCCACCAGAGACAGCGACTGGTTTACCGGTACCCCGCCTCGAAGCATCATCGCCAGGCTGCGGGCAAACCGAGCCAGGGTGGCCCGTTCCATGATGCTGCCAACAATGGGCATCCGCAGTTTAAAGCGATCAAATTTGAGCCTTCCTGAGTCGGTGGCCAACCACATGCGCCAACCGACGACCGTGGCGATCAACCCCAGCAGCAACAACGGCCAGTAGTTAACGAAAAAATCCGAGGTGGCGATCAGGATCCGGGTCGGCAACGGCAGTTCGGCGCCGAACTTGGAGAACATCTTGGCAAATTCGGGGATCACGAAGATGTTGAGCACCACCAGGGCGATGGCAATGGCGCCCAGCACCATAATGGGGTAGCGCAGGGCACTGTTGATACGCCGCTTGGTATCCTGCTCCATCTCCAGATGCTGTGACAGGCGCGAAAATGCCTGATCCAGCTGACCGGTATTCTCACCTACGTGCACCATGGCCACGTACAGTTCACTGAATACGTGTGGATGCTGGTTCAGCGCCGACGACAACGAGTAACCCGAGGTCAGTTGGCCGGCCACCTCTCTCAGCGCTTTCGACAACACCTTACAGTGGCTGCTGTCTGCCAGGCCGGTAATGGCCCGCAGTAACGGAATGCCCGAACGGGTCAGAGACAGCATCTGCCGGGTAAACATCTGCAGGTCGGTCATCTTGACCTTGGGGCGGAACATCGCCTGCCAGTCGATGCCATCGCCGCCACGCTTCTCTTCGATGCGCAGCGGGATGATGGCGCGGCGCATCAATTGATCCGCCACCGCGCTCTCATTGTTCGCTTCCAGTACCCCTTCGACCTGAGCTCCAGTGGCGTCACGACCTTGATAGCTGTACTGGGCCATATCAGTCCCTCATCTCCTGAGCCCGTTCGATCAGCGGCGCGGCAATTTCGCTGACGTCCTCGGCCAGTCGCATGGCATCGGCGATGCTGGTAATGCCGGAGGCAGCGTAAGACAGGGCACTGTCCACCAGCGGCCGGAACTGGCCACTGCTGCGAACCGCCTTGGCGAACGCTTCCGGGCTGCCCATGCGCAGGGCTTCCACCATCGGCTCATCCAGCTCCAGCATCTCGAACACGCCGATACGGCCGCGATAACCGGTGTGGTTACAGTACTGGCAGCCTCGTCCCTTGCGGTAGCCTTGCTGGCCGTGGTCGACATTGGGCTGAATGTGGCGCAGCCACGCCAGCTCCGAAGTGCTCGGCGCGTGCGTCTCGCCGCAACGGGGGCAGATTCGACGCACCAACCGCTGGGCGATGATCGCCCGCAGGGCACTGGCCACCAGGTACGGGGCCGCCCCCATGTCGATAAGACGCAGGGTCGAGGTGATGGCGTCGTTGGTGTGCAGGGTCGACAGCACCAAGTGACCGGTGATCGCCCCGCGAAGGCCAATCTCTGCGGTCTCCTGGTCGCGCATCTCCCCCACCATGATGATGTCGGGATCCTGACGCAGGGTGGTTCGCAGCACTTCCGAGAACCCCAGGCCGATCTTCTGATTCACCTGAACCTGGTTGACCCGCTGCAGTCGGTATTCCACCGGGTCTTCGACGGTAATGATCTTGGTGTTGGCTTTATTGAGCTCATTCAGCACCGCATACAGGGTGGTGGTCTTACCGGAACCTGTGGGGCCGGTCACCAGGATCATGCCATGGGGACGACTGATCTGATGGCGAATGCGGCTGATAATGTCCGCGGGCATCCCGGTCTGTTCCAGCTGCAGCAGACCCGCAGACTGGTCCAGCAGACGCATCACCACAGATTCACCGAACTGCACCGGCATGGTGGAGACCCGCACATCCAGCTGATGCTTGCCCACTTCAAAGTGGAAACGGCCATCCTGAGGAATCCGCTTCTCGGAGATGTCCATATTGGCCATCAACTTGATTCGCAGCACCAAGGCACTGGCGATGCCGTATTCGGTCAGCACGGTTTCCTGAAGCTGACCGTCGACCCGTTGACGAATCCGCAGCTCTTTATCGCCGGGCTCAATGTGGATGTCCGAGGCCCGAATTCGAATGGCATCTTCGAAGATCGAGTTCAGCAGCCGAACCACGGTGGCTTCATTGTCCGCGTCCTGAGCGGTAATGCTGGCAAGATCGAACTCCTGCTCCTGCTGGTACTCCTGCTGCAACTCACCGGCGATGGAGGCGATGCGATCGGTCTGACGAAACAGGTTGTCGATGCCTTCAAACAACTGGCCTTCGGTCACCAGCGCCAGTTCCACCCGGCGCGGAGCCAGCAAGCTGACGATGGAGTCGTAGGCACCGAGATCCGCCGGGTCACTCATGGCGACCGTCACCGAGTGATCGTCACCGTCGATGGCCAGGGCCCGAAAACGACGGGCGTGCATCTCCGGCAGCAGCTTCACCACCGCCGGGTCCAATCGACGCTCACTGATGTCCACAAAGGGCACATTCAGCTGCTTGGACAGAAACGACAACAGCTGCTCTTCGCTGATAAAGTCGAGATCGATCAGCGTCCGACCCAGTTTGCGGCCGCCGCTGCGCTGGGCGTCCAGGGCTTGGTTGAGCTGCGCCTCGGTAATGATCTGCTGGCCCACCAGCAGATCACCCAAACGCTGCTTTAACTGAGGCTTCATCCCGCTTCTCCAAGTTGCTTCAGCCGTTGGTCGATGTATTGCCGGGCCGACGTCGATAAGGTGTTGGTCCGCGCCGCCTGCTGATACGCCGGCAGCGCCTTTGAATACTGACCCATGCGATCGAGGCTGTAGGCCAGCCCCAACCACCAGCGACCTTGCTCCGGCTGCGCCTGAGTCAGAGCCTGATAATCACTGACCGCCATGGTCAACATGGACAGCCCCTGAGCCACCGCGGCCCGCCGCGCCAGCAGCTCTGAGGTCAGCGGCTTTTGCGCCAACTGCCCCAGCCACAATTTGGCCTGCTCATCCTGGCCCGCCTGCTGGCTAAGCTCTGCCGCCAACAGCGGATACTCACTGTGCAGAGGGTAGGCCTGGCTGGCTTTGGCCAGCGTCACCAGGGCCGTGCCCAGGTCGGTGGCGGCCTGGCGCTCCGCCAGCAATACCCTGGCCTCATGCAACTGAGGATCCAGGGCCAGAGCCTGTTTCAATAAGTCGGTGCCGCCCTGGCGCTGCTGCGCCTGAGCCAGAAATTGTTGCGCCTGCTGCTCTGAGGTCAACGCCGCCGGGGTCACCACCATCACCGGCTTTGGCTTAGGGGCAACCACCTCTGCCACGGCGACGACCTTGGGTTCCGCCTTGGGCGTAACCGCCGCAGGTGCCGACATCGGTGCCTGTTCGATGCTGGCAGCCTGGCGCTGCTCTGGCTCGATGGCCGCTTCGATCCGAACCGTCGGCCGGGCTGAGGCAGTCGTGGCAGGCGCGTTGGCCTTCGAGGTGTTCGCGGCGGCGTCGTTGTTGGCCGCAGCCACGGTCTCAATCGCTGGCACCGAGGTCGCTGGCGCCGAGGTTGCTGGCACTGAGGTTACTGGCACCTGGGCTGGCTGCGGCTCGGAAATCACACTCACTGCCGGCGTCACTGCCGGGGCCATAGGCAGAGGCTCGACCACCTCTTGAGCGGTGGCACTGGCCGGCGCCTGCGTCAGCAGGGTCTCCGCCCGACCGCTGAGGTTGGGCCACAGGCTGTACCAGCTCAGACCAACCGCCACCACACTGAGCAGCAGCACCAGCCACCACCAGTTGCGCGGCTGCCGCGCCGAGGGTGACGACGGCATCGACACCAGATTGGGGTGGACAATGCGCTGGCGCTGATCCTGGTCGAGATCCTTAAGCATCTTGTTGATTACACTCACAGGCTCCCCTCCAGGTAGAAACTCAAACCCAAACCGGCCGCCGCCAGAGTCAGCATCATCAGCGACATCACCATCAACAGGTTCTCCCGCCACCAGGGCAACAGACGATAGGCAGACTCGGTGTCCGCCACCGCCGCCTGCACCATGGCGTTATCAATTCTGCCCTGCACACCGGCGCCGTAGGCCAGCATCAGGGTTTTGTGGCACAGCACATTCAATAGCCGGGGAATGCCATTGCTGGCCCGGTGCAACCAGGCCATCTGCTGCCAGCTGAACAGGGACTCCCCCTTATAGCCGGCAATGGCCAGTCGGTGCTCGACGTAGGCGCAGGTCTCCTGCAGCGTCAGCCCTCGAAGCTGGTAGCTGAAGGTGATGCGCTGACGCAACTGCCGAAACTGGGTGTCCGCCAGGCGGCGATCCAGCTCCGGCTGACCAAATAACACCACCTGCAGCAACTTGGCGTACTCGGTCTCCAGGTTGGTAAACAGGCGCAGCGCTTCCAGGCTTTCATCCGGCAAGGCCTGAGCCTCATCCAGCAGCAGCACCACCCGCTTGCCTTCCCCGGCCAGTTGCAACAACCGATGGCTAATGGCTTCGGTCAGGCGATGCTGATCCTGTTGCTGAGGAATTCCCAACTCAGTGGCCACCGCCTGGCGCAGCTCATCGGCACTCAGGCAGGGATTGGGCAGATAGGCGATCTGATATTGATTGCCCAGCTCATTGAGCATCTTGCGGCACAACAGAGTTTTGCCAGTGCCAACCTCGCCGGTTACTTTGATGAAGCCTTCACCGGCCGCCAGTGCCGTATGCAGCACTTGCAACGCTTCCACATGGGGCGCAATCTGCATGAAGAACTGGGTGTTTGGCGTCAGGGAGAAAGGTAACTCCCTGAGGCCAAAGTGATACAGGTACATAGTTACTCGTTCGGGTACCAGGTGTTGATCAGTGACTGGGACTGCTTCAATTGCTGCTCCCAGGTGCCCTTCTCAATCACCGTCGGCTTAATCAGGATGATCAGCTCGGTTTTCTGCTCCCGCTGAGATTTGTTGGTGAACAACTCCCCTACCGCCGGAATGTCTCCCAGGAACGGTACCTTGGACTCCACGTCCTCCATCAAGGTCTTCATCAGGCCACCGATCACCACCACGTCGCCACTCTTGGCGCGCACCAGGGTGTCGGACTCACGAATGTCGCTTTGCGCCAGCGGCAACTCCAGCACATCATCCAGCACCTTAATGGTTTTCACCTGCTCGGAGATGTCGGTTACCGATGGGTGGACGTGCAGCAGCACCTCGCCATCGGCGGAGATCTGCGGGGTCACGTCCAGGGCAATGCCAGAGAAGAACGGCGTCAGTTCCACTTCCGGGCTGGTCACCGGCGTGGTGGAAGCCACGGTGGTGGAGGACACCTCGGTAACGAAGTACTCGTCGGAGCCAACCTTGATGACCGCCTTCTGGTTGTTGGTGGCGGTTACCCGTGGGCTGGAGAGGGTGTCCACGTCGCCCTGAGTGTCCAGCAGGTTGATCACCGCACTGAAGTCACTGTTGCTGAACTTAAGGCCGGTGACGTTACCCAGCACGTCGGTGACCGCGTTGCCGAAGGTGCCAGCACTGGTGCCACCGGACCAGACGTTGTCGGCACCGGTGCCATCGTCCAGCAGGCTCCATTGAATGCCCTGCTGGTAGCCGTCGTTCAGGCGCACTTCCAGAATCCGCGCTTCCAGAATCACCTGCCGCTGCATGTGACCTTCGGCGGTGGTCAGGAACTCGCGAACCTGACGAATTTCATCCGGGAAGGCACGAATGGTCACCAACCCGGCCTGGGGCAGCAACACCACGGAACGGCCTTTGCCGGTGCCCACCAGGGTGGTCAGGGTCTCTTTCAGCTCGGTCCAGAAATCGGTCTTGTTGAGGGTTTCAATTCGAGTGCCATTGACATTGGTGCCGCCGGAATTGCTGTCCGAATTGTTGTTATTGGAGTTGTTGGAGCGGTTGTTATTGTTGCTGCCGCTGTTGTTATTGTTGTCGTTATTATTGTTGGAATTGTCGTCAGTGAGACCACCGGAGTTGACGCTGGTCACCGACAAACCGTTACGCTGCATGTACAGGTAGTTGACCGAGAAGGTTTCGGTACGCATGCCGGTTGGGTACACCTGCAGCACACGGCCGGTGCGACGCACGTCGTAGCCATAAATATCTTCGATGGTCTTGAGTACCTCATCCACCGACACCTGCTTCAGGTTCAGCGAGATGCTGCCCTGTACGCCAGGGTGTAGGGCGACGCTGTAGGGGCTGCCCTCCACCAGGCTGGAGAAGAACACCCGGGCATCCACATCCTTGGCGGCCACATCGATGAGCGGTACTGCCGGCTTGGGGATCACCGGCGTCGAGGCCGTCAGTTCCCGGGCAATCTCGTTCGGCAGCGCCATCGGCGGTTGCACCGCAGACGCCTTTCCCGCTTGCTCCTCGATGGCTTGATTCAAGGCCTGCTTGCTACCTGCAGGATCCTGTCGATCTTCCGGCAGTGATTGACACCCCGCCAGCAACACCAACGCCAGTAGGGGAAGTGCTTTGATAACCGTCATCGATTCCCTGATTTTCTTCATAATTGAACACCTAACTTGGGAAACAGTACCAGCTTGCGGCCATCGGCCAGCCAGACAGCATCCCGCTCGATTCTTGTAATTCTGGATCCCAGCACCTGGCTGCCACGGCCATAGCTTTTGCCACCAATAATGGCCATCCGCTTCGTGTCGGACACCACGATGGATTGCAGCTGCCCCGAGTTGGACACCGGTGCGGCCGCTTGTGACGGTGCTGCCCAAGCCGGAGGCTGGGTCGGATCTCTTAATGGCTGTGCCTGAACCTCAGTTAACAGAAAACAGCTCAGTATCACTACGAAGACGCGTACCAACACGAATCAACTCCTTCTCTGTTCCTAAGGTATAAATATCCAGGGTCATGATCGCCATCGGATACTCTTCCACCTGATAATCCACTTTCTGCCAGTAAAACTGTTGCGGCAGGGCTTCCATCTTGGCCAGCACTTTCATCAGACCAAAATACTCCCCTTTCAGGGTCAGCGTCAGGCCATGCTGATACAGGGAGCTGGCCGGTGACAGCGGCTCCGCCGGATTGGACACCAGCGATACCAGCTCAACCTGGGCCGCACTGGTGAGCATCTGCGCCAGTACCGTCGGCATCTGCTCGGGCAGAATCAAACCAATGACCCGCTCCCCCAGCTTCGACTGCTCCTGGGCAATCTGCTCCGACAGCTCGTCCATCTTCAGTCGATTGGCCTCATCCAGGTCGGACGCCAACTGGTCGTTCAATTCCATAACCTGAGCCTGATAGGCAGGCAGCTGCGCTTCGATGCTGCCGATGCTGCTTTGGTTCTGCTGCAGCTTCAGCCACATCGGTTCCACCAGCAGGGTAAACAGCAACATCGTCAGCACCACCAGGCCGCCGCCAAAGATCAGGCCGCGCTCTCGAACGCTGAGGGCATCAAACTGGCTTCTCAGTTTCTCAATCCGATTCATTCGCCCTCCTCCTCTTCGAGGCCATGCCCCACCACAAAGGTAACCGGGCCATCGGTGCCGCCATTGAGGGTGAACTGGCTCAGGGAGCGGCCCCGCAATGAGTGTTTCAGGCCCAACTTGGCCAGCCACTGGGGCACGGCGGCCGGCGACTGCGCCAGCCCTTGCAACACAATGCCGTTGTCGGACACTCCGAAGCGCTGCAACCACACCTGCTGATCACTGCTTTGTGCCAACTCTTTCATCAAGTTGGAAAAACCGGGATTGGCCATGACGCTGCGACGATCCAGCTCCAGCCCCAGGGATTCCATGGCATCCAGCTGACGCTGCAGAATCTCCACTTGCTGCAACAGGTGCTGATCCGGCTGACGAGCGGTCATCTGCTCGGTGAGCTGCTGAATCTGTTGCTGTTGATCGGTTTGCTGCTGTTGCAGGCTGGCCAGCTCGGCCTCACTCTGCTGATGCAGGTAACTCAACCAGCCGTACGCCGCCACCATCAGCACCAGCACCGCCGCCATGGCGGCAACGGTCCGATTGAAATTGAGCCGAATCTGCTTAGGCAGCAGATCGGAACTGAATAAGTTAACTCTATGCTTCATCCATCACCTCGGGGCGTTCTGCCAATGCCGCCTTGGCGATGCACTGCACCACATCGCAATCAACACTGGCGACCTGCACCACGGGAATCTCAAAGAAGGTCTGTATCCTGGGCTCCAGCCACTGCTGCAGCTCCACCGGTAACAGCAGATTCATGCTAGAAGGCGCTGGCAAACGCAGTTGCCGATCCAGGTAATCCAGCGACCGCTGCAACTCCAGGGTCAGAAAATCGAACTGAGCCTGACGGCCGGCGTCGTCCTGCTCTTCAACAAACTGAACCCCACTGATTGGCCGCTTCAGGACAAACTCGCCGGCCACCGACACCACCAGGTGCAACTGGTTGTCCTGCTGCTGACACAGCATCAGATGGGGTCGCTCATCTTTTGGCATCAGGTTCGTCAGGGCGATCTCCTCGATGGTGATCAGTTCGATGCGCACCTTTTGCTTCTGCAGGGCCGTCACCAGAGGGGTCAGCTTACGCTTATCCGCTACCACCACCTGCAGCTTTTTCGGGCCCGCCGGCTGCACCTTAAGCTCGAAAAAATCCAGATGCTGGTGCTCGAGGGGAATGCCGCTGAGGTCTTTCACCGACCAGGTCAATGCCGCCCGCATCTCTGTCGCATCGACGTTGGGGCGGTCGACGGTGATCACCTCATAGAGATCGGAACTGAGCAGTAAGCGAATCACTTTGGGGGCGTTCGGCAAACTGTTAAAGGTCGCTTTCCAGGACTCCGGAGTGTCCACAGACAGCGGTGGCAGACGGAAATTCTCGACAGCGAGGTGGCATAAGTTGCCCACCAAATAACCACCCATCAGCAGCGGTTCTGCTGACCGGCGAGAAAAGATTCCCATAGTTCCGCCCTTTACATTAAAGCTAATTAGTTATTTAAGCGCTGTCAGTTGGTTAAACACGCGTTTTGCTATATTACCACATTCCCTACTGGTAACCATCCATAGCCGTCAATAGTCTGACAGTGTCAAAAATCCTTGAATTGCGACTTTATCTGCTGGAGCTGTGGCGTCGCCTTGCCGGCAAGGGCGCCCTGATAGGCCACCACGTCCAACAACGCCAGTCGCTGCCGCTCCTCCTCCTGCTCCACTCCCTCGGCCATGACTTTGACTTTTGAGTGGGCCAAACTCTTAACCAGACTACCAATATATAGCTGATTTTCTGGCCTAAGATGGATTTTTTGCGACAGACTAGTGTGCAATTTAAGGTAGTTCACAGCAAATCGGTCGATGTAGTCCAATTCTTCGACTGACTGTCCAACGCCGTCCACCGCCAGCAGACAGTCGGCCGCCTGCAACTGCCGCAGCGGCTTCTCCAGCTTATCGGCCTGGCTGACCAGCTCGCGCTCATTGATCTCCACGATCAGTTGCTGCCGGCGAGTGCTGTAGCTGGCGAGGATCATCTTCAGCCGTTTAATGAAGCGTTCATGCAGCAAGGATTCCGCCGACACATTCACCGATACTGCCGCCGGCCAGTCGTGGTCGCGCAGCTGACGCAGGGCGATCTCCACCAGTCTCAGCTCGATTTGCGGTATCAACCCACAGCGCCAGGCCATGGGCCGATACAGGGTGGCTCGCATCAACTCGCCTTGGTTGTTGCGCATGCGACTGAACACCTCGAGGTGGTTCAGGCCCCCTTTATGATCCTTCACCGGTGCCATGTAGATCACCAGCCCGTCCCGGGACAGGGCATTTTCGATCATCGAACGCCAGCGCACCGACCCCTGGGCCAACTCCCGATCGACCGCCCCCTTGTCGTACATAAACCAACCGCTGTCGCCCTGAAGCTGGGCCGCTCTCAGGGCCATCTCCGCTTCGCCCATGACCTGATCCGGGGTGTCACCGCGGTTGTAGTAAGCCACACCGATGTGCATCAGCTCTTCGGCGTCCACCGACTTGGGCAGCGCCAACATGTCGCCCACCTTCACCAATTTGGCCAACAGCCCTTCGCACTCTTTCAACGGCAACTGCGGAATCAACAGCCCCAGCTCAAACGAGCTGCGGCTGGCAAATACCGCATCGAAATGATCGGCGATCAGCGGCCGGGTCAGATCGATGAACTGGCTCATGACCGCCTTACGCTCCGATGCCGACACCCCTTCCAGGGCCGTAAACTGCACCAGGCTGACCATACCCTGCTGTTTAATCTCGCCTTGCTCGGCAAACGCCTGCAGTCGATGCTCAAAGAAGGAGCGGTTACCGATCCCCAGGTTGGCATCGAGGAAGGTATTGGCGCGAATGTAATGATCCAGGTTTTTCTTGGCCTGACGCTCATGATTCCAGCTGCGGTGCAGTCGGCTGATGGCCCGGGCCGCACTGATGGGGCGTTCGCCAGAAGCGGCGTGGGCAGCCGCCGACATGTCACCGGCCAGTATTTTTCGACAACGCCTGGCCAGCATCTCGACTCCGTTCATCTCCCGAGACAACCAGAAGTAACCGATGACCACCATCGCCACCGAAGCCAGCAGGCCGGCAAAAATCACCGCCCACTCTCTGCCGGAGAAACCAGTCAGGATCTGGGGCGCCGGCATCACTACCTGCATATGCACTTCATTGGAAAGGCGAATGTCGAAATGATTCTGGCGTCGGTGCAGTGGATAAGGCGCCTGCCAGCGATACAGGTCATGGCCATCCCGCTCCAAACCGAAACGGGAGAATTCGTAGCTAAGCAGGAGATCCGGCAGCCAGCGGTCCAGGGCAGACAGGTCCGCATTGCGGAAAAATTGTCGCTCCAGCGTGGCGGCCAGATGCTCCACATTCTGTTGTTGGTTGCGGCTGGAATGGGAGTACGCCGCAGTCCAGGCGCTGACCAACAGCGCAAACACCACGATACTCAAAGAGGCGACCCAAAACGCAATTAAGCGCTGAGTCTGTTCCTGGGTTTTCTTCATCGACGCCCCTGTCTGCCCGATCTTGTCCATGCCGAGCTTGTCTTAATCATCCATCCCCAAAGGCGGCACGCCTGCAGGAAAATTCAGTGCATTATTGTTCTCTCAGTGAGCACTAAAACGAAGGCACTCCCCTTCGCTGCCAATGAACTTACCAATGAAACCCATAGCGTGACACACCATAGTCTTCACGGTACTCCAATATGCACACCGAGTAAATTGCTCAGGCAATATCGAAAAGCCTTTTCCGGCGGGCATTTGCAAACGGTTTACGCCATTATCGACGGCCACTATCCCCGCCCTCTGGGGTGCGGCATTCACTTCAACAATGAAAAGTGGCACCACCGCCGAACCGACAACAAAAAGGCCCTGACGAGTCAGGGCCTTTTTCAATCTTTACCGAACGACATCGGAATCCTAGAACGGGATATCGTCGTCCCAGCCATCGTCCAGATCCGGAGTGTAGTTCTGCTGGGCAGTCTGCTGCGGTGCGGCCGGCTTTTGCTGAGCAGGCTGCTGAGGTGCGGCAGGCTTCTGCTGTTGCTGTGCAGGAGCAGCTTGCTGACGCGGTGCATAGTTCTGCTGAGGCGCAGACTGCTGACCGCCGCCGTAGTTGCCCTGGCCGCCTTGCTGGCCACCCTGGAAACCACCACCTTGCTGGCCACTCTGGAAGCCACCACCTTGCTGGCCACCCTGGAAACCGCCGCCTTGCTGGCCGCCACGGGAATCGAGCATCTGCATCTCATCCGCCACCACTTCGGTGGTGTAACGATCCTGGCCGTTGTTGTCCTGCCACTTGCGGGTTTGCAGTTTGCCTTCCAGGTACACTTTGGAGCCTTTACGCAGGTATTCACCGGCGATTTCAGCCAAACGACGGAACATCACCACACGGTGCCACTCAGTACGCTCCTGCTGCTGACCCTGCTGGTCTTTCCAGGTTTCACTGGTTGCTACGGTGATGTTTGCCACGGCGTTACCGTTCGGCATATAACGAACCTCAGGATCTTGTCCCAGGTTACCAACGAGAATCACTTTATTGACGCCACGGCTGGCCATCGTTGTCTCCAATTCTGAATTTTCTCTAATCGAGCAAGGGTACCACAGCACCGTGACAGGATCATCACCTGCCGCTGGCTTTGCTCAAGCTTTCAAAGCGCTTTTTGGCACTGGCCTCTGAGTTCCAATGGCCGATTATCTTGGCCTCTGGCCAACTAAGCTGCTCACAAGTCAGGGAATTTGGATTACCGCCTCGAAAACAGCCGGGGTTGGCCTGCACCAGCGCCATCAAGGCTCCGTACTGACCCAGCCCCATCTTGCCGGCAGAGACCCTGGCCACCGACCACAGCGAGCGCTTGTCCATCACGATGGGGGGCTGCGATTTGGCTTGTGGGGCGCGATAAAACGCCTGCTTGGCCCGGGCTTCGTTCTGCCACTGGTTCAGCACCAAGGCCGGTGGGCAAGCCAGCGCCTCGCAGTGCAGTTTCTGCGGATCGCCGTTGCTAAAGCAGTCGGGATTGGCCTGCACCAGCGCCATCATGGCGCCGTAATGCCCCAAGCCCAGTTGCGGGGCCAGATCCCGGCTCATGGACCAGAAGCTGCGACCATTCAGCGGGCAAGCCCTGGGGGGAACCGAGCGGGAATGAGAATCGACGGCAGGTGCCACCCGTTGTACTGTCGCCACCACTTCCGGTGAACGGGCCTTATCGCCATCCAGCTTGACGGTAAAGTGAATCAGCTTGTCGGCCGAGTCATGAAACAGGCTGGACACTACCACCTCGGCGCGGTTGCCGTTTACCGGCTCGCGCCCCTTGAGGTGCAGCTTATAGTTGTTGACCGATGAACGATGCAACAGGGTGCGACGGCCATCCTGAACCAGAAAGAAGCGCAGCTGCTCCACCACAAAGGCGTCGCCAACCACATTGATGGTCAACTCGAGGGGCTCGCCCGGCCGGGACAGTACCCGGTTGATACTCAGGTGCTCCACCTCTCTGGCGTGCACCGATGCGGTTAACAGCAACAACAACCAAAACACCACTCCCTTGGCCATCGTTTTCCCCTCAGCCTTCGCTATCAGTTCGCCAGTAACTGTCTGGCTTGTTCAATATCAAACGGTTCCTCTACCTTCAGGTAGGCCGCCTGCTGTTCCAGAATCAAGGTCACTTCCGCCACGCCGGGTTGAGCCAGCAACTGGCTGGCCAGGGCCTTGGCATGGGCGTCGTTATTGATGTGCGCGTCCATGGTAATGCTCTTGACCGAGCGAGGGTTTTTCAGGCCCAGCATCGGAATAAACCACAACAGAGTCAGGCCGGCACACACCAGGAACACCCCTTCAGCACCGAACATGGTGTACATGCCGCCACCGATGGAGCCACCGAAAAACGCCCCCATAAACTGGCTGGTGGAGTAGATGCCCATGGCCGAGCCTTTATCTCCAGCCGGACTCAGGCGGGAGATCAGCGTCGGCAGTGATGCTTCCAGGTAGTTGAAACCGGTAAAGAACACCAGCGTCGCCGCCCCCAGCACCCACAGGCTGTGGTGAGCGAAAGCCATCATCAGCATCGACCCCATCAGCAGCAGCATCGCCATCAGGAACGGGCGACGGCTGTCCTGCTTACGGACCGAAAAGATGATCATCGGCGCCATCAGCACGAAGCTCAGCAGCAATGCCGGCAAGTACAGCTTCCAGTGCGAAGTGGCCACCAGGCCACTATCGACCACGGCAATCGGCAGCGCCACAAACAGCGCACACATAATGAAGTGCAAGGCAAAGATGCTGATGTCCAGGCGCAGCAGCTGCGGGTTCTTAAGCATCTTCAGGAACCGGGCCGGAACGGCCACCACATCGCCGGTGGGCGCCTGGCGTACCGCGTTGGGCACCAGACCGTGCACCACCAGCAGCGCCGCCGAAGCCAGCACCGCGGTCAAATAAAACAGGCCGCTCAACCCCATTGAAGAGGCCAGCGTCGGGCCGGCCACCAGGCTAATGGCAAACGACAGGCCGATGAAGGAACCGATCACCGCCATCACCTTGGGACGCTGCTCTTCCCGGGTCAGATCCGACGCCAGGGCCAGCACCGCCGAGGCCACTGCCCCCATGCCTTGCAAGGCACGGCCCACCGTCACCATCTGAATGCTGTCGGCGGTGGCCGCCACCAGGCTACCAATAATAAACAGGATCAGGCCGACGGTGATCACCGGTTTACGACCGTATTTGTCCGACAGCATGCCCGCCGGAATCTGCAGCAACGCCTGCGTCAGGCCGTAGCCACCAATGGCCAAACCCACCCACATGGGGGAGAAGCCGTCCAGGTGCTGGCCATAAATCGCCAACACCGGCATGATCAAAAATAACCCAAACATCCGCAGGCCATAAACACTGGCCAGGGTAAACGCCGCTCGGCGTTCGGTAGGGTTCAACCCATTACTCACTGCATGCATCCTCTAACTGGAGCGCTTCGGGGGCGACAGTTTACCAGAGCTGAACACGCTGCACAGTGTCAATCTGTGCCGGTGTTCGCCGTGGCCGCCCTTAAACTGGACTTTACAATGCAGATTAAGACCATCGATTTTGTGGAAGTGCCTTAGCAATAAAGATTATGCGATACTGATCAAATTGTTTTTAACTCTGGCAGTATCATGGATCAGATTGACGTCCGCGGCGCCCGCACCCATAACCTGAAAAACATCTCCCTGACCCTTCCCCGCGACAAGCTGATTGTGATCACCGGGCTGTCGGGCTCAGGCAAGTCGTCGCTGGCGTTCGATACCCTGTATGCGGAAGGCCAACGCCGCTACGTGGAATCCCTGTCGGCCTACGCCCGCCAGTTTCTGTCGCTGATGGAAAAGCCCGACGTCGACCACATCGAAGGCTTGTCACCAGCGATCTCCATCGAGCAAAAGTCCACCTCCCACAACCCTCGCTCCACCGTGGGCACCATTACCGAGGTGTACGACTACCTGCGACTGCTGTTTGCCCGGGTCGGCGAGCCCCGCTGCCCCACCCACGGCCAGCCGCTGGCCGCCCAGACCGTCAGCCAGATGGTGGACAAAGTGCTGACCCTGCCCGCAGGCAGCAAGCAGATGCTGCTGGCGCCGGTGGTTCAGGGCCGTAAAGGCGAACACACCAAGCTGCTGGAGGGGCTGGCGGCTCAGGGCTACATTCGCGCCCGCATCGACGGCGAGGTCTGCGACCTGTCGGATCCACCGCCGCTGGACCTGCACGTAAAACACAACATCGAAGTGGTGGTAGACCGCTTCAAGGTTCGCGACGATTTGGCCCAACGACTGGCGGAATCCTTTGAAACCGCGTTGGAGCTGTCCGGGGGGGTGGTTCATGTTGCCAGCATGGACGACGCCAATGCCGAACCGCTGATCTTCTCGGCCAACTTCGCCTGCCCACTCTGTGGCTACGCCATGAGTGAACTGGAGCCGAGGATCTTCTCCTTTAACAACCCGGCCGGAGCCTGCGGCACCTGTGATGGCCTGGGTGTGCAGCAATTTTTCGACCCGCAGCGAGTGATCACTAACCCGGAACTGTCGCTGGCTGGCGGCGCCATTCGCGGCTGGGACAAGCGCAACTTCTACTACTACCAGATGCTCAAATCCCTGGCCGACCACTACAAGTTTGACCTGGATGAACCCTTTGAAGACCTGCCCAAGAAAGCCCGTGACGTAGTGCTGAACGGCTCTGGCCGCCAGAGCATCGCCTTTAAATACGTCAACGACCGGGGCGATGTGGTGACTCGCAACCACCCGTTCGAAGGCATTCTCAACAACATGCAGCGCCGCTACAAAGACACCGAGTCTAACTCGGTGCGAGAGGAGCTGACCAAGTACATCAGCACCTCCAGTTGCCGCAGCTGCGGTGGTTCGCGGCTGCGGGAAGAAGCCCGCAACGTGTTCGTGAATGAGGTCAACCTGCCGATCCTGGCGGAATGGTCCATCGGCCAGGCGTTGGAGTGGTTCCAGAGCATTGAGCTCGAAGGGCAACGCGCCCAGATTGCCGAGAAGGTACTGAAAGAGATTTGCGACCGCCTCGGCTTCCTGGTGAACGTAGGCCTCAACTACCTGACGCTGTCACGCTCGGCAGAAACCCTGTCCGGCGGCGAAGCCCAGCGCATTCGTCTGGCCAGCCAGATTGGTGCCGGCCTGGTGGGGGTCATGTACGTACTGGACGAGCCCTCCATCGGCCTGCATCAGCGTGACAACGAGCGTCTGCTCGGCACCCTGACCCACCTGCGGGATCTGGGCAACACGGTGATTGTGGTGGAGCACGACGAAGACGCCATTCGCACCGCCGACCACATTGTCGACATCGGCCCCGGTGCCGGCGTTCATGGCGGTGCCGTTGTGGCTCAGGGTGATTACCAGGCCATTTGTGATAGCGAGCACTCACTTACCGGCCAATACCTGTCGGGTAAGAAACAGATCGCCATTCCTAAGCAACGGGTGGCATTCAACAAAGACAGCGTCATTGAACTCAAAGGGGCCAGTGGCAACAACCTGAAGCGGGTCGACCTGACCATTCCCTGCGGCCTGATGACCTGCATTACCGGCGTCTCCGGCTCCGGTAAGTCAACCCTGATCAACGATACCTTCTACAAGCTGGCCCACATCGAACTCAACGGCGCCAGCGTCGACGAACCGGCCCCCTACACCAGCATCCAGGGTCTGGATAACTGCGACAAGGTGGTGGACATCGATCAGAGCCCCATTGGCCGTACCCCCCGCTCCAACCCGGCCACCTACACCGGCATCTTCACTCCGATTCGGGAGTTGTTTGCGGGTACTCACGAATCCCGCGCCCGAGGCTACAAGCCCGGTCGCTTCTCGTTTAACGTCCGTGGCGGGCGCTGCGAAGCCTGTCAGGGCGATGGCGTGATCAAGGTAGAGATGCACTTCCTGCCAGACGTGTACGTGCCGTGCGACCAGTGTAAGGGCAAGCGCTACAACCGCGAGACGCTGGAAGTGCACTACAAAGGCAAGAGCATTCATGAAGTGCTGGAGATGACCGTCGAAGAGGCGCGTCAGTTCTTCGACCCGGTCCCGGCCATTGCCCGCAAGCTGCAAACCCTGATGGATGTGGGCCTGTCTTACATTCGCCTGGGCCAATCGGCCACCACCCTCTCTGGCGGTGAAGCCCAGCGGGTGAAGCTGGCGCGGGAGTTGTCCAAGCGTGACACCGGCAAGACCCTGTACATTCTGGACGAGCCCACCACCGGCCTGCACTTCCAGGATATTCAGATGCTGCTGGACGTACTGCACCGACTGCGCGATCACGGCAACACCGTGGTGGTAATTGAACACAACCTGGATGTGATCAAAACCGCCGACTGGATTGTAGACCTCGGCCCCGAGGGCGGCTCCGGTGGCGGTGAAATCCTGGTTACCGGCACCCCCGAGCAGGTGGCCAAGCACAAGGTCTCGCACACCGCCCGCTTCCTGAAGCCGCTGCTCGCCTGACCGCAACGCCAACCTTGACCCATCCGGCCCGGTCGCGACAGACTGGGCCTCTTTGTTTAAGCGCCAACAACGATATGAAACCCGATTGCCACACCGCCATGACACAGCTGATTCAGCAGGCCCGGGACGCCTTCCCTTTTGGCGTGCCCGAAGCCGAGTTGTGTGGCGGCAAGTGCATTGGCTGCCCCAAAAAACTGCTGGAGTTGGTGGACACCGAACTGTGTGACTGGGAGACCCGGCTGGAACAGGGTGAGGTGCCTAAGCTGGGCGACGTTTCACGTCTGGGCAAGCTGTGCCGCAACGTTCATCGGGGCCTGAAACGCAACGGCGTGGTGTAAGCCACCCGCCCAAACTCGGGCCAGATGTCAAGATTGAACTGTGCGGCCGTTACGCCAATAATGGCGCCTCAACGCTGGCCAAAAGCAGCCAACCACAGGAAGATCTCATGCGTTCTAGCGACACCCAGATTCAGGGCACTCCCAAAGACTACTCCAGCGATCTCTACCGGGTCACCTTTGAAGTAGCGGAATCCAACGGCGCCGCCAAAACCATTCTCACCGACTTTCTTGGTCCCGAGCACAGCCGCAAGCTCATCGCCCTGCCCCACGGCTACCAGTGTGAGCTGCCGATGCAGTGCATTCCTGAACTGGTGCGCAACCTGACCATGGCCAACATCGCCGTCTATCAGGTGATTCGCCATGAACAGGCCCAAGGTGAGTGGCAATAGCCATTGCGCTTCGGCAGGGAACAACCGCCGGCTAAAACACACTCCGCCGCCTTGGGGCTAACTCCTAAAACAGATGGGGCGATGCCGCTACCGTTATGACTTTGGCTTTCCCAACAGCCACTCCAGGTTAAGCAGCAACCACAGCGCATTGGCCGCCGAACACAACCATGCGCCCGCCAGCAAGGAAGCATCGAGCTTCGGCGACTCAGACAGCGCCAGGGCGCTCAGTAATGTCACTAAAACCGCAAACATCAATAGCCATAGGGCGAAATAGAATAAGGCTTCGTAAGATGGGGCATTTCCTTTAGGAAAGGTCATCTTCCCTAGTCTTCCGGCGGGAACGATTTCAGAGAGGAAAAGGGGGCACTTAGCCTGATTAGAGCAAAACCAACCCCAAAGGATATGGCATCCAAGACATAGCTATTCCAAGATCCAAGAAAATAATATAGCCCAAACACAAAAGGAAAAAACGCAAATAATATAACAAGGTTTCCTGATAGGATTGCAGGGGTATTAATAAACCGGCATCGTTCACAGTCAATCTTATTTTTTGTAATCAACGACATCAGCAATTCCCTGCTAAATTGATGCCCACAATTACCGCAGTACCGTTCCAAGTGGCCAAGTTTCATCCTTTTCCCCTCAGCTTTTATCTTCTACCAATGAAAAAAACACATCCAAGTATTTCTGGAAAAATACCGTCACCAGTCCGCCAATGACAACTATAAAGTCCACTCGGATGTCAGTGAACAGCCCCAGCGCTCCACCAACTACCAAACCGATAAAAACACTGTTGATCAGAGACGCGACAGGGCTAACCCTAAGAACCCGGTGGCAATGAGGGCAAGGAATACGCTCGTCATCCACGAACTTCTTGATGTAGGAAAAATCTATCGAGGATTTACAATGTGGGCAATCTCTAGAAAACATATCCAGTTCCTTAAAAGTCAAATGTGGCAAAAAGCCACATTTGACTGCTTCCTAGTTAGTATTCAACCAACGGCCAATGCCGCCTGAAACGAATGCACCGACAGACATACCAATTGCCTTTCTTCCATAGTAACGAGCAGCTACAACCAGAAGAGCAATAGCAACAGGGTTCCCCCCCTGAACTTCCAACATTTCATTTCCATTTAATAAAGTCATATTCTATCCTTAGAATTCAAGTGTTCCAACAGCTCGATAGCCCGCATATGCCGAAAAGGCTGTAATTGATCCTTTCACTGCATTTCTGAAAATGGTTGAACGTACAACAAACCCAACAACAACAATTATTGGGTGACCTCCAACAACATTATTCAATTCACTATTTGTCAATTCCTGCATAACAACATCCTTATTTAACGTTCCCTGTTTATGCAAGTGCGGATTTAAAGCATAGCCTCAAAATCAGCAACTTGCATGATGACAAGGGCTACACATTCCGCCCTTGATCCAATGCCTTGTGTATTCCGGCATCAAATTCCTTTCTACGAATTAGTGCTGATCGCCTCCTCAACATTGATGTCCCGCACCCTGCCTGACTCCAGAGCAAAGACACGATCGGCATGACGAATCGTTTCAGGACGATGGGCAACAATTATTCTGGTAATCGGCAGCTTGCTAATCTGTTGACTAATCTGAGTTTCATTGTCCAAGTCCAGATGACTGGTGGCCTCATCCAAGAACAACACACTCGGCTCCTGATACAGCGCTCGGGCCAGCAATATCCTCTGCATTTGACCGCCGGAAAACTGGTTACCCATATCTCCTACAAGGCTGTCATAGCCCATTGGAAAGCCCCGAATTTCACTGTCTATTGCCGCCAATTGGGCACATTTCTGCATCTTCAACAGATTTGGTTCGGGATCGAAGAAGGTGATGTTGTCAGCGACACTTCCGGAAAAAAGGGTGTCATTCTGCATCACAGCGGCAATCTGACGACGATAACGAGTCAGCCCGAGAGTATTGATGTCCACCCCATCCAAGCAAATTCGGCCACTCACAGGAGACAGTAATCCAAGCATCAACTTCATCAACGTTGACTTGCCCTCACCCGATGCGCCAACGATGGCAATACACTCTCCAGGTTCAATGACCAGAGATACCTCCTGCAGAACAGGAACAGCATCTCCATAGGAGAAGCTCACTCCCTCAACAGTCAATCGCCCGTGAGGTGCTTCCAGCAGTTGATCACCGTCTCGACAGCTTTCTTGTTCATGCAAGGCGATATCCGATATTCGGTCCAAATGTAGACGCAATATGCGAAATTCGATCAACTGTTCAAGAAAACTGGTCGCTCGCTCTGTTAACTGTTGTTTATAGGCCATAAAAGCCAGCACCATACCAACCGTCATCTTTCCATCCATAACGGTCATGGCCGCAATGTAAACAACGACAATATTTTCAATTCCAAACAGAAACTTGCTCGATGACTCAAATCCGATCTTTAATTTTCCCAACCTAATGTCGGCGTTGATGACATCCGCATACTGGTTTTGCCAAAGGGATTGTCGTTGAGCTTCCCGAGTAAAAAGCTTAATTGTCTGAATACCCCTGACATTTTCCAGAAAATTACTTTGCTCTTTGGCACTCGCTTGAATCGACTCCTCGGTGGTTCTATGCAATGGTCGATACAGAGATAATCGAAGAAGGTAATACAATGCCACGGCGATCAAGACAACCACGGTCAGCTTAATGCTGTAGATAAACATCATGATCAATACCGCAATGGACATCAAGCCATCGACTGTCGTCTCCACCAGACCGCTGGTTATCCGCTCTCTGACATTGGCCAATGATCCAAATCGAGAAACCAGATCACCAATATGCCGTTTCTCAAAGAAACTCATCGGCAGTCTCAATAGGTGGTGCAATAGATTCACACCCAATTGCATATTGAATAAGGCGGACAGCCTTAAGACTAACCAGGAGCGAGCGACGGTGGTTGCGACAGTTATCAAGACTATCAGGGCAAATCCCAAGGCCAGCACTTTAAGTAGTGCCACATCTTGGCTGATCAATACCTCGTCGACCACCCACTGCATGTAATAGGGAGACACCAGAGAAAATAGCTGCAGCAACAGAGAGAAACCCAAAAGTGCCAGTAGTGCAGATTTGAATCCGGTCAATTTAGACCACAGTTGCCCTAACCGCATTCTTTGACGCTCATCCTCACGGATAAAACTCTGAGTCGGAGACAGCTCCAGTGCCACGCCAGTGAAGTGAGTCGCAAATTCATCCAGGCCATACTGGCACCGTCCCTTTCCCGGATCATTGACCATCACGTGCTTGGAAGTGACTTTGGTAAGCACCACAAAATGATTCATATCCCAGTGGATGACACAGGGTAAAGATAGGTGACCAGCCTCCTCCAGAGGGCATTTAAGTGCTCGACTCGCCAGACCTAACGAATCTGCCACTTCGATCATTTGTTGCAAGTTCATCCCTTTAAGGCCGGTTGAAAACCGCTTTCTTACTGCAGCTAAATCCAGCCTTTTGCCATGAAAACTGGCAACCATAGCCAAACAGGCCAAACCACACTCAGCGACCTCGGCCTGGAGAATCACTGGCACTCGCTTAATACCGGAAAAATCCAGCATTGAAGCCGTTTGGTTGTTATCGCTCTTGCCAGACATTACCCAACCCTCCCTTTCAGGCTATAGATGGGATCCAGCAGCCATTGGACCAAATTTCGGCTTTCCAGAATAATGTCCGCCTCCAGTTGCATGCCGCTTTTCAGTTGAAACGACTCGCCGTAAGCATTCAGACTTTGTACCGGAAGCTTGGCCTGCACTCGATAAACAGGCTCATTCATTGGAATGGGCAATCGGCTGTCATTTTGCTCAAGAACAACCTTATCGACCTGATAAACATGAGAGGCCATGGACCCAAATCTCTGATAAGGAAAGGCGTCGAATCGCAGACGCGTTGTATCCCCCTTTCTTACAAATCCTGCTGAGCGACTCGGTAATAGCAACTCCGCAACTAAAACCGCTCCCTCGGGAATTACACTCATTAACGGTACCGAAGATGAAATGTACTCCCCTATCGCTGTTTGAATAGCGGTTACCGTTCCGTTTGAGGTCGCACGAATGACGTAGCGAAACCGGTTCTGCACCTCAGTTCGCTGTCGAAGAAAAATGGTTAACTTCTTTTCGATCTCAAGGATTTGCAATGAACGTTGGTGGGGCAACATTCCAGATTCCTGTTGCAGCTGTTCCAACCTGGACTGACTCTGGTTCTTATCGATCTGAGCCTGTTCCTTGGCGTGTTGCACCAGCAGCAGTTGCTCCTTTTGGGCGTGGAAATCCGATGTTGATATAAATCCGTTCTGGTGCAGTTCCTTTGATTTATCTAGAAGAACTTCTTTGATCTCCAAACGCTCTGAAATGAGAGAGAGCTGCAATCCAAGATCATCGATATGGCGCTCTAGAGCATCGATGTCTGTAGCCAGTTTATGTTGCTGTTTATGTTCCAAATCTTTGCGATGAACAAGCTCCCTGTTAAGGATAGAGATCTGCTTGTCGATCTCTTCTATCAGGGTATCTTCAAGTTCTCCGCCCGAGGTAAGGGAACGGCTGTCAGTGATGGTAATCAGAGGGTCGCCTTTACCAATCTTTTGCCCCTCCTCAACATGAAGTTCGGTAATGGCCCCTCTTCTGTCGGAGTACACACGAATCATGCCTTTGTCTGGCTTCAGATACCCCTTAACCGTTTCTTTTCGTGCATATTCAGAGGTCAGAAGGAAAACAATCAACGCAATAGTAAAGACTACAAGACTTAAGGCTATATAGTGAATCGACATTGGCTGAGACAAAGACACGACTCCCGTGAGTCGATGTTTTTGCGCTTCTATTGCCTGTGCTCTAAATAAACCAGCCATCTTCCTTGTCCTGATTCACTCAACGAATGAAAGAAAGGTAGCAAAGAAATTACGACTATACTCGTGAATAACAAAAGATCACAAACACACACATCAAAAAACAATAATAACAATATTAATCAGCAGGTTATAGATACGGCGCATCAACAAACCAGAACAGCAATTCGATAGAAGTCACAATCAATCACAACCACTCACAGCTAAAATAGCGGCTAGCAAGGGTTAGATAAGTAGAACGCAGACTCTATGGTAACAATAAGCATCATATCATTGATAAGAACTGTTATTGATGTTTGAATTGTATAATTCACTAAGCACCGAGTGATGGCTTAAGTTATTGAGTCACCTATTAACTGAGTGACTATAGAAGCCAAACAGAGCAATATTTACCATCATAATCACTCGAACCCCACTGCAAATACCTGAGTCCAGTAGTAGCCGTATTCCGAATCTGGGTTGGCAACACAGGCGACTCCGGTTTCCCGGTATTCCGATGACATCAGGTTTTGACAATGGCCGGGACTGGCCAGCCACTCTTTGACTGCGGTATCCACATTAGGCTGGCCGGCGGCAATGTTCTCACCGACAAACTGCCATTCATACCCCAAAGCAGTAACACGTTGACCCACATCGCTGCCATCCAGACCGGTATGGCTGAGAAAATTGTAGTTAGCCATGTTAGAGGCGTGTTCCCAGGCTGCTTGTTGCAACAAGCCATGGGCTTGCAGCGGAGCCACTGCCGGGTATCGACGCCCCCCGCACAGTTGTCCACTGGTCCGAACCTCGTTGATGCGCTCTATCAGTTCAGGCAGATTATCCCGGCATTGATTCAAGCCGTTACCATCAGCAGCCACAGCCATGCCTACTTCGCCCTGTGCGACGATTGTCACCAGTATCAGCCCAAACCGCAACATCATCCCCCCTAAAAGCACATTCAGTAACCCTACTAACGCAGTAAGCTGAGATATTGGCACGCTCCAGGTGAAGTATCAACGAGAGAGAATAGCGACTAATAGTCAGCAGCCGCTAGCGTCCATAGGCCACCAGGCTGCTACCAGCTGAACCGGGCTCGACTCAAGCCTCCTCAAATCAAGATATAATAAAATGTAATCATAAAAATCACATTTGATAATTTAACTATATCTTTGACCCTTCCTATACTGCTCCACATCGAAACAAGATACGCACCACCACAACGAATCTGGAGCACCCTATTATGAAAATGAGTCACGTAGGCATCATGGTCACCGACATGGACAAGGCCATCGAGTTTTACACCAAAGCACTGGGCCTGAAGATGGTCATGGGCAAGAGCGAAGTCCTGGAGGAGCGCGAGACCGCCATCGGTCGCATGTGCACTCAGGTATTCGGCGAAGGCTTTAAAGGCTTCAACATCGCCCACCTGCTGACGACTGACGGCATCGGCGTTGAACTGTTTGAAATGAAGGATCGCCAGGAGCGCCATGAGGTCGACTTCTCTCGCATCGGCATCTTCCACTTCTGCCTGGAAACCACCGACTTTGAAGGTGTCATTGAAAAAACCATTCAGTATGGCGGCAAGCAGCGGATGGACATTATGCGCTACCACCCGGAAGACGACAGCAAGCCGGCGAAGATGGTGTATCTGGAAGACCCGTTCGGCAACCTGTTCGAGCTGTATTCTCACTCCTACGCCGAAACCTACTCCTCAGAGTACGAGTAAGTCGTCGATCTCAGCGGCTGAACTCAAGCCAGCACCATGATGCTGGCTTGTTACCAATCCAGACCATCTTGGAGAAACCCGAATGGCACAACTGCTTCACACCATGCTGCGCGTGGGCGACCTGGATAAAGCCATCGCCTTTTACACCAACGTACTGGGCATGACGCTGCTGCGTCAGGTTGAAAACAAAGACTACCACTACACCCTGGCCTTCGTTGGTTACGGTGAAGAAAGCCAAGGTCATGCCGTTATTGAACTGACCTACAATTGGGGCGAGTCCAATTACGATCACGGCAACGCATTTGGCCACATCGCCCTAGGTGTTGAAGACATCTACGCGGCCTGCGATAAAATTCGCGCGGCCGGCGGTAACATCAGCCGCGAACCCGGGCCAGTACTGGGCGGCTCAACCCACATCGCTTTTGTAACCGATCCCGATGGCTACAAGGTTGAGTTGATTCAGCAAGATTGATCCTCTACGGGCGTTTCGCGGTCGCATAAGCGAGAATTGAAGCCCAAATCTGAAAGTAGGCTCTCCCATACCAAGGCAGCGAGAGCGGGGCATTGTCGTGACGCAATAAACGCTCCTTCGCAAGCCGATATGGGAGCGTTCACTGGTCGGTACCGTAAATACGATCGAGTTGGCGATCCTAAAAAACATGTGCCGCAATACCCAGCCTCTCAGCCAAGTTCCATCGACCAACACGGGTTAGCCGCACCTCGAATGTGCAACGGCTCTGAATTATGAGTCGCCAGCCACTCCAATGCGGTCTCCCTGTCCACTCAACCCCGTAATTCCTCTGGGCCCTCGCCACCCAGTAACACGGCAGCGGCTATTTTCGCCCCGCGCTTTGGTTTGTTTTGGCATCAGTGATCTGTACACCTGAACTAATGTTCAGTTCGTCGTACAATGGGCCGGTATTTAGATCAATAAATATAAAACCAATAGCGACTTTTTCTGTGTTTTACAGATACGCTCGCTTAGCCCAGGTTTATTCACCACTGACTCATCAGCTAAAAACCTATAATAACCAAAGTTATGCGTTTTCAGACAATGAATAATCTCAGTACTTTTACACTCAACGAGGTAACTGGATAATGAATTTAGGTGCACTTAGAGTCTTTATGGTGGTGGCCAAGACGCAGAGTATTGCTCGTGCTTCTGAGATTCTCGACATCACCGCCTCATCCATAAGCCGTAAGATTAAAAGCCTGGAAGATGAGCTGAACACCCAACTGTTTCACCGCGGTGGCAGAGAGTTTCACACCACCAGTCAGGGCACCGCCATTCTGAAGCGGGTAGAAATACTGTTGAGTGAAGAAGACAACATTCGTAACCTGGTCAACGACAAGCAAGAAGTTCGTGGCCCCATTGGCCTGATGGTGCCACCCACGTTTGGCAACATTTTAGCCGGTGAATTTTTGGCACCCTTTATGAAGCGTTATCCGAATGTTGAACTTAGCGTGAAAGGGAGTCACGGTCGCCGCATTGAAACTCTGCATAACTACGACATCGCCATTAGCCCTAATTTACCCAATGACACCTCCCTGGTTGCCAAGCTCATTTTCCAGGGTAAACGACACTTCTTTGCCGGCAAGGGCTTATTGGAACAATATGGTGTGCCGAAACACCCAAGCGAATTATCGAATTACCCCTATTTGCAACTGCAGATAGACACCAGTTACCGCCAAGGCAAGCAACAGTGGGACAACGGCCAAGGATTGAGTGGTGAATTTATCACTTCAACTCGCATCACTTCCGATCTGCCCGACGTGCTGGCAAAAATGGTATCAGAAAATCTGGGTGTCGCCTGCCTGCCCAATGGCGCATTTCGAAACCTGCCAAAGAACCAGTATGTGCGTCTGTTTTCCGATGATATCTACAACCAGAACGTCATGTACGCCATCTACCCGTCTCGTCAGCATCGCCCCCACCGAGTGAAGGTGTTTACCGATGAGTTAACAGCCTTCCTAAACGCCCTGCCCAACCTGTAAGGCTTGCTGCAATACACCTCAACATGAAAAATGCCAGAGCATAACGGCTCTGGCATTTGAGTCACTCTGTTAACGAATCATCACTGATTCGGGTGACATGTCATACAGGAGTATGGGTCTGGGAAGCTTTCGCTGGTGCGCCAGTCATTATTCCCATAGGTAATACGCTTCTCCGCAGGCAGTAAGCGATAGAACGTTGAGTTATCGGCGAAATCCTTAACCTCTCGATGGAAATCGGGCGAGGCAGTCTTAACCGCATCGGCACAGGGACCGTAGTAGCCTCCGATATCAATCTTCTTCTGCTTGGTAACGCCCGAGCACTCTGTGTCATCGAAGTACATTTTCTGAGAAGCCTCGCCGTGATTTGGCATCAACTTATCTTCAGAGTGACACCAGAAACAGCGCGCTTCTTCACCATGGCCAACAGGAGCGCCGTTACTGCCGTGACACGACGCGCAGTAGTAAGGTTCGCTTTGTTCCGGCAGGGTCGGAGAGTCACCGTTTAGGTGGATGTTATCCAGGCTGTGGCACTGAGCACAGTCGGCGACCTTCCAGCCAAAGTGGTTTTCATCCAAAGGAGCGACCGCTCGCTCGATGTCATAAATGGGGAACTGGCCGTCCGGGCCATAGTTTCGATGGGCCATTTCCCAGGCGTTTTCCATGTTGGCAAACCATTCGAACATTACGTATTGCTGCGGCATGACCATAGGCACCGTATCGGCCATTCGGTGCGTATTCTTACCGCCAAACAGATTGAACCAATTATCGATGCACTCCTGCGCGGCGGCCTGGTTTAAGTTGCCATCATCATCACGCAGAAACTCACACACACGTCCGAACTCCGTATCCGTTTGTACGTCTTTGGCAACTGGCCACTCCTTATTCGGGTGATAGAAGAAATCATTGCTGGTGAAGTCTTCACCGCGATACAAGGTCCACCCGTAAAAGCCGTGGGCTCGTTGCTCATCGATGGCGGTCACCGCGTAGGAGCCCACATCGGCGTTGGTGGCAATGGTCGGCCAGAAAGTGACGCCAAATTTAACCCCATACTCGTCGTGAGCGGTTAGCGCGACATCCAAGACAGTAATAACCCCTTTTTGGAATACGTCCGGGCGCAAATTGTGCGGCTTCACCTCCACGTTCTGAGCCACAACCTGTGGACCGCGTCCATCGCCAAAGTCCACGCGCAATTCAGGCAGAACCACCTTATCTCCGGCGGCATGAAAACGCGCCACTTCGGCCTTTAAAGTTTGCTGACGCCGGGCAGTCATGATGCTGGACTCGGGCTGAAAGCGAATGTGCATGCCCTCTTTGACCCAAAGCTCATCCATACGATCATAAAAAGGCTCTAAGGTAGGCTGACCATTGCTTTTTTTGGCATCGCCGCCGCTGTACAACATACTCGCGTACCAGTTTTTGCTGTCCTTATAATCACCTTCATCGTCGTAATCGCCGTCATTATTGGCATCAAACGACGTGGTAAATTCATAGGTATTCATCTCCTCGTTGAATTCACCCAGGGTGACTTCGAAATCATCTCGAATGGAGGAGACATACAACACCACATCCAGCGCGGAGTACTGGCGGGGAATGAAGAGATCGCTGCGCACGGATTCGGCCGCAAAACGCTTAAGCTCGGCGGCGCTGATCTTCATGCTGTAGTCGTCAGCCCCCGCCGCAGGCCTGGCCGTCAGGCGGTTATGTTCCTTGTTGTAGGTTCCGTTTGGATTCCCTCGGCCGTAAGTCAGCCAGTTAGGATCGTTCTCATCACCATGAACCCCGATGGCCGGCAAGTCATTCAGATCGGCATCTTGGGTACACATCTCTGGATGCAGGTCGGAGCACGGGTACCAGTGGCCAAGGTAGACATTGATGGTTCCCTCTAATTCCGATTTCGGGGTAACGGCCACCTCTAGGCTTTCATGGACTTTATCAGTATCAGCAATCGGGCGTTGTGGATCAGAGCTTGAGTCCGAATCGGATCCACAACCGCTAAGGGCCAGTAGCGACAGTAACGCTATGGCAGCAGGCATTTTATTTGTATTCATCATCATCTTAATTTTTTATATGGGTAGGTAATAGGTTGGCAATCGGGTTATTTCTGTTCCTCCATGATATGGGTAGAGTTCATAACCAACCGTACTGATTGGCTTTAAATACCAAATTTGCTTTATTGGTAGCACCAAGCCTTTGTTTCGCTTTTTCCAGGTGATAATCAACACCTCGACTGGTGAGATTCATCAGGTGGGATATTTCACCCGTGCTCAATCCAAGGGCAGTCAAATTAACAATAATCCGGGTCTTGTTGTTACTTCTTATCTTTCTAAAGCTCGACAGACTCAAATGCTGGCTCAACTTATTGCCATTCCCCAAAACATGAACTGCAGGATCACTTGCACTGCAGACAATGATGGCACCGACGTACTCACCATCATCAATGAGGTCAAAACACTGGAAATTAGAGTGCCGTCGGTCACGCCAAAGCAGTTCGATATGTTTTATGTGTTTGCTATCAAATTTGGAGACCACAAACATGCTTGCCAAACTTTTTAGCGACTCATCAGATACGTGATAGTCAAAGAACTGATGGCGACAAATATCTTGAAACCCCACAGAAGTACCAATAACTGCAGTTTCAAACTGAAAATTCACCGATTTCAGTACAATCCAGTTCATTTTGTTCACACCTCTTCCAAGATGGGTATTGGTATTGCCGCTTTTAAGCAGGCACATTACCCCTGAATCAACATCTCTAACTGCTGGGTATTTAATAGCCGTTAGAGTAACGCACATCGGCAAACCAGTTCATTTCGATCCCCGAAACACCGCATTGCAGAATTCGCAGCATGAAACGAGATAAATGTCATCGTGATAAGATCGCTGTGACGCCGGCAGCTTACTCACCAATCCCGGAGCGCCCCTCCCGTCCCTCCAGCTGGTGTTGGGCCATGGCCAAATAGGCTACACTGCCCGAAACCACGGAGACCCCATGACCGCCACCTTCACCGACATCGTTGCCCCCAAAGACGCCGGCAAGCCGTTGTACGACTTTCTGCGTTCACTGTTTCCCTATCTGGATACCGCCGTATGGCAGGCGTTTGAAGTCAGCAGCTCGGTGCAGATAGATGGCCAGCTCGCCGAGGGCAATCCGGAGCTGGTGGCCGGCCAGGTGCTGGACTACCGCATCGCCAACTACGCCGAGCCAGAGGTCGATACGCAGTGGCAACTGCTGTGGGAAGGGGCCGATCTCATCGCGGTGCACAAGCCTCCGAGCCTGCCGGTCAGTCGCACCACCCGCAATATTCACAACACCCTGGTGCAACTGGTGCGGCGACAGAGCCCCTGGAAACAGGCGCACCTGTTGCACCGGCTCGATCTGGATACCGGCGGCATCGTGCTGATGGGCAAAGATCAGCGCGCCGCCAGTCACTGGCAGCCCAAATTGGCTGAGTTGATGCAGCGTAAGGTCTATCACGCGGTGGTTGAGGGCAATCCGCAGTGGCACAGTCATGAGATGAAGTGCAAGCTGAATACCTTGGCCGACAGTCCCATTCGCTGCCAGATGCACGTGGTCGCGGACCATGAAAAGGGTAAGGCCAGCCACACTCGGTTTCGAGTGTTGGCCCGGGGCCAGGGCCATGCGCTGGTAGAGTGTCAGTTAGTGACCGGTCGCAAACATCAGATTCGTGCCCACCTGGCTCATCTGGGCCACGCCATCGTGGGTGACAAGATTTACGCCAACGGCGGCGACTTCTACCTGAAGCGACTGGCCGATGCGGTTACCGATGCCGACCGGGCTCGCCTGGGCGCCCGCCATCATCTGCTGTTCGCCCACGAGGTGGAGTTAAAGCTATCGCAGGATGCACCGGAGTTAGTGGTTACCAACCCTCACTACTCGGAGGATTGGCGTGAGTTTTGTCGCCGCCATCAGTTGCCGCTGGATTAGCCTCACCACAAAAAACGCCCGGCCATTAGGCCGGGCGTTTGCTTTCCGGGTGATGATGATGTCCCGGTTTACTGCTCAGAACTTGCCGTTACCGTTCTTCCACTCGCTTTGCGGCGGAATGGCTTCGATGGTATCCCAGTGCTCGACAATCTTGCCATTCTCGACTCGGAACAGATCGTAGAACGAGGTGTGCTGGCCCCCTAGGGTTCCTTCGCTGACGGTTAACACGAAATTGCCTTCTCCCAGCACTCGATGCACCTGCTGATACTCCATGGTGATCCCCTGCTCCGCCATGGCCGCCAGCGCCGAGCCCAACCCATCCAGGCCGTCGGCGATGCCCGGGTTATGCTGCAGGTAGTAGTTCGGTTCGATGTACTGAGTAATGGTGTCCATCTTGCCGCTGACCAGTACATCGTCCACAAAGCCTTTCACCAACACCTTGTTGGCCTCGGTGCTGTCCAGGTCCTCGGCCTGAACCGGCCCGTCGATCATGGTACGGCCACTGGGGTTGGCACCGTCCGGCGTCTGCTGCAGGTTGTCCCAGTGCTCCACGATCAGCCCCTGCTCAAAGCGGAAGATGTCGAAGCCGATTTTCGGGCCAAAAAAGTTGTAATCGGTGTGGGCAAACACAAAGTCCCCATCCTGAAACACCCGCACCGTATCCACGCGGGCCGATCCCTCCGGCAGGGCCTGCAATGCGGCGCCAAAGCCCGCCAGGCCGTCGGCCACCCCGAGATTATGCTGAATGTACTTATTGGGGTTGATGTAGCTTACCGGCTCGGCATCGCCGGTTTCGATGCTCTTCAGCAGCGCCGTCACCTTGTCCTTGTTGCTCAGAGGCTCAGGCTGCTGATGAGAGGTATTACTGCACGCCGTGGTGGCCAGGGACAACGCTACTACCGTGCTTGTTATTGCGGTCTTGGTCCAGCTTTTCATGGTCAAAATCCTTTCTCATTACTGACTGCGAAATCTCAATAAGGGGATTATTCCTTTATTGAAGCCGACCCAATAGGTACATTTGACTCAAACAATGGTCAAAATCAAGCAAGGGCAGCCGATGCCATCATCCAAAGACAACGCCCTTCCCCTGCGGAACATCAATTTTAACAACCCCAGGCTCAGGGGGTTGGGGCTGGAACCGATGACGCTGTCGGAGTTAAAGCGCAAGGTGTCCGCCGACTTCATGGTAAAGCCGGAACGGGTTCACCTCTATATGCTGATCCTGGTCACCGCCGGCCAGGGTCGTCACCGCATCGATTTTGAGGATTGGCCGATGGCACCCGGCACCCTGGTCTGCGTTCGCCCCGGCCAGGTTCAACAGTGGCTCACCCACCACCACTACGACGCCGACATCGTGCTGATCGCCCCCGACGCCCTGCCCTACCACAGTGGCCAGCAGTTGCCGCAGCAACTGAGCCTGCTGCGCTTCGATGAATGGCACACGCTGCTGTCGCTGTCACCTGATGACGCCGCTCAGCTTGGGGCTGAATTTACCCGGCTGCGGCACGACTTTGAACAGTTCGACGGCGACGAACTGGACGCGGCGCTGATCCGCCATGAACTGATGAGCCTACTGTTGAGGGTGGCCCGACTGCAGCGGCGCCAACAACAACTGGATCATGAGCCAGAGCGTCACAGCCTCACCTACCGACTGTTTCGACAGGCACTGGAGCGCCAGTTTTTGCAGCAGCGTCAGGTGCAGTATTACGCTCAGAGTCTGGGCTATTCAGAAAGTACATTGAGCCGTGCCTGTCTGGCGGCAGAGGGGCGATCGGCCAAGCAGGTGATCGACCGGCGAACGGCGTTGGAAGCACAGCGATTGCTGGCCCACAGCACCGCGTCGGTGGCAGAGGTGGGCCATCAGCTGGGGTTTTCGGAAACCACCAATTTCATTAAGTTCTTTCGGCGCCTGATCGGAGTTACCCCCAAGGCGTTCCGGCAGCAAAAATAACGGTACTTCGCCCAGTGGCGGCTAGAAACTGATGCTGAAGGTAACGCCGGAGTGGAGCAGGCGATCGCGCTCCTCCAACAGTTGCCGCCGTTGGGCCCAAAGCTGTTTGCGGTTCTCTTTGTCATCGTCACTGACGCCCAATCCGGCAATCTGATTATCGAGCTGCTGCAGTTGAGTATCTATCTCGGCGATTCGCTTCTCTTTCAGGTACAGGGCCCGCCCCTGATTGTAGCGCTCTACAAATTGATCGTTATGGCAAACATTATGGTAATCGTGCCCTTGCCGACCCTGCAAAAATCCATTCTCAGGCAGACAATAACTTAGCAACCCCAGCTCATAGGCCTCGGTCCAGTCCGCCACCGCGACCTGAACTCCGGCTTCCGCGCAGTCTTTCACATAGTCATCCACCCGGGTCACCCTAACGCCACTCTGGCCATCGGTCAGGCCGATGCGAGCCCAGTTGGCTTGCTGGCACTGCTGTACCGACATGGAGGCGCAGCCAGACAACAGCGCCAGCAACGCCACAACCACCAGCGCCGAGTTAGCTCGTTTTATCATTCCAGTTCTTCCTGTATTGGTGCTTACTCTCATACATGGACAAGGCCGTACCTGACTTTATCCCAGTTGCTGACAATGACCACAGTCGCGGTGACGGCGGTAATGCTGCTGCAGGTAGGCCGCCACCTGCTGCGCCAGCGACCGATACACCGCCTCGGTAAAAGGCGTGTGCCAGCGATACTGATTCATCAGCTGATACAGATGCTCAAAGCAGGTGTCATTGCGCTCTCCCAGATAGCGGCCACTCACCAGCTGACTTTCAAACTGAGTCAGGGCACCAGTCAGAAAAAACACCATCCCCTGAGCCAACAACCTGGCCTGGTCGGGACTGGCCTGCAGCTCGCCGCTGGCTTGCGCCTGCGCCACCGACTGATGAAACCAGTTCCAAAAATGGTCCACCCGTTGCCGCAGCCGAGCCACTTTGTCGGCACTGGCCAGCTTCCAGATGTGGGCGTTAACCGACACCGACCGCAGGGCGTTGAAACTGGGGTTACGCTGCACCATCTCAAAGGTAAACAGCACCGGCAGCAGCACCTTTTCCATTGCCGTCAAATCGGGGTGTTGGGTCACAAATCCCTGCAGGTGGTTGCTGGTGGCATTGCGCAGAAACAAGCACACCAGCGCGTCTTCCTTACGTTCAAAGAAACGATACAGGGTGCCGGTGGAGCAACCGACCTCCTTAGCCAGTTGAGAGAAGTTGAACGAGATGATGCCATCGGCCACCACCAGCGCCTCGGCGGCGTCCAAAATGGCGTTACAACGCTGCCGGTGTGACGCCTCTGACGGGCACTTCATGTTGCCGCTCCTTCCTGTCTGATCTTCAAGATTGCAATGGGGAAATAACTGCCACAGGGCTTGCCTTATCGCTCATTATCGGCACCTTACCGCAGCGGAAAAAAACATTCACCAGAGGGTTCACGAACAACTTTTCCCGGCCTTCGAAAACGTGACTGGCTTCACCGGCTGACGGCGAATTGGCCTCTAAGGTTGGCGCGCCACTTACCGAAGAGAGCCCCCATGCGCCCGACCCTGAGCCAGCGATCCACCCCCGCCTTAGTTGTTACGATTTTCACTCTGCTGGCCTGCACCACTGCGGTGCCGACACGGGCCGACGAGCTGACGCTCAAGGCCGGAGGCTTCATCAAGGCTGGGATGCGCTACATCGACGGCACCGTGCCCTTCACTCAGGGCTGGACCGGCAGCGGCGCGGTCTCCAAACCTGCCCAGCGGATGCAGTTCAGTGCCCAGGAGAGCCGCTTTAACCTCGGCCTGAGCCGGGAAGGCGTTCACGGCTTTGCCGAGATCGATTTTGTCGGCTCCAGCCAGGGCAACAGCGTAATTTCCAACTCCTACAGTCCGAGGTTACGCCACGCCTACTTCAGCTACGCCGGATTCACCGCCGGCCAAACCTGGTCGACCCTGGTCAACACCAGCACCTTTCCGGAAACCACTAACCTCGGTGGCCCACTGGTGGGCGAGGCCATGATCAGGCAAGGGCTGATTCGCTATCAAAGCGGTGCCTGGCAACTGGCCCTGGAAAACCCCCATACCTGGGGCACCCAGGCCACCACGCCCGACAAGGAACCTCAATGGATCAGCACCGACAACGACCGCGTGCCGGACCTGATTGTTCGCCGGGACAGCCATGGCGACTGGGGCAACCTGTCACTGTCGGCTTTGGCCCGCTATCTGGACCCCGACGGTCTGGCCGAGGTGGCCTTGGGCGCCTCGCTGGCCGCACGGCTGCGACTGCCGGGGCAGGACGATCTTCGCCTGCAACTGCACTATGGCAACCTGGGCCGTTATGTGGGCACCGGCGCCGCCACCGACATCAGCTACGGGGAGCTGGAAACCACCACCGCCGCCATGGTGGCCTATCGTCACTTCTGGGGCGACAGCCTGCGCTCCACCGTCTTTTACGGCCGCACTCGAACCGAAGTGGCCCGCAGCGACCGGGCTCACTGGGGCATCAACCTGTTCAGCAATCTGACCCGGGAGTTGGTGGTCGGTGTTGAGGCCGGTCAATATCGAGTCATGGACAGCAGCAACCCGTGGCAGCACGCCGATCAGGGCGACGCCGGTTACGGTCAACTGACCGCCCAGTGGTTGTTTTAGGGCAGAAACAACAACGCCCCGATGTCATCGGGGCGCTGGGTCGCAACAGAAACCGACTCGAATCAGTATTCGCGCTGAACGCTCTGCTTCCAGAACTGCTGTGACAAGTGGTGAGTCTTGCTGGACAGACGGCTCATCTGTTCGCAGCGATCTTTGGCCTGCTCGGTCTGCTCCAGGCTGTCGGTGGACAGCTCGCTGATCACCTGAATCGCCTGGCTGATCTCACTGGCCACCGTGGTCTGCTGGCTCATGGCCGTGGCGTTTTGCTCTGACATGCTGCTGATGCGATTGATGGAGGCCCGCAGCGACTCAAACGCCGCATCGGCTTCCTCGGCCAGGTTGACCGATCGCGATGCCTGGGTCTGGCCCGCTTCCATGGCAGCGGTGGCCCGACGGGTGCTGTCCTGGAACTTGGAGACGATGGTTTCAATCTGGGCCGTCGACTCACTGGTGCGGCTAGACAGTTGCCGTACCTCATCCGCCACCACCGCAAAGCCACGGCCGGATTCGCCGGCCCGGGCCGCTTCAATGGCGGCGTTCAACGCCAGCAAGTTAGTCTGCTCGGCGATGCCACGAATCACTTCCAGTACGCCGTTAATGTCACGGCTGTCCTGCTCGATGGATTCCACCACCTCGGAGAAGTGGCCCACTTCGATGCTGAGCTTGTTGATGGCGTCGATCACCGTCATCAAGCGTTCATGACCCAGTTCGGCGGCTTGATGGCTGGCGCCCATCTCTTCGGCGGCCTTCTGAGTGTTGTTGTTCACTTCGGCGAAGCTGGCGGTCATCTCCTCCATGGCGGTGGCCGCCTGGCTGGTCTGCTGGCTCTGACTGTCGGCCCGCTCGCGGGTTTCATTGATGGTGACGTTAAGGTTGCTGCTCTGGCCGCTAATAGAACCGGCCGAGTCCGCCATTCTACCCACCACGCCGCCGGTTTCGGTTACCAGGTAGTGCATGGCAAGATCCAACTTACCGATCTCATCCTGACGCCCGGTGTACACCGCCCCGGCGATGGGATCGTCGATGATGCTGGTGGCGGTATCCACCAGTTTGCGCAGTGGCGACAGAATCACATAGATGCCGGCCACGCCCAGCACCGCGCCCACCACCCCGGCCATCAGCGGCGAGTAGGCCGCGCCGGCCGCGGTACCGGCAGTCACGGCCGAGGCCCACAGCATCATCTTGCCGCCGAAGCCGAGCCAATCTTTGCGCATCTCTTTCGGCGTTTTACCGGCGTTGACCGCCCTGTAGATGCGGTCGGCCGACGCGACCTGCTCGGCCGTGGGCTTGCGGCGCACCGATTGCAATTCGTGCAGCTTGCCGTCCTCATACACCGGTGCCACATAGGCATTGACCCAATAGTGATCGCCGCTTTTGCAGCGGTTTTTCACCATCCCCATCCAGGGCTGTCCTGACTTTACGCGATCCCACAACGACTTAAACGCCACTCCAGGCATGTCCGGGTGGCGCATGATGTTGTGAGGCTGACGGTGCAACTCTTCAAACGAGTACTCCCCCACCTCGATAAACGTCTCGTTGGCGTACTTGATGTTGCCATTCAGATCCGTGGTCGACAGCAAAATGCAGTCGCGGCTTAGGGGCTTCTCTTTCTGGGTAACCGGTTGATTATCACGCATAGTTATGATGTTTTTTGGGATAAGGCGCCATTCTGGCAAACCGTTCAGGTGGGGAATATGACCCACATCAAGTTATTCATGTGTTAACGAATAACAATCTCAGAAAAGGACAAACTTCCACCCTTTCATGGCGTTAAACACATAAATACATAAAATCCCGCAGGTTAGTGACACAACCTGCGGGAACCCGCTCACATCGGCCTGACGCCGACGCGTTAATAGTCCCGCTGTACGCTTTGCTGCCAGAATTGCTGCGACAGGTTATGGGTCTTGTAGGAAAGGCGGTTCATCTGATCGCCGCGATCCTTGGCCAGTTCGGTCTGCTGCAGGCTTTCCTGAGCCAGCTCACTGATCACCTGAATCGCTTCACTGATCTCCGCCGCTACCGTGGTCTGCTGACTCATGGCCGAGGCGTTCTCCTCCGCCATGCCACTGATGCGGTTGATGGAGGCCCGCAACGACTCAAACGCCGCATCGGCCTCTTCCGCCAGGTTAACCGAACGCGACGCCTGGCTTTGACCGGCCTGCATCGCCTCGGTGGCCCGGCGAGTGCTGTCCTGGAACTTATTCACGATCTCTTCGATCTGCGCCGTCGATTCGCTGGTGCGACTGGACAACTGCCGCACTTCGTCGGCCACCACCGCAAAGCCTCGGCCAGACTCACCGGCCCGGGCGGCTTCGATGGCCGCATTCAGCGCCAGCAAATTAGTCTGTTCGGCAATGCCACGAATCACCTCCAGCACGCCACTGATGTCGCGACTGTCCTGTTCAATGGATTCCACCACCTCAGAGAAATGGCCCACCTCATCACTGAGCTTATTGATGGCGTCGATCACCGTCACCAACCGCTCGTGGCCCAATTCGGCAGCCTGATGGCTGGCACCCATCTCTTCGGCGGCGGTCTGGGTGTTGTTGTTCACTTCGGCAAAGCTGGCGGTCATCTCCTCCATGGCGGTGGCCGCCTGGCTGGTCTGCTGGCTCTGACTGTCGGCGCGCTCGCGGGTCTCATTGATGGTGCCATTCAGATCGGTACTCTGCACGCTGATGGAGCCGGCGGAGTCGGCCATCCTGCCCACCACACCGCCAGTCTCGGTCACCAGGAAGTGCATCGCCAGATCGATTTTACCGATTTCATCCTGGCGATTGGTGTACACCGCCGAGGCAATGGGGTCGTCAATGATGTTGGTGGCGGTATCCACCAGCGTCCGAAACGGCGCCATCATACTGTAGATCCCCAGCGAGGCCACCACGGCCCCAACCACACCCGCCAGCAGCGGCGAAAAGCTGGCACCGTACGCCGTCAGCAGCACCGTCAGCAGGGTCCACGCCATCAGTCGACCGCCAAAACCGAGCCAGTCTGGCTTCAGCTCCCTGGGGGTCTTACCGGCATTGACCGCCTTGTAGATGCGATCGGCCGACTTAACCTGAGCCTCGGTGGGTTTGCGCCGCACCGACTGATACTCGTGCAGCACGCCATCTTCATAGACCGGGGCAATGTAGGCATTGACCCAGTAATAGTCGCCATTCTTGCAACGGTTTTTGACCAGCCCCATCCACGGCTGACCGGTTTTCACCGTTGACCACATCGACTCGAACGCCACCGGCGGCATATCCGGGTGACGGACAATGTTGTGAGGCTGGCGATGCAGTTCCTCAAACGAGAAACCACAAATGCTAGTGAAATCCTCATTCGCGTATTTTATGTTGCCCTCCAGATCCGTGGTCGACAGCAGGATGGAATCGATGCTGAGCGTCTTCTCGGTCTGGGTCACGGGTTGATTGTTGCGCATGGGATACTTGTTTGAGTGTAGGGTGTCAGTATTTTGACAAAAGCGGCGATTCCTAAACATGACAGCCGTCAAAGTTGCACCTGTGAATCTAAACGCAACTTGCTAAAATTTAGAGCGAAATCACAAGAATGGTCACAAAATCTTCTGGGCTTATGCTGACCGCGTCCGCCGGTTCATGACCCAGTCTCAAAACACAGCGGCACGCCCGTGACGTGCCGCTAGAATTCAACCGTCCTCCAATCTCGATCAGCTGGTCGGGCGCACACCCAGAGCGTGGCAGATGGCGTAGCTGAGTTCGGCCCGGTTGAGGGTGTAGAAGTGAAACTCCTTGACCCCCTCCTTGGCCAACACCTTGGCCATCTCGATGGCGACGTTGGCCCCCACCAGCTTGCGGGTGGCCGGGTCTTCATCCAGGCCATCAAACATGTGGTGCAGCCAATTGGGCACATGCACCTTGGCAAACTCAGAGAACTTCAGTAACTGACGGTAGTTGGTGACCGGCAGAATCCCGGGCACGATCTCCACATCGATGTTGGCCGCGGCGCAGCGGTCGCGAAATCTCAGGTAGGCCTCGATGTCGAAGAAGAACTGAGTGATCGCCCGAGTGGCGCCGGCATCGACCTTGCGCTTGAGGTTGATGAGATCCGCCTGAGCATTGCGAGCTTCCGGGTGCACTTCCGGGTAGGCTGCCACCGAGATCTCGAAATCGTGCTCCTGCTTCAGCAGTGACACCAGATCGGAAGCAAACCGGTCTGGCCGACCTTGCCCTTCCGGAAGATCGCCGCGCAAGGCGACGATGTGGCGCACCCCCTGCTGCCAATACTGCCGAGCCAGAACACGCAACTCCTCGTCGCTGGCATCCACCAGTGTCAGGTGCGGAGCCGCCACCAGTTCGGTCTCGGTGTGAATCTTCTCAATCACCTTGTGAGTGCGATCCCGCACCCCGGAATTGGCGCCGTAAGTGACCGACACGAAGCGGGGCTTGAGGGGCTGCAACCGCTCGATGGACTGCCACAGTGTCTGTTCCATGGATTCCGATGACGGTGGAAAGAACTCGAATGAAACCTGAATGTCCTTAAGATGGCTGAGACGCTCGTTCAAGGCTTCTAACTGCTGTGCGTGATGAAATCCCATGGTACTGCTCCTTTGAAACGTGCGTTACTCAGTGCAACAGACGCCGACAAATGGCGACGAAGTCAGACTGTACGGCGGCGGCGGTCACTTCCCGTCCGGCCCCCGGCCCCTGAATCACTAGCCCATTGGGGTAGTGCTTACTCAAAAACAAAAACTGATTGTCCCCGGCCGGCAAAGTGGCAAAGGGGTGGTCGGGTTCGACCCGCTCCAGACCGACCCGGGCCTGAACCCGGTCAGCGTCGATCACCAGGCTGGCGGCATAGCGCAGCGCCTTGCCCTCGGCCCGAGCCTGCTGCGCCGCCGAGGCCATGGCCTCATCCAGCTCGCCAATGCGCTGCAAAAATTCATTCAGCGGTACATCCACCAGGTTCGCCGGTACCAGCGATTCCAGCTCGATCTGCTCGAGCTCCAGGGTTAACCCCAATTCACGAGCCAATATCAACAACTTACGCTGCATATCCCGGCCAGACAAATCGTCCCTGGGATCCGGTTCGGTCAGGCCGTCGGCCTTGGCCTGCAACACCAACTCAGAGAACGAATCCTGGCGGTCAAAGTGGTCGAACAGCCAGCTCAGGGTGCCGGAAAACACACCGGAGACGCCGTTGATGGCATCACCACTGCGCTTAAGATCGTCGATGCTGTAGAACACCGGCAGACCGGCCCCCACCGAAGCGTTGTATCGCCAGTAGCGGTGGCAATTAGACAGCTGTCGCTGCAACTCCTGATAGAAGGCATTCGGACCACTGCCCGCCTGTTTGTTAGCACTGACCACGTGCAGGCCGGCCTCGACAATGGCCGGGTAATTCAGCCCCAGGGAGGCACTGGCGGTAATGTCCAACAGCACCACCTCATCCAGATTCAGGTCGGCGGCCTGCGACAACCACTCCAGCTTGTTGAACGGCCGGGCATGCTGGTCATACGCCTGCTGCCATTGCCGTGGACACAGGCCATTCTCGTCAATCAGGTAGTGTTCGGAACCGACGATCCCCACCAGCCTCAATTCCGCTTCCAGTTCGTCATTCAGGCCCAACTGCTGACGGGCAAACAGATCCAGCCAGGCGCTGCCGATGTTGCCTTTACCAGCCAGCACGATACCGATGCGCTTACGTGGCCCGGCGCAGCGGCGGTGCACCGAGGCCACCAAGGCGTTGACTTGTGATTGTGGCACCAGGCTGACCAGCGCCTGAGGATGGCGGAAACACGGCAATGCGCGTCGCCCCAACAGGCGGGAAAACGCCCCCGCCAACCGCGCCGGATGTTGGCTCACGACCCCCACCAGGCCATAACTGTCATCCCTGCTCGGCTGACTCAACCCCAGTGAGGCCGCCTGAGTAAGCAGGGCTTCGCCCAGGCTGCGGGATTGCTCCGACGTCAGCGCCAACGACAACGACTGCGGGTAACTGGCCAGAGGCGTAATCCCCTGTTGAGCCAACCACCCCAGCAAGCGGTCAAAGTCGATGGCCTCTCCCTGCCACTGATGCAGCGCCACCTGGTTCAGGCTGGTGACCACCGGCTCGGTTTGCTCGCTGCCCGACGGCAGGATGCGGGTATAGTCGGCGTCCGGGGTAAAACTGGATCGAACATTGAGGGTCAGGTTCACCTGCCGCAGCGGCTGCAAGCTTCGACAGTGCAACACCGGCGACCCCAGCTTGGCCAGTTGATCGGCCTCGTCGAGACTGAGGCTGGATTGCAATCGGGCGTCGGTAAGCACGTTGGGGTCGGCATTATAGATGCCGGCGACATCGGTCCAGATGGTCACCTCGGCCACCTCCGCCAGCGCGGCAATCAAAGTGGCGCTGTAATCGGAACCGTTGCGCCCCAACAGCCGGGTGCGGCCGCCGCCATCACTGCCGTAATAGCCGGTAATCACCAGCCGCTGATTGGGGCGCTCGGCCAGACAGCGATGCAACCGCTGTGCCGACCCCGCCCAATCCGGCTGTGGCTGTACCCCGGTGTGCAGAATCAGAAAATCACGGGCATCCAGTGCCGTGGCGGGTGCCCCCTGCTGACACAACAACGCCGCCAGCAACCGCGCCGACCACAACTCACCAAAAGCCTGAACCTCGGCACCGTCGACGCCCTGACATTGCAGCAGCTGCTGCAACTGCCGCTGATCCACGTCCAAGGCCGCAGCCAGGCCGGCGCCCTGCTCACCGAGCAGGGCCTGCACCAGTTGCTGCTGGAAGCCGATCACCGCCTCCAGCTCCGGCTGCCAGGCCAGATCACTGCTGGCCAGAGCCACCAGTTTCAACAGCGCGTTAGTGGTCTTACCCGCCGCCGACACCACCACCAGATCGCCACACTGGCCCTGGGTTTGAATGACGTGGGCCACTCGCCGATAGCACTCGGCATCGGCCAGGCTGGATCCCCCGAATTTATGAAGCTGCTTACCGCTCACTCTGCTGCTCCTTATCCCAGTGCCTGACTCAGATCCGCCACCAAATCCTCGCTGTCTTCAATGCCGACCGACAAACGAATCAGAGTCTCCTCGATGCCGGCAGCCACACGGGCCTCGGGATCCATGGCCGCATGGGTCATGGTGGCAGGGTGTGCCACCAGGCTCTCGACCCCGCCCAGGCTTTCCGCCAGCGAGAACAGCTGCAAGCGACTGAGGAAGGCGCGCACTTCGGTTTCGCCCCCCTTAAGCTCAAAACTGAGCATGGCGCCGAAGCCGGATTGCTGACGCCGGGCCAACTCATGACCGGGGTGGCTTTCCAACCCGGGATAGTGCACTCGGGCCACCGCCGGGTGCGCCTGCAACAGCGCCACCACCGCTTCGGCGTTGGCCTGGTGCTGCTTCATCCGCAATGGCAGGGTTCGAAGGCCACGCAGGGTCAGGAAACTGTCGAACGGCGCACCGGTGATCCCCAGGCAGTTGCCCCACCAGGCCAGTGACTCTGCCAACTCCGGGTCTTTGGCCACCACCGCGCCGCCCACCACATCGGAGTGGCCGTTGATGTACTTGGTGGTGGAGTGAATGACAATGTCGGCCCCCAGAGTCAACGGCTGCTGCAGCACCGGCGACAGGAAGGTGTTGTCGGCCACCACCAGGGCACCGACGGCCTTGGCCTGCCGAGACACGGTCTCCACATCCACCACCCGCAGCAACGGGTTGCTTGGAGTTTCCAGCCACACCATTTTCGGATTCAACGCCAATGCCTGCGCCAGGGCGGCTTCGTCGCCTTGATCGACCACCGACAACTCGAAGGCACCTTTGGCCGCCAGGTTAGTAAACAGACGGTAGCTGCCGCCATAACAGTCGTGGGGCACCACCAGGCGCTCGCCGGGCTTCAGCAGGCTGACCGCCAGGGTCACTGCCGCCATGCCGGTGGCGGTGATCACCGCATCGTGACCTTGCTCCAGCTGGGCAATCGCCGACGCCAGGGTGTCCCGGGTCGGGTTGCCGGAGCGGGTGTAGTCGTACTGGCGGGGCTGGTTGAAGTCCGCAAAGGTGTAGTTGCTGGACAGGTAGATGGGTGGCACCACGGCGCCATGAGTCAGATCGCTGTCGATGCCCTCACGGGCGGCAATGGTGGCTGGCTTTGGGGTACTCATCCGTGGCTCCTGATTATTCTGTGATCGCAAGATGTCTGGACGTCCAAAGTAACCAATCTAAATTTGGGCGTCAAGGCGTTTAGACGTCTAAACGTTTATAGGTTAAGATGTCGACAAGTTGACTCCACCGCCGGAGTCGTTAAAATTTGCCCCGTTAACTTACGTTTAAGGCAGCTAAGAATGAGCACAGAGTGGAGTGGTGAATACATCAGCCCGTACGCAGAGCACGGGAAAAAGAGTGAACAGGTGAAGAAAATCACCGTGTCCATCCCCTTGGGTGTGTTGAAATTGCTGACCGACGAGCGTACTCGGCGCCAGGTCGGAAACCTGCGTCACGCCACCAACAGCGAACTGCTGTGCGAGGCGTTTCTGCACGCCTTCACCGGTCAACCGCTGCCGGTCGATGAGGATCTGAGAAAGGATCGCCCCGACACCATTCCCGCTGCCGCCAAAGAGCAGATGGAAGCGCTGGGCATCACCTGGGAAGACCTGGACTGATTGCTGTCTGGGTTCACAGCAATGCGGCCGCCACTGGGGCCGTTTTCGCTGCCCGCCAGCCTTGCTGAGCTGAATACAAAAAAGGGGGCCTGATGGCCCCCTTTTGATTGCTGACTGTTTAGAACTGGTAGTGCAGGCCCAGGTTAATCTGAGACAGATCGGTATCGATCTCAATACGACTGAAGTCTTCGTGCTCCAGATCGCCGCTCATGGACTCATAACCCAGACGCAGGTTGAGGTTGTCGGTCAGGGCTGCGTTCACGCCCAGGCCCCACATAAAGCCGACACCGTAGAAATCCTGATCGCCAAGGCGGGTATCGACACTCACCAGCATGCTGGCCAGGCCCAGTTTGCCGTAGACCGAGAAGGTGTCATTGATAACAGCGGTAAACTTCGGCGCAATGGTGAACGCCGCAGCATAGGCTTCATCTTCATCTTCCAGCTTGTATTCGCTGGTAACGAACAGCGTCGATTCCAGCCCGAACCACTCGTTGAAGTTATAGCCGCCGTAGGCACCAAAGCCCGCTTCCGACTTATCAAAATCTTCCACTTCCAGGGTGGTGCTGCCAACAAAACCGCCCACATAAAAGCCGGTCTGATCCACTGCCGCCATGGCGGCGCTGGAGCCCAACATGGCCAGCAACACCAGCCCGGAACCGATTGTTCTTTTCATCATCTCTCCAAATACCATCGGGGTTAATCCGATAAGATATCATGAGCGAGTGCAATCAATTAAACAATTTAAACATGTAAATCAGTAACTTATTATTAATAACGACAGACTTTGCATCCGCACTGAATAGCCATGCACAGCGAATTCTGCCGCCGATGCTGTCGCACTGAGGCCTGCCGACCAATTCACCACCAGTGGCAAGGTGGGGTGTTACTCAAAAAAAAGGCAGCGCCATGCGCTGCCTCAATTGTCGCCGGTCGGCGTTAATCGATCATGTAGTGGTCCGGCAGGGTCTCGATCTCCGCCACACCGGACTCAATGGCCGCCTGAGCCACCGCCTTGGCCACTCGAGGCAGCAGGCGTGGATCCATCGGCTTGGGCAGCACGTATTCGGCACCAAAGCTAAGGCTGCTGACCTGGTAGGCATCCAGTACCGACTGCGGTACCGGCTCCTTGGCCAGTTCACGAATCGCTTCCACCGCCGCCACCTTCATCTCGTCGTTGATGGCCCGGGCACGAACGTCCAGGGCACCACGGAAGATGAACGGGAAGCACAGCACGTTGTTGACCTGGTTCGGGTAGTCGCTGCGACCGGTTCCCATGATCACATCCGGGCGTGCGGCCTTGGCCAGCTCGGGACGAATCTCCGGATCCGGGTTGGAGCAGGCAAACAGCACCGGCTTGTCGCCCATCAACTTAACCTGCTCTTCGGTCAGCAGATCCGGGCCAGACACCCCCACAAACACGTCGGCATCCTGAATCACATCGGTCAGGGTGCGCTTATCGGTGTTGTTGGCAAACAGCTTCTTATATTCGTTGAGATCATCGCGACGGGTGTGAATCACCCCTTTGCGATCCAACATGTAGATTTTTTCGCGCACGGCGCCGCACTTAATCAGCAACTCCATGCAGGCAATGGCCGCCGCACCGGCTCCCAGACAGATGATGGTGGATTCTTCCAGCTTCTTGCCCTGAATCTCCAACGCGTTGAGCATGCCCGCCGCGGTCACAATGGCGGTGCCGTGCTGGTCATCGTGGAACACCGGTACCTGGCAGCGCTCAACCAGCTGCTTCTCGATTTCAAAACACTCCGGTGCCTTGATGTCTTCCAGGTTGATGCCGCCGAAGGTGTCGGCAATGTTGGCGACGGTATCGATAAACTCTTCCTGAGTGCGGTGCTTCACCTCAATGTCGATGGAATCGATATTGGCGAAACGCTTAAACAGCAGAGACTTGCCTTCCATTACCGGTTTCGAGGCCAGAGGGCCCAGGTTGCCCAGACCCAGAATCGCGGTGCCGTTGGTGATCACCGCAACCAGATTGCCTTTGTTGGTGTATTTATAAGCATCTGCAGGGTTGGAGGCGATTTCACGAACCGGTTCAGCAACACCCGGGCTGTATGCCAAAGCCAGATCGTGTTGTGTTTCCGCTGGCTTTGTCAGGGCAATACTGATTTTGCCGGCAACGGGTTGGGCGTGATATTCGAGCGCTTGTTCGCGGAGGTCTGCCATTCTCTTAATTCCAGTCACTACATTTATTTTAAGGGAGGGGTACAGTCGCATGAAACCTTACTCCTCTGGCCTGAATTTGCAACCGATGTTGTCATTAGCGCTTGATATAACAGGCAATTCCGACCAGTTTCATTGCCAACAAGGCAAAAGTAACAAAATACTCATGCATCGTTCAGTAAAAGTGACTAAATGAAAAAATAAACTAATTCAGCACTGACAGTAATATAGGGAAAAATGTCAGTTTAATGGCGGGTTTTGGCTATTTGAATGGTAAAAAAGACTGACCAATTTAAATAGTCTGTTTGGGTCGAATTTATTTCAGACCGCAACGAAAAAGGGCACCCAATGGGTGCCCTTTTCCTAAAACGGGTCGGCTTACTTGGAAGACAGCGCGCCGAAACGTTTCTTGAACTTGTCCACACGGCCGCCGGTGTCCAGAACTTTCTGCTTACCGGTGTAGAATGGGTGACAAGAAGAACATACGTCCAGGTGCAGATCTTTACCTACGGTAGAACGAGTCTTGATTACGTTACCGCAAGAGCAAGTAGCATTGATTTCAGCGTACTCTGGGTGAATACCTTGTTTCATTGGGAAAACCTCAGTTAAGGCCGTATCGCTATCCGATCCAAAGCCGGACACCATACGTCGTTATTGACAATTTTAAGGCGCGTAATGGTACATGATGTAACCAACCGCCGCAAGCATCAATCCGCCTCCATAGTATCATTGTTCCAGCTCTGATAGGGTAGTCAGGCGCCGTGGCAGGATCCCTGCGATGGCAGCAAAAACCGGGTCCCGCCAGCACCCGGAGCCCATGCCGCTACTATAATGAGACAGCTCAGTGTACATTCAGGTCGCCCTGCCCGTTCCCCTTCGCCAACTGTTCAGCTATTTACCTGCTGCTGACCAACCACTGCCGCAGCCCGGCTGTCGGGTCGAAGTGCCGTTTGGCCGTCAATCGATGGTCGGCGTGGTGGTGACCATCAGTGACCACAGCGATCTGCCGGACAACAAACTGAAACCCATCGACCGGGGGCTGGACCCGGCGCCGGTGCTGGACGACACTCTGTGGCAGTTGTCCCGCCTGGCGGCGCGGTATTATTGCAGCCCCATAGGCATGGTACTGAATCAGCTGCTGCCGGTGAAACTGCGACAGGGAGAGTCGGCGCAGCCACAGCCGATCAAGCTGTGGCAACTGACCGAGGCCGGCCGCCGCGCCGACCTCGATGGCCTTAAACGCGCCTTTCAGCAGCAACGCCTGCTGGCCTACCTGCAGACCCAGACTCAGATCGCCGACGGCGACGTCAGCAAACTGGAATTCAGTCGCCAGGCACTGAAGGCCCTGGCCGATAAGGGCTTGATCGAGGCCGGCGAACGAGCCTTGAGTTTCGATACCGACTGGCACCAACAAGTCACGCTGGGTGAGACGCCGCAGGTACTGAACCGGGAGCAAGCGGTGGCGGTCGCGGCCATCAGCGGCGATCTGGATCATTTCGGCGCCTATCTACTGGAAGGGGTCACCGGCTCCGGCAAGACCGAGGTCTATCTGCACCTGATGGAGCCGATTCTTCGCGCCGGCAAAACCGTGTTGGTACTGGTGCCTGAGATCGGCCTGACCCCGCAGACCATTGAACGCTTTCAGCGACGTTTTCCGGTCCCGGTGGGGGTGCTGCATTCGGCCATGAACGACAACGAACGCCTGCAGGTGTGGCAACAGGCCCAGGCCGGCGCCCTCGGCATCGTGCTCGGCACTCGCTCGGCCCTGTTCACCGCCATGCCCAAGCTGGGGATGATCATCATCGATGAAGAGCACGACGCCAGCTTCAAGCAGCAGGAGGGCTTTCGTTACCACGGCCGCGATCTGGCAGTAATGCGGGCCCAGTTGCAGCAAGTGCCGATCATCCTGGGCTCCGCCACCCCATCGATGGAAAGCCTGTATAACGTTGCCAGCGGCAAATACAAACGCTTGCAACTGACCGCACGCGCCGGGGTGGCCCAGCACGTAAAGCAGCGCATCGTCGATCTGCGCCTGCAAAACCTGGACGCCGGCCTGTCCAGGCAACTGCTGGAAAAGATGGAGCAGCATCTGGAGGCCGGCAATCAGGTGATGCTGTTTCTTAACCGTCGCGGCTTTGCCCCGGCACTGCTGTGCCACGAATGCGGCCACCTCCATGGCTGCAGCCGCTGCGACGCCTTCTATACGGTGCATCAGGGCTCGGGCATGGTGCAGTGCCACCATTGCGGCAGCCAGAAACGCCTGCCGCATCAGTGCCACGAGTGCGGCTCGACCCAGCTGTTTACCCAGGGCGTCGGCACCGAGCAACTGGAACAAGCCCTGGTGCAGCGCTACCCCCAGTACCCGGTGGTGCGCATCGACCGAGATACCACCTCCCGCAAAGGCAGCCTCAATCAGTTGCTGGAAAAGATTCGCCGCGGCGAAGCCCGTATCCTGATTGGCACCCAGATGCTCGCCAAGGGGCACCACTTTCCCGATGTGACCCTGGTGGGGCTGCTGGATGTGGACGGCGCCCTGTTCTCCGCCGACTTTCGGGCCTCGGAGCGTCTGGCGCAGTTGTACATCCAGGTGGCTGGCCGCGCTGGCCGTGCCAGCAAACCCGGCGAAGTGATCCTGCAGACCCACCAGCCGGACCATCCGCTGCTGCATCAGCTGACCACCCAGGGTTACGGCCCCTTTGCCGATGCCGCCCTGAAAGAGCGGATGGACGCCATGCTGCCACCGGCCGGACAGATGGCGATCATTCGCGCCGAAGCCACCTACGCCAACCAGGCGCAGCAGTTCCTCAATGACGCCAACCACTGCTTTGATGCCCTGCCGATTCAGCGGGTCGGGCCGATGCCCGCCCCCATGGAGCGCAAAGCGGGAAAATTCCGCTACCACACCCTGCTGCTGGCCAACGATCGCAAACACCTGCAACAGGCGCTGGAGCATGCGTTACCCCGCATCGAGCAGTTGCCCTCGGCCAAGCGCTGTCGCTGGCATCTGGAGCGGGATCCTCAGGACCTGTTGTAAGCCGCTACTGAAGCAAAATCACCGCCACTGACTCACAACGACAATAAACTCGGTTACCGGGCAAACAAAGCGTTGGTATTAGGCGCTTTAGGCGCTAAAATGTGCGGTTTGATTATCAGCCGTTATCCGGCCTGTCCCCATAGAGTTTTTCGGTGTCGCGATGAAAGAACATATCCAGCAGTTACTTGAACAGACTGTCACTCTCCTGAAAGAGAATGGCCACATTCCAGCCGAGGCTGCGCCTCGCGTTCAGGTAGACCGAACCCGGGACAAAAGCCACGGCGACCTGGCCACCAACCTGGCCATGATGCTGGCCAAGCCTGCCAAGAAGAATCCCCGTGAACTGGCGCAACTGATCATCGACACCCTGCCGGCCTCGGAACTGGTGTCCAAGGTTGAGATCGCCGGCCCCGGTTTCATCAACTTCTTCCTCGATGCCGGCTGGCTCGGCAAGCAGATCGAAACCATTGCCACCGACAGCCGCGCCAATGTGGCCGCCGTCGCTGCACCTCAGACCATCGTGACCGACTACTCGGCGCCAAACGTCGCCAAAGAGATGGCGGTGCACCACATCCGCTCCACCGTCATCGGTGACGCCGTCACCCGTACCCTGGAGTTCCTGGGTCACAAGGTGATTCGCGCCAACCACATCGGCGACTGGGGCACCCAGTTCGGCATGCTGATCGCCTACCTGGAGAAGATGGAGAACGAAAGCGCCTCCGATATGGACCTGTCCGATCTGGAAGCCTTCTACCGCGAAGCCAAGAAGCACTACGACGAAGACGACGCCTTCGCCGAGCGTGCCCGTAACTACGTGGTCAAACTGCAGGGCGGCGACGAGTACTGCCGCACCATGTGGAAGAAGCTGGTGGACATCACCATGGCTCAGAACCAGGCCATCTACGACCGCCTCAACGTGTCCCTGAGCAATGACGACGTCATGGGGGAAAGCCTGTACAACGCCCTGCTGCCAGAAGTGGTCGCCGACCTGACCCAGCAAGGCCTGGCGGTAGAAGACGACGGCGCCACCGTGGTCTTCCTCGATGAGTACAAGGGCAAAGACGGCAACCCCATGGGGGTGATTATCCGTAAGCGCGACGGTGGCTTCCTGTACACCACCACCGACATCGCCGCCGCCAAGTACCGGGTCGACACCTTTTCCGCCGACCGCATCCTGTACTTTATCGATTCCCGTCAGGCTCAGCACCTGCAACAAGCCTGGCTGATCGCCCGTAAGGCCGGTTACCTGCCTGACACAACCACCACCGAGCACTGCGCCTTTGGCATGATGCTGGGCAAGGACGGCAAGCCGTTCAAAACCCGCAGCGGCGGTACGGTGAAACTGGCCGATCTGCTGGAAGAAGCCCATCAGCGCGCCATCAAGCTGATCGGTGACAAGAACCCGGATCTGCAGGCTGAGGAGCTGGACACCATCGCCACCACCGTGGCCATGGCATCGGTGAAATACTCGGATCTGTCCAAGAACCGCACCACCGATTACGTCTTCGACTGGGACAACATGTTGACCTTTGAAGGCAACACCGCCCCGTACATGCTGTATGCCTACAGCCGCATTCAGTCGATCTTCCGCAAGGCCGGTGTCAACGCCGCCGACCTCAATGGCAGCATCACCCTCGAGCACGATAAAGAGGAAGCACTGGCGCAGAAGCTGGTGCAGCTGAACGACGTGGTTCATGGCGTTGCCGCCAAGGGTGCTCCTCACCTGATGTGTACCTACCTGTTTGAGCTGGCCGGTGCCTTCATGAGCTTCTACGAGGCCTGCCCCATCAACAAGGACGACGTCGCCGACGACGTCAAAGCCAGCCGCCTGCGCCTGTGCCTGGCCACCGCCAACACCCTCAAGGTCGGCCTGGGCCTGCTGGGCATCAACACCCTGGAGCGCATGTAATCCATGGCTACCCGGGACTACGCCAAGCGCGGCCGCAAGCCGCGCGCCAAAGGCCGCAAAGCCGCAGCCAAACCGGCCTTTCCCTGGCTGAAACTGGTGCTGGTGATCGCCCTGATCGGCGGTTTTGGCTATTTCCTCTGGTCGATTCAGGGAGCATCGGAAGACCAACCGGTCACCGAAGCCCCGGTGGTCGTGCCGGTGCCGCAGCCGACGACCAAGCCCAGCAAGCCCGAACCGGCCCTGCCGGAGAAACCACAGGAAACCTGGGAGTACATCGAGACCCTGCCTGAGAAAGAGGTCGAGGTTGAGGTGCCGAAACAGGAACTGGGTGGCCCCTACCAGATGCAGTGCGGCTCGTTCCGCAAACAGAGCCAGGCCGAAGCCATGAAAGCCAAGATCGCCTTTATGGGGATGGAGTCTCAGGTTCGGCGCACCACCGGCAGCAACGGCGTCTGGTTCCGAGTGGTACTCGGTCCCTACGAACGCAAACGCGTGGCCGAGAGCGAGCGCCACAAGATCCAGCGTGGCGGCATCAACGGCTGCCAGATCTGGTTGTGGAACTGATCCAGCAATAAGGGCTACCCTAGGGTGGCCCTTTTTTTCGATACCGAGTTATGAGCAAACGCCCAACCTGCCCCCGCTGCCAGCGACCACAAAAAGTGTGCCTGTGCGCCGCCACTGCGCCGGTGCACAACCGGCATCCGATTCACATTCTGCAGCACCCTTCCGAGGCGAATGCCGCCAAGGGGACCGCCACCCTCAGCCTGCTGTGCCTGGACCAGGGACAGCTTTGGCCTGGCGAGCACCCTGAGGATTTTGCCCGGTTACGACAACAGCTGGCCGACAGCGATCGTCCCAGTTACCTGCTGTACCCCGGCGACGATGCCACCGCCATGGAAACCCTGGGCCGGGACAGTGCTCCGCTGAACCTGCTGGTTCTCGATGGCACCTGGAAGAAGGTCTATCGACTGTTGCAACTCAACCCCTGGCTGCAGGCCTTACCCAAGCTGAGTTTCGCCGAAGTGCCCGCCGGCGATTACCAGATTCGCAAGGCGCGCCGCCCGGACAGCCTGTCGACACTGGAGGCCATCGCCCATGGTCTCAATGGCATCGATCGCTGCGATACCGGGCCGTTGTTTACCGCCTTTGACGCCCTCAAAGCCAGCCAGTTGGCCCACATGCCCGACGACGTAAAACACCGTTACCAAAAGAAAAACTGAGCTACACTCAGGCTATCTCCACTTCATTGAATGAGCAAGGATGCGACTTTGGTGCCTGATGCTGACCCTGGTATGGCTGCCCGGGGCGGCCAATGACGATCCGCCGTCCAGCGCAGATCCGTCCCCCATGCGGTTGTCCAGCAAGGCGCAGGCCTCGGCCCGGGTCTCGCCCGCCAGCGGCGATGTCAACGCCCCCCGACTGTCTGGCAGCGCTCAACTGAGCCGCAGCGTCACGCCGGCCAACGTCCCGGCACCCACCTCAAAGGTGATCACCCAAGGACTGACCCCATCCCCCTTACCTCAGGATCGCTCGCAACGGGCCTCCGATCAGCCGCGCTTTGCCCGCTTGCTGCCGATTCATCGCCAGATGGCACAATCAGCCTGGCGCTATTTTTCCAGTCAGTACCAGGCCGATACCGGCATGATCAACTCCGTTTACGGTTACAAAGAGACCACACTCTGGGACGTTGGCAGCGCCCTGGCCGGGACCGTGGCCGCCGCCGAGTTGGGGCTGATCACCCCGTCCCAGTTTCAACAGCGATTGTCCACCCTGCTGACCACCCTGGCCACCATGCCGCTGTATGACGATCTGCTGCCGGCCCGCAGCTATCGCACCGACAGCGGTCAACCGGCCCATGACAGCGACCGCCACGGCAACGGCTGGTCGGTACTGGACATCGCCCGCACCCTCACCTGGCTGGCGATCATCGACCGCCGGCACCCACAGTTTCGCAGCCAGATAACCGCCATCACCCAGCGTTGGCAACTGTCGCACCTGGTGCATCAGGGAGAATTGATTGGCGCCCGTTACCACCAGGGGCGGGAGCGACGCTATCAGGAGGGGCGCTATGGCTACGAGCAATACGCCGCGGCCGGGCTGGCACAGTGGCAACTGGAGACGCACACGGCGTTCGACTATAGCCGACTGCCAACCGGCCAGCTAATGGGGATTCGATTGCCACTGGATCGGCGCAATCTGCCGTTTCTCACCAGCGACCCCTTCTACCTGGCGCAGCTGGAGTTGGGACAACTGCGCCAGGAGGGACAGCAGATTCTCGAGATCCACCGACGCCAATGGCAACAACAGCAGCGGCTGTGGTGTTTTGGTGAAGACGCCAGCAATCATCCTCCCTGGTTCCTGTACAACAACCTCAGCTTTGCCGACCAGCCCTGGCACAGCACCGACTACCGCGGCCAGGCCACCGACACCGTCCAGGTATTGAGCGCCAAGTGCGCCCTCAGCTGGGCGGTACTCAGTGACGACGACTTCGGCACCGAGTTGTGGCATCAGGCCCGAGCGCTGTACCGCCCCACAGGCTGGCTGACCGGCCGCTATCAAGACGGAACGGTCAACTCCAGCAGTAACCTTAATACCCATGCGGTGGTGTTGACGGCGCTGTTGTACATTCACAACGGCAACCGGGCGCTGCTGCTGCCACCGCTTCCTTAGGCCACTCAAACACCGTTTTTATGTCACAAATCTTGGCCGAGACCGATTTTAGGGTTGAAGCCGGCCATTACTGTCCCCACATTTACTGCTAACAACAGACATTCGACTTCCAGAGCCGGGCCTGGCCCGGAACGCAAAAAGGAATCACTATGACCACCATTGTATCGGTTCGCCGCGGCGACAAAGTAGTCATCGCCGGAGATGGCCAGGTATCCCTGGGCAACACGGTAATGAAAGGGAACGCCCGCAAAGTGCGGCTGCTGAACGGCGGCAAAGTGCTGGCCGGATTCGCAGGTGCCACTGCCGATGCCTTTACCCTGTTTGAGTTACTGGAAGCCAAACTCAACGCCCATCAGGGCCAGTTGACCCGAGCGGCCGTCGAGCTGGCGAAAGCCTGGCGAACCGAACGCTCCCTGCAGAAACTGGAAGCTATGCTTATCGTAGCGGACGAGGAAACCAGCCTGCTGATTTCCGGTAACGGCGACGTGGTAGAGCCGGAGCACGATCTGGTGGCCATCGGCTCAGGAGGCAACTTCGCTCAGGCAGCCGCCCAGGCGCTGTTGCAAAATACCGATCTGGGTGCCCGCGAGATCTGCGAAAAGGCCCTGACCATCGCCGGTGATATCTGTGTATTCACTAACCAGAACCACACCGTTGAAGAACTTCCAAGCAAGGGTTAATCGCCATGTCTGAAATGACGCCAAGAGAAATTGTTTCCGAACTCAACAGTCACATCATCGGTCAGAACGATGCCAAAAAGGCGGTGGCCATCGCCCTACGTAACCGCTGGCGCCGTATGCAACTGGACAACGAACTGCGCCAGGAAGTGACCCCGAAAAACATCCTGATGATCGGCCCAACCGGTGTGGGTAAGACTGAAATTGCCCGCCGCCTGGCCAAGCTGGCCAAGGCGCCGTTCATCAAGGTCGAAGCCACCAAATTCACCGAGGTGGGTTACGTGGGCAAAGAGGTTGAGCAGATCATTCGCGATCTGACCGACTCCGCCATCAAGATGACCCGGGAACACGAAGTGGAGCGCAATCGCTTCCGCGCCGAAGAAGCGGCCGAAGAGCGAGTACTGGACGCCCTGCTTCCCAAGCCCCGCGACGAGTGGTCCCAGGACAAGAGCAGCAGCGACAACGCCACTCGCCAGACCTTCCGCAAGAAACTGCGCGAAGGCCAGTTGAACGACAAAGAGATCGAGATCGACGTGTCTCAATCCCCAATGGGCGTCGAGATCATGACCCCACCGGGAATGGAAGAGATGGCCAACCAGCTGCAGTCGATGTTCCAGAACATGGGCAATCAACCCAGCAAGCGCCGCAAGATGAAAGTCTCCGAAGCCCTCAAGCTGATGGTGGAAGAGGAAGCCGCGAAACTGGTGAATCCGGAAGAGTTGAAAGAGAAAGCCATCGACGCGGTAGAACAGAACGGCATCGTGTTCCTGGATGAGATCGACAAGATCTGTAAGCGCGGCGAAAGCTCAGGCCCGGACGTGTCCCGCGAAGGGGTTCAGCGTGACTTGCTGCCACTGGTGGAAGGCTGTACCGTCAACACCAAGCACGGCATGGTCAAAACCGACCACATCCTGTTTATCGCCTCCGGCGCCTTCCAGCTGGCCAAACCATCGGACTTGATTCCGGAGCTTCAGGGACGCCTGCCGATTCGGGTGGAACTGGAAGCCCTGTCTGCGGACGATTTCATTCGCATTCTGACCGAGCCCAACGCCAGCCTGACCGAGCAGTACCGCGCCCTGATGGCCACCGAAGGGGTTGCCATTCAGTTTACCGATGATGGCATTAAGCGCATTGCTGAAGCCGCCTGGCAGGTCAACGAACGCACCGAAAACATCGGTGCCCGCCGCCTGCACACGGTGATGGAAAAATTGATGGAAGAGATCTCGTTTGAGGCCTCCGACAAGAGCGGTGACACCCTGACCATCGATGCCAAGTACGTCAATGACCACCTGGACATGCTGGTTGAGAACGAAGATTTGTCTCGCTTTATCCTGTAACTACAACGAGGTTTGCCATGCGTCAGGCACCAAAAGTCACCAAGCTGAAACTGAAGCGCACGTCACGGGTTCTGGAGGTCGAGTTCGAAACAGGCGAAACCGCCCAGCTGGCCTGCGAGCTGCTGCGAGTCTGCTCACCCTCTGCGGAGGTGCACGGCCACGGCAACCCCCAGTTGGTCACCAATAAACGGGAAGTGAACATCAACAAGATCGAGCCAGTGGGCAAGTACGCGGTCAAACTGGTGTTCGATGATGGCCACGACAGTGGCCTCTACTCCTGGGATGTGCTGTACAGTTTTGCCATGAATCAGGGCCAGATGTGGGAGGACTACCTCACCCGCCTCAAGGCCGCCAAAGGCAGCCGAGAGCCGCTGCTGGACGTCAAGATTCACTACAGCGATAAGTAAATAAAAGAGGAGCCAGACGGCTCCTCTTTTAATAGGCGTAGGCCCATTTATGCTGCCAGCTTTCCGGCAGCCGAGCCTGCGTCCAGGCTTCCCGACACAAGGCCGACACATCCTGCCACTGCCCCTGCTTCAACCAGCGGGCCAACAGTCGCCCCATCTGAGGGTAATGGATGGGCTCACAGGCGCTGCTGGCGAGCCAGGTTTTGAGTTCATGGCGGCCCCCATTGTCCATCACGGTTGCCGCGCCCAACAACTCCAGAGCCAGCGCATTGGACTGTTGCTCAAACTGGCCTTTCAACGGCTTTAACAACAGCTTTTTGCCCAACACCAGCGCCTCAGACACCAGTTCAAATCCGGCGGAACAGATCACCCCGGAACAGCCACCGAGGTGACGCTGAAACCCCTGGCGATCGAAGCGGTTCCAGTGCACGTGGGCCGGCAGTGACGCCGGTGCCGGCTGGCCGTGATACACCTGGAATTGCACCTCAGGCACCGCACGTAGCAGAGTGGCGATGGCCGCCGGCTCCTCGAACGGCAGGTACACCAGCACATGCCCCACCTCGGCCACCTGCTCGTGAGGGGGCTCGATAAAGGGCGGCAGCAGATCGCAGCCAAAGTGGTGCCAATGACAGCCCAGGTGGATGGAGGCCGGGGCAAACTTGCTCATGATCAGCTTGTCCAGCCAACGCTGTCCCGCCACCGGCACATCGTGTTGAAAGGCATTCTGATGACTGACGCTGATGCACTCCTTACCCTGACGCCGAGCCGCCCAGGCACTGATGGGTTCGAAATCGTTCAACACCAGGTCATAGTCGCTCAGATCCAGGTTCCGCACATCGCTCCAGAAGACGCCCGGACGATTGGCGCGGCAGGTCTGCCACATGTCGACGCCGCCATCCCGGGTGGCAAACGACAAGCCGGTGCGGCATTGGAAATCCCCAAAGGGCTGCATATCGAAGTACTGCTGCCGGGGGCGGCCGGAAAACAGGTAGTCGACCTCGATGCCCTCATCGGCCAATGCCGGAGCCATCACCCGTCCCCGGGTCAGGTGACCGTTGCCTGTGCCTTGTATGCCGTACAAAATTCGCATCATCGAGTCCTAAATCACTAATGACATGCTAACCAAGGCGGCACAGGTGCCCAGAGACGCCCCCGCCACCACGTCACCGGGGTAATGAACCCCGAGCACCACCCGGCCCCAGGCCACGCCGGCGGCCCAGATGAACCCCCAGGGAGCGAGGGCCGGGATGTACCAGGCCAGCAGGGTGGCAAACAGAAACGCCGCCGCACTGTGCCCGGATGGCAGGCTGAACTTGTCGTGGGGATTCACCCGCGCCTGACAACCGGCCAAAGCCTGACACGGGCGCTGGCGTCGCAGACGGGTCTTGAGCAACCAATAGAGAGGCAGCTCGATGGCATAGGCCAGCAGCAACATCAGCAACAGCTTCGGCCCCAGCCTGTCATCGTAGCCGGCGGCAATGAAAGCAAATAACGCGTATCCGGCCCCGTCACCACTGCGCGAGAGGTTGCGGGCCCACCACTGGGCACCCGGATGGCCACCGGCTTTGTTCAGCCACCAGAAACACTGCCTGTCCCATTCATCCAGTTGTTGCCACATCACGAGTCCCCTCGCTCTCTGAATTCATTGTGAAGGTATGGCGGCGGGGTGACAGAAAAGTTACGGCCACAGGTCAATTCAATGACAGCAATAAAAACAGGGCGATAGAGGAGGGAGACTGGCGGCTGACGCGAATTTCAGCCACAAAAAAGGGCCGCTTGAGCGACCCTTTTCTCCGGCATCAGCGGCTTACGCGCTTTCAGCCTGAGGCGACTTGTCTTCGCGGAACATCTTCACCAGATAGAACACGTTGACGCTGGCAACGAAGGCGTTCATGGTCCAGACCGGAGATGCATCGATGAGCAAACCGTAAATCACAAACAACGAGCAACCAATGAAGTTGAGCACTCGCAGTCGCACAATATTTTTCATCATCAGGGAGATGGCGACCATAATGGAGGCCATATGACCGACGACTTCAACCAGGTTCAGTTCCATGATACTTCCTCAGAAATGCTGACGATTCCCCTCTACCTTGACTGGTGATGGAGACTCCTTGCCCCGAACTGTCTGGTGAATCATTAATCAAAAATCGCGACAGATGGTAGCAAACAAGTTGTTAACATCAATACATTCATGCATTAAGCGTGATCAAGATCACGCATTAGTTGGCGGACAAATTGATTTGTTTCGTTATTTTACAACACAATTGAAATATAAGTCTGCCAAGTAAAGCAAAACTCGATTAACAAACAATGAGTTCTGCCACAAAAGCCGCATTTCAATGGTGAAAATTGGGGTTATACTTGGGGCGAAAACGCACTGCGAAGGGGGCTATCATGCACTACAACACATCTGAACTCTGCGACCTGTACGCCGAACAAGTCGACGTGGTCGAACCCATGTTCACCAACTTTGGTGGCTGTGATTCGTTCGGGGGCGAACTGCACACCATCAAGTGTTTTGAGGACAACGTGCTGATCGCCGACACCCTGGAGCAGGACGGCACCGGCAAAGTGCTGCTGATTGACGGCGGAGGCTCACTGCGCCGCGCCCTGATCGATGCCGAACTGGCAGAATTGGCGGCACGCAACAACTGGGAAGGGCTGATCGTCTATGGCTGCGTCCGTGAAGTGGATGCCCTTGAAGACATCGACGTCGGCATTCAGGCGCTGGCCTCGATTCCCGTGGGGGCCTACCAGACCGGCGAAGGAGCGGTCGACGTTCCGGTGAACTTCGGTGGCGTCACCTTCCTGCCGGAAGATCACCTGTACGCCGATTCCACCGGCATCATCCTGTCTCCCGACCCGCTGGACATCGACTGATTATGAGCCTGGTGCTGGCAGATAAGGACTATCTCGGCGCCTACGTTCACCATCGAGGTGGCGAGGCACATCAGGGCGAACACTGGCTGCTCGGGGCCGAGCTCGGCCCCGACGGCGCCGCGTTGTCGGAGCGACTGGCCGCTGCCCGCCAGCAGGGCGCCCGCTATGTGTTGCTGGGCATTCCGGAAGACATCGGCCCCCGGGCCAACCTGGGTCGCGGCGGCGCCGAACGGGGCTGGGGGGCTTTCCTCAGTCAATTTGCCAACCTGCAGGCCAACGAACTGCTGGGCGGTGAACAACTGCTGCTGCTGGGCCACATCGACACCACCGATCTGCTGGAGCAGTGCCAGTTCCTGGACGCGGCGGATTCGGAACAGTTGCAGGCCCTGCGCCAACACACCGCCGAACTGGATCTACGGGTCATGCCAGTGATTGCCGCCATCATCGGCGCCGGTCTGGAGCCCATTGTCATCGGTGGCGGTCACAACAACGCCTTTCCCATTCTGATGGGCTGCAGTCAGGCACTGGACGGTCCCATGGCCGCCGTCAACCTCGATCCCCACAGCGATTTTCGCGCCCCCGAGGGTCGCCACAGCGGCAACGGCTTCGCCTACGCCCATGAGCAGGGCGCGCTGGGGTATTACCACGTGTTGGGACTGCACGAACAGAAGAACAACCAGGCCAGCCTGGTGGCACTGCGGCAGTGCGGCAAGCACTGGACCAGTCTTCAGCAGCAGTGGGTTCGCCGTGAACGGCCTCTGCACCAGCTCCTGGAACAGATCGACAACGATGTCAGTGCCTCCACCCTGCCTTTGGGCATCGAAGTGGATCTGGACGCCATCGCCGGCCTGGCCAGCTCCGCCGAGACCGTCGCCGGCATACCGCTGATGGATGCGCTGCACATCGTCTACGCCCTGGCCCGTCACCCGGCCTGCCGTTACCTGCATCTGGCCGAAGGCGCTCCCGAGTGCCACCCCGCCGGCCTCGAGGCCGGCCAGCGCCAGGTCGGGCAAGCGTTATCCGAGCTGGTGCTCAGCTATCTCAACGGTCGACTGCGGACACCTCAGTAAAGGGCCGGGGTTCCGTCAGCGCAAACCCCTGCAGGCCATCCACCTGATGGCTCCACAGGCGCTCGGCGACCCCGGCGTCCTCCACCTGCTCTGCCACCACCAATACCCCCCGAGCGTGGGCGGCGGTTACCATCAGCGGCAACAGCGACTCGTAACTGCCCTGCTGATTCAGGTGACGGCTGTAGCCGGGATCCAGTTTGATGCCGGTGACCGGTAGGGTTTCCAGCTCCGCCACTCCGGCCGGGGTAACGTGGTCCAGCCACACCGGTATTCCCTGCTGCTGCAGTTGCTCTACCGCGAAGCGCACGCCATCGGGGTGTTCGAGCAGCGCCTGCTCCGGAATCTCTACCGCCAGTGAGGCCCCAAAGGCCCGCAGCTGTTTACCGACCCGTCCCAGCCTCGGCGCACACTGGGCCGACAACAGTGATGCGGCGGTCAGGTTGACCGCCAGGGTCGCCGCCAGTGGCCGCTGTTTCACCTGCGCCAGCAAGGCTTCAAGGACCAACAAGTCCACCTGTTGCTCCTGCTCCAGCCGCTGCGCCAACACCACCACCGACGCCGGCGCCCGCCAGCGCTGACCATCAAAAAACCGCGCCAGCACTTCGTAGTACAACGGCTCGCCATCGCAATCGACAACCGGCTGCAGCAGCAACCGGGGAACCCGCTGCAATAACCGCAGCAGCCGCGCCTGCTGGGCCGACAGGTCGGTTTGTTCGACAGCGGCCTCCGCCACCACCGCCACGCCACTTAGGCAACGCTGCAATTGCTGGTGCAACTGCTGTTCCACCTCGGCCACCGACTGACCGAAATGAAACGATTGTTGCGCCAGCACCACCCGGGTCGCACCGGCCAGGGTCACCTGCCGATTCAGCGCCGCCGTCAATTGCTCACCACTGTCGGTCCAGTCTGGCGCCTCCATTCCCGGCAGCAGGATCCAGAAGTCTGCCTGCCCCATGCGGTACATTCTCGCCAGCGGCAACCGGGCCAGCTGCTGGCGCATCAACTCGGTAACCCCTTGGATCAGCGGCTGCTGAGCGGCCAACCCCAGCTTATGTTCCAGCTGCTCCAAGCCACTCAGGTGTACCTGCACCAGGACGCCATACTCCAATTCCCGGTCATTGAGCATCTGATCCAAGCGATCCCGACCCCGCTGACCATTACCCAGGCCGGTTTCGGCATCGATGAAGCTGGCCCGCTGCAGTTGTTCGATCCGTTGACACTGGTGTCGGTACTGCTGCTCGCTGTTCTCCACCATACGGTTCATGGTCAGGGTCAGGGCTCGTAACTCGGTCAACAGCGGCAATTTGTGCTGACGGATGAAGCGCCGTCGTCGTAACCCTTCCGCCTGTGCCTGAGCCGACTTCAACGGCGCCAGGATCCAACCCAGAATCCAGGCACCGGACACAATCGATAACAGCGCCACCACCAGCGCCACCATCAAGGCATGACGGGCAATGCGATACAGGTGCAGCATCGCCGGTTGCGGATTCGCGGTCACCGTCAGGGTGGCCACCAAGCGCCAGCCAGCATTGATTTCCGTGACACGAGGAGGCACCTGCACCGGTACCCAGCGCCGAAACCACGCCGGAGCCACCTCGGGCGGGGCGCCGGCAACCCGCTCAAGCCGATGATCGCCCCCTTCGAGAATCAGCGACGCGAAATCGCCGCGATCAAAGATGGCATCCACCATGGATTCCGCCAGCACCCAGTCGTCACCGGCCAGCACTGGCGACAGGGACAAACCAAAGGAGGTGGCGGTATCCTGACCATGGCTGGCCAACTGGGTCACCAGGTACTCCTGGCTGCCACGCACAAACAACGCCAGCGTCGTCGCCGTCAGGCTGGCTACCAGCAGCACCAGACAGATCAGTAACAACCGAAATAACGTCATCTTCCCTCCCCGGCCGCCAGCCTTTCCAACAACTCCTGCCACAGCAGAATGCCGTTTTCCCCCTGCTTGAGGCGCACTCCCTGATCGAACGCCCGCGCCCGCCACAACCCTTCGCCGTTAAAACTGTAAACCGGCAACAGATCCGGGCGCTGATCCCCGGGCAGAATCGTCTTGTTGAGGTTATCCAGAACCAGTGGCATTGCCTGCTCCTGCTCCAGGTAGGTCAGCACCATGTGTGCCTGATTCAGCTCCAGTGCCTTGGCGTACATCAACCGCATTCGCACCGACGGCATTCCCAGCACCCGCAGGGTAAAAAACTTGGCCAACGAGAAGTCTTCACAATCGCCACCGCCGCTGGCCACAAATTCAAACGGCGTGGCCCAGTAGTCCGCCTGCTGCCAATGGCGCTGGTCGGATACGAATCGGTATTGGTTGAAGTAGTCATTTACCGGCTTCAAATGCGCTGCGGCAGGCAGGGACAACTGCAGACGGGCGTCGATGAAATCGTGCAATTTCATCACCTCCGCCACGCCCTCGGCCCCGAAGTGCTGCTCGACCCGGGCCAGTCGGTCCGGAGCAAAAAATGCCCGCCACTGAGGCAGCGGCTCCGCCCCGACGGAACTGGCCAACAAAACAAGAATGATCAAAACGATACGCACACGTAATGCCAGACCCCGAAATCGAAGCGATAATTCTGTAAGAGGGCACAGTATGCATCGTGATAACGGTTACAGATTGGCCGCGCCCCGTTTCTGTTCACTGTTTTAAAGTGTAGACTGTGTCCAATTTCCAGCTAGCTAACATAGGAATGCCCGCTCATGGCTGATAACGGGGACAAGACCCATTTCGGATACAAAACGGTAGAGGCCGATAAGAAGGCCGAAATGGTTGCCGACGTATTCCACTCTGTCGCCTCCAAGTACGACCTGATGAACGATTTGATGTCTTTCGGGGTTCATCGCTATTGGAAACGTTTCACCATCGAATGCGCCGCCGCCCGCCCGGGCATGAAGGTTCTGGATCTGGCCGGTGGTACCGGGGACCTGACCAAAAAATTCTCCCAGCTGGTGGGAGAAAAGGGCGAAGTGGTTCTGGCCGACATTAACGACTCCATGCTGAAAGTCGGTCGCGCCAAGCTGCAAGACCAGGGCGTGGTTGGCAACGTCAACTACGTACAGGCCAACGCCGAAGCCCTGCCGTTCCCGGACAACCATTTCGACATCATTACCATCGCCTTTGGCCTGCGTAATGTTACCGAGAAAGAGAAGGCGCTGGCGTCCATGAACCGGGTACTGAAGCCCGGTGGTAAGTTGCTGGTGCTGGAATTCTCCAAGCCGCTGAACCCGATGATGCAAAAAGCCTACGACTTCTACAGCTTCCAGGTGATTCCTAAGATGGGCTCCATGGTGGCCGGCGACGCCGAAAGCTACCAGTACCTGTCGGAATCGATCCGCATGCATCCGGATCAGGAAACCCTGAAGCAGATGATGCTCAGCGCCGGTTTCGACCAGGCAGACTACGTCAACATGACCAATGGTGTGGTTGCCCTGCACCGCGGCTATAAGTTCTGATCAGCGAGGCACTATGCACCTTGCCACCCTAGTAGCAGGCAGCCTGGAAGCGGCGCTGGGGCACCTGCTGAAGTACCATCCCGATGCCCGTCCTCTGGCCGACTGCCAGGGGCAGGTGATCGAACTGCAGCTCGCCGAACTGCCCTGGCCTTTGTATCTGATCATGGCCGACCCGATTCTGGTGTACAGCCGCTATGGCGGCGACAGCCAGGCTCAGCTCAAGGTCAGCCTGTCGGTGTTGGCCGCCATTCAGGCCGGTGAGCCACTGTCGGAACTGGTCAAGCAGCAGAAGCTGGAGATCAGCGGCGACATGCAACTGGTGGGCAAGCTAACCCAACTCCTGAGTCAGATTGAGCCTGACCTGACCGAGCCCCTGAGCAAACTGGTGGGCGACGGCATGGCCTATCGCATGCACAGCCTCGGCAAGAGCCTGTTCGATCTTGGCCGCCAACAGCTTCAGGCCGGCGGTGCCCATCTGAGCGACTACCTGATCGAGGAGCGCCAGGTGCTGCCCGGCCCCAGCGAAGTCAGCCTGTTTTGCCAACAGGTGGATGAGTTGCAACAGCGGGCCGAAGCCCTGCTGGGCCGCCTGACCGCGCTGGAGAAACGCCATGAGCCTTAGCGCCCTCAAGCGTGCCTATCAGATCGCCCGCACTGTTCGTCAGTACCGATTGATCGAACTGCTGCCCGCCGAGCGCACACCATTGCTGCTCAAGATCATGGACCGGACGATGTTCTGGGTCGGTCGCAAAGCCGGCGACGCCAACGCCAGTGCCCGAGTCAAATTGGCGTTGCAATCACTGGGGCCGGTATTCATCAAGTTTGGCCAAATGCTGTCTACCCGCCGCGACCTGCTGCCGGACGAGTTTGCCAACGCCCTGGCGGAACTGCAGGATCGCGTGCCCCCGTTCGATGGCCAACTGGCCCAACGGGAGATCGAGCAAGCACTGGGGCAACCGGTGGATCGCCTGTTCAGTAACTTCGACATCACCCCGCTGGCCTCCGCCTCGGTGGCCCAGGTTCACACCGCCACCATTAAAGCCACCGGCGACGACATCATCCTCAAGGTGGTTCGCCCGGACATCGAGCGGGTCATTCACGCCGATCTGGGCCTGATGGCCGCCACCGCGGCGATGATCAGCAACACCGAAAAAGGCAAGCGCCTGCGCGCGGTCGAAGTGGTGGAGGATTACCGCAAGACCATTCTGGCGGAGCTGGACCTGGTCCAGGAAGCCAGCAACGCTCGCCGCCTGCGGGACAACTTCGCCGGCTCACCGGCGCTCTACATCCCCCGGGTCTATCCGGAGTTGTGTCGACGCAAACTGCTGGTGATGGAACGGATCTACGGCATTCCGGTCACCGACCTGGATGCGCTCAAGGCCCAGGGCACCGACATGAAGAAACTGGCGGAACGTGGGGTGGAGGTGTTCTTTACCCAGGTGTTCCGCGACAACTTCTTCCACGCCGACATGCACCCGGGCAACATCTTTGTCAGCCGTGAGCATCCGGACGATCCCACCTACATCGGCATCGACTGTGGCATCGTCGGCAGCCTGACCGAAAACGACAAACGCTGCCTCGCCGACGTATTCCTGGCCTTCTTTAACCAGGACTACCCTCGCCTGGCCCACGTCTACATCGGCTCCGGCTGGGTCAGCGCCGACACCGACCCCATCGAATTTGAAAAGGCACTGCGCAAGGTACTGGAGCCTCTGGAAAACAAACCCCTGTCGCAGATCAGCTTCGGTCACCTGCTGGTGGAGCTGTTCCGTTGTGCCCGCGAATTCGAAATGGAGGTGCAACCGCAACTGGTGCTGCTGGAGAAAACCCTGCTGTACATCGAAGGGCTGGGGCGGCAGTTGTACCCACAGCTGGATCTGTGGCAAACCGCCAAGCCGTTCCTGGAACAGTGGATGGCCGAACAGATCGGACCATCGGCCCAGGCCAAGCGGGTTCGTGAAGCGTTGCCATTCTGGCTGGAGAAGCTGCCGGAGATGCCGGATCTGCTGCACGACAACCTGCAACTGAGTCGGCAACTGCTCCGACATCCTCAGGGAATCATGGATCGATACATTCGCCAGCGTCGCAGGATTCACAATAGTCACTACTTCCTCATTATTGGCTCGGTTTTGTTGATCTCCAGCACAATATTGCTAGGGAAATTCAGTACAATCTGGCCTTCAACGGCTTTGGCCCTTGCCGGAATTGCGGCATGGACCAAAGGCTGGCGGCTCAACAATCAGTGAAAACGCCGTCAAAACTTGATACATTGAATATCGTTTATTTACTTTTTTAGAGATCCCGGAGACAACATGGGTGGCATCAGTATTTGGCAACTTCTAATCATCGCGCTGATCGTAGTTCTGCTGTTCGGAACTAAGAAACTGCGTGGCATGGGCTCCGATCTGGGTGGCGCGGTAAAGGGCTTTAAGAAAGCCATTGGCGACGAAGACGCCAAGCCAGCGGAAAAGAAAGCTATCGAAGAAGAGAAGGCAGCAGACTCCACCACTGCCGAGCAGAAAAACAAAGAACAGGCCTAAACCACTATGTTTGACGGTATTGGCATGTTTGAACTGGTTCTGATTGCCGTTTTGGGCCTGGTGGTGCTGGGACCAGAGCGGCTACCGGTTGCCATGCGCAGCGTCAGTCGCTGGCTGACTACCATCAAACGCATGGCCGGTTCAGTAAAAGACGAACTCGAGCAGGAACTGAAGATCGAGCAGTTGCAGGCGGATCTTAAGAAGGCGGAGTCCAAAGGACTCGAATCTCTGGATCCTGGCCTGAAGCAATCGATTCAGGAACTACGTGACGCTGCACAATCGGTGAATCGCCCCTATCAGGTGCAACAACCGGAAACCACCGAGTCCCCTGCCCCTTCGATCTCGCCCACTCCCGAGCCCTCAGCCCCCAAGGCTACGGAATCGGGTAAACCTTCAGAGTAAGTATGTCCGAGCAGCAACCCCTAATCAGTCATCTGCTTGAGCTGAGAAACCGCCTGATGCACATCATCGGCGGTGTCTTGCTCGTGTTCGCCAGCCTGGCGTACTGGGCTAACGACATCTATAACTATCTGTCCTTACCGCTGCTGGCGGTAATGCCGGACAACGCCTCGATGATCGCCACCGACGTGGCCTCGCCGTTCTTCGCTCCCTTCAAGCTGACCATGTTTGTGGCCTTGTTCGTTGCCATGCCCTATGTACTGTTCCAGATCTGGGCCTTCGTGGCGCCGGGACTGTACAAACATGAAAAGCGACTGGTGTTTCCGCTGCTGATCAGCAGTTCACTGCTGTTTTACGGTGGCATCGCGTTTGCGTACTACATCGTATTCCCGGTGGTGTTCGGGTTCTTTACCAGTGTGGCACCGGAAGGAGTGCAGGTCGCAACCGACATCAACAGCTATCTGAGCTTTGTTCTGAAGCTGTTTTTCGCCTTCGGACTGGCCTTTGAGATCCCGGTAGCGGTGATTCTTTTGGTCTGGGCAGGGGTCACTACCCCGGAGGATTTGAAGAAAAACCGACCTTATATTGTTGTCGGTGCCTTCGTTGTTGGTATGCTACTGACACCGCCGGACATCATCTCACAGAGCATGTTGGCTTTGCCGATGTTACTTCTGTTTGAAGGAGGCCTGTTCTTCGCCCGCTTGTACAAGCCCCGTGATGACGAAGAAGAGGATCAGGAAGAGACCACTGAGGAAGCAACCAAAGAGTAACTTCCCTCCCGATCTGGCGGTCTAAGGGACAATAACAACTAAAGGAAACGTTATATGAACAAGGCCGCCATCTTCGCTTTACTGCTCACTCCCGTTGCCGCCCAGGCCGCGGAACCCGCCTGTAACGCCATCGATGATCAACTGCAGCGCCTGGCGTGCTATGACCAGGCTGCCGAAGCCATCCTCAATTGTCAGCAGCAACAGGATCGCCTCGATCGGCTGGTGTGTTACGACAAACTCAACGGCACCTCTGCCGCCAGCCTGAGCCCGGCTCCGGTTGTGGCCGCTGCCGCCCCGGCCGCCGTTACCAGCTCGCCCCAATCTGCCGAGCAGGAGTTCGGGCTGATCAAGAAGGCCGACGAGAACGAGCCGGAACAGATTCAAGGCACCATCACCAAGATGAGCAAAGACGCCTACGGCAAGTTCACCATCACTCTGGACAATGGTCAGAGCTGGAAACAAACCGAATCTCGCAACTTCCGCCTCAGCAAGCAGGGCACCATCACCATCAGCAAAGCCGCCCTGGGATCGTTCCTGTTGACCCAGGAAGGCCGCAATGGCAGCGTGCGGGTCAAGCGTGTCCAGTAACAGCGCACCACTGGCCTGGACCGACATCGCCGTCAACCTGAGCTCCAGTCAGTTTCGCCATGATCTGGAGGAGGTCATCGTCCGCGCCGCCGACGCCGGGGTCCGTGACCTCATCGCCGTCGCCAGCGACCTGGAGGAATCCAGGCAGTTGCAGAGCCTGATTCAGGCTCACCCCGGCATCCGCACGACTGCCGGGGTTCACCCTCACTACGCCAGCCGCTTCGACGCCGACAGCCCGCAGCAGCTGCGGCAACTGTGCGGCCATCCGGCGGTGGTTGCCGTCGGCGAGTGCGGCCTGGATTACAACCGCGACTTCTCCCCCAGGGCGGATCAGCGGCGGGCCTTTTCCGCCCAGCTGAAGCTGGCCTGCGACCTGGCCAAGCCGGTGCTGATGCACTGCCGCGACGCCGGTGACGACTTTCAGGCCATGGTCCACGAGCATCGTCCCAACCTGAGCGGTGGGGTGCTGCATTGCTTTACCGGCACCGAGCAGGAACTCTATCAGGCGCTGGATCTGGATCTGTTCATCGGCATTACCGGCTGGGTGTGCGACGAGCGGCGGGGCCAGGAACTGGCACGGCTAGTGCCGATGATTCCCGCCGAGCGGCTGTTGCTGGAGACCGATGCCCCCTACCTGTTGCCCCGGGATCTGAGACCCAAACCCAAAAGCCGCCGCAACGAACCGCGATGGCTGCCACACATTGCCAATAAAGTGGCGGAGCTGCGCAACGAATCGCTGGAATCGTTGTCGTACCAGTGCCAATTGAACGCCAAACGCCTGTTTCAAGTGTGATTAAGCTCCTATCCAGAGTGGTAGAGTTTGCTAATATTGTCACCACGAGATCGGCCCAGCCCCGTCGTCCTCCTGTTTGACGGGCAAATTTGGCCATCACCCCCCATTACCAAGGAGCAGCAAGTGACCGTTGTAACCGGACCTTTTTCTCGTCGCCGCATGCGTCGGATGCGTCGTCATGACTTTTCCCGTCGCCTGATGGCCGAGAGCCAGCTGAGCGTCAATGATTTGATCTACCCAGTGTTTGTGCTGGAGGGCAATGCCCGTAAAGAGCAGGTTGAGTCCATGCCCGGCGTCGAGCGTCTGTCCATTGACCTGTTGATCGAGGAAGCCCGTGAGATTGTTGCTCTGGGCATTCCAGCCATCGCGCTGTTCCCGGTGACCCCGCAGGAGATCAAATCTCTGGGCGCCGAAGAAGCCTATAACCCGGATGGCCTGGCTCAGAAAGCGGTTCGAGCCCTGAAGCGGGAGTTCCCAGAGCTGGGTGTGATCACCGACGTGGCACTGGATCCGTTCACCACTCACGGTCAGGACGGCATCATCGATGACGAAGGTTACATCCTTAACGACATCACCACCGAAGTGCTGGTGAAGCAGGCCCTGTCCCATGCCGAAGCCGGTGCCGACGTGGTGGCCCCGTCCGACATGATGGATGGCCGCGTTGGCGCCATTCGCGATGCCCTGGAAGCCGCCGGTCACGTCAACACCCAGATCATGGCCTACTCCGCCAAGTACTCCTCCAGCTACTACGGCCCATTCCGCGATGCGGTCGGCTCCGCCGGTAACCTGAAGGGGGGCAACAAGCACACCTATCAGATGGATCCCGCCAACTCCGATGAGGCCCTGCAGGAAGTGGCCATGGACATCGAAGAGGGTGCCGATATGGTGATGGTGAAGCCGGGCATGCCTTACCTGGACATCGTACGCCGGGTTAAGACCGAGCTGAAGGTCCCCACCTTTGCTTACCAGGTCAGCGGCGAATACGCCATGCACATGGCTGCCATTCAAAACGGCTGGCTCGACGAGCGTAAGATCATTCTGGAATCCCTGCTGTGCTTCAAGCGGGCCGGTGCCGATGGCGTACTGACCTACTTTGCCAAGCGCGTGGCTCAGTGGCTGAACGAAAAGTAACCCCCTGAATCGATTCCATCGAGGCGGCTTCGGCCGCCTTTTTTGTGCTTCTGGATCGGCTCGCCATCGAGGCAGAAACTGTGACAACGGTCATGATCGGCTTCACAGTTCCGTTACCGCCAGGGCACCTCTTGGCTGAATCTGGGTCAGACTAGCAGGAGACAAACTAAGGTGAGAGAATGATGAAAAAGAGCACGTTGATGGCCATGTTATTGGCCCCGGCCCTGCTGAGCAGCGGCGCCTTTGCCAACTCTGGCTGTGGCTTTGAAGAGGGACAGAAAGGCCCCTTCGCCACCTGCGATCAACCCGATAAACAGGAGGTTATTTTGACCGGTGAACTGGCCATGGCCGACATCATGGACGCCATTCCGGGTTACAGCGATAACTACGCTGACTATGCCCCTCAGCCTCAGTGGCTGGACAAACTGAAGGCGGTCGACACCCCAACCGAGATCGTGGTTATCATCGGCACCTGGTGCCCGGATTGCCACCGTGAAACCCCGCGTTTTGCCAAGATTCTGGAACTGGCCGGCAACGACCACCTGCAGGTGCGTTACATCGGCGTCGATCGCAGCAAGGCGGACCCGCAGCACCTGGCCGCCGCCTACGATTTCCAACGGATTCCCACCTTCATCATCCAGCAACAGGGCAAGGAGATCGGTCGCATCATCGAATCGCCGACCACCTCGCTGGAACAGGATCTGGCAGAGATTCTGAAATAGCACTCTCAAGGTGCCAACGCCATTAAATTCAATGGCTTGGCACCTTAGCCCAACTGTAAATATCTGTTTTAACGCATCCTTTTTTCACACGGTGTCAGCATCGACTCACAGTCGTTCATCTTTGCCATGACATCGACGTAACCTCATGATTTAATCCCTAAGTCACCGCGATGACCGAGCCGGTATCCCCGCTTTGTCGCCGCTTATCGACACCATAATAACGACATCACACGATGCATCGCTGACAATGGCAAACCAGCTGCGAAGCTGGGACGCAAAGCCACCGGTCTCTGCTTCACAGAGACAGCGGGGTTTCCAGCGTATCGAGTGGTCCCGGTGGCCACTCGGCGTTCGCCAGCGCCAGCGTTTGAAATAGGTTCAACCATTAGGGATGGTAGACTATGCACTTCAGACGCCACCTGCTGGCCATATCCATGGCCGCAGCATTAACCCAACTCGCCGCCTGCGGCGGTTCCTCCTCATCCACCCCGACGCCCACCCCGGAGCCACCGGCACCGGAGCCGACTCAGAGCTTGTCCGGCACCACCGCCGATGGTTACCTGGTTAACGCTCAGGTCTGCCTGGATCTGAACAACAATAACGAGTGTGATCCCAGCGAGCCCACCACCCAGTCTCAGTCCGGGGGCCAGTTTCATTTCGACAACCTGGACGGGGATCTGGATCTGACCCAAGCTCGGGTATTGGTGAAAGTCATCGCCGGCCAGACCGAAGATGAAGATGCACCCGGCATCCTCATCGATCAGGGTTACACCATGACCGCCCCAGCTGGGGTCAACGCCTTCATCAGCCCACTGACCACCATGCTGGCTGCCGAGGTCAAAAACAGCGATCTCGACCTGGAGACGGCGACCGCCGCCCTGGAACAGTCGCTGGGCATTCAGGGCTCCGAACTCAGCGTATTGGACGACTACATCGCCGGCAAACAGCATGAAAACGGCCAGGGCTACGACCGCATTCACAAGGTCGCCCAGGTGGTCGCCCGGGTCACTGCCGCCGCTCACAAGGCGATGGCCGCCAACGGTGGTACCGGCGGCGACGCCAACGACAGCGAAGTGGCCGATGCCATTGCCGATACCGTGGCAGAGAACCTGGAGTTGCTGGTCGCCAGCGTCGATCAGTCCGAAGCCAGTGGCGACGACACCGACGTCGACGCCATTGCCGATCAGGTCAATGAAGCTTTGCCGCTGGCGCCGGAAGAGGTGCAGGAACAGGTGGAGGAGAATCGCGAGCACGCCCATAAACAGCACTCCGACCTGATGGAAATCATCACCCAGGAGCGCGGCATGTTCGAGCTGGGTGGCCATGAGCAGCGCAGCTACCAAGCGGATAGCCAGACCTGCATCGCCGAACGGGAGCTGAGTTATCAGCAGATTCAACTGCAGGAGCAGCAGGTCCAATTTAACCGCTTCGGCTACCAGGGAGCGGAACTCGGCTTCACTGCCAGCGACGACGACGATCGCCGCGATACGCTGATCTGGAAGCAAGGCAGTTGGCAGTCGATGGACAACGCCATCCACATCGAATCGGTGCAGGAAGACGGCTCCGTCATTGTCGAGTCCGATGTCGACGGCCGCCAGCAAGTGTGGGCTCGCAAGCTGGACCTGACCGACCTGAAAATGAAGCGCTACGCCAATGGCGAAAAAGTCTGGATGCACCAACTTAGCAGCGACCTTCGCTTTCCCGCCGATGCCCAGGGCTATCAGCTGACCTTCAGACAACTGAGCCAGCGCGCTCTGCTCTCCTACGATCCGCAGTGTGATGCACAGACCCAATGGTGCAACCAGGTTAACCTGCCAACCGGCCCGGCCCAGCAACTGCAGCAGCTGCTGGCTAACGCCGCCGGTGAGGCGCCGTTGATCTACATCGGCGGCGAAGAGGGCACCAGCCTGGCGGTTCGCCTGTACGGCAGTCTGGAGCAGCAACAAGGCGACCTGCGCCTGTTTGTGGTCCAGCACCAGCACTGCGATGACTCAGGTTGCGGCCAGCCACAGGCTAAAGACGGCGGCAGTTGGCACTTGACCGACTTTGGTCTGCAGCTGTCGCTGCCACAATGGACCCAGTCGCTGCTGGGTGAGGACAACGCCTCGGCCCTGCTGACCGTTCATGACGGCCTGGTGCGGCACGCCTACCTGATCGACGAAGGCACCACCCGCAGCAACGACTGGAGCTTCAACGGCAGCGCCATCGACGCCCTGATTGAAGGACTTGGTGCGCCGTCGCTACGTCAGGAGTTGCCACTGTCGGAGTGCGGCGTCCATCATCCCGGCGATGGAACCGACCCCGGCGATGGAACCGAACCCGGTGACGGTGACCAGCCCGGTGACGGCGACGACAAACCGGCGCCCCCTGAGCTAGTGGCCGACCCCACCGCCACCGCCGCACTGACCGGCACACAGTATCTGGCCGAAGGCGGCGATTTCCAGGCGCTGATTCAATTCGGTGCCCAGGGGCAGCTGCTGACCTGGGTGGACGACATCGACGAAGGCCAGGTCTCGCACCACCGCAACAATGGCCGCTGGGTCATCGACGCCGACCAGCAACTGCTGCTGCAGTTTGATGGCGGCGACTGGGCATTGCTGCAACTGGCGGACGCCGAGCTGGGCGCCGACGTGATGAAGGCCAGCGAGCTGGATAACGGCGTCGTCGAAGCGTACCCACTGTCTCGAATTCGGCCGTTGGCGTTGGAACCGCTGTCACAGCCACAGTCGTTTCGTCTGACTGCCGACGACGAGGCGCAGTGCAGCATGACCCTGCATCTGAACGGCTCCGATAACCACCAGCAGGGCAGTGGTTGGGTCGACCTGAGCCAGTGCGCCGACGACAGTGACAGCGGCGTCAATCAGGAGTTCTTATGGGCGCAGACCGACGCTGGCTTCAAACTGCAACCGATCATGGCCGATGGCAGCGTTGACCCGGAAACCCTGATGCTGTCCCGTTTCGGCAGCGGTCCACTGGAGCGGGTGCTGATGCGTACCGTCTCGCCTCAGGCCGATGGCCAGCGGAATGACGACATGCTGGAAAGCTTCCGTTTTGAGTGGCTGCCCTAGCGTTTCCCGGCTGCCCTTCGGGGCAGCCCATTTTCCGTCAGGCTTCCCTTTCTGTTCAGATCATTTACTCTAGTGACTGTTTACCGTCTACGAGTGCCGATCAATGAAGCAACGCGGATTCACCCTGATGGAGCTGGTGATCACCCTGATCGTGGTGGCCATCCTGGCGGTCATCGCCTTTCCCAGGTTGACCAGCCTCAGACCAGAAGCCGAGCTGGCTCAAGCCAAAGCGGTGGCCGCTTCGTTTCAGCAGGCGGTGGCGTTCGCGCACACCCGCTGGCAGATCGTCAGCCCGGGAAAGGAGATCGTTAACCTGCCCGGTTACGTGGATGGCGTGTTGGATCTGAATGCCGCGGGCTACCCACTTGGCATCAACAAGAACAACCCCATGGGCCAGGCTCAGCAGATTGGTAAGGGTGATGCTGGCTGCGTCTCCCTGTGGCAAACCCTGATCGTCGATGCTCCCAGCGTCGCTCTGCCCTCCAATGATCCCGATTTCAATGCCGATTACCACGCCTATCGCCATAACGAAAATGGCGACAATAACCCGATGAGCCGCTGCAGTTACGTCTATCGGGCCGGCGGCGATCGTGCTGACCGCGACAGCGCCGCCATTGTCATCGAATACCGCTCCGAAGATGGCAGCGTCGGGGTCATCCAACGCTAGCTCACCGCTTTCCCACCATAAAAAAGGGCGCCTGAGCGCCCTGTTGAATTACTTGGCCACGTTCCCCGCGACGTTGATGGCATCCCAGGTGCGGGCAAACGGCGGCGCGTACACCAGATCCAACATCCCCAGATCCGCCGTGGTCATCTTGGCATGGATGGCCGCCGCCAGGGTGTCAACTCGCAACACCGCTCCCGGTCCGCCGGCGATCTGGCCGCCCAACAGCTGTTTGCTGACCCGGTCGTACACCAGTTTCACCCGTAACGACTGCTGGTTCGGTACGTAGTTGGTGGTGTTTTTGTCGTTAATCACCACTGTGCTGTAATCCAGCCCTAACTCCCGAGCTTCGCGCTCACTGATGCCGGTGCGGCCCGCTTCCAGCGCCAGCACCTTGACCCCGGCACTGCCCAGGGTTCCCGGGAAGGCGCGGGCACCGCCACAGAGGTTCTCGCCGATCAGTCGCCCCAGCTTATTGGCGGTGGTCGCCAGCGGAATGTAGACCGGCTGACGACGCACCCGGTGCCAGACCGTGGCACAATCGCCGGCGGCGTATACCGCCCGCAGGCTGGTGCGGCCCTGCTCATCGATGACGATGGCCCCATTGCTCAACCGCTCGATGCCGGTGTCGGACAAGAACTCGCTGTTGGGGCGCACGCCGGTCGCCACAATCACCATATCGGCACGATATTGGCCGGCATTGGTGTGGACATGTTGTACCCGCCCCTGCTCCCCGGACAACGATTGCACCGCCTCCTTAAGGTGCAGCTGCACCCCTTTTTCCAGCAACTCCTGCTGAATCAGCTCGCTGATCTCAACATCGAACGACTCGGTCAGGACTCGGTCACTCAGCTCGATCAATCGCACTCGCTTGCCTTGGTGTACCAACGCCTCGACCACCTCCAGGCCGATGTAGCCGGCACCGATCACCACCACCTCTTCAATGGCGGCAGACTGCAACTGCGGCTTAATGGTGAGGCCATCCTCGAGGGTTTTCAGGAAATGCACCCCCTGCAATGCCAACCCCTCGATGGGCGGTTTTACCACCGAGGCGCCGGTGGCGATCATCAGGCTGTCATAGTCTTGAGTAAACTGCTCACCGGACGCCAGATCGGTGACCCACAGTCGCTGCTGGTCGCAATCCAATCGCTCCACCCGATGGCCAGTGCGCAGATCAATGCCGGAATCCCGGAACTGGGCCACACTGCGCTCCGCCATGTAACCGGGCTCATCAAAACTGTCACCAATAAAATACGGCAGGCCACAGGCGCCAAAGGAGACCACCTCGGATTGCTCAAACACAATAATCTCGGCATCCCGGTCGGTTCGACGCGCCTTGGCGGCGGCACTCATGCCGGCGGCTTCGCCGCCGATAATCACAATTTTCATAGACTCAATTTCCACGCAAAAGGCCGCCCGATGGCGGCCTTTTCTTTCAAAAGTCGAGGCTCAGGAGGCGGACTCCAGGTCCACATCCAACTCCTGCTCACCGTTATACACCGCCATGTCGGTCTGACCCAACACCCGGCTGGTAACGAAACCGGCGGTCATGGCGCCATTCACATTCAAAGCGGTGCGGCCCATGTCGATCAGCGGCTCGATGGAGATCAGCAAACCGGCCAGGGCCACTGGCATATCCAGCGCCGTCAGCACAATCAGCGCGGCGAACGTCGCCCCGCCGCCGACGCCGGCCACCCCAAAGGAGCCGACAACAATGGTGGCGATCATGGTAATGATGAACGACGGCGTCATCGGATCAATGCCGATGGTGGGGGCGATCATCGCCACCAGCATCGCCGGGTAGATGCCCGCGCAGCCATTCTGGCCGATGGTAGCACCAAAGGACGCCGACAGGTTGGCAATGCCGTCCGGTACCCCCAGACGGTGAGTCTGGGTCTGAATGTTCAGCGGCATGGTGCCGGCACTGGTGCGGCTGGTAAAGGCAAAAGACAGTACCGGCAGCACCTTGCGAATGTAGGTCACCGGGTTGCCGCCGAAGAAGCTCACCAGCAGCAGGTGAATCAGGAACATCAGCCCCAGCGCGGTGTAAGACGCCGCCACAAAATTGATCAGGTTGAAAATGTCCGCAAACTTACTGGTGGCCAGTACCTTGGTCATCAAGGCCAGCACCCCATACGGGGTCAGGCGCAGTACCAGGGTAACGATCCGCATCACCACCGCATAGGCCACTTCGATGAAGGCGTCGAACCGCTCTGCCACCAGCGGCTGTTTGCGGTGCAGACCGAGGCCGGCGATGCCGACAAAGGCGGAGAAAATCACCACCGAGATGATGGAGGTGTCACGGGCACCGGTCATGTCGAGGAAGGGGTTGGCCGGGATCAAATTCACCAGCGTAGTGGCGATGGAGATGCCAGAGGCGGCGCCTTCCCGGGACAACAGGTAGGCGGCCCGGTCGGCCTCTCGAGCCCCCTGGGTCAGCCCCTCGGCGGTCAAGCCAAACAGGTTGGCGACGAAGAAGCCGATCAGGCCGGCAATGGCCACGGTGATCAGCAGCACACCGATGGTCAGGCCGCTGATTTTCCCCAGAGACTCGGCATCCTTGAGTTTGAGAATGGCACTGATGATGGAAACCATCACCAGCGGCATGACGATCATCTTCAGCAGCTGCACATAGCCCTGACCGACGATGTTGAAGTAGTCGATGGAGGTTGCCAGGTGTGGCGAGTCCACGCCGTACACCAGTTGCAGAATCAGGCCAAAGGCCACCCCGATTCCGAGACCGGCAAACACCCTGTGGGTAAACTTTACATGCTTCTGCTGCATGCGATACAGCAGCCACAACAGCGCTAACATCGCCAGGACGTTCGCCACCACCAATACACTCATTTACTCTTACCTCACCCCATTGCCTGGGGAGTCATGCCAGTACCAAAATTGTTTACAGTTTGTTATGTTGAATTCTTGCCCAGATTCAGGCGTAAGCCCTGATTCGCGGGTAGTACAGAATACTCGACCGGGAAAGATCGCCCTTAGTACCAAAATGAATTTGTTATAAACAAATCGTAATAATCTTAGGTATCGGCAGCCTGGTAAGCGTCAGATTGCAGCCGATGCAGCAGCCCCTCGCGCAGGGCACCACCGGCCTGGCGCAATTCGGTGATGTTCAGCAGCTCGAAGATACTCAGCAAAATGGCCACCCCAGCGGCAAACGGCGGTCGCCGCTCACTATCCAGCAAGGCCAGCACCGCCTCGCTGTCCTCACACAAGCGGGCTTTCACCAGCGCCAGCAATTCCGATGTCAGCACCGGTTGCGACCACCCCAACTGTGGAGCCAGCTCAAACAGGGCCCGGACCGTGCCGGACACCCCGAGGCAATGCTGCCACCGAAACGTCGTCATCTGTGGCAGCTGTGGCGCCAGTAACCGGGCCACCGCCTCCGCCACCGCCTCGAAACCGGCCTCGGTCACGGCCTCGGCAAAGTAGCGCTGGGTATAGAGCACGCAGCCAAGCTCGAAGGAGTGCTTGAAATGGATCTGCTCGGCATCGCCGATCACCAGCTCAGTACTGGCACCACCGATGTCGATCACCAGGGCCTCACCCGCCACCGAGGTGCAGGCTCGCATGCCCTGATAAATCAGCTCCGCCTCGGCATCGCCGCTGATCACTTCGATGGGATAGCCCAGCAGCGGCTCGGCTCGCGCTCTGAATTGATCGCCATTGGCCGCCACCCGCAGGGCCGCCGTCGCCAGCACCTGTACCCGTTGTGGCTGGGCCTGCCTGAGAATGTCACCAAACCAGGCCAGGCAGTCGATGCCCCGCTCAAACGCCGCGTCCGACAAGCCGGTTTCGGCATCCAGCCCTTCCGCCAGGCGGACCTTGCGCTTATGTTTGGCGACCACCTCGGGCACACCGGAGGCACTGGGACGGGCCAGGAGCAGATTAAAACTGTTGGAGCCTAAGGTAACGGCGGCCAAAAGGCCGCCGTTGGAGGGATTACCGCTTGTCATGACGACGAGGGCCGCGCTGACCGGAGGAGCGATCCCGCCCGCCGGGGCGTTTACCGCCGGTGTTGGGGCGGCGGTGACGCTGAATCCGCTGTGGACGCTTAACGTCAGTCAGCAACGCATCGGCGTCGTAGTTGGTCACCGCAATGGTGTGACCGATGTAGGCCTCAATGTCAGGCAGGTTAAGGGCATACTCTTCACAGGCGAAGCTGATGGAAGAGCCCTCAGCGCCGGCACGGCCGGTACGACCGATGCGGTGAACGTAATCTTCACAATCGTCTGGCAGGTCATAGTTAAAGACGTGGGTTACGTCGCTGATGTGAAGGCCCCGGGCCGCCACGTCGGTAGCCACCAGGAAGTCCAGCTCGCCACCCTTAAACTGCTCAAGGATACGAACCCGCTTTTTCTGCGGCACGTCACCGGTCAGCAGACCGACCCGATGGCCGTCGCCGGCCATCCAGCCACAGATGTCTTCGCAGCGATGCTTGGTGTTGGCGAAGATGATGGCTTTGTCTGGCCACTCCTCCTCCACCAGCGTCAGCAACAGGCGCATCTTGTCTTCGTTGGAGGGGTAGAACAGCTCCTCCTTGATGCGCTTGCCGGTCTTCTGCTCTGGTTCCACTTCCACGTGAACCGGATCGTTCATGTGTTCGTAAGCCAGTTCCTTAACCTTATGGGACAAGGTGGCAGAGAACAGCATGTTGCGACGATCTTTCGCCGCCGGCATGCGGCGGAACAGGTAGCGGATGTCGCGAATAAAGCCAAGATCGAACATGCGATCCGCTTCATCCAGCACCATGACCTGGATCGAGTTGAGGTTGAACACGCCCTGCTTGAAGTAGTCAATCAAGCGGCCGGTGGTACCAATCAGAACATCCACGCCAGCTTCCAGGGTGGCACGCTGGGCATCGTAGCCTTCGCCACCGTAGGCCAGGCCCATTTTCAGGCCGGCGCTTGCCGCCAGAGGCTCGGCATCGCGATGAATCTGGATGGCCAGTTCACGCGTCGGCGCCATGACAATGGCCCGGGGGCTCTTGCCATCGTGCTGCTCCGGCACAGGGCGGGTGATCAGTTCATGAAAAGTCGCCGCCAGAAATGCCAGGGTCTTACCGGTACCGGTCTGCGCCTGACCAGCAATGTCTTTGCCGTCCAGTACGATAGGTAGGGATAGGGCCTGAATCGGCGTGCAGTGAGTGAACCCTGTCTGCACCAGCGCATCAGCCACTTGAGGGGCCAGCGGCAGGTCGGTGAAGCGGGTGTCAGTTAAGTGTGTTTTGCTCATGGTTGGAAAGCATACCGGATGCGCTTGCATTAGAAAACGTGATCCAGTCAAATATTACCGATTCTATTGAGGAATCATTCAGTCGACACAGAGCAGTTTGCGCTTCGTCACTGTCCGTTGCCCAAACAGGGCACCACAGTCCTGGCCTGTAAACGGATGAAACTCGAACGGACGCCAGCGCAACAGAAGAAACTGACAAGATCTGATACCCAGGCGAAGACAACACTTTTTGTTCGCCTGAGGGTTGAAAGCGTCGCCGATTGGCCCAAGATTGCAGTCATGGGACCCGTCCCGACCAAAAAATAAACGGAGTAAACAATGAGCGAAAAGATTGTACAGCTGAGTGACGACAGCTTCGAAGCCGATGTATTGAAATCCGACACCCCTGTGCTGGTGGACTTCTGGGCGGAATGGTGTGGTCCTTGCAAAATGATCGCCCCGGTTCTGGATGAACTGGCCGAAGAGTACGGCGATCAAGTCGTTATCGGTAAAATGAACGTTGACCAGAACAACGGCACCCCGGCCAAATACGGCATTCGTGGCATCCCGACCCTGCTGCTGTTTAAGAATGGCGAGCTGGCAGGCACCAAGGTAGGCGCAGCCTCTAAGACTCAGTTGAAAGAGTTCATTGACTCCCATCTGTAACGCCTTTCAACCCAGGCTACGGCCTGGGTTGACCTTCCCCATGTCACCAATCAATTAAAAAGCCCGGTCGACACTGGACGCTGTTTTGCTTTAGTGCTAGTTTATTAGCCAACACTTGCCAGCCTGTCACGGCTTCTGCCTTTTGGGCGACCTAAAAAAACCTCAATTAGTTTTGTAACGAACGCGTCGATATTCAACTGGCGCCAAAACCACAAAGACCCACCCATGAATCTATCTGAACTTAAGCAGAAACCCGTCTCCGAGCTAGTCGCTCTGGCTGAGTCCATGGGACTCGACAACATGGCTCGCGCACGGAAGCAAGACATCCTATTCTCCATTCTCAAGGCACACGCAAAAAGTGGCGAAGACATCTTCGGCGGCGGCGTGCTGGAGATTCTGCAAGACGGCTTTGGTTTCTTGCGCAGCGCCGACGCGTCCTTCCTGGCTGGTCCGGATGACATCTACGTGTCTCCTAGCCAGATTCGACGCTTCAACCTGCGCACTGGTGACACCATTGCCGGTAAGATTCGTCCACCGAAAGAGGGCGAGCGTTACTTCGCCCTGCTGAAGGTGAATCAGGTTAACTACGATCGTCCGGAAAACTCCCGCAACAAGATCCTGTTTGAAAACCTGACCCCACTGCACGCCAATGACCGCTTGCGGATGGAGCGTGGTAATGGCTCTACTGAAGACATCACCGCCCGGGTTCTGGATCTGGCCAGCCCCATCGGTAAAGGTCAGCGTGGCCTGATCGTTGCGCCACCCAAGGCCGGTAAAACCCTGCTGCTGCAAAACATTGCTCAGTCCATTGCCTACAATCACCCGGATTGTGAACTGATGGTACTGCTGATCGATGAGCGTCCGGAAGAAGTCACCGAGATGCAGCGCCTGGTGAAAGGTGAAGTAGTCGCGTCCACCTTCGATGAGCCAGCTTCCCGCCACGTACAGGTGGCAGAGATGGTTATCGAGAAGGCCAAACGCCTGGTTGAACACAAGAAAGACGTGGTGATTCTGCTGGATTCCATCACCCGTCTGGCTCGTGCCTACAACACCGTGATCCCCTCCTCCGGTAAAGTACTGACCGGTGGTGTGGACGCCAATGCCCTGCACCGTCCTAAGCGTTTCTTCGGTGCGGCTCGTAACGTCGAAGAGGGCGGCAGCCTGACCATCATCGCCACCGCGCTGATCGATACCGGCTCCAAGATGGACGAAGTGATCTACGAAGAGTTTAAGGGCACCGGTAACATGGAACTGCACCTGTCTCGTAAGATTGCCGAGAAGCGGGTCTTCCCGGCCATCGACTTCAACCGTTCCGGCACCCGTCGCGAGGAGCTGCTGACCAGCTCCGAAGAGCTGCAGAAGATGTGGATTCTGCGTAAGATTCTGCACCCGATGCAGGAGATCGAAGCGATGGAATTCCTCATCGACCGTCTGGCCATGACCAAGACCAACGACGAGTTCTTCACCGCCATGAAACGCTCCAAGGGCTAACGCCGACGGACAACAAAAAAGCCGCTGAATGCGGCTTTTTTTGTGTCTGGCATTAACTCAGTCCCGGGGCTCGGCGGCCTCGCGGGTAAACTGACGCAGGGACTCCACCAGCCAGGGCGGTACCGCACGGCCACTGCGCTGCACCAGGTGGAATCCTGGTTCACCGTCCCCACAACTCAACCTCAGTACCTCCTGACGCACTTCATCGGGAATGCGCTGCACACGAATGCCGTTGACCGAGCGCAGGAAGTTGACCGCATGAGCGCCACACACGACCGACAAATTACTGGAGTTGACGATCATCTCGGTCAGTTCAGTCAGGCTATTGACCCGGGCGGCCACGTTCAGGTCCAGCGCCATTTTCCGAGCCACCGACTCCAGCGGATCCTCGGTATCATTAAACTCGGTCATCTCGGTTACCACAATGGGATGCCGGAACAACTCGGCGAGGTTGACCCGGCCCTGCTGCCATATCGGGTGCTCACTGCAACCCACCAGGTAGGCCGAGGTATTGCGGGCCACCAGCTCACTGCCCAGCTGCGGACAGCCTTGCAAGGCGTAAAACACCCCCAGGTCCAGGTGATGGGACTCCATGTCCTCCACCACCTTGCCATTCCAGCCGGTGGTAACAATATCCAGTTGTTCACCACGGCTGCGACACACGTTGCTCAGGTACTGAGTCAGGCCCGCCTGCATGGTGGCCGGAACCGCAATGGAAACCCGACGGCGCTCGACCACATCGGGGTGAAGTTGTTCCGATAAACTGTCGGACACTTGCAGCAACTGTTCCATGGTGGGATAGAGACGAGACGCGAGAGAGGTCGGCTCAAATCCATACTGTTTCCGAATAAATAATTGATCGTTAAATACTTGTCTTAATGCAGCCAACGCTCTACTAATTTTAGAGGGCTGCACTCCCATTCTTTTTGCGACTGTCTGTGAATTAAGAACTTGGTATATATTAACAAACACAGTTACATTAAATATTGATAAGTCGCATATGCTATCTATCTTTGAACACGAGTTCATAGCAACTCCTTGGTACATCATCATCGCTTTAAAAAGTACCACCAAATGGGTAGAAAACAAAAGATCTAATTCAGATATTTATGAACCCAAAACTCGATTTGTAGAACTGCATCTTTCATTTTATTGCTTTTGAATACAGCAATTTAGGGTAAAACGCTGAAATTCGCGGTGAAATTGTTAAAAACGCAATACTAAGTTGCGACTAGTAATATTCAGAAGGTTGAAAAAGCAATTAATCATATTGCCAATAAGTGATATTTAAAGAATGCATTTCCCGAAAATGGAAATATTTACCAGATCAAAATATTCCTATTTATAGGGCAAGTTAGGATTCAAATTTGATCGTAATCAATATTAATGGGGCAAATAAAGAATAAAAATAGAGTCAAGGAAGGGAAATCCCCTTTTTAAGCCCAGGAGGATATTATGAGCTTCGCTACTTTCCTAACAGTTGTATTACCTTATCTGTTCTTGTTCTTTGTTCTGTTCATCGCATTGCCCTATGTGGCCTCTGCCATTGTGGTGGGTTTCTACGAGTACCTGACCGACGGTAAAAAGAAAACCGTTGCCGCTCCAGCCCGCCACGCCAAACCGCAACACTGATCGACTTCGGGCCCTTCGGGGCCCCCAATCTCCCCGGAGGATATATGAGAGATCGGCATCTGCTATCGATCTTGGTGAGCTGCGCCTTGCTGGCCATGGCTGCCTCACCCCTGCAGGCGGCCAACGACGCCTCAGCCAAGTGCCTACGTTGCCACAAGAAGAACGGCTCCATGGAAGGCGTTCACAGCACCATCGGCAAACAGGGACTGGCCTGCACCAGTTGCCACGGCGACCAAGGCAGTCACCCCAGAAAGAAAGCGCCGGTCATCGAGTTTGGCGCCGACAGCCAGACTGAGGTGGCGATCCAAAATCAGCGCTGCGCCCGCTGCCACAAACCGGTCAAGCTGCGTAACGCCGACTGGACCCACGATGTCCATCAGGACAAAGTCGGCTGCGCCGACTGCCACCAACTGCACCCCCACACCGACCCCATCTCCGAACTGGATGAGATCGGCCGGACCCAACTGTGCGTGGATTGCCACGGCAGCCAGCAATAAGGAGAGATCATGAGCCTGTCCAGACGCCAATTTCTAGGCTGCTCCGCTGCCTGCGCCGTCACTGCGGTCATCAGCACCGATGCCAGCTCCGACGCTGACACTAAAGTGAAAAACCTGGCAATGATTCACGACGAAACCAAGTGCATTGGTTGCCGGGCCTGCGAGCACGCCTGCCGGGAAGTCAACCACGTGCCGGAAGGAGTCAGCCGCCTCAAACTCAATATCGACGGCCCGTTCAATGCCGACGAAGACCCCTACTACCGCTTCAGTCGCGACAGCTGCCAACACTGTCAGGACGCCCCCTGCATCAGCGTCTGCCCCACTGGCGCCGCATTCCGGGATAAGGAAACCGGCATTGTCGACGTCGATCCGTTTAAGTGCGTCGGCTGCCAATACTGCATCGCCGCCTGCCCTTACCGGGTTCGGTTCATCCACCCGGTGACCAAGGCCGCCGACAAATGCGACTTCTGCCGCAAAACCAACCTGGCCGAAGGCCGGCTGCCGGCCTGCGTCGAAGCCTGCCCCACCAAGGCACTGACCTTTGGTGACCTCAACGATCCGAACAGTGAACTGGCCACCATCTTGCGCCACCAACGCACCGAGCGCGCCAAGTTGGATCTGGGCACCAATCCCAAGCTGTTCCGCATTCCCAGCCAGAAAGCAGGAGTACTGTAATGAACACCGTAGAGAGCGCACTGCATTTCGACACCCTGGTCTGGCACTGGCCCATCGCCATCTACCTGTTTCTGGCAGGCGTCTCCGCCGGCGCCACGGTGATCGGCATTCTGACCAAACGTAAACTGGAAAATAAGGGACTGCCTGCCCACCACAGTGGCATTGTTCAGGGCGCCGCCGCCGTAGGACCACTGGCGATCATGGTCGGCCTGGGGCTGTTGGTACTCGACCTCACCAAGCCGTTTGATTTCTGGAAAATCATGGTGTTTTACAACCCCACCTCGGTGATGTCCCTGGGGGTAATCGCCGCGTCACTGTACATTGGCGTTCTGCTGGTGTGGCTGCTGATCGCCTTTGCCGCCCCGATGCGCAAACTGGAAGCGGCACTGCCACGATTCGTGGCCCTGGTGAACTGGTTATGCCGTCACAGTCGCCCCATTGAAAACGTGCTGGCCGCGCTGGCGGTTATCCTCGGCGCCTACACCGGCTTCCTGTTGTCGGCGCTCAAGGGCTACCCCATGCTCAACAACCCGATCCTGCCGATTCTGTTCCTGGTCTCCGGCATCTCCTCCGGGATCGGCGCATCCATTCTGATGAGCCTGCTGCTGTTTAAGCACCGTCCCACCGACGATGACATTCACTTTGTCCATGGGTTGGAGTCGCCACTGGTGATCTTCGAAGGCTTCCTGCTGTTTGCCTTCTTCATCGGCCTGGCTTTTGCTGGTGGCCAGAGCCTGGAGGCCGCCAAGGTCGCCTTGGGTGGCGGCTTCTGGTCGGCGATCTTCTGGGGATTGGTGGTGGTCGGCGGCATGCTGGTCCCGGCGGCCCTGAACCGCTGGATGCCGGAGCGGATGCGGCACAGCAATGCCTTTGTGGTCACCACCTGCATGCTGACCCTGATTGGGGTGTTCGCCCTCAGGCACTTTGTTTTGTACGCCGGTCAATTGACCGTCGCCTGATGCTTCGGCATCAACACCACTGGAGATGATGATGAAACACACCCTGATAACCCTGATGCTGTGCAGCTTGCCTCTGGCAGTCAGCGCTCAGCCGATCGCCGATAGCCACAGCGACATGAGTGGCTGCGAAAGTTGTCACGCAGAGGGGGTTCCTTCCAGCGACATGGCCTTTGAAAATCAGGCTTGCCTGGATTGCCACGGCGCCATGAAGGAGTTGGGCGGCGACGCCCATGAAAAACACGATGGCATACTGGAATGCACCGACTGCCATGTGGCCCACGACGATGTGGACCTCAATGCCGGTTGCGCTAACTGTCACGAATAACGGTGCCAAGGCGGTTGCCCTCGGCGTGATGACCCGATTCGGCAACCGCTGCCGCCCGTTGCAACACAGGACGATTTTCTTGGCCAGGACGGCCCCCGGTTAGTCCGGGATCTCATCCTACTTTGGCCACCCTCGGGGTGGCCCCTTTTTGAGACTCACGGAGCACACCAATAAGTAAGGATGAAGTAAATTAGATAAAACTCATACTTTCGGACACATTATTAAATTGCAGATTAATGGGTTTCAACTATCTGCTTTTCGAAAAATGAGATATTGCATTTCAGCCAACGAAGATTAGGCAGCAATTCACAACTGTCTTTCCCTGTCCTTTCCTCAATCCCCGTTTCTTCCTATCCTGCTCTTACCCCCACTGGGTTTATTCCGGCATCTTGGACAACCGGCTCTATTCACTTCTATTACTAGGCGTTTCCAATGATGAAACAGCGTCTGATTTTGCTGCTGCTGACCCTAATTAGCCATCCGGGGCTGGCCATCGATGATTGCGATGAATGCCACGACGAAAAGTGGTCCGTCACCCCGGCCCACATCTGGATAGACACCGAACATCATCTGGATGAAGTCAGTTGCATGGACTGTCACCGCTGGGCAGAAGGGGACGCACTTCCTCCTCTGTTACCGGACGAAGCCTATGTTCGACAACACTGCACCAAATGCCATGATTCTCCCAAGGCGCTTAGCGAAAAAATGGCCATCGCCCAGCGCCGCTGACCTGTTCCCTGCGAGGTCTGCGCCCCTCATCAGGCGCAGGCCTTCATTTAATTCACCTGCTCACGAATAAAGCGCTCCACCGCATCCTGGATGGGAATCAGCCTGTCGTCTGCGCCTATGTCCGTCAGCAAACTGTACTGTGGTCTGGGCTGGTAGCCGTGCAGCGAATCATATTGGTCATTGGTGAGCTTCTCAGCTCGAAACCCTTCAAAACTGTCGATAAACCTAGCGGCGCAGCGTGTTCCCACAAAGGAGATCGCCTGGCTGTTGACTAGGCGCTCGATGAGGCTGGCCAGGCTTTGTACCTTCCGATCCACCTGCAGTTCATGGCCCCTTTGCTCACACCAAACTTCGAAGGGGTCCACCTCGTTGTTGAACCCAATCACCTGGGTAATCACAAAGGGGTACTCAGCCAGGTGCTCCAGAATTCGCTCCCTTTGCCAGACCGGATGGTCCCTGGCCGCCACAATATAGAGAAACTGCCCCTCACTGATGCGCCGAACCTGCAACTGATCGCTGTTCTGACTGACGCAGTCCTTCAACTTGCGACACTCCCTGTGGGTCACCGCCATGGACAAGCTGCCATTGAGCACCTGCTGGCAGATGCGCAGATTCAGAGGCTGGATGGAAACGGTCACCTGACCAGGCAGCTGACTTGCCGCATCGGCCAGGCGCTGCGGCAGCCCCACCGACAAGGTAGGCGGCAGCGCAACTTTCACTTCCAGGGGTTGATGGCGTGCCAGGTCTTTCTGATACTGCTTATCCAGTAACGACATAGCCTGGCGAAAATCCTGCTCCAGAGCCGAGGCCTTGGCCGTTGGCACAAAGCCGCTCTTCTTTCTAATAAACAGAGAATCACTGTACACCTGCCGCAACCCTGCCAGGCTGCGGCTGACTTTGGCCGGAGAGAGCCCCAGGCGTGATGCGGTGGTTTTACTGCACCCGGAATCAAAGATGGAAAGGAATACGCGAATATCGACCAACTTAAGGTTGAGCATGGCTACTGCGCCTGAGGCAAACCAGAAAGCCCCATGCTACTCCGGTTAATAGATTAAGTTAACTAGGTTTTATCGAATTTACCGTCATAAGGTTCCGGCAGTAACCAGGCTGCACTGAAGGTTAGCTGTCAGGTTCGGAAACCGCAGACACCACCAGCACGGTACCATCCACCTCGATCACTTCCACCTGCTCCCCGGCTTGCACCTCCTGTTGCTCGACACAGCGTGCCGACCAACTGGTGTCGCCGATTTTCACCCGCCCGCTCTGAGCCGAGACCGAGGTCAATGTGGTGCCCAGGGCCCCGATCAGGCCACGACTACGCTGATTCAGACCGGTGCGTTCCAGTCCGCGCTTGTCGCGCCCGCGCTGGTACAGGTACCAGCAAAACGTAAACAGCAACGACAGGCAACCAAACACAAACCACTGGTTTTCGACACTGACCGAAGAGAGTCTGGCCAACACACTGGTGGAGATGGCGGCGCCGCCAATCCACAACAAGTAGCCGCCGGAACCGATCAATTCCAGGGTCAGCAGCAACAAGCCGGCAATCAACCAGTGGGTGGCGGTCATGCTCAGTAACAGTTCCATCACGATGACGCCCTCACCTGTTGAATCAGTTCGGTAATACCGGCAACGGAGCCGGCCAGGTTGCTGCCTTCCACCGGCAACATCACCAGCTTACTGGAATCGGATTTGCCGATGTCCGCCAACGCTTCGGTGTAGCGCTGGGCAATAAAGTAGTTGATGGCGTTAAGGTCGCCACTGGCGATGGCGTTGGACACCGTGGTGGTGGCGTTGGCTTCGGCCTCCGCCTGGCGCTCCCGGGCTTCCGCTTCCAGAAACGCCGCCTGACGCTCCCCTTCGGCCCGCAATATCGCCGCCTGCTTTTCCCCATCGGCCTTGAGAATCGCCGCCTGCTTCACCCCTTCGGCTTCGAGAATCTCGGCACGCTTGGAACGATCGGCCTTAAGCTGGGCATTCATCGACTCGATCAGATCCAACGGCGGCGAGATGTCCTTGATCTCGATGCGCGTCACCTTCACGCCCCAAGGCTGGGTGGCTGCATCCACCACCGCCAGCAAGCGATCGTTGATCTCATCCCGGCGAGACAGCATCTCGTCCAGCTCCATGGAGCCCAACACCGTTCTCAGGTTGGTCATGGCCAGGTTCTGGATGGCGTTCTCCAGGTTATTGACCTCATAGGCGGCCCGCCCCGAATCGATCACCTGAATAAAGGTCACCCCATCCACGGTTACATTGGCGTTATCGCGACTGATCACCACCTGGCTGGGAATGTCCAGTACCCTTTCCATCACATTGATTTTGTGCCCAATGCGATCGATAAACGGCACCACCAGGTGCAAACCTGGCTTCAATGAGCGCGTAAAGCGCCCAAACCGCTCCACGTTCCATTCGTGCCCCTGAGGCACAATTTTGACCGCGGTAAACACCGCTACCAGGGCAAACACGACGAAAATAAAGCTGGGTCCCAGCACTTCGATAAACATACCAATCTCCATGGTTACTCCTAGAGTGGACGGCGGCGTCCTGGGCGGCGACATCCCCGACCATGACGAGTATACTAGCCCAAAAGCGCAGCCTGGCCGCGCGCATCAGCTATGATTGTAGCCTGTAAATTAGAGACTATCGCATGAAATTCAGGGATATACGAGAGTTCATAAGCCACTTGGAACAGGCTGGCGAGCTCAAGCGGGTCGCTGCCGAAGTCGACCCCCATCTGGAGATGACCGAGATCAGCGACCGGGTGCTGCGCAGCGGCGGACCGGCGCTGTTGTTTGAGAACGTCAAAGACAAGCAGATGCCGGTGCTGGCCAACCTGTTTGGCACCCCGAAACGGGTGGCCATGGCCCTGGGCCGGGAAGACAGCAGTGCCCTGCGGGAAGTGGGGGAGTTGCTGGCGTTTCTGAAGGAGCCCGAGGTCCCGTCCGGGTTCAAAGACGCCATCTCCAAGGTGCCGATGTTCAAGCAGGCGCTCAACATGCCCCCCAAGCGGGTCTCGAAAGCCCCCTGCCAGCAGGTGGTGATCAGTGGCGACGACGTCGATCTGACTCAACTGCCGATTCAGCACTGCTGGCCCGGCGACGTGGCGCCGCTGGTGACCTGGGGATTGACCATCACCAAGGGCCCCAACCAAAAACGCCAGAATCTGGGCATCTACCGTCAGCAACTGCTGGGAAAGAACAAGCTGATCATGCGCTGGCTGGCCCATCGGGGCGGGGCACTGGACTACAAAGATTTCCAGGAAAAACACCCGGGCGAGCGCTATCCGGTGTCGGTGGCACTGGGATCTGACCCGGTCACCATCCTCGGCGCCGTCACCCCGGTTCCCGATGCCATGAGCGAATACGCGTTTGCCGGGCTGCTGCGAGGCGAACGCACCGAGGTGATCAAATCCATCAGCAACGATCTGGACGTACCGGCCCACAGTGAAATCATCCTCGAAGGCTACCTGGAGCCCGGCGAGGAAGCCGATGAAGGCCCTTACGGCGACCACACCGGCTACTACAACGAAGTGGAGCGCTTCCCGGTGCTGACGGTCACCCACATCACCATGCGCAAAGACGCCATCTACCACAGCACCTACACCGGTCGGCCGCCGGATGAGCCTGCCATGCTTGGTGTGGCGCTGAACGAAGTGTTTGTGCCAATTTTGAAAAAACAGTACCCGGAGATCGAAGATTTCTACCTGCCGCCGGAAGGCTGCAGCTACCGAATGGCAGTGATCACCATTAAGAAGCAGTACCCGGGTCATGCCAAGCGGGTGATGATGGGGGCCTGGAGCTTCCTGCGCCAGTTTATGTACACCAAGTTCATTATCATCTGCGACGATGACGTCAACGCCCGCGACTGGAACGACGTTATCTGGGCCCTGACCACTCGAGTCGACCCCAGCCGTGACACCCTGATGGTGGACAACACCCCCATCGATTACCTGGACTTCGCCTCCCCGGTAGCCGGGCTCGGTTCCAAAATGGGCATCGATGCCACCAATAAATGGCCAGGGGAAACCCAGCGGGAATGGGGCGAGCCCATCGTCATGGACGAGGCGGTCAAAACCCGGGTCGACGACCTGTGGGACTCTCTGGGAATCGATTAGTGGCGATAGCCGCAATCGATCCTTACGCTGGCGTGTCGCCCGGGCTTCGGGCTACAATGCGCCGCAGTAACTCGATAACAATGAGAATAGAATGCAAAGGATCCGCTGTAACATCGCTTCGGTGACGCCGTTTTGCGATACCGTTTTCAAGGTCATCCTCACCCCGACACAACCGGTGTCGTTTGCCGCCGGCCAGTACCTGACCGTGGTGATGAGTGATGAAGATAAACGTCCGTTCTCCATCGCTTCCAGCCCGGTCAACGGCGACCAGCTGGAGCTGCACATCGGCGCCGCGGTCGCCGAGAGCTACGCCATGCAGGTGATCGAAGCGATGCAAAACCGCGACAGCATCGAGGTGGAGCTGCCGTTCGGTGACGCTTACCTGCGCCAGGATCAGTCACGGCCACGGTTGCTGATTGCCGGTGGCACCGGCTTCTCCTACATCAACAGCATCATGGAAACCCTGATTGCTGCCGGTGATACCAGCACCACCTTTCTGTACTGGGGCTGCCGGGATCAGGCCAGCATGTACCAGGCCGACAAGCTGACCCAGTGGGCGCAGCGCTGCCCTCACCTAACCGTCATTCCGGTGTTTGATGAGGCGGTGGCTGGCCAGCGCCAAGGCACGGTCATCGACGCCGTCTGCAATGATTTCATCAGCCTGGGTGACTACGACGTCTACATCGCCGGACGCTTTGAGATGGCAGGCGCCGCCCGAGAAGCCTTCCGCAACAAAGGGGTCGATGAACGGCGCCTGTTCGGTGACGCCTTTGCCTACATCAAGTAGCCGCCACCGAGCCACAAAAAAACCGCCGACAGGCGGTTTTTTTGTGGGCGGACGGGCTATAGGGCGTAGCTGGTCACCACTCCGGTAAACAGCGCCAACCCGGCCCAGTTGTTGTTCAAGAACGCTTTAAAACAGGCATCGCGATGACGATGGCGAATGCGCCACTGCTGATGCACGAACAACAGCGTCATCACCACCAGCCCCGCGTAGTAAGGCCAGGCCAGTTGCAGACGCCAGCCCAGTGCCGACAGCAGCACCAGGGTCATCAGCTGAAACAGCGCGATAAAGTGACGGTCATAGCGGCCAAACCAGATGGCGGTGGACCGTATCCCCACCTGCAGGTCGTCTTCACGATCGACCATGCCGTACATGGTGTCGTAGGCCACGGTCCAGCACCAATGAGCGAAAAACAGGTACCAGGCTTCCAGCGGTACCGCGCCGGTCTGGGCCGCAAACGCCATGGGAATCGACCAACTCCACACCACCCCGAGCACCATCTGGGGGCCGGGGAAAAACCGCTTGGTGAACGGGTAGAGGATGGTCAGCGCCATGCCGACAAAGGACATCATCACCGTCAGGGTATTGAGGGTCAGCACCAGGGAAAAACACACCAGCCCCAGCACCACGAACAGCGCCAGTGCCTCTCTGGGCTTGAGCTCGCCACTGGCCAGCGGCCGCCCCTTGGTGCGCTCCACGTGGCCGTCGAGGTCGCGGTCGGCGTAGTCGTTGATGATGCAGCCGTTGGCGCGGGTCAACCACACCCCCACAAAGAACACCAATACCACCCGAGGGTCCGGTGAGCCATCATTGGCGGCCAGCCAGATGGCCGACAGCGTCGGCCATAACAACAAAAAAGTTCCAATTGGCCGGTCCAGTCTGGCCAGGCGCAGGTATGGCCCTAATCGATCACGCATCACTGCAAGCATCTTCCGTGCCCGTACTCGTCAAATTCCAACTGGGGCCATTATGCGGCAATCCCGGCCAAACTACTATCCGGCGCTGAAGTTAAACCGCTGCAATTGCACCTGCAGGTCGCTGGCATGACTGAGCAGCACCTGGCTCTGCTCGGCCACCTGTTCCGCCTGGGTTTTCACCTCGACACCGGCGTCATTGGCGCGGATCAGGTTCTGATTGATCTCTTCGGACACCGAGCTCTGTTGCTCCGCAGCGGTGGCAATCTGACCGGCACGATCGTTGGCATCGCGGATCTGAGTCACCATCTCCTTAAGGGTATCGGCCATCTGCTGACTGGTTTCGGCGCTCTGGGTGGCCATGGTCGCACACCCCTGCATCGCCTCCACCGAGGTCACGGCACCACGCTGCAGGCTCTCGATGGTGGTCTGCACTTGCGAGGTGGACTCCCGGGTCCGGGCCGCCAACTGCCTCACCTCATCGGCCACCACCGCAAAGCCCCGCCCTTGCTCGCCGGCCCTGGCCGCTTCGATGGCGGCATTGAGCGCCAGCAGGTTGGTCTGTTCGGAGATGCCGTTAATCACCTCCGTAATTTCGCTGATGGCCTGAACCCCCTGATGCAGCTCGGCGATCCGTTCGGCACTGGTGCTGACACTGTCTGCCAGGCGGTTGATCTGCTGCTCCGCCTGCTGCATGCGCTGCTGACCGTCGACGCTGCTTTGGGACGCGGAATCGGTGGATGACGCCGTTTGCTCGGCGTTGTGGGCCACATCGCCGATGGTGTGGCTCATCTCATTGACGGCGGTGGCCACCTGCTGCAACTGTGCCTGCTGCTCCTCCACCGTATGCTGACTGGCCTGGGCCGATTCGCTCAGGGCCTGAGACTGCTGCTGGGCATCGTCGGCATTGCGCTTCACCTCGGCCAGCACCTGCACCAGCGAACGGCGCATCTTGGTCAGCGCCTGGGCCAGATGACCCAGCTCATCGCGTCGGTCCAGCAGCTGATCGTCGCGGCCACTGAGATCGCCATCGGCCATGGCATCGCAGGCCTTTTCCAGATCACCGATGGCCTGGCTGATGTCACGACGAATAAAGTGGCTGACCAACTGAGTAATGGCGGTGGCAATGATCGACACCCACACCAGCCGCACGATCAAATCCCAGAACAGCGCCTGAGTATTGGCATGTTCCACACCGGCACCCACGACCCAGTTCCAGCGGTCGTCGGCCATCACGTAGGAAGTTTTGTCCCGCACCGATTGGTCGTTCTGAGTCAGGGCATAGGTCAGGAAGCCGCGGCCGCCGTTGGCGGTGCGATCCAGCATGGTCTGCCAGTGACGCTGGCCGTTGGCGTCGGTCACCGCCGTCATCACCTGCCCCAGCTGGTCCGGGCGGCGGCTGTGGGCCAGCAGGGTACCCTGGCGATCCAGAACCCAGAAGTAGTTGTCCCCTTCAAATCTCAATGCCGCCAGCGCCGCCAGCGCCTGCTGCTTGGCCTGGGCCTCACCCAGTTCGGGAATCAGGGTCTGATAATGAGTCAACAGGGAGCTGGCCTGCTCCACCTGATTGACCAGCGCTTCATCGCTGGCTTCGTTGATGCGCTGCTTCAGCAGATCCGCGGAAAAAACCAGCAACCACAGGGTGGCAATGATGGAAAGGATGACCAGTAACCAGAGCTTCTTGCCCAGTGAAATACGCTTAAGTAACAGCACGTTAACTTTTCCTTGCGAAGTATGTACCGGCAAAGTACACACTTCTGACACAAGGAGTCTTGATCTGGATCACGGGCCATCAGTGAAATGGGAAAGCTCTCACAATCGCCGCTGACCGTAGTCCAGAGTCGGCTGCACGCTGAAGCGGCCATGGCGATCTTCGGCCATCACCCGGCCAAAGTCGCGCTGACTCAGTTGCACCAGCAACTGATGATCACCGGCTTCAAAAAACACCTGCTGCTGGTCCTGCAACACCTCATCAAACACCACGGGAACGTGGTACGCCTGCCCCAGCGCCGGCAAGGCGCCAAACTGACAATCGGGGAAGGTTTGCGATGCTTCCACCTCCGGCATCAGAGACAGATCCCGTTCCAGCAACTCCCCCAGCCGCTTCAGGCGCAGGCGCCGGTCCGCCGGGATCACCGCCATCAACTGGCGCCCCTGGTGATCTTGCAGCATCACCGCTTTGGCCACCTGTTGCTGGGGGATGCCGGCGCTGATGGCCGATTGCAGGGCTGATTCGGAATAGGGGTGGGACACCACCCGAAACGGGATATGGTGTTGATTGAGGTACTCACTGATACTAATGGCAATGCCCATGACGATTCCTCCTAAGGCTTGCACCACCTTAAGTGTAATCGCAAATGCCGGCGCCGGCAGGGAACCGGCGCTGACCGGGCCTTACATGGGTTGCAACCGGGCGTAAGCCACCACCAACCACTTGATGCCCTGACCATCGAACGCCACCTGCACTCGACTCTGGGGACCGGTGCCTTCGTAGTTGATGATCACCCCGTCACCAAATTTCGGGTGTTTTACCCGCTGCCCCAGCTTAAGGCCGGTGGCATCGAAGCTCTTGTCGGTCTGGCTGAAACGATTCACGCTCTTGGTACTGCTGACCTGGGTCTGGGCCCGTATCGGCTCCAGGTACTGCTCGGGGATCTCGCTCAGGAACCGGGACGCCTTGGCAAAGGTTTCCCGGCCATAGATGCGGCGGCTTTCGGCGTAGCTGATGGTCAGCTTCTGCATCGCCCGGGTCATGCCGACGTAACACAGGCGCCGCTCCTCCTCGAGCCGGTCTCCCTCCTCGACCGCTTTCTGGCTGGGGAACATCCCCTCTTCGACGCCGCACATGAACACCAGCGGAAACTCCAGTCCCTTGGCCGAATGCAGGGTCATCATCTGCACCGCATCCTCACTGTCGCTGGCCTGGTTTTCACCGGCTTCCAGCGCCGCATGGGCCAGGAAGGCATTGACGTCACTCATCTCCTCGGCCTCTTCCGGCTTTTCAAAGGTCCCGGCCGCCGTCACCAGTTCCTGCAGGTTCTCCACCCGCGCCTGGCCCTTTTCGCCTTTTTCCTGTTCGTACATGGCCCGCAGCCCGGACAGTTCGATCACCTTATCGGTGGCCAATTTGAGGCTAAAGTCGGCAATCTCGTCGTCGATCTCTGCCACCAGATCCATAAAGCCCCGCACCGCGTTGGCGGCCCGTCCGGACAGTGCTTTCTCATTCAACAGTTGCTGACAACTGCGCCACAACGACAACCTATGCTGGCGGGAGGTGGTGCGAATGATGTCCAGGGTGCGATCGCCGATGCCCCGCGCCGGGGTGTTGACCACCCGCTCGAACGCCGCATCGTCGCTGCGGTTGGCCACCAGTCGCAGGTAGGCCAGGGCATCTTTGATCTCCTGACGCTCGAAAAAGCGCAGACCACCGTAGATGCGATAGGCCACCTGCTGATGCAACAGTGCCTCCTCCAGCACTCGCGACTGAGCATTGGAGCGGTACAACACCGCGCAGTCCGCCAGCGCTCCGCCCTGCTCCAGGTGCTGCTTAACCCGGCTGACAATAAAACGGGCTTCCTCGAGTTCGTTGAAGGCCTGGAACACGGCGATCAACTCGCCATCCTTGCCGTCGGTCCACAACTCTTTGCCCATCCGCTCGGCATTGTTGGCAATCAGAGTATTGGATGCCGCCAGAATGTTGCCGGTGGAACGGTAGTTCTGCTCCAGCCGAATCACTTCGGAACCGGGGAAATCGTCCAAAAACTTGGTCAGGTTTTCCACCTTGGCACCACGCCAGCCGTAGATGGACTGGTCGTCGTCGCCGACGATCATCACATTGCTGCTTTGCCCCACCAACAACCGAATCCAGGCATACTGAATGGCGTTGGTATCCTGAAACTCATCCACCAGAACATGCCGAAACCGGCCCTGATAATGCCGCAGAATTTGCGGGTGCTTGAGCCACAACTCATGGGCCCGCAGCAGCAGTTCGGCAAAATCCACCAATCCGGCCCGATCACAGGCCTCCTGATAGGTGCTGTAGATGCGAAGCAGCATCTGCTCCATGGGATGGTGCCCGGCATCGATGTGCGCCGGGCGCAAGCCCTCGTCCTTTTTGGCATTGATGTAACCCATGGCCTGCCGAGGCGGCCAGCGCTTTTCATCCAAATCCAGGCTTTTGAGGATGCGGCGAATCAACCGGTACTGATCGTCGGAGTCGAGAATCTGAAACCCTTCCGGCAGTCCCGCCTCATGGTGGTGCGCCCGCAACAGTCGGTGCGCCAGCCCGTGAAAGGTGCCGATCCACATTCGATTCATGGGGCCGCCCACCAGCGACTCGATGCGACTGCGCATCTCCGCCGACGCCTTGTTGGTGAAGGTCACAGCCAGAATGGCGAACGGGCTCTCACCCTGCTCATTGAGCAACCAGGCGATACGGTGGGTCAGGACTCGGGTCTTGCCACTGCCGGCACCGGCCAGCACCAACACCGAACCGGGCGCCGACTCAACGGCAGCCCGCTGCTTGTCGTTGAGGGAGTCGAGTAACTCAGACGCTGAGGCCGACGGGATCATGGCAAGGCTCCAATGGGAAAAAACGCCACTATAGCAAAAAACACTGAGTATTTAACCAGTATTCAGAGGGGCAACTGCAGCAGCTGCGACAGCCGCTGAAAGGCAAAGGTGGGCAGACTGGCGGCGAGCGGTCGCGCCGCCTGCTCATAGGGGGGCGTCAACCAGCCGCTCTGACAGCCGGCCCGATTGGCTCCGGCCACATCCGCATTGGGGTGATCGCCGATGTGCAGCAGCTGAGCGGGCGCCACCCCCAGTCGCTGCCAGGTCTGTTCAAACAGGGACGGGTCGGGCTTCATCGGCCCATGCTGACCGGCATAGCGGGCTACCACAAACGGCGCCTGGGGCCAGAACCGGGCCAGATCGGCGTTGCCATTGGTGATCGCCGCCAACGGACAGCGCCGCGCCAGGCGTTGGATCACCTGGCGCACCTCGTCGCTGACCACAATCTCATTGCGCCACTCCAGGAAATTGGCCATGGCGCCATCGGCCAACTCCGCCGAGGCACAGTCGGACAGCCCTAACGCCAGCAACCCCCGTTCCAAGGTGCGGTGCCGCAACCGGGTGGTATCGTGACGCAACTCCGGCGTCAGCCTCAGCTGATGGGCCCGCTGCTGCCACCACCAACGACGCTCTCCGGCCTGGGGAAGGCGGCTGTGATGAGCCAGCCACTGCATCAACCGGGCTTCGGCGGCCAGCAACACCGGCTTATTGTTGTATAAGGTGTCATCCAGATCGAAGCTGATCGCTTTCACCGGATGCAGGCGACGATAAAACTGCATGGGCATCCACCCCTGTTCAAGAATGCCCCTAGCATAGCACTGCTGGCGGCGACGCCTAAATGACGCCGCCATCGACAACCGCCCCTTTCTGTCCGGACAGGCCGCTCCCTGAGACATTCTGTCCCGGCGCAATGGTTATTTCAGGTCACTCTTTTCCTTTGGGCGCATTTACTGTTGATCCAGCTCTAAGGACCAGCGCAAGGCGATTGAAGATAACGTGACCAAGATCCGAAAATGACCTCACAACTCCAGTCTGATTACAAGTGGAACAACAGGTTATGCGGTTTACTACGGTGGCAAGTGCCATTGCACTGGTGTGCAGTGGCTCGACTATGGCGACGGATCAATCCGATTCCGTGTTTGACGTTCAAGAGGTGATCGTGGTGACCGGTGACGCACCGGCCCCCCAGCAACTGGCCACCACCAGCTACAGCATCTCCCAGGAGGATCTGCAGCAGCAGGGGGCCCTGACTCTGGACCAGGCGCTGACCAAGATTCCCGGTGTCTATGTACGCACCGGTGGTGCCGGTCGACCACTGATCGACATTCGCGGTTTCAAGACACGCCATGTACTGCTGCTGGTCAACGGCGTACCAGCCAACAGCAGTTATGACGGCCAGTTTGACGCCAGCCTGATCCCTGCCAGCCGCATCGAAGAGATTCAGGTCAGCATGGGCCCAAGCTCGCTGCTGTACGGCACCGGCGGTAATGCCGGGGTCATCAACGTCATTACCCGCACCGGCATCGATGCCAGCAGCGTCAGCGCCGAGGTGGGTGCCGGCAATGACGGTCGCTGGACAGCCAATGCCAGTGTCGCCGGTGCCACCGACACCCGCAACCTGCTGCTGAGCTACAGCGGCAGCGGCCAGGACGGCTTCAACCTGGCCGACGACTTCACCCCGGGTCCGGAAGAGAACGGCGGCCAGCGCAACAACAGCGATAACCGCTCGGACAGCCTGTATGGCAATGCCGAGTGGCAATGGGGTGACGACACCCGCATGAGCCTGACCGGCGAATACGAGCAGGCCGAGTGGGGCAAGCCCAGCCGAGTCGGCAACCTGGCCGACAGTAAAATTAAGTACGAACGGGTGGATGACCTGAAGAAAGGTGGCATCCAGTTCAGCGTGGCGCACCGCCTCAACAGCCACAACAGTGTACGCGGTTTTGCCTACCACAATTGGCAGGACAAGCTTGAAAATCAATACACCAACGCCGACTTCGATGCCTACAAGCAGCAAAGCGACTCTACCGCGACCAATCAGGGCTTTAATGGCCAGTGGATTCTGAGCAATCAACAGCACGTGCTGACCACTGCGGTAATTCTGGAAAACCAGCAGTACGATGCCACCGTGATTAAAGCCGCCAGCTCCGGCGGTGGCGGCGGCAAGGGGGGCAACAAAGCCCAGGCCCGAGCCGGTGGCAACGGCGGCGGCAACGGCGGCGGTAACGGCGGCGGTAACGGTGGCGGCAACGGTGGCGGCAGTGCCCCCAGCATCAGCCACCTGGACGAGAGCCAGAACCTGTACACCCTGGTCACCGAGTACCAGTGGCTGGCCAATGGCGACTACGGCGCCACCCTGTCGGCCGGCTGGCACCGCAGCGACATCGAAGAGAAGAACCGCTATTCCGCCCTGGCTTCCGGCTTCTACATGCTGGGCAACAACACCCAGCTGCATGCCTCCGCCGCCCGCAAGGTCCGCTTCCCGACGCTGCGCAACCTGTACGAAGGCAGCGGTGCCAACGCCGAGCTGGAACCAGAAACCACCGAGCACTTCGAGCTGGGACTGGAGCAACAACTGGATGCCGCCAACAGCTGGATGGTGTCGGTGTACCACAGCGATGTCGACAACTACATCGAAAAGGACAGCAACGATGTCTACCGCAACTACGCTGAATACCGATTCCAAGGGGTCGATCTCGGCTGGAGCAACCGTTCGCTGGACGCGGTGGATCTGGATCTGACCTACAGCTATCTGGATGCGGAAAATCGCGGTGAGGACGATCAGAATCGCGATCAATTGCAGAACCGTCCGACGCATACGGTGAAGCTGAGCCTGCTGACCCGACTGCCATGGGAAGTGACCGCCCGCCTGGACGCACAGCGGGTCATGGATCAGGTGTACTACGACGCCAACGGCCCGGTGGACATCGATGACTACAGCCTGGTGGATCTGAGCCTGGGACAACCCCTGCCCTGGCAGGGCACCTCCTGGCAACTGACGGTCACCAACCTGCTGGATGAGTACTACGAGCAGAGCGAAGATCTGCCCGCCGCCGGACGGCAGTGGATGCTCAGCCTGCGCGCCGAGTTCTGAACATGACGGCACTGACCCTTACCGGGGTCACGGCAGAACGTAACGGCGCCCCTTTGTGGGCGCCGTTGGATCTGCGCCTGCCTAAGGGGCAGGCCCTACTGGTGTCCGGCCCCACCGGCTGCGGCAAGAGTACCCTGTTGCAGATCCTGGCTGGCATTCAGCCGATCAGCGGTGGTGACCTGCGTCGCCCGAACCGCTGCGGGCTGGTGCTGCAAGACCCCAACCTGCAGCTGCTTCGTGATCAAATTGGACCGGAGGTGGCCCTGGGCCTGGAGACACAAGGCGTCCCCTCCAAGCAGATGAAAGCCCGCGTTCGCCAGGCTCTGGATCTGGTGGAACTGGACCTGCCCCTGAACCACCCCACCCGAGCCCTGTCACTGGGACAGAAATACCGGGTGCTGATGGCCGCCCAGTTAGTCAGCCGGCCAGAACTGCTGCTACTGGACGAGCCTTGGGCACAACTGGACGATCAGGGTTTCGCTCAATTGCAGGCCCTGCTGAACCGCCTCAAACGGCAGGGCCTCACCCTGGTCATTACCGAGCATCACAGCGACGGCTATGGCGACCTCATCGACCATCACCGCTGGCTGACCCAGTCCGGTCTGGGTCAGCCACCGCAACCGGATTCACAGTGCCAGTCACTGGCTCTGCCCCCGCCCGTGGCCCCAGCCTCGGCGCTGCTGCAGTTAACCGCCATGACCCTGACACTGGGGAACCAAGACCGACTTAAGGCCAGCGCACTGGCCATTCACCCTGGTGAGTGCGTGCAGTTGTGGGGCAACAACGGCAGTGGCAAAACCACCTTGCTGCGGGCCCTGTGTGGACTGACGGCCGCCCCCGACGGCCAGGTTATGGTACTGAATCGCCCGCCGCGTCTCGACAGCCATGGCGGGCAACTGGCGCTGGTGTGCCAGGAGCCCGCTCGCCAGCTCAGTGCCACCACCGTCGCCGAAGAGCTCAGGCTGTCCTTGCGGCAACTGGGGCTGCCAGAGTCTCAGTGCCGACAACAGGCCGACCAGCAATTGGCTCAATTAGGCCTGAGCACCTTGGCCGATCGTTCACCGCTGACGCTGTCTTACGGGCAACAGCACCTGGTGGCCATCGCCAGTCAGCTGTGTCGACAGCCCAGGCTGCTGTTGCTGGATGACCCCTTTGCCGGACTGGACGCCGACTCCAGCCAACGTTTATGGCGTGCGCTGGCGCAGCGGCTGCAACGGGGGGGCGCAGTGCTGATCGCCAGCCACCGGCCTCTGCCCTTGAGTCACCGCCAGTGGCACATCGAGGCGGGAGAGATCCATGAAGGTTAGCACCCGCAGCCGTACCCGGATTAAGTTGGCACTGGTTCCAGTTCTGGCAACGGCGGCACTGCTGTTGCCCCCCTGGGCGCTGGCGCCACTGACCATGGTCAACCTGAGTCTGTTACTGCTTCAGCCTCAGGGGCTCAAGGCCCTGTCTCAACTGACCCGGCTGCTGCTGGTGCAGCTGGTGCTGATTGTGTCGCTGTACCTGATCCGTTTCGGCCTGAACAGTTGGCCGGATGCGCTGTTGCTGTGTCTGAGGATGACCCTGATGCTGGTTCCCGGACTGTGGTTTTTCCTGTCCACCCCGGGTCACCATACCCTGGCGGCCATTCGAGGCTGGATGAGTGACCGCAACGCCCTCATTCTCGGCGCCTGCCTCAGCCAGATTCCGCTGATCGCCGATGAGGCCAAAGAGCTGTACCTGTTGCAACGGCTTCGAGGCGCGCCCATCGGCAGCGGCGATTTGTGGCGCCCGGCCGCCTGGAAGGCCCTGGCCAGCCAGGTGCTACTGCCATTACTGATCCGCTTGATTCGATTGAGCCAACTGCAAGCCACCGCCCTGCAGGCCCGGGGCTATTGCGATGACAACCCCAAGCCCATGACCCACTACCCGGAGGAGTAATCCGTGAACCGTTTTTCACTCAGCGACGCCATACTGCTCAGCGGCCTGGCCCTGCTACTGGTTAGCTTCAAAGCCGTGGTGCGGCTGAAGCTGGGCCTGACTGGCCATTCGATGTTCCTGCTGGTGCTGGTCTACCTGCTGGCCCGCGGCCTGGTCCCACAGCGGGGCTCGGTGCTGTACTGCGGCCTGATGACCGGCTTGCTGGCATTGATCATGGGCGTCGGCAAGGGCGGTCCGCTGGTGCTGCTGAAGTTTCTGCTGCCGGCCATGGCAATGGAGCTGGCCCTGCTGCTGTTGCCCATGGCCCCCTGGTTTACCGCTCAGGCGCTGCTGGTGGCAGCGGCAGCGCTGACGGTGTGGGTTGGCAAAGGGGCATTGGAGCTGTGGCTGGCGGGCGCCGACCCGGCCCTGATCCTGGTCCAGTCCGGCTGGAAGACCCTCGGCGGTGGACTGTTCTCCATTCTCGGGGCCTGTTGCACCCCTATGCTGCTGCAACGCCTCGCTCATCACCAATTGATTCCCACACACAGGCAACCACAATGACCCTCTACCTCTGCATCGACGACACCGACGAGATCGGCACCAAGGGCACCGGAGAACTGGCCGAAGAGCTGGCCGAAAAAATTCACCAGCTGGAGCTGGGCCACTGCTCGCCGGTGACCCGACACCAACTCTTTGTCCATGACGACATTCCCTACACCTCCCACAACAGCGCCATGTGCTTCTGCATTGGCGAAGCCGGCGATCCGGATCGCATTCGCCAATTGGCCGTGGAGCACCTGTTGTCGGAATCGGCACCGGGATCGGATCCGGGCCTGTGCCTGTTCAGCGACGCCGACACCGAGGCTCGACGAGCCCTGATTGAATTCGGACTGCGGGCCAAGAAAGAGGTGCTGACCAAGGAGCAGGCTTACGAGTTGGCACAGCAATGCCAGGCCAGGCTGTCAGAGCACGGCGGCAGTGGCGACGGCGTGATCGGCGCCCTGGCCGGCATCGGCCTGAGACTGTGCGGCAATGACGGCCGCTATAAGGGCCAACTGACGCTGCCCGAAGGGTTAGCACAGCCAGTCAGCATCGCCGCGCTGCTGCGTCACACGCCATTGGAGCAAGTCTGGACCCTGAGCCATCAACCGGTTCCCAACCACACTCGAATCGAACTGGAAGGCAAACTGAAAGCGGTACAGCTCAATCACCGCATGACCCTGTTGGTGGCCTTCGACGGCGACCGTTGGTTCAACGCCCAAAAACGCCACCTGAAGCATTATTGAGGACACTATGGAAAGCAAACACAGCCGCATGGCTGCCCGCGAGTGCCGCTGGTTCATCGCCGACGACGAAGATGAACAGGTGGACGACACCCTGCGCTCCTGCGTCAACTGCGCCTACCGGCGCTGGTTGCAGGAAGGATACCACTGCGTTCACCCGCAAAAGCAGCTCGAACAGGCAAAAGCCGACTAAAACACTAGGTTTTATCACTGAAATAACATCCACTTCCACACTGTCCGAACCGTGAAAGCTCGCCTACATTTTAGAGGCCCGCAATCAACAATCGAAAAGGACAATGATGATGATTCAGTCAGCTGCAACACGCTCAGCCCTGCTGCTGGGGGCCTCTCTGTTGATCTTTGGCTGTGACGGCGACGATGGCGCCGACGGCGCCCCGGGGCCGGAAGGTCCCCCTGGACCTCCGGGGGATCCCGGCCTGCCTGCCGGCTCCTTTACCCGCACCGCAGAATCGGCCGCCGAGGTTGAGCTGATGCTGCAACCCGGTGACGTGGTGGTCACCGGCAGCGATCCCTTCAGCATCGAATTCAGCGCCAGCGGCCTCAATGGTGGCAACCGAGTACCCCTGGTCGGGCTGTCACGCATCGCCCTGTACGTGATGAATCAGTCGACCAACAGCGGCGACAGCGGCGCACCGACCCAGTGGCAGAGCCACACTCAGGCCAACGGCGCCGGCTCGTCCATGACCTGTACCCTGACCGGAAAAACCACCGACCGGGGCGGCAATGAGATTAATGCCTGCACCCTGGTCGAGGATGAGGCCACTCCGGGCCGTTACCACGGCAGCTGGAGCCATGATGGCAATGCGCCAGTGGTGCTGGCCGATGGCGACCCCAACTTGCTGCACCGGGTGATCATTCGGGCCTATGATCTCAATGACAGCAATGGCGAAGGGGTGGCGGACAAAGTGCTGTCGACACCGCTGGACTTCATTCCCGCCAGCGATGCCCTGGCGGTCTCAGTCAAAGACAGTGTCACCAATGGCGCCTGCATCCAGTGCCACGGCGCACTGCCAGGCTACCCGGATGACGACCCGCGCATCGCCTACCTGGACACCCACTCCAACTACCAGAAAGTGGAGCAATGCGTGGCCTGCCACACTCCGGCCCTGGGCGATGCCGATTTCCCCGCCATGATTCACGATCTGCACGCCGGCATTCGGGACGGATTTGACGCGGTCGGATTTCCCGGCGAACTGTTTCAATGCAAGCACTGTCACGGTGAACAGGACAGCTGGCAGGCCAACCTCTACGGCCAGGCCTGTCAGTCCTGTCATACCAGTGAGGACGCCGCCAACCACATCGCCGCCGTCGGCAGCGATCGCAGCTGTGACAGCTGTCATGGCCCCGATGCGCCACCGGCGGGTCCCGGACTGCCCGGTACCGTGGAGTACAGCCACCAACCGATGCGCCGGGCACTGATGCTGGCCAATGAAGGGCTGGGGTTTGAGTTTACCTCCGCAGTGGTCAGTGACAACGGCCTCGCCGATGACCTCAGTACCCTGACGGTCACTGCCAATGTCACCTTCAATGGCGCCCCCGCCGCCGACGATTTCGACTTTACCCCCTACATGACCAACACCGGTCGAGGCATCCTGCTGGGCAACGTCGATACCGACGGCGTGGTGACCCGCAATGCCACCCTCACCATCAACGCACCGGATCGGGTCAGCCTCAGCGGCGGCGTACTGACGGTAGCGAAAGATCTGGCCGACAGCAGCTTGAGCGGCAGCATCTATCTGACCGCCGAGGTGCAGTTCTGCGGCGAACAGGGTGCGGCGATGCCCTGTGAGGCCGACGGTACCGGCTACGCCAATCACGCGCCGGTGGCCTACTTCAACCTCGACGGCGGCAGCCCGACAACGGCTCGCCACAGTCAGCCCGACCGGGTCTCGGTAACCGAAACCGCCTGTAACGCCTGCCACGAAAACCTCACCCACGTGAAAGGCAGCCATGGGGTAACCGAGTTTACTCAGTGCATGCATTGCCACAACAGCACCTGGGCCGGCTCATTCCACCCGACGGTCAATGTGATTAATGACGATGGCAGCGCCACTGAGGTCGAGGGCATCCGCTTCAGTAACCGGGATCTGGTCACCGTGGTTCACCGCTACCACAGCGGCGCCTGGGACAACGACCAGGCCCAGGGGGTGTACCTCAACGCCGAGGCCGAACTGCAAGGCTACCCCAATGGCATTGTCCAGTGCGGTGCCTGCCACAGCGCCGATCAACCGCTGTTTGCGGCCGACGGCGGCCTGATGTCCGGTAAACGGGCCATCGCCATTGGCACCGACCAGTACGTGTCTCCCGTCGCCGCCAGCTGCCGCTCCTGTCACGCCCACGCCGATGCCGCGGCCATGGCCCATTTCGAGAGCAACGGCGCCACCGTCGACAGCAACCCGGACAGCAGCGCCAACCTGCCGGTAGAGAGCTGCAGTACCTGTCATGGCGAAGGCAAAACCTTTGGCATCGACAAGGTCCACGGCTCGGACTGACCCCTGCACCAAAATCCTTCAGGGGGCTTCGGCCCCCTTTTTGCTGGCACCTGAGGTACACTGGGTCACCATTTCTCACCTTAACGACTCCATGAAAGCAAAGAACCAGCAGGCCGTCTCCCCCCAGGTGGTGGCCCAGGCCGATAAGATTGCCAAGGCCACCCAAAAACCCGGCCAGACCAAAGAGCAAACCCGGCTGATCGCCAAAGGCATCGAGAAAGGCATCGCCGAATACAAGAAGCGTGAAAAGGCCAAGGCCCGCGAGCGTGACAAGCAGAAGAAGCGTGAACAACGGGACAAATCCCAGCCCGAGCAAGCGCCGGTGTCGATGGACACCACCTCCCGGCAGACCGCCCTGCTTCCCTGGATTCTGCTCGGACTCAGCTGGGCCGGTTTCCTGACCTACCTGTCGATGGCCTGACCCTCAGAGGCGCCGATTCGCCCGAATCGGCGCCTTGCGCATGTGAAATATCGTTAATCTCACGACATCTCGTAACCGCAAAATCACCAGATATCGTTTTTGCAAATCCGGATTCAAGAAATTCAGCCGCGATTCAGGTTTTTTCCTGCTTGGCACAGCCCGTGCTCTGTATTTACCACAAAAACAAACACTGAAAGGTAAATATGATGAACAGCATGCGCCTGACAAAATCTGCCTTAGTTATTTCGGCACTCTTGTCTTCTTTATACACCGTAAATGCCGCGGCAGAAGATGGCATGAATATCGGTGGTTCCGTTCGTGTTAATTACGGCATGAAGCTGTATAACGACCAGTCAAAAGATAAAGGCGGCGACCTGAATTTTGACGTATTAACGCTTAAATTTGATGGCACCCACGGCGACTGGGGTCTGTCCAGCGAATACCGTTTTGCCTCCGGCAAAAACTTCATCAAATGGGGCTACGGTTACTACAACATCGATCCGGAATGGCAGCTGCAGTTCGGTATCAACAAGGTCCCATTCGGTAACCCGGGTTTCATCTCCAACAGCTGGTGGTTCGGTCTGCCTTACTACCTGGGCTTCGAGGATGATTTCGATGTTGGCGCCAAAGCCACCTTCGACAACGGCAAATGGCACACCGACATCGCTTTCTACAAGAACGGCGAATACAACTCCAAAGACACCAAAGCCTACGCCCCTGACATCTTCTCCGGCACCGTTAACGGCACCGAGTACAACAACGAAGAAACCAACCAGATCAACCTGCGTCAGACCTACACCCTCAGCGACGGTGACCTGAAAATCGTCATGGGTGGCTCTTTGGAGTACGGCCAGATCTACAACAGCAAGACCGAGAAAAACGGTGACCGCAACGCCTTTGCCGTCCACATGGACGCAGGCTACCAGGGCTGGAAACTGCAACTGCAAGCGATGCAGTACGAATTTGATGCCGAAAATCCAGACGGCATGGACAACAACAAGATCGGTCTGGGCGGCGCTGGCTGGCAGTATGAAGTGGCTTCCAAGGGTCAGATCTACTCCTTCAACCTGGCGAAAACCATCCCGACTTCCTGGGGCAGCGTCAAGATCTACAACGATTTCGGCCTGATGACTCCCGACGTGGATGACAGCAGCTACGACAACAGCTACCAGAACGTTACCGGTGCCGCCTTCTCGGCCGGCCCGATCTACATCATGGCGGATTTCATCATGGGTAAAAACATGACCTTCTCCACCAAGATGGACGACCACGTTGGTCTGCCAGAAGCCGGCGACGGCTGGGATCAGCGCATCAACATCAACTTCGGTTACTACTTCTAACCGAACCTCAACACCCTGTTTTATTTCCTGACCCTTTTGCCACCGCCTGAGCGGTGGCTTTTTTATGGGGCATAAAAAAACGCGGCCGTGGCCGCGTTTTTCTTTCTAGACGCTGAATTACATCAACCCCAACTTTTTCATTCTGCTGCGCAGTGTATTGGGGTGAATCTCCAGCCTCTCCGCTGCCCCACCACTGCCGTGAATCTTGCCGCCGGTGATCCTCAGGGCATGCTCAATGTATTTGGCGGTCATGGTGTCCAGTGACACCAAGTGATCACTGGCACGACTGGGGTCGATCACCACCGTCTCTCCGCCACCACTGTGACCGGTTTCCGGCTCGCCGCCAGTACTGAGAAAGTCAAACACCAACGGCGCCCCTCGGGACTGAATCATCGCTCGCTCGACCGCATTCACCAGTTCACGAACGTTGCCCGGCCAGGCGTAGTTCTGCAGCTTGGCCAACTGTTCCGGGGCAATGGAGGGCAAGCGATCCAGCTTGAAGCGGGTCAAAAACTGCTCCAGCAGATGATGAACCAGCAACGGCACATCTTCACGGCGATGGCGCAGCGGCGGAATGGCGATGGGGAACACATTGAGCCGGTACCACAGATCCTCACGGAACGAGCCAGCCTTAACCATCTGCTGCAGATCCCTGTGGGTCGCCGCCACGATGCGAATGTCCAATTCCACCGGTTCGATGCCCCCGACCCGAACAATGGTGCGACTCTGCAGTACCCGCAACAAGCGCACCTGGGCCGACAACGGCAGCTCCCCCAGCTCGTCCAGGAAGATGGTGCCGCCGTTGGCCTGCTCGAAATAGCCCTGCTTACGCTTCTCAGCGCCGGTAAAGGCGCCCTTTTCATAACCAAACAGTTCGGAATCGATCAACGAGTCGGGAATCGCCCCGCAGTTCACCTTCACAAACGGCTTGTTGGATCGGGAAGAACGGGTGTGAATGGCGTTGGCAATCACCTCTTTACCACAACCGGTCTCACCGTTAATCAGCACCGTGCTGTCCAGCGGTGCGATGGCCTCGACCTGCTCCATCACCTGACGCAGACCACTGTTGGCGCCGATGACGTCTTCTCGACTGTCGATAGAGCGGCGTAAGCTGCGGTTCTCCGCCTCCAGTTGCGCTTTCTCCGCCAACAGGTTACGCCCCTGAAGGTTGAACGCCGTCACCATGCTGAAGGGCTGATGCAGGGATTGCAGCAGATCCGCATGGCGCGCGCGGAAGCTTTGCTCCTGGTTGGCGTACAGTCCCACCACCCCAAGATGAAAATCATCACACTGCATTCTTAACAGCATCAATGATTTGGCACCGGGAATAAGCTGCGACAGCACGTGATGGCTGACCCCATCCATAGAGATGTGGTTCAGAATGCGGATGGGCGGTCGCTCGCGATCATTGAGGGAGTCACACATCTCGGGCGTCAGCGCGATGCGACGATCCAGCAGTTGTCCCCCCTGACGGTCGGCGTGCGCCACCATCTGAATCTCCTGGCTCTCTTGCATAAACAGGTTGATGTAGATGCCATCGATGGGAATGTGCTGGACCAGGTAGTCAAAGCAGTGCTTCAGGGACTTATCCAACTGCAAACTGCCGGACAGGTGCTGAGTCACCTCATAGAAAAACTTCAGCTCGGTAGACATAACACTGGGCCCTCAATTACGAATTGTCGTCATTTTAAAAGCTGAAGCGAGGCAATACCGAGGATTGGGTCATGTATTTGAAGCTAAAAAAGCGATATTAAGAAAACACCTGAAAATCACCGATTATCCACGACAAAAAAACTAAAATGCCAAATGAGATCCAGTCTACATATTTCACTAATTTATTAATTCTGACCTCATTTCAATTATTTATATCGATAATAAAGGATCCAGCTCACAGTTATTGTCGCAGCCCACTTAGGCTCATGAAAGCCACGGTTATTTGAGCAAGCTCACAGCCTGATAATTCCTCAGTTGCAGCCATTACCTCACCCCACATTTACTGCCACACTCTGTTCACCACCACCGCCACTGCCATAGTTAGATTTCGTAGCGTCCCACGAAATCCGGTAAGTCGTTTCACGGCATTTCGTAACTGCCCGTGGCCGATCATAGTTCCGCCCCCAAAACCGGCTTTTGGCACGGCTGGCACACAAGCTGCAATTGTCTGTCATCGATGAATGGGAATCCCTGTTTGTCTTACGCAGACTAACAATACAAAAGCTGGAGAAAGCATAGTGAAAGCTGTAACAAGTAAAGTTGCTGTTGCACTGGCCCTGAGCCTGACCGCAGGTTCGGCATTGGCCAAAGACACCATCACTCTGAACGGTTTTGACATGACCATCGACCAAGCCTGGGCCATTGCGGCTGGCGACGCCGATGTGGATATTGCCAACAAAGCAGAAAAGCGTCTGGACAAGGCGTACGACACCCTGATGACCGCAGCACGCCTGGGCAAGCCGGTCTACGGTCTGACCGTGGGTGTGGGCCTGAACAAGGACCACAAGCTGTTTGATGCCAGCGGTGAAATGACCAAGGAAGCCCTGAAGGCATCCAAAGAGTTCCAGATCAACGCCCTGCGCGCTCACAGCGCCGGCGTGGGTGAGCCGATGCCTGCCGAAATGGTTCGTCTGGGTATGGCGGTGCGCCTGAACACCCTGCTGCACGGTCAAACCGGCGTACAACCTCAGGTCGCGGATCTGTACGAAGCTTACCTGAACAACGACATCGTGCCGGTTATCCCATCCAAGGGTACCGTAGGCGAAGCCGACATCCTGCTGGCGTCCCACGTGGGTCTGGCAATGCTGGGCGAGTGGGAAGTGTTCTACAAGGGTGAGCGCATGAGCTCTTCCAAGGCGATGAAGAAAGCCGGCATCAAGCCGCTGGACCCCATCGGCAAAGACGCACTGTCCATCCTGTCCAACAACTCCTTCGCCACCGCTTACGCCATGCAGGGTCTGAAAGACGCCGAGCAGGTTCTGGAAGTGGCCCCAACCCTGTTTGGCCTGTCCCTGGAAGGTCTGAACGGCAACGTGGCGCCATTCCTGCCACAAACCAATGGCGTGCGTCCGTTCCCTTACGTTCAGGCGACCTCAGACACCATCCTCAGCAAGCTGGATGGCTCCTACCTGTGGGATCTGAACGACACCCGTCCACTGCAGGATCCGCTGTCTTTCCGTACCTCCGGCTACACCTTCGCCATGGCTGAAAAAGCGGCGGACGAGCTGGAAGCGATGCTGAAGATTCAGATCAACGCCTCCGACGACAACCCGGCGGTCGTACTCAACCCAGGTAAGAAATACGTCAACAAGCCTCAGGTTGCCAAGTACCTGATCGACGGCAAAGGCGGCGTATTCCCGACCACCAACTTCAACCCACTGCCGGTGGCCATGGCGGTACAGCAGTTGAGCGTGGCAATGACTCAGGTGTCTCACAACTCCGTGATGCGCTCTACCCGTTTGTCCGATGACCACTTCACTCACCTGCCGCGCTTCCTGACTGCGCCAGGCAACATGGGTCACGCCTTCGGTGCCATTCAGAAAGCTTACGTTGACCTGCACGTTCGCAACAAGCAACTGGCTCAGCCAGTCAGCTTCGAGGGTGTGGCCATCGCCGGTAACATCGAAGACACCTTCACCAACCTGAAGCTGGCTTCCGACAACCTGATTCAGATCTCCGACAACCTCAGCACCATCTTCGGTCTGGAACTGTTCCACTCCGCTCAGGCCATCGACCTGCGCAAGCTGGACAACCCTAAGCTGAAGCTGGGTAAAGAGACCGGTAAGATGTACAAGGAATACCGCAAACTGGTTAAGTTCGTGGACAAAGACCGCCCTTACACTCCGGACTTCAAGGCCTCTACTGAATTTGTAAAAGCCTACTAAGTCACTCCGACTCTCGCAAAAGCCGGCCTCAGCGCCGGCTTTTTACGTTATTTCGTAGAAACACCCCAAATGCCACACCCGTACCACGCCAACAAAACAAACTTTCGCTTTTATCCCCTCATGTCGCGATCCCAACCAGCCAGACGAGCACCAGCATTCGTAACCCCTACTAAATACCGTAACCCCATTCCCCGAAATGTCGTGCTCGTGTGGGGCCGATCATAAATCCCCTCCTTTTTCCCTGAAAAACCCTAACTGGCACGACCTTCGCACTGACTCTGGCATATCAATGCCAAGGTGCACTGGAGATTAAGATGACCAACAACAACAACATGGTGGCGTCCCGTCGGGCGTTACTGAAAAAAGGCGCCGCGCTGGCGGCCGGCATGGGCACCATGATGGTGACCGGCCAGGCTCAGGCCAAAGCAAGCTGCACACCCGCCCCTCAACAGTTCGACGAAGTGTTCGACATCATCGTGGTCGGCTCCGGCTTTGCCGGCATGTCGGCGGCGGTACAAGCCGCCGAAGAGGGCGCCAAGGTGCTGGTAATCGATAAGATGCCGGTGTTTGGCGGCAACTCCACCATCAACGGTGGTGCCATGGCGGTGGCAGGCTCAGAACTGCAGGCCAAAGAGGGCGTCAACGACAGCATCGAGTTGATGGTCAGCGACATGCTGAAATCCGGCCGGGGCATGAACGACGTCAACATGCTGAAACTGGTATGCAACGGTACTTCAGAGTCGGCCAAGTGGCTGGAAAGCTACGGCACCGTCTGGAAGCCTTTCGTTCAGCACTTCGGCGGCCACTCCGTGCCCCGCGTCCTGCAGACCCGCGAAAGCTCCGGTGCCGGCATCATCCGTCCGCTGATCAAGGCGGCAGAGAAGATCGGCGTCACCATGTACAAGCAAACCAAGCTGGAGTCTTTCATTCAGGATGACGACCAGCGCGTTATCGGCGTCAACGTCAAAAGCCAGTATTTCTTCCCGAAAGAGCGGACCGGCTCGATGCGCACCCTGGGCGCCCGCAAAGGGGTCATCATGGCCACCGGTGGCTTCGGTCGCGATATCGACTTCCGTCAGATGCAGCAACCTAAGCTGACCTCGGAACTGGACTCCACCAACCATCCGGGTGCCACCGCCGGCGCCCTGAAGCAGATGATGCTGATCGGTGCCAACCCCATCCACCTGGACCAGATTCAATTGGGTCCCTGGTCTTCTCCCGATGAGAAAGGCTTCGGCACCGCCTCGCAGTTCAACACCGCCGCCACCTACCAGAACGGCATCGTGGTCGACGCCCGCACCGGTGAACGCTTCTTCAATGAACTGGCGGACCGTAAGGCCCGGGCCGACGCCATCATGACCCGCCGCGATGAGCAGGGCAAACCGGTGTACCCCATCGGCCTGACCAACGCCAAGGGGGCCGCCAAGGCGCAAACCCTGGCCTGGGGCATGAAGTACGACGTCATCAAGAAAGCCGACACCCTGGAGCAACTGGCCAACGAGTACGGCATACCGGCCGACAAGCTGAAGGCCCAGGTGGCACAGTGGAACCAGTTTGTGCGCGACGGAGAAGACCAACAGTTCGGGCGGCCGCTGATGCAGGCCTTTGAGCTGACGGAAGGGCCGTGGTACGCGGTGCGGATGTGGCCAAAAGTGCACTACTGCATGGGCGGCGTTCGAGTGAACACCCAGTCTGAGGTGCTGCACCTGGTGTCCGATAAACCCATTGCCGGCCTGTACGCGGCAGGGGAAGCCACCGGCGGCATCCACGGCGCCTCTCGCCTGGGCGCCTGTGCGGTGGCCGAAGGGGTGGTAACCGGCCGCAATGCGGCTCGCAGCGCCGCAGCGGCGTCCGCCATTTCCCTCAAGCAGGCTTAAGCCAACGCCCTTTTGAATTCAGGAGACAGCATGTCTACTCGCAACGCACTTATTGCCGCCTTCATCGCCGCCGGCGTGAGCCTGTCCGTTCCGGCCCTGGCCGCCAAGATGCCACTGAAGTCGTATCACAAAGAGATTTTTACCGACGAACAGGGCAACGTCGAGTGCTCCACCTGTCACGGTGACAGCAAGCCCTACACCATTCCGTCAGAGGACAACTGCCTGACCTGCCACGGCAGCAAAGAGGAGTTGGCCCAGCAGACGGCCCGTCCGGGTCACGGCGCCGACTACGAGCCGAACCCTCACGACAGCCTGCACTATGGCCAGGATCTGAGCTGTGTCTACTGCCACGCTCAGCACAAGAAGACCGAGGTCTACTGCAACAACTGCCACGAGTTCAAATACCCGGACCTGAAACGCAAGTAACCCCCCGGCTCCCCGCGGATCGTCGCCGGGGAACCTCAACGCGGTCCCATGGCCACCTCTCATCATCGGGTGGCCATGGGCCTCCCTGCGCCAGAGCCTGGCTCTGGTAAGCGTTGGTTATCTCACCCAAGGACCCCGGCTTTGCTAGGAAGCCGGCCCTTTTTCCTCCTTGCGCGCCCCCCCTCCAGCACGGAGCCGAAAGATTGGCAATCCCTCAGGCAAAATACCGTGATCACAGCCGCAGGCACTGATAGAATCGCTTTCTGTCCAAAATTAAGTAGTAACTGTCGTATGAGCTTAGAACTGTTAGATAAACTGGAGTCTCGCGTACAAAATGCGCTGGAGACCATCGAACTTCAGCAAATGGAGTTGGAAGAGGAGCGGACACGCGCCCAGGAACTGGAACTGCGCAACCAGCAACTGGAGCAACGCACTCAGGAGCTGGAACAGCAACTGGCTGCCTGGAACAGCAAAGCGGAAGGGCTGTTGAACAAACTGTCTCAGGCCGATGCGGAAGCTGAGCCGCCGACACCAGGCCTGAGCGAGTTAGCATAAGACTGACCGGCCTGAGGAATCAGGCCAGTATCAGGTCGCTGCTGCGGCGTCCGGCTGCAGCAGATCATTGAGTTCGTTGATCACCTCACGGACCTTGGGCAACGAACGAACGGGCATGATGAATCGCCCGGCTTTAAACTCCAGTCGACCTACGTGCTTAACCAGCACCACCCCATCCCTAAAGACTCTGGCGTGTTTCGCGATCATCCTTGGCGCGTAGATTGGGAAAATTCTCACCGACAAAATTCCTTGTTTTATTCTGGCTGATGCACACTATCAGACCGCGGCAATTGTATTTAGTTTTGCTCGCAATACAACCTACTGATATTAGATTATCCCAAAGCTTTCCGTAGTGAATTTTTGACACCCCGTCATTTGGCATCATGTTGCAAACTTGTTACTGTGATTTGGCAGTGTTCCTAACCGCGAGTCATGACGGTTAGTTCCGCCGTCTCGAGGGGTATGGGGCTGAGAGGCGGCAGGAGTCACGCTCGCTTTTGATCGGTGTTGCACCGATCTTTTTTTATTAACATAAATTGCATTCAATATACAAAAACATCGTGTAACAAAAAGGGGAACCGAGCGGTTCCCCTAGGTGGCCTGATGCAGCACTCAGTCCTGTTTTTTGGCCAGGTAGTTGATCAACTCAGACAGTTGCTCGGCGCTTTCCAGCCCGCCCATCTCCACCTGATACTTGCCGTTGACGATGATCGCCGGCACACCGCGGATACCGCTGCTGATCTGCTCTTTCTTCCAGCTCTTGACCTTAGAGTTCACCATAAAGCTGTTGATGGCTTTGTCGTACTTCTCGCCATCAACGCCCTGATCCACAAACAGCTGCTTGACGTCACTACCGGTGCTGAACTTAACGCCGTTGTCATGAATGGCGGAAAACAGCGGCTTCTTCACCTGCTCGGACACCTTCATGGTCTGCATTACCGCCAGCGCCTTGGTCATCTCGATCCCCATGGGACCGCCAATGAAGTCGACGTGCTTCTGCTCAAACTTGATGCCACTGTCCAGGCTCTTTTTCAGGTTGGGCAGGTGCACTTTTTCAAAGGTGTAGCAGTGGGGGCAGTAGAAGGAGAAAAACTCAGTCACCCGAGGCTGCCCCTGAACCGGCGCCTGACTGACGACTTTGTAGTGCGTGCCTTCCTCAAATTGGGCCGCCAGGGCCAGCGGCGCCAACATCAGGGTAAACGCAATCGCGAGTAATTTTTTCATAGTGCCTTCTCTAAACAATTCTCAAAAACTGCGGCTCACTGTGCCACAACAGACTCAAAAACTTAACCCCGGAGACAGCGACAACGCCGGCTCCTGTAGGGCAGACAGTTGCTCTTTCATTGCCAGCACCTGATCTTCCCAGAAGCGATCACTGCCAAACCAGGGGAAGTTACGTGGAAACGCGGGGTCCTGCCAACGCAAGGTCAGCCAGGAGAGGTAATGCACCATCCTCAATGCCCGCAGCGGCTCAACCAGCTGTAATTCAGAGTGGTCGAAATCACAAAAAGTTTCATACCCTTCCAGCAAAATGTCCAGCTGCATCTGCTGATGGCTGCGCTCTCCCGCCAGCATCATCCACAGATCCTGCACCGCCGGGCCGGTGCGGGCGTCATCGAGATCGACGAAGCCGGGTCCGTCCGGGGTCCACAAAATGTTGCCGGGGTGCATGTCGCCATGCAGGCGTTGAGTGCGTACCCGCTGCCACGGCGCCTGCGCCACTCGCTCCAGCACCTGATCGAGGACGGTAAAAAACGCCGTCTCGATGTGCGACGGCAGCTGCGCCTGTTGCTGCAGCACCTGCCGAGGCTGATGGCCATGGGTGTCGATCGTCAGCGGCGCCCGGTGGGCAAACTGGCCCGCCTGAGCCACCTTGTGCATCCGCCCCAGAAACACCCCCACCTGTTCCAGCTGCTCGAGGTTGTCCACCTCAAACTCACGGCCACCGATGCTGTCCCACAGGGCAAAGCGGTACCCCTGGTGCTCAAACAAACTGGTGCCGTCGATCCGTTTCGGCGCCGCCACCGGTACCTCCGCCGCAGCCAGCTCATGGGCAAAGGCGTGCTCCTCCAGAATCGCCGCTTCGGTCCAGCGCTGAGGCCGGTAAAACTTGACCACATAGCGACGACCGTCGTCGGCACGAAACTGGTACACCCGGTTCTCGTAGCTGTTCAGTGGCAGCAAACCGGTTTCCGGATACAAGCCGACGGACTCCACCGCGTCTAGGATGCAATCGGGACTCAGGGAGTGAAAATCAAATTGAGCGAGGGTCATAATGAGGTCCAAAGTTGTGCCAGGTATTCGGTCACCTCCTGATCGCCGGCACGTTCGGCCTGCAACCACAGGGTGTCGCACAGCGCTTCGTACTGCAGCGCCAGTCGACACCCCTCAAACTCCAGCAACCACAGGTGACGGTCCGCCCCCCAGCTGTGCTCCAGCAGGCGACAGTCGAGCCGGGCCAGCATCAAGGGGACCAACTGCGCCAGGGTGTCGTCATCGGCCGCCAGGGTCCACAGCAGTTGACCGGTGTCGGCCTGCCACCGAGGTGCACTCAGCTGGAGCAGGAGAGGGTGATCGATTGCGCCCATGAAGGGGGTGCCTCTGTGTAGTGAGGGTGATCCGGGTGCTCATCATAGGGATGTCGCAGGGCCTGATGCAACTGATTCAGTGGCGCGGCATCGCCGTTTTCGGCGGCTTCGATGGCCTGTTGGGCCAGGTGGGTGCGCAGAATCACATTGGGGTTGGCTTGAGCCCGCTGCCGCTGCCAGGGTTGCAACTCCGTCAACGCCAACCGGTCACGGTAGCGGCACAGCCAGTCTGACCACTGGCTGTCCCGTCCCAGCCACAGCCCCAGCGCATTGTCGTCCTGAGTGGGATCCAATCGGCACAGGCTGCGCAAGCAAAGGTGAAAGTCCACCTGCTGACGTCGCATCATCCCCACCAAGTCCGCCACCAGATCCAATCGAGGCTGAATCTCCCCTTCGGACACCACCCCCAATCGCGCTTCCATCCGCCACAGGTATCGGGCCACCAGTTGCTGCTGATAGTGACTCAGCGCCGCCGCCATCATCTCGGCATCCAGGTGATCACTGAGCGCCAATGCCAGCCGCTGCAGATTCCACCAGCCGATGGCAGGCTGCTGATCGAAGGCGTAACGACCGTGGTGATCGGAATGATTGCACACCAAACCGGGATCGCAACGATCCATAAAGGCGAACGGACCATAATCAAAGGTCTCGCCCAGAATCGACATGTTGTCGCTGTTGAGCACCCCGTGGGCGAAGCCCAACGCCTGCCAGTCGGCAATGGTCTCGGCGGTCCGCGACACCACCTCGAAAAACCACGCCTGTACCGGCTTGGCGTCACTCAGGCAATCGGGAAAGTACCGCTCCAGGGTGTAATCGATCAGGGCACTCAGCACCTTTGGCTGATCGCTGTGCTTAAAGTATTCAAAATGACCGAAGCGCAAATGACTGCGGCTAACCCGCACCGTAATGGCCCCCCGCTCCTGCTGCTCCCGCCATACCGGGGTGTCCGATCCCAGCACCGCCAGCGCCCGGGTCGTGGCCACCCCCAGGTGGTGCAACGCCTCGCTGGCCAGAAACTCTCGCACGGCGCTGCGGATCACCGCCCGACCGTCACCACCGCGGGAGTACGGCGTCGGACCACTGCCTTTGAGGAACAATTCGTAGCCGTGCAACTCCCCCAGGTGACAGCCACGACCGTCACCCAACCTTGGGGTATAGCCGCCAAACTGATGGCCGGAGTAAACCTGGGCCATCGGCGCTAAGCGAAACGGCCCCTCACCATTACACTGCTTCAGCAAGGCGGTGGTCGCGGTGGCCGGCAAGCCAAGGGTATGGGCCATCTCCTCACTCCACCCCAGCCACACCGGCTCGCGCAGCGGCGACGGCTCAACCGGCTGGGCCAGCCCGGCGACCGCCTGATTGATTCCCGCAGACAAATTCAGCACAATCTTTCTCCTTGATCCAACGCTCATTTCCGCCTTTGCCGGCCCTTTACCAGGAGACCCCTATGACATCCATTCTGATGGTGGCCCACGACAGTCCTTACGGCAGCGAAAAGCTCTACAACGCCCTGCGCATCGCCCTGGCGATGCAGGAGCACGGCGATCAGCCACTCAGCCAACGGGTGTTTCTGATGTCCGATGCCGTGGTCGCGGCCCTAAGTGGCCAACAGACCCCGGATCTCAGCTACCACATTGGCCAGATGATCGAACTGTTGCTGGCTCAGGGCGTGCCGGTGAGCCTGTGTAAAACCTGCGCCGAAGCCCGGGGCCTGACCGAGGACAGACTCATCGAGGGCGTCCAGATCGGAACTCTGGTTGAACTGAGCCATTGGACACTGCACAGCGACAAAGTGCTGCACCTTTGATCCGGTTCGCAAATGCGGCGGCGCTGCATAGATAGATTCTCAATACCCGTTAAGATACCACCATACCTGAGCCAATAACTGGGTTATTTATGAAAAGCCGCATTTTGCAAGGCCGCCTGGCCAATGAATACCGCACCATGGGCCACATGGCCCAGATCTATTGCCGGGCCAATTGCCACGGCCAACGCAACCCACAGGGCCTGTGCGACCAATGCCAGGCTCTGCTGGATTACGCCGAAACCAAGCTCGACCGCTGCCCCTATGGCGACAGCAAACCCACCTGTGGCAAGTGTCCCATCCACTGCTATAAGCCGGAGCCCAGACAACAGGCCCGCATCATGATGCGCTACGCTGGCCCGAGAATGCTGCTGCGCCACCCATTGGAAGCCCTGCAGCACCTGCGGGACAATCGCCGCCCGGTACCCGCCAAGCCGCCCATGCGTGCCAATCGACGCCGACGTCAGCGGACCCCAGACTCACCGTCAAAAGCTGAATAAAATTCATATATTTCAGCAACTTTCACATACTGCGCGCGAACAACACTCAAGCGGATGAAATCTAAAGAAAAATCACTGAAACAATTCATAGAAATCCTCGCATCTATCTATTTTTTATAGCTTTTTTGATTTTATTTGGTACCATTCGCTGCGCTGTCAGACGGGTCGACAGACAGGATATCTGCGACCTGAACATCCCTGACTGCTCCGCCCCACGGCTTATGACCTCATCAAGGATGAACACGGATGAATTCGCGCCTTTTTTTGCGACCGCGCGGTCGCTTTCGGACCCTTCACTGTACCGCCTCCGTGGCCTGGTCCGAATCTTGAACCTTTGCGCCAATGCCATCCCGGTCACCGCCGGGTACCTCGGTGATCCTGAACGGATGATCGGGCAGTGATCGATTATTGGTGGGTCGGTTTCCCTCGACCGGCCTGCCACCTTTCCCTTTGTGGTTATACCAGCCGCCAAAAAGCACAAATCCCGTTATTAGCTCTACTCTGAGTTGTGAGAATTGGGTAAGCTCAATGCCAATAATCACAACAAGGACATAACCCCATGAAGACAGCTTGGCTCCCCGCAGCAATTGCGGCTGCCCTCGCAGCACACCCGGCTCTGGCCGAGCGCACCCACGACATCACTCCCAATGATTTTTTCTCCATTCAGGGCATGAGCCAGGTCCAGTTGAGCGCCGATGGCGAGCAGGCCGTCTGGGTACAGAGTTACTGGGATGAGGCCGCCGATAAGAGCCTGAACGATCTGTGGCGCGTCAAGCTGGGCCAGCAAAAACCGGAGCGCCTGACCTTCAGCCCCGACAAGGAGTCTCAGCCTCGCCTCGACAGCGACGGCAAGTACCTGTACTTCCTGCGGGCAGAAAAACGCGGCGAAGGCAAACAGCCGCCCTACAATGGTAAGAGCCAGATCTTCCGCATGCCGCTGAGCGGCGGCGATGCCGTTCCCCTGACCCGGGAAGAGCAAGGAGTGAAGCACTTCGAACTCGGTCAGGACAGCCTGTGGTTCAGCACCAGCCGCAGCCACACCGAGCAAGACGCGTTCACCGCTCAACGCAGCGCCAACAAGGGCCCCAACTATGGCCATGGCAGTGTCGACGTCAATCCCATCTACAGCCTCAATCTGCAGAATTTCCGTACCGAGCTGCTGCTGGATGACGACAAAGTGGTCTGGGACTTCGACGTCAGCCTCGACGGCAAACGTCTGGCACGGGTCACGACCACAGATAACGAGTTGATCTTCCTGGAAGGCTGGTCTCACGTCGAAGTGTATGACATCGAGTCCGACACCAATACGGTGCTGGAAGACAGCGCCTGGCGTGAGCAGGCCCCTTCCCCATACGGCTGGTTGATGCACCCTAAGTGGAGCCCGGATGGCAACAAGCTGGCCTGGCGCATCGATTACGACGGCCATCCCGGTCAACTGTTTGTGGCGGCCATTGGCGACGACAATCAGGTACAGTGGCAACTGGACCTCGAACGCCCGGGCAAAGCCACCCTCAACGGCTCCGACAGCCTCTGGCGCCCCAACAGCGACGAGCTGTGTTACCGCGGCGCCGAGCAGGGTTCGGTCAAGATCTTCTGCACCGACATCGATGACGGCAAACAGGGTCGCACCCGTACCCTGACCGACGGCGACTATGTGGTCGGCAGCTACGCCTTCGATGGCCGCGGAAAAACGATGGTCATGAGCCACAATAGCCTGGATCACTTCTACGATCTGTATCAAGGCAAAGTGGGCAAAACGCCGCACCGCATTACCAACATCAACCCGCAAACCGATAACTGGAAACTGCCTCAGATCAGCCGCTTCCAGTGGACGGCACCGGATGGCAGTCAGGTAGAAGGGATGCTGGAACTGCCCCCAGGCTATAAGAAATCCGATGGCCCGCTGCCGCTGGTAGTACAGATTCACGGTGGTCCCACCGCCGCCACCCCGTACGCCCTGCAGCACCGCTCCTATGGCCGTGCCAGTTTCGCGGCCAAGGGCTGGGCCTTGCTGTCCCCCAACTACCGCGGCTCCACTGGCTACGGTGATAAGTTCCTGGTGGAACTGGTTGGCCACGAACACGACATCGAAGTGAAGGACATCGAAGCGGGCGTCGATGCGCTGATCAAAGAGGGCATTGCCGATGCCGACAAGCTGGCCGTGATGGGGTGGAGCAACGGTGGCTACCTCACCAACGCTCTGATCAGCACCACCACCCGTTACAAGGCGGCCAGTTCCGGTGCCGGTGTGTTTGATCAGCGCCTGCAATGGCTGCTGGAAGACACCCCGGGCCACGTCCTCAACTACATGGAGGGCCTGCCATGGGAAAAGCCGGAGGCCTACACTCACGGTTCCAGCCTGACCCACGCCGGCAGCATCACCACCCCGACCCTGATCCACATGGGCGAAAATGACCCCCGGGTTCCGGCGCCGCACGCCAAGGGGCTGTACCGCACCCTGCGCCACTATCTGGACGTGCCCACCGAACTGGTGATCTACCCTGGCGAAGGCCATGGCCTGAGCAAGATGTCTCATCGCAAAACCAAGATGAGCTGGGATCTGGCCTGGTTTGAGCATTACGTACTGGGCAAAGAGCTGAAATAACTCAGTTTATGCTAGTTGAAAGGGGTGTCGTCAAACACCCCTTTTTTGTAGCTTAAAAGGTCCATTGGCACATCAAAAAGGACCTTTACCCATGTGCACCCATCTGACTCTGGCCCCCCAGGGCAGCATCAGCAACGACAACCCGCGCCTGTCTGGCCGCTGCCACGACTTTCCCTTTGTAATCCCCACCACCCTGCAATTGGTGCCCAAACAGGCGGAACTGTTTGTCGACGGGCCTCAGGCGTCCACCGGCAAGCGCTACGGTTTTGCCTCGGTGCGGGCCTCAGACAATCTGCAGGACTACCCGGTCACCCCGTGGATGACGCAGGCCCTCAAAGGCAAGTTTAAAGCGCTGGCCCAGAACACCTTTTACGACGGTCTCAATGAAGTCGGCCTCAGTGGCTCGGCCCTGTATATGGTGGGCTCACACTATGAAGCGGTCAGCGACACCCGGGCCGGCGTGCCCTACAACCAGCTGGTGGGCTTTGTATTGCGGCATTACGCCAGCGTGGATGAGATTGAGCGCGACTTCGGTCCTGACGGCCCGCTGGCGGTGATCAACCCGCTGCCCGGCGTACTGGAACAGATTCTGCCGCTGCACATGGCGTTCACCGACCAGGCGGGCAACGCACTGATCATCGAGTGTCTCAACGGCGAGACCCAGCTGTATCGTAATCACCACGGCGTCATGACCAACCAGCCCTCCTACCCCTGGCAGTTGAATAACCTCAACCACTATACCCACCTGTCGTGCACCAATGTGGTGAAGTTCGATGATCAGGGTCAGGCTTACCAGGCCAACGGCAGCGGCCTGCAGGGGTTGCCCGCCGACGCCACTCCGGAGTCACGCTTTGTGCGCGCCTTCAAAATGCGTCAGGCCGGAGCCAGCATCAACCCGGACGAACCCGCACACCTGAGTTATCAGCTGCGGATCATGCAGATGTTCAAGGTATTGCAAACCATGTGGGTGCCGATGGGGTCGGTGCTGGAAAACACCAGCCTGGGACGGGATGCGGCGCCGGTGGACAAGCTGTTGCTGGACCCACCGAAAAACCTGAATGACTTCAGCCAGTTCTGCACCATACGGGATCATCAGAACTGCTACTTCTATTTCAGTACTTACAGCAACCCGGGCCTCAATCGGCTGGATCTGCCCCAGCGACTCGCCGGAATCAGTGACATCGAAGAGATCGAACTGTTCCCCACCGAGCCGTGGTACACCGCGGTGTAGTGCCCCGGCGTCAGACCTCGGGGATCAGGTGCCGGGCCACCGTCAGGGTCTCTGACGGCGTCTTGCCCAGGGTGTAACGGCCGGCAATGGCGAACTGCTGATTGTATCTGGCCAGCCACTCCTGCAGTTGCTGTTGCAGGCTATCGAGGTGATCGAGCCGCTGGGCTTTAAACAGCGGCTCATAAAACTCATTCCAGACCAGGGTGTGAAACCGGGCACCCAGGCCGTTCACCACCGGGCCGTTATAGGCTCGCATGTGGATATGATGACAACCAAGTTCGGCGATCGCCTGCTGAAACGGCTGGCTTTTACTGCCAAAAAATTCCGCGCCTTTGTCGGTCAACAGGTTAGTAATCGGCAACCGCTGCTGCTGGTACCAGGGCGCCACCTGGCGCAGCAGAAAATCACGGGCATGGCTGGCGTCGTTGCTGTCGCTGACCCAGGCATGGGCAAACTGGCTGTAAGCATCAAGGAAAGTGTGTTGATACAGGGTTCCCAACCCGCCAACGTTGCCCAGCTTAAAGGTATCCTGAACGCAAACATCGCCGGGGTATCGGCACTCCAGTCCCATCTGATCCTGCTTAATCTCATACAGGTGCTCCACCTGACGACGGGACTCGCCTTCCAACTCCTGCCGCTGATTGAGGGCGCTTTGCAACGCCAGCAACCGGTTTTGCTTGGTCTCCAGGTTGTGCCGAACCCAGATGGCGCGAACACCACTGGGAGAGATGGTGCAGCCACGGGCCGTCAGCAATTCCGCCGCCCGGGCCTGACCATAGTTGGGGTAGTCCAGTGCAATCTCAATCACCTGGGATTCCACCTCCGGCGACACTCGGTTCTTGATCGCCGGCTTCTTGCGCGACAGATTACGCAACCCTTGTTCACCGGCACTTTCGTACTGCCGCTTAAAGCGGTAATAGCTGTCGCGGCTGTAACCCATGATGTCACAGGCACGACTGATGCTTCCCAGCTCCTTGGCAAGCTGAAGCAAGGCCAATTTACTGCGAATATCGCCACTGCTTTTGTTGGTCACTCTGTCGCCACAATGTAGAGGTAAGTTGCTCCGAGATTACCAGAAAACACCATTGGGGGTGTAGCCTAACCACTTGAACCAGGTTTCTCCCAACAGAATGCTGGTTGCCCAGCCGATCATCAGCATGGTAAAGCCAAATTTAAAGGTGTCCGACAGGCTGTAGTGATCGGTGGAGTACAGCAACAGCGCCGGTTTGCTGTTAAAGGGCAATACGTACACGTGCTCAATCAGCAGCGCCACCGGCAACGCCAGGCTCATCACCGGGTAGCCAAACCGCTGTGCCACCCCGATGGCGATGGGCACAAACAGCATGGTACGCATGGTTTTGGATTGAAACACCAACGAGCTCAGCAACATACAACCGGTTAACGCCACATAAAATACCCAGAACGGCGTGCTGGCATCCAACCCGAAGTGCTCCAGCCCGGCGTTCACCACCAGGTTGGGCAGATCGGTTTGCTTAAAGCCGGCTCCCAGGGTGTAAGCGCCGGCAGAAAACATCAGCAGGTGCCAGGGAATGTCCACCTGATTCCAGTTCACCACGCCGATGCGTGGCGACAACGCCACGATGGCACCGATGAAGGCTACCGCGGTGGCGCTGACACCGTGATAGCGATCCGTCGCCCAGAAAAACAGGATGGTGACAAAAATCAGTATCGAGCGAACCTCCAGCCGACTGACTGGCCCCATGGCCTTGAGTTCTTGCTGCAACCGCTGCATGCCGCCTTCGATCTGTGGCAACCGCTCTTCCGGCGACAGCGGGAAATACACTCGGGTCGCCAGCAGCCAGCCGATGACGATCATGCACACCACGATGGGAAAGGCCACCACCATCCAGTCACCGAAGAAGAAGTTGCCGCCGATGGCACCGGCGATCAGGCTGGCCGCCAGCAGGTTGGCGCCGGACCCGGTCACAAAGGCACCGGCACACAAGTTAATCTGCAACAGGTTCTGCAGCACCAGGTTGCGGCCAAAGTTGTTTTTGTTGTCACCACCGCGGGCGCCGTACACCGCGGCAATCACCATAAAGATTGGCATCAGGATCGCCGCCTTGGCGGTAGTCGCCGAGATGAACGCCGACAGCACCAGGTTAATGACCATGAAACTGTAGAAAATCGGAGTGGCACTGGTGCCGAAGCGGCAGATAAACCACAAGGCAAAGCGCTTGGCGGCGCCACTGCTCACCAGCATCGAAGCCAGAATGAACGACAGAATATTCAGCCACATGATCGGGTGGCCCAACTGCGCGTAGGCGGTGCGTTCCGGCAGCACCCCGGTCAGCACCATCAAAATAATGACAATCAGTGAGGTCAGATAGTTAGGCAATGCTTCGGTGATCCACAGAATCACTGCACCGCAAAATATGGCCAGCATCGCCACACCGTGCAGACTGAACTGGTCGGCGCCCACATTGGCAAAATGACCGGCCGCGGTTTTTCCCAACATCTGCACATCGATGTTCTGCAGAAAGGCCGGCACGTCGCCCAGCATCAGAATGCCGAATACCGCCGCGGCAATCGCCAGCCCCGACCGTTCCAACCACTGTTCGAAGGTGGACTTAACCCGCACCGGCAGATGTTCCATCCGGTACTGACTCATGTCGAGCGGGTCGTCCCTAAGCACTTTTTCACTGTTCATTATTATTTTGCCTATCCATCCATTTGATGGGGACAAAGTAACCATTCACTTTGCAAAAAACCTAGATCCAGATCATCAATAAACACAATTAGTGCTTTTTTAATCTGAAGCCAAACCGACAAAAACAAACACCAACAAGCTCACAAACCATTGATTAACAACCACAAAAACAACCAACACTGACCATTGCGCCAATATAGAATGTAAGATTAGATAAAAACTAATTGGAGCAAAATTGATCGCGATCACATCACAGGCGTGGTGACCGGCATAGCATAAATGGCGAAACAATAATCACAGAATGACTCAAAAAGGATTGCCCCATGGCTGAACTGAAAATCGGTGAGATCTCCAAACCTCGTTTTGAATTCCGTACCTTCGGACAAAGCTTCGAAGCGGCCCATGAGCGGATGGCGCGCCTGTCGGTTCCGGTACCGGAAAAAGTGTGGTGTCGCCACAGTGAAGAGATTTACATCGTGTCCAGCACCAACGACCTGAACAACACCAAGATTCGTGATGGCAAGATGGACATCAAAACCTTCGTCCAGGCCGTCGACGGTCTGGAGCAGTGGGATCCTAAACTGAAGGCGGAATTCCCGGTGTCCAAACAGCAACTGGAACAGGAGATCTTCCCGGCCTTTATGGTTGAAATGCCCGCTCTGGAAGCGCAACAGTATGATCTGCAGGCATTCCTTGCCCTGATCGACGCTCACCCGGATCTGCAGTCGGTCCGCATCAACAAAGAACGCTTCGGCTACATGGTCAACAACAGCATCTGTGAAGTCGCCAATGTCTTGGTCAACGGGGCAAAAATTGTCAGCATCAACTCCGAGTCCACCGAACTGGAAGACATTCAGAAAACCATCAGCGATGTGGGCCTGGAAGGGGTCGAGAACATCAACTACCTGCAAGCCATCAAGCGGGTGATCGGCATGACCAACAAGCCGCTGGCAAACTAAGAGGAACCGCAGACATGACTTTGGAAATTGAACGCAAGTACCTGGTGAACGACGACTCGTTCAAGGCGGACTCACACAAACAGACCCGCATTGTCCAGGGCTACCTGAGCAGTGCCCCGGAACGCACCGTCCGCGTCCGCATCAAGGGGGACAAGGGCATCCTGACCATCAAAGGGATCGGCAGCGAAAGTGGTGCCTCCCGGTTTGAATGGGAAAAAGAGATCGCCCTGGAAGACGCGCAGGCGCTGCTGAAAATCTGTGAGCCCGGGGTGATCGACAAGACCCGCTACCTGGTCAGCCACCAGGGCCACACCTTTGAAGTGGATGAATTTTATGGCGAAAACCAGGGACTGACCGTCGCCGAGGTCGAACTGGAATCGGAGCAGCAACAGGTACACAAGCCGACTTGGCTGGCGCAGGAGGTCACCGGAGACGTGCGTTATTACAACTCCATGCTGATGAAAACCCCCTATACCAGCTGGTAAGACTATGATTTCGCTGTCCATTGCCGACAAGTATCACCTGCAATTTCAGATCGGACTGACTCAGAAACCGAGCAGCACCGAGTGGAAGTTGCACCTGCTGCTGCCGTCGGCCATGGTCAGCGATGAAGACAGCCTCAGTGCCACCCGTTTTTATCAAAATTTACTGCAGCAACAACGACTCAGCTCACCGGGACAACCCCAGCCCGGCGACCTGAAGCGTTACTGCCAATTGCTGCATGGTGGTCACGCCATGAAAGAGCGCCAGTTCAAGCGGATGTTGGCGGATCTGGTCAATGGGCTGCTGCATCAGTTTGAGCAGGCTCAAGGGGATCAACTGCTGGCGCTGCGCAGCCCGCTGTGCCGATTTCTGCGCCTGGACCGAAGCCTGACCGCCCCCAAGCAGCGCAAGCTGTACAAACTGGCCCGGCAACTGATTGTTTTTCAGTTCAACCAGGCCCTGCTGCGTGAACGCCATGGCGGTCGCTGCAGTCAAACCCGTCAAGTTCGTCGTTACCTGCTGCTACTGGAACATTACGCCCGGCGGCAAGGGATTCGCCTGGGACACGAGCAGGAAGCGGGACGGGAAAAGATGCTGGAAAAACTCGGGCTGTGCCAGCGCATCATCGATCGGCCTTATCAGCTGCAGCGACGCTTACTCAAAGGTACCCAGATGGCAGAGCAGCTGATTTTTGGCTTCTCGGCGGCGATGGCCATGGCGTTTGCCACCGGCATCGCATTCGCCACCCAGCGGGCCTTTGGTAACTTCACCACGCCATTTTTTTTCTCACTGGTATTCTCCTATATCTTCAAGGATCGAATAAAAGAGCTGGGTCGTAACTACCTGGTTGAGAAATTTTATTCACGTTTCTACCAACACCACTATCGATTATATAAAGCCAGTGACAAAGAGCCGAGCTTGGATATTAAGGAGAGTTTTTATCACCCAAAAGGGAAAAAACTCGACGTTTTGATTTCCACCCTAAAAAAATCCCTGACCTCGGCAGAGACCTCTCGTATCGAAGCCGCTTGGTCCTACCGTCGTCAGTATTCTTTCCGCCAACACAAAGCCATCGAGCAGTCGAATAAATTTCACGATGATCTTACACTAAACCTGAGCCGCCCACTGCGACTCCTGCCCAGCCAGATTCGAACCATCTGGCAGCAGGAGAGTCAGCAACTGCGCAAGGTGGACGTGCATCAAGTGGTGCCAATCTACCTGATCATTGAGACCCGGGAGCAGGCTCAGGCCAAGGTGAAACTGTTTCGATTGCACGCCAGCAGACGAGGCATACACCGTATTAAGGAGATCGAATCCGGCAGCAGGAAATAGCCAACAATCCCGACCTCACCCCCACACCTTAATAACCGCCTCCGCTGGCGGCGCTGCCGTTTCGCCTTCCAATTCCCCAGCAATAGCCTTCGATTTTTCTTTTCTCAAAGCGTGATTAAGACTGTAAGAAAAGGTTGAGATTAGTTGATTTGGATCACGTTAAAAAAATGTACATAGAACTATTCTAAGTTCGGACAATGAAGCAACGACTTCAAATAATCTAATAAGGATGAACTCCTTTGGAGGAGACACATTATGGCTCGCTATCCAGTTACTTCCGTCGCCTTGGCTGTTGCCGTCGCTCTTACCGGATTTGCCCCGCAAGCATTGGCTACCGACGATCAAAAACTTTCCGAACTTGAACAACGCCTCGAAGCCCTTGAGATCGAACTGATCGAAGCCCGGGACGCCGCCAAGAAAACCGACCGGGTCAAGTTCTCCAAAAGCTCTCCGGCGCCAACACTGGTCTCCAAAGATGGACGTTCTACCCTGAATTTCAAAGCCCGCATCCAGGCCGATTACGTCGATGTGGATGAGATGTACGAAGGCAAGAAACTCAACTACGAACCGGCCCATAAAGACACCAACATCCGTCGCCTGCGCCTGGGCATCGAGGGGCAGTTTGCCCGCCTGTGGGAGTATGAGATTGAGCTGGACTTCGCCGACAGCGAAGTGGATCTCAAAGACGCCAAGGTCACCTGGGAGGGTTGGGACGATCAGAAGCTGACTCTGGGTTTCCAGAAATACGCCTTTGGTATGCAGGGCACCCAAAGCTCCGCCCATCAGATTATGATGGAACGAGCTTCGACCGATACCTTCTCACCAGACCGGGCCCTGGGCGCACAATGGCGCTACGCCGGCAATAACTGGGCCATGGCACTGGGGTACGGCATCGACTTCTCCAAACTGGAGGAGGAAAAGTGGGACAGCGATGAACAGGACTTCGAAGAGGAGGTCAGCTACCCGGAAACCACCATCATCAACGCTCGCGTCACCGGCACGCCGATCCGCAGCAACGACAACCTGCTGCACCTGGGTGCCAGCTACCTGATGATGGACATCAACGATGACATTGGCGAGCTGCGCTACCGGGCTCGTCCGGCCTCCAAACCCGCCAGCCGCATGATCGATACCGGTAACTTCGACGCCAAAGGTGCCCAGCACTACGGCGCCGAAGTGCTGTATCAACACCGCAATCTGCTGCTGCAAGGGGAATACATTGCCGCCAAGGCCGATGCCATCGACAAGCCCGATGTGGAGGTCGACGCCTACTACCTGACCGCCTCTTACATACTGACCGGGGAAAAATGGCGCTACAGCCGTAAAAAAGGGGTAATGAAGTCGCCCCGTCCCGACAAGCCGGTGTCGGCCGGCGGTTGGGGCGCCTGGGAAGTGGCGGTCCGCTATGACCAGGCCAACTTCAGCGACAACAGCCTCAAGTACGGCGGCGACATGACCAACTACGTGGTCGGCCTCAACTGGTACCTGGAAGACAACCTCAAGGCGCAGCTCAACTACGTCTACGCCGAAGGGGAGTACGACAAGAGCTTCGATGACATCAACGGCATCGAACAGAACGATCAGGACACCAGCATCATTCAGGCCCGCCTGCAGTTTGCTTTCTAAGGAGCTTACCCCATGCGTATGAATACGTTTTTGTGGGGATTGGCCAGCCTGTGCCTGGGCAGCAATGCCCAGGCCCTGACCAAGGACCACTTCGATAAGATCGAATACGCGGTCAATATCGGCACCGGCACCACCCTGCCCTACGCCACCGATACCCTGACCGATGAGTTCAATGCCGCGTTCAGCTTCATTCGGTTCGAAGACTCGCCCTCGGAAAAGCTGGTGACCTATTTTGACACGCCGGATCGGGCCCTGAAGCAGCAGGCGCTGCAGATTCGAGTCCGGGAGCACGTTACCAAGCCCAGTAAGAGCAAGATTACGGTCAAATTGCGGGCCACCGACCCTCAAGGCTTTGGCGACATCAGCGGCTACAAGAAAGCGGAGATCGATTACGACGGTGACAAAACCAAGTACAGTGTCAGCTACGACATTCCCTATTCGCCCGACGACATCAATGTAAAGTCACTGGCCTTTGACGTGGTCATTGACCACATCCGCAATCACGACGACGCCTGGGCGCTGGTCAAAACCATACTGGAACAACGCGGCGACGATCTCAAACAAACCGTGGTGATGCGCACCTACGACTGGGAAGGCTACATGACCGATCCCCGTTTCGACGGCATCGAAGTGGACTTTCAGGTCTGGACCCCTTACTACCGCCGGCCAAGAACCGCCTTTTCAGACTTCTCCTTCAAGGGGCTGACCAAGGATCGGGACGAGCTGGATCAGGCCTTTCAGTATCTGTACGACCAGGTGCAGGCCTCCGGCCTCACCGACGGCATCCACACCGGCTCCAAGACCAAGGCCACATTCAAGATGACACCCGGGTTCCACTAACCCTGCCGCGGAGCCCGCAATGGGCTCCGGATTCCCGCTCCACCCCGACTCACTCTCTAGCACAAGGAGGCCGCATGCTTTGGTTTTCCAAAGTCACGTCTTTACTGAATCAAAGTCAGAGCACCGAAACCCAGGTGTACCAGTTTCTCGATCACGTTACCCTGGCCCACCACAAATTTGCCCGCCTGTGGCAAATCTACCTCAAGAGCGGGGCCAACTGCCCTGAATTCGATGACACCCTGGCCGAGCTGCAGCAGATTGAGAGCTCGGCCGACCAGCTGCGACGAGAGATCGACACTCGATTGTATGCCCGCACCCTGATCCCGGATCTGCGCTCCGATGTGGCGCTACTGATCGAGCTGACCGATAAGCTGATGAATCAGCAGGAAACCATCGGCGTGCATCTGAAAGTGGAGCAGCCCACCATTCCAGCGCAGGTCAATGACGATCTCAACGACCTGTTGCGTCTGGTAGGCGAAACTTTGGATCACACCGTCCTCTGCGCCAAGAGTTTCCTCACCGATCTGCAGCGGGTGCAGGAATACCACCAGAAGGTGATCCTGTTTGAAAGCGATGCCAACAAGGTGTGCATTCGGGCCAAGATGACCCTGTTTGACACCGACCTGCCCCTGACCAACAAGGTGCAATTGCGCTATTTCTTCGATCGCATCGACGACGTCGCCAACATCGCCGAAGACATCAGCGACCGGGTGTCGGTATTCACCCTTAAACGCATGCAATAACGGGAGCGGAGCATGGAAATCGCAACGCTCATCTTTCTCTCAAGCGGGCTGTTTCTCGGCTGGTCGCTGGGCGCCAACGACGCCGCCAATGTGTTCGGCACCGCGGTGGGATCACGCATGGTTCGCTTTGGTACCGCCGCCGCCATCTGCTCGGTGATGGTCATTCTTGGGGCGGTCATCAGCGGCGCTGGCGCCTCCCACACCCTGGGGTCACTGGGCAGCATCTCCGCCATGGGCGGCGCCTTTACCGTGGCCCTGACCGCCGCGCTGACGGTGTACATGATGACCAAGTGGGGACTGCCGGTCTCCACCGGCCAGGCCATTGTCGGCGCCATCATCGGCTGGAACCTGTTCAGTGGCACCGACACCGACACCAAGGTGCTGAGTAAGATTGTCACCACCTGGGTGGTGTGCCCGCTGCTGTCGTTCGTCACCGCCATTGTGCTGTACAAAATGGTGGCCTGGGGCATCAATCGCGGCCGCCCCGGGTTATTCTCCCTGGACAACTGGACCCGCATCGGCCTGATCGTGGCCGGCGCCTTTGGTTCCTACAGCCTGGGCGCCAACAACATCGCCAACGTCATGGGGGTGTTTGTCTCCAGTGCGCCGTTTGAGCCGACTCAATTACTCGGCATCGCCTTCACCCCGGCCATGCAGCTGTTTCTGCTCGGCGGCCTGGCCATCAGCGTCGGCGTCTTTACCTATTCCAAGCGGGTGATGATGACCGTCGGCGATGGCCTGATCCCCATGACCCCGGTTACGGCCTGGGTGGTAGTGATGGCTCACTCCATCGTGCTGTTTCTGTTCTCCTCTCAAGGGCTGTCGGACTTGCTGACCGATGCCGGGCTGCCGGCCATTCCATTGGTACCGGTGTCCAGCTCCCAGGCGGTAATCGGTGCCGTCATCGGCATCGGGGTGTTGAAACAGTTACCGATTCAATGGCGGGTGCTGGTGCGGGTGGTCATCGGCTGGTGCAGCACTCCGCTGATCTCCGCCCTGGGGTGCCTGCTGTGCCTGTATCTGGTCCAGAATGTGTTTTCGGTAACCGTGCTATGACGCCGATAACCGCCACGCCAGTCAACGGTGGTCAACGCCGCCACCGCAACCGTCGCCGCTTCTGGTGGCAGAGTCGGCGGCGACTGCCGGCCTCGCTACCATCACCCCATTGTCACTCCTGACATTGCGCCTCGAAAGGGGCGCTTTTTTTTCGCCAGCGCAAATCTGTTCTAGCCTTAACACACCGTCAGAATCAGGAGCACTATGGTGTCATCCCCATTGATTTCATTGGCGCTTATCGGCTTGCTGTCCATTGTCTGTCAATGGCTGGCATTCCGGCTGCGTCTGCCTGCCATTCTGCCGTTGCTGCTGACCGGACTGGCGCTCGGCCCCGGCCTGCAACTGTTGTCGCCAGACCGGTTGTTGGGAGAACTGCTGTTTCCGCTGGTATCGCTGGCGGTGGCCATCATCTTGTTCGAAGGCGCACTGACCCTGAAGTTCAGCCAGCTGCAAGATGAGAATCGACTGGTGCTGAAACTGGTGTCCATCGCCATGCTCATCACCTTTGCCCTGGCGGGCCTGTCGGCCTTTGTCCTGCTGCCGCTGTCCTGGGAAGCCGCCGCCCTGCTCGGGGCGCTGGTGGTGGTCACCGGGCCGACGGTAATCGCGCCGCTGCTGCGCAGTGTGCGGGTTTCCGGCAAGTTGGCGACCCTGCTGCATTGGGAAGGGATCATCATCGATCCCATCGGCGCCCTGCTGGCGGTGCTGGTGTACGAATTCATCACCGCCAGCCAGGGTCAGGCGCTGGGGCAGGCGCTGGCCACCTTTACCATGACGGTCGTGGTGGGCAGTGCCACCGGCGCCAGCGCCGGCTTCCTGCTGGCCCGGGCGCTCAAAAAGCGGATGTTCCCACGCTACCTGGAAAACGTGGCGGTACTGACGCTGGTGCTGACGGCCTTTGCGGTCAGCAACGAATTGATGCACGAGTCCGGCTTATTAACGGTCACCCTGATGGGGATCTGGCTGGCCAACAGTAAGGACTTGGATCTGGAACCGATCCTGGCATTCAAAGAGACCCTGACGGTGCTACTGATCTCCGGATTATTCATCCTGCTGGCGGCCAGGCTGGGACGGGAAGATCTGACCTACCTTGGCTGGGACGCGCTTGGTTGGCTAACGATCCTGCTGCTGATCGCCCGACCGCTGGCGGTATGGCTGGCCACCATCGGCAGTAACCTGTCACCACGGGAACGGTGGTTGCTGGGGTGGATCGCCCCCAGAGGCATCGTCGCCGCAGCCATCTCGTCGCTGTTTGCGCTAAAGCTGGCCAGCACCGGCCTGTTGGGAGCGGAGCAATTGGTGCCGTTGGTGTTTATGGTGATCGTTGCCACCGTGCTGCTTCAGAGTGTCCTGACCGCGCCCTTGGTGCGGTGGTTGGGCCTGGAGGCACCGGATCGCAATGGCTTTATGATTTTCGGCGCCAACCCCTTTGCCATCGCCGTGGCCAGGCAGCTGCATCACTACGGGATTCCGGTGCTGCTCAGTGACACCAACTGGGACAATCTCAGCCAGGCCCGTATGCAGGGACTCTCCGTCTACTACGGCCATCCGACCTCTGAGCACGCCGACAGTCAGCTGGATCTGACCCTGATCAGCCGGTTGCTGGTGCTTAGCCCCTACCGCCAGCACAACACCGAAGTGGCCTACCATTTTCAGGATCGTTTCGGTCTGGAACGCGTCTACCGGCTGCCAGAAGCCAACCAGGGCAATGCCAATCGCCAGCAGGCAACCGAACGCCATCAACGGCTGTTTGGCGAACACTGCAGCTATGGCCTGTTGCACCAGCGCATGCACGCGGGCCATCAGATTAAAGCAACCGGACTGACCGACAGTTACGACTGGCCACAGTATCAGCAGGACAACCCGGAAGCGCTGCCACTGTTCGCCCTAAACGACAAAGGGCGCCTGCGGGTGTTTACCGCCGACGCCCCGTTTACTCCGGCCCCCCAGTGGCAGGTGGTGGCCTTGTGCCCGCCGGAATCCCGCTCAGTTGAGCAGTAGCTTGACGGCGATGCCCCACATCAGTGCCCACACCAGCAGATCGATGGCGCGCCACACCTTGGGAGTGGACAGCACCGGCGCCAACCGGGCGGCGCCAAGGCTGAGGCCCAGGAACCACAGCAACGACGCGGTGACGGTACCGGCATAGAATGACCAACGGGCATCGCCAAACTGGGCGCCGATGGAGCCCAGCAACACCAACGCATCCAGATACACATGGGGATTCAGCAGGGTCACCGCCAGGGTGGTGATCAACACCTTGCGGCGACTGGCGATGGCTTCACTGGCCTGCATGCCCCCCTGACCGGCAATGGCCCGGCGCAGTGAGCACAAGCCGAACCACAGCAAAAAGGCCGCACCACCGTACTGCGCCACCGCCAGCAACTCGGGGGTATCGGTAATCAAGGCGCCGACACCGGCCACACCGAGGCCGATAAGAATCACGTCCAGCAAGGTGCATACCAGCGCCACCATCAGATGGTACTGTCGCTTCAACGCCTGGCTCAGGACAAAGGCCCCCTGGGCACCGATGGCCATGATCAACCCGGCACCGACCCCTAATCCATTGATGTACGCTGAAACCATTCCCGACTACCTCTACCTGAACCCTGTGGGCTTGTGACTTGATGGCGCTCATTGTAGGCTGGGGCAATGATTAACAAAAATTAATAGTGCTAATGAAATATTAGCGGAGCTTATTAACATCATGTTCGATTACAAGCTGCTGGAAGCCCTGTCTGCCGTCGCCCGTCTCGGCAGTTTTGACCACGCCGCCCGCGAACTGGGACTGACCCAATCGGCGATCTCGCAGCGGGTGAAACTGCTGGAACAGCGGCTAGGACGGCCACTGCTGGTGCGGGCCCACCCCATCCGCCCGACTCAGGCAGGGCTGGCACTGATGCGACATCAACAGCAGGTGGCAATGATGGAGTCCACCCTGTCGACGACCCTGACCGATGAACAGGAAAGCGCTTACAGCACCATCCGCCTGGCGGTCAACGCCGACAGCTTGGCGACCTGGCTACCGACGGCACTGGCGCATCTATTTGAACACCACGACGTATTATCGGAGCTGACGGTGGAGGATGAAGTGGTCACCCTGGAGCGACTGCGACGAGGCGAAGTGGCCGGCTGCATCTCTGCCCACGCTCGGGCGGTCCAGGGATGCCGTTCCACCCTGCTGGGGGCCCTGGGCTATCAACTGGTGGCGACCCCCAAATTCATCGCCCGCCACTTTGCCGACGGCATCTGCGCCCAAACCCTGATGCAGGCCCCGACCCTGTTATTTGGTCGGGACGACGAACTGCTGACCCGGTTTCTCGGCCGCCATTTCGGCGACGCCAATGGTCGGCCGCCCCACCACCAACTGCCCTCATCACAAGGGTTTCTCGATGCGGTGTTGCAACACATGGGCTATGCGCTGTTGCCACAACCCCAGGTTCAGGACGCCCTGGCTCAGGGCCAGCTTAAATCCCTGAGCGACCACCGCATTCAGGTGCCGTTGTATTGGCACAGCTGGCGCCTGCAAAGCCCGGTGATGGAAACCGTTGGCCACACCCTGATTCAGCACGGTAAGTCGGCGTTACTCAAGCACAAGGCTTGAACAGCACCGGCCCCGAGGCATAAAAAAACCGGCGAACAGGTCGCCGGTTTTTCTCAGTTCAGGGTCGATCAGAACACGTAGCTAAGCTGGGCGCCCACCAGAACCACATTGCCTTCGATGCCACCGCTGTAGCTGATCTCGGCATTACCCATACCGGAGATAGGCATCACCATGGTTTCGTTGACCGGCGCATCTCCAGTAGCCTCGATGTAAGTCAGGGCCAGATCCAGGGTCAGATCCTTCTGCAACTGCCAGGCCGAGCCAATGGAGAACCACAGGCGATCCGAGTCAGGAATGGTCAGGGTACGATCGGCATCACCCACTGCGGTTTTGTCGTAGGCCATGCCCGCGCGCAGGGTCCAGATGTCGCTGGCCTCGTAGGTGCCACCCAGGGCAAAGCGCCAATTGTCTTTGAAGTTTTCCTCTTTGAGCAAGTTGTTTGGCTCACCGGGGAACTCCACAACCAGGGCTTCAAACGCGCTCCAGTCGGTCCAGTTGATGGAACCGTGCATGGCGAATCGCTCAGTCAACTGGTGGAAGGTGGCAAACTCAGCGTACGCTGGCAATGGCAGCTTCAGGCTGCCAGGCTTGCTCGCCCCGGGAGCCAGACCGAAGCCCGCTCCGGTGGCATCGCCTTCCAGTTCCACCTCGATCTCGCTGTGGTAGGCCAGACCAATGCGGTGGCCAGCAGCGGGTTCCCAGGTGGCACCGAGCCGGTAACCAAAGGCCACGCCATCACCTTCAACCGACTTGAGAACGGCACCGGTGGAACCCGAAGGCAATACACCCAGCCCCTCAGCCCAGGCAGGAACCGTCGCCTCGACTTTGCCATCGCCGTACAGGGCACGCAAGGCCACACCAAAGCTCAGGGCATCACTGGCCTTGTAGGCCAGGCTGGGGGCAAATTCGATGGTGGTGACTTCGGTGGTGGAACCAAAGATCGCGGTAGCATGGCCCGCAGGCACTTCGGTCGCCAGGCCGTAAGAGGAGTTCAGTGCCACGCCAATGGCCCACTGATCCGACAACCGGTTGCTGTAGTAGAAGTTGGGGACCAGGGCCGCCGGCGCGAAGTCGTCCGCATCCGCTTCACCAGGGCCAGTGGCGTACACCGGGGTGCCATTGAGGCTGACGCTGACGTCACCCTGAGAGTCGATGTTAGGATCGACATAGATGGCACCCAGAGACAGTTGCTGCCCATCCAGTTGCATCAGCAGCGCCGGGTTGCGCCCTTGTGCACTGGCGTTATCGGCAATGGCCGCTTCGCCGGCAAATGCCCGCCCCAGACCTGTTGCGGAATACTCGGCCAGCTGGAATCCAGCCCCCTGGGCCTGCGCCGCCAGTACGGTGGCAACAACGGCAGCAACTACACGAATTTTCATACTCTCCCCAAAACCTTATCCGGTCATTTTGATTTGTCGCCATAGTAGAGAGAGAAAAAAATAGTGCAATTACTCCTGAATCGAATTGTATAAAAACCCTGATTCAAAACAGATACTCAGAATAATTCACCGCAAAGAAGATCGTTTGACACAGCTTTGATGGCCGCAAAGCTGAACGAGTGTACCGAACGTTTACTCTAAATTCTGAGCTAAAAAATAAAAAGCCAGATAAATCAAATCATTAGATGGCAAAATTGGGCGCACAGTGTACGCCCAAGCCACAAAATCAAAACAGTGAATTTCACCAGTAATAATGAGTACGCCAAAATAGGCATTTCAAACCATTGAAAATAAAGCATTTACACTGGTCGGAGCTGATCGCCAATACCGATTTCAGCGTACATCTGATTACTGTCGCCAGGCGGGAATGCTGCCTTCGTAGTCATCAATGGCGTGCTCATGGCTCAGCGTCAAGCCGATGGCATCCAGACCGTTGAGCAGATTATGGCGAGCATCGTCATCCAGAGTAAATGACCAGCTCTGCTCACCACATTGCACCCGACACCGCTGCAGATCGATGCTCACCGGCGCGACTGCCGCCGCCTGAATCAACGCCTGAACCTGAGGCTCCGACAGGGTCACCGGCAGTAAACCGTTATTGATGGCATTCTGATAGAAGATGTCGGCGAAACTGGGGGCAATGATGGCCCGCAAGCCGAAGTCGGCTAACGCCCAGGGCGCATGCTCGCGGCTGGATCCACAGCCGAAATTTTCCCCGGCAATCAGAATGGTGGACCGATCCCAGGGGGACTGGTTCAACACAAAATCCGGATTGGGCTGCTGACCCTCATGATCCAGATAGCGCCAGTCATGGAACAGGTGCACCCCAAACCCCTCGCGAGTGACCTTGGCCAGAAACTGCTTGGGAATGATCTGGTCGGTATCGATGTTGGCCCGGTCAAGCACCGCGGCCGTGCCCTGATGGTGAATAAATGGCTGCATGTTGAGCTCCTACAAAGTACGAATGTCGACGAACCGGCCCGCCAACGCCGCGGCGGCGGCCATGGCCGGGCTGACCAGGTGAGTACGACTGCCCCGCCCCTGTCGCCCTTCGAAGTTACGATTGGATGTGGACGCACAGCGATCGCCCGGTTCGAGGCGATCGTCGTTCATCCCCAGGCACATGGAGCACCCGGGCAGGCGCCATTCAAAACCAGCATCGATGAATACCGCATCCAACCCCTCCTGCTCCGCTTGCTGTTTTACCAGCCCGGAGCCAGGCACCACGATGGCATCGACACCGGGGGCGACCTTGTGGCCTTTAGCGATGGCCGCCGCCGCCCGCAGATCTTCAATGCGCGAGTTGGTGCAGGAACCGATAAACACCTTGTTGATGCTGACCTCGGTTAATGCCGTTCCCGGCGCCAAGTCCATGTATGCCAGCGCCTTGATGGCGGCAGACTGAGCCACTAACTCCTCAAACGCCTCGGCGGCAGGCACCGGCTGGTCGATGGCGATCACCTGACCCGGGTTGGTGCCCCAGGTCACCTGGGGAGCGATGGCGGCCCCGTCCAACACCACCTCGGCATCGAAGCTGGCATCGTCATCGCTGTGCAGGCTGCGCCAGTGTGACACCGCACTCTGCCAGGCTTCACCTTGAGGCGCCATGGGGCGGCCCTCGAGGTAATCAAACGTGGTCTGATCCGGAGCAATCAGTCCCGCCTTGGCACCCAGTTCGATGGCCATGTTACACACGGTCATTCGCCCCTCCATGGACAGGTTGCGAATCGCTTCGCCACAAAACTCCACCACATAACCGGTACCACCACCGTGACCGACCCGGCCAATGATCGCCAACACGATGTCCTTGGCGGTAATGCCTGGTGCCACCGCGCCCCGCACCTCAATTTTCATGGTCTTGGCCCGGCGCTGGCGCAGGGTCTGGGTGGCCAGCACATGCTCGACTTCGGAGGTACCGATGCCAAACGCCAGCGCCCCAAAGGCGCCGTGAGTGGCGGTGTGGGAATCGCCACAGACAATGGTGGTGCCCGGCAGGGTAAAGCCCTGCTCCGGCCCCATCACATGAACAATTCCCTGATTCTGATGATGGATGTCATACAAGGTGATGCCGAATTCACGGCAGTTGGCTTGCAGAGTCTCCACCTGAGTCCGGGCCAGCGACGGCAACGCCTCAATGGAGCGGGTCCGGGTAGAGGTATTGTGATCCATGGTCGCCAGGGTTTTGCCGACCGCCCGAACCGAGCGACCGGACTGACGCAGACCATCGAACGCCTGAGGGGAGGTCACCTCGTGCACCAGATGACGGTCGATGTACAGCAACGGTGTCTGCCCCTGCGGGACATTCAGGGTGTGGCTATGCCAGATTTTCTCATACAGGGTTTGGCTCATTGCGGGGTTCCTCCGGCGATGCGGGCGGCGATGGCATCGCCCATCTGGGCGGTCGTTAACGCCTGTTGACGGCGTTCCGGCGGCAACAGTTCGGCGGTCATCTGGCCGGCGGCGAGGGCCTCGGAAACCGCCCGGTCGATGGCATCGGCGGCCGCCTGCTCACCCAGGCTGTGGCGCAACATCAGGCTGGCCGACAGAATCTGCGCCACCGGGTTGGCAATGCCGCGACCGGCGATGTCGGGGGCACTGCCCCCGGCCGGCTCATACAGGCCAAAACCGCTTTCATTGAGGCTGGCAGACGGCAACAGCCCCATGGAGCCGGTGATCATCGCCGCTTCGTCGGAGATGATGTCGCCAAACAGGTTCGAACACAGCATCACATCGAAATCGTACGGTCGGCGCAGCAACTGCATGGCGGCGTTATCGATGTAGATGTGCTCCAGCTCCACATCGGGATAATCTTTGGCCATGGCGTTGACCTCTTCACGCCACATCACCGAGCAGGCCAGCACGTTGGCCTTGTCCACCGACGCCACTTTCCCCCGGCGTTTGCGGGCGGCTTCAAACGCCAGCCGGGCGATGCGACGAATCTCATGGCGGCTGTAGGTCATAGTGTCAAACGCGGTTTCTTCGGCCCCCTCACCCCGGCGCCCCTTTGGCTCACCAAAATAGATGCCGCCGGTCAACTCCCTGACCACCAACAGATCCATGCCTTGACCACTGATGTCCGCCCGCAGGGGCGACAAAGATTCCAGCCCCTGGTGAATCTGCGCCGGACGCAGATTACAGAACAACCCGAAATGGCCCCGCAACGGCAACAGCGACGCCCGCTCCGGCTGCTCCGCCGCTGGCATCCCTTCCCATTTGGGGCCGCCGACGGAACCGAACAGGATGGCGTCGGCCTGCTCACAGCCCTGCAGGGTTTCCTCTGGCAATGCCCGGCCATGGCGGTCGATGGCAATGCCACCAATGTCGTGAGGGTGGTAATCCAGGGTAAAGCCAAACTGGCCGGACGCGGCCTGCAACACCTTGATGGCTTCCGCCATCACCTCCGGGCCGATGCCGTCCCCGGCCAGTACTGCGATGCGATGCTGCCTGCTCATGCTTCCTCCAAGATACGTTGTTTTTTCTGTTGAATCTGTTGCTGCCTGTGGATCAGGTTATAGACCCGAACCAGGGCGATGGCGGACGACTCGATGATGTCGGTCGACAGGCCCATGCCATGAAAGGTGCGCCCCTCAAACTCGGCGGTGATGTCCACCCGACCGAGGGCGTCGTGACCGCCGCCTTCGGCGCCGATGTGGTAGCTTTTGATGGCCAATTGATGGCCGGTGGCCCGGGCGATCGCCTTGTAGGCGGAATCCACCGGACCGTTGCCGGTGGCCGCCTCGGTCATCACCTCTTCGCCCACCTGCATCTCTACCGATGCGGTAGCAAAATGACTGCTGCCCGCCTGCACGTTCAACTGACGAATCTGGTAGTGGGCTTCCTCTTCACGCTGATTCTCAAAGAACAGCAATGCCTCCAGATCGTAATCAAACACCTGGCCTTTCTTATCCGCCAGGGTCAGGAAACGTTGATACAGGGTCTCGAGATCGAACTCGCTGTCGCCATACCCCATCTCCGCCATGCGGTGTTTAATGACGTGACGACCAGAACGGGAGGTCAGGTTAAGGTTGTTGCGCCCCAGACCGATGGACTCCGGGGTCATGATTTCATAGGTATTCTGAGACTTGAGCACCCCGTCCTGATGGATTCCGGAGCTGTGGCTAAAGGCGTTGGCACCGACGATGGCCTTATTGGACTGAATCGGCATGTTGCACAGACGACTGATGGTCTGACTGACCCGGTGGATCTCGGCCGGGTTGGCCCCCACTTCCAGCCCAAAGCGGGCCATGCGGGTCTTGAGGATCATGATCACCTCCTCCAACGCCGCGTTACCGGCACGTTCGCCAATGCCGTTGATGGTACCTTCTACCTGACGGGCGCCGGCTTCCACCGCCGCAATGGAGTTGGCCACCGACAAGCCGAGATCGTCATGACAATGGACCGAGATCACCGCCTGGTCGATGTTAGGTACCCGTTCAAACAGGGTGCGGACAATGCCGCCAAACTCGGTGGGGGTGGTGTAACCCACGGTGTCAGGAATGTTGACGGTGCGGGCGCCGGCTTTGATGGCCGACTCCACCATCCGGCACAGGTTGTCGATGGGCGTGCGCCCGGCATCTTCACAGGAAAACTCGACGTCATCGGTAAACCGACGGGCATAGCGAATGGCATCGGTGGCCATCTCTTCCACCTGGGAGAAATTGCGCTTCAGCTTGCTTTGCACATGAATATCCGAGGTCGAGATGAAGGTGTGAATGCGAAACTGATCCGCCACTTTCAGGGCTTCGGCGGCGGCATCGATGTCGGCCTGCACCGCCCGGGACAAGGCACAGATGCGGCTGTCCTTAATGGTGGCGGCAATCTGACGCACCGAATCAAAATCCCCTGGCGATGACACCGGGAAACCGGCCTCGATGATGTCGATGCCCATCCGCTCCAATGCCCGAGCAATCTGCAACTTTTCGTTGACCGACAAACTGGCGGCCAGCGCCTGCTCTCCGTCTCTCAATGTGGTATCAAACAAGATTACCTGATCTGTCATTACTGCCTCCCTGACAACCCGTCCCCATGCGCAAGCAAAAAAAAACCCGCGCTCTAAGGCGCGGGTTGGCTATGCTCGAGTGGTACTGTTTTTAGTCCACGACCGGCCGGCCCGCGCAGCGTCCTGCTAGGGTTAGGCTTAGTAGTAGGGTGGAACCAAAAACGTTGTACATAAAAATTCAGTTTATCGTGGTTACGAAGTGACCTAACTATGGCGGTATTTCGCAAAGCCTGTCAACCACTAATCCTCGGGACGAGGGAAATTTTCGCTTTTTTCGGACCGACTTTCCCCCTTCGCCGCCGAAACTTCGACACCATCTTGTGGCATTTAAGCAACAATTACTGTCACTTACAGATTCGCCTCCGACTCAGTTCTGGTGCCGCTTTTGAGAGCCACCTCGCCCTGTCGGTATCCACTTCTTTACCAATGTGTAACAGAAGCATTATCCTATAGGCCTACCCTTTATTTATGCAGGCCATAATGCTGTCTCCGATTAGGATGATTGGAATCCTGCTGCTGATGCTTCTCCCCTGGAGCGCTCTGGCAGACGACCTGACCCAACGCCTGGACGCCTTGACCCTCGAGGTGCAGTTGAGTGCGCCCGACAGCTACGCCCACCTGGATAAGCTGGGCCCGCAGATTCAGTCGGCAACCCCTCTGCAACAGATGCGCTGGCATGTGTTGCGCTGTGAATCTGCCGCCAGCAGTCGCTCCCTGTCCGAAGTTCAACAGGTGGTCCGCCAGGGCCTGGCACTGGCCGAAAAGCTGCAGCAGCCGCAACTGTCCGCCTACATGAACGCCTGTGAAAGCGGCAAACTGATGACCCAGGGGCAGTATGAGCAGGCCCTGCAAAGCATCAATCGCGCCATCAATGACGACAATGCCTACGGCGCACTGGGCGTCAGCCTGCTACGACGGGCCGACATCTACGCGGATCAAGGCAACCTGGAATCGGCGCTGGATGACCTGTATCAGGCCCTGACCTGGCTGGAAAGTACCCACGATTACCCCCCCCTGTATCAGCCTCACCCGGCCATGCTGTCCTACTCGCTGGCACGAACCTATTACTACCTGGGGGATTACCTGCGCAGCGACACCCTGTTTGAACAGGCGATTCGGGAAGCACCTTCGGACTCGGTGCTCAGCTGGGTGATTCGCGTGAACCAGACCTTCACCCTGATGCAGCAGCAGCGCTTTATCGAAGCCAGCCAGCAGATGGAGAGCCTGGACGCCCTGGTACCCAACATGAACCTGACCGATCAGGCCCATTTCAATCTGCTGTACGCCCACCTGAGCCTGAAGCTGGACCGTTACGCCAACGGCTACCACTACGCCGAGCTGGCCATCAGTCAATTTGGCGAGCTGGGCATGGATGAACGCCAGGCCCGGGCCCGGGGCTTTCTGGCCGAATCGGCCTTTCATCTGAAGCGGTTCGAAGACGCCCGCTATCACCTCAACCTGGCCCGGGAACGCTACCGGCAGGACAACGACACTCGAGTCCTGGCCGATCTGGATCGCATCGAATCGGAAGGCGAGGCCCTACAGGGGCATTACCAGAAAGCGTATCAGCTGCAGTTGTCGTATCAGAAAGCCTACGCCGGCCTGCAGGAGCAACTGCGAAAAGACGCACTGCTGCAACAGCAAGCCCAACTGGATCAGCGCATCGACCGCAGTCGCGAGCGACTGGCTGCCCAATCAGAAGAGTACTTTAAACTACACAACAAGTTGATGATCTGGCAGGTCATCGCCTCGCTGAGCCTGTTGTTATGGCTGATCTGGCTGCTGTTTAAGCTCACCAGCAACAGTGGTGCCGGCGCCGGCAACCGGCCGCTGCAGAATCAGGACTGGCGCAGCCAGCTGGAGCATGCCCTGGCCACCACAGACAGGACCCTGCCGGTGGTGCAGTTCAATTGGGAAGGCCCGCCCTTAAGTGAATTGGACCGGAAACGGATTCTGAGTCGGGATCTGCGCATCAATGACATCATGCTGGAACCCAGCGATCATCAGTTGCTGATGCTGCTGGTGGATGCCAGTGAAGCCGAGGCCGAGCGGCTACGCTATCGCCTCAGCCGCAGCCTGGTGGAAGCCGGCTACCTGAATATCACCACCGGCGTGGCCCGTTCTCACCCTCTGGATCGCAGCGACTCCCTGTTGGCACGGCTGGAGTGCAATCAGATTCAGCACAGCTTGATGCGGCCGGAAAACATCATTCGTCCAAATAAGCCGCAATGGCATCGATGAACTGCTGACCGTAGCGTTCCAGTTTCTTGGCCCCCACCCCGTTGATCCGCAATAGCGTCCACTCTGTGGTCGGCAACTCACTGGCCATCTCCGCCAGGCTGGCATCGGAGAACACTTGATAGGGCGGAATCCCCGCCTCGTCGGCCAGGGTTCGGCGTAACTGCTTCAGCAGGGCAAACAGGCGTCGATCGTAGTTTTGCGGCAACAGTCGGCTGCGGCCCTTGCCGGGTTTGGCCAGCACAATGCGGGGCTCTGCCAGCTCCAGCTTTTGGCTCCCCTGCAACACTGCCCGGGCCGCTGGATTCAACGTCAGCGCCATGGAGCGGGTAATGTCCTGATTCACCAAGCCATGGTGAACCAACTGACGCAACACCGACAACCAGTGATCACTGGAATGCTCGCTGCCAATGCCCCAGGTGGTCAGCTTGTCATGGCCCCGCTCTACCACGGCGTGGTTCTTGCTGCCTCGCAGCACCTCGATGACGTGGCCCATGCCAAACCGCTGCTTCACTCGGTAGATGCAGCTGAGGGCCTTGCGGGCCTGCTCGGTGGCGTCGAAGCGTTTCGGCGGATCCAGGCAGATATCGCAGTTGCCACAGGATTCGTGGGCCGGTTCATCAAAGTAGTTGAGCAGCACCTGTCGCCGACAGGTCTGGGCCTCGGCAAAGGCTGCCATGGCATTGAGTTTGTGAATGTCCACCGGGTTGGGCTCACGGTCACCGCTCTCCAGCAACTGCCTGACTCGGGCGATATCGCCAGGATCAAACAGCATCAGGGCTTCGGCATCCAGACCATCACGACCGGCACGGCCAGTCTCCTGATAGTAACTCTCAATGGATTTCGGCAGATCCCAGTGCACCACAAAGCGGACGTTGGACTTGTTGATGCCCATGCCAAAGGCCACCGTGGCCACGACGATGTCCACCTGCTCACGCAGAAACGCCTCCTGCACCTGATTACGCAAATCCGACTCCAGACCGGCGTGATAGGCTTCGGCAGCGAATCCCTCCTTGCGCAGCTTTTCGGCCACCTCTTCGACCCGCCGCCGGCTGCCACAGTAGATGATGCCGGCGTTACCTTTCTGCTGCTGCAGGAAGGTCTTCAGCTGAGTGAAGGGGCTGAGCTTGTCCATCACGCTGTAGCGGATGTTGGGCCGGTCGAAGCTGGACAGGTGCTCGTAGGGCTGGTTCAGCCTTAACCGCTGCACGATGTCGACCCGGGTGGCCTGATCGGCGGTGGCGGTCAGGGCCATCATCGGAATATGGGGAAAGGCCTGTTTGACCTCGCCGAGACGGGCGTATTGAGGGCGGAAATCATGGCCCCACTGACTGATGCAATGCGCCTCATCCACGGCAATCAGCGATAAGGGCCATTCCGCCAGCCGCGCCATCATGTCCGGTGCCAGCAACCGCTCGGGTGAGAGATAGATCAGCTTGATCTGGCCATCCCGAATGGCGGCCAGGCTGGCCAGCCACTCCTCACGGCTCAAGCTGGAATTGAGCGCCACCGCCCCGATCCCCAGCTGACGAACGGCGTCGACCTGATCTTTCATCAGCGACAACAACGGTGACACCACCACGGTGACGCCGTCGAGCAGCAACGCCGGTAGTTGGTAACACAGGCTCTTGCCACCGCCTGTGGGCATGATCACCAACCCATCCTGCCCCTGACAGGCCGAAGCCACCACCTGTTGCTGCCCGGGACGGAACTGACGGTACCCAAACACTTGCTGAAGTAGGGCCAGCGCGGGATCGGTGCAATCGGAAAGGGGCGTGGCGGCGGCAGTGGAGTCCATGAATCTCAATACAGGTCACAAAAGGCCCGTTATTGTAATTCAACTGGCCGCGCCTGTCTGCCATCACAAAAAGGTTGTGTCCCAATCCCGCAGGTGTTCTGATAAATGATTGAAAAACAGCCAATACGCATCGAGGAGCAGCGCCAATGACCGCCCTGACCCAGCCGCAGGCGCTGGAGTACGTTCGCCGCCTGTTTGTTGACCGCATTCCATTTCATCAACTGGTTGGCATTGAATTCACCCAGCTGAGCCTGACCCAATTGCAACTGCGGCTGCCGATGCGACCGCAGTTGGTAGGCAACCCCGCCCAGCAGATTCTGCATGGCGGTGTCACCGCCACCCTGCTGGACGTGGTGGGCGGCATCACCGCCTTTACCGGCGTGATCCAGAGTCGGGAGCTCTGGCCCGAAGAGGTACTGGCCCGACGCCTGAAGACCCTGGGCACCATCGACTTGCGGGTCGATTACCTGCGCCCCGGCCGCGGAGCGCTGTTTGTGGCCACCGGCACGGTGATCCGCGCCGGCAATAAAGTGGCGGTGTCCCGCATGGAGCTGCACAACGAGCGGGGCAGCCACATCGCCTTTGGTACCGGGACTTACCTGGTGGGGTAACACCATCATTGCATCCATGGCCACCGCAGGGGCATACTGTCGCTCCTTTTACGGCAATTGCCCCCGACTTCGACCAGTGTGACCCATGCAAAATCAGGAATTCCGCCACGGCGTGATCTACGCCATCATGGCCTACTGCATGTGGGGCTTTGCCCCTCTGTACTTCAAATCCATAGCCGAAGTACCGGCAACGGAAATTCTGATGCACCGGGTGATCTGGTCGTTCGTGATGATGCTGTTGCTGGTGGCCGTGACCGGCCAGTTCAGCGCAGTCCGGCGATTGCTTCGCCAACCCAGGCAGTTACTGACCCTGACCGTCACCGCCACTCTGGTCGCTGGTAACTGGCTGATTTTCATTTGGGCTGTCAATTCCGGCCGCATGCTCGATGCCAGCCTCGGCTACTTCATCAACCCGCTGTTCAATGTGGCGTTGGGGATGCTGTTCCTGGGAGAGCGACTGCCGAGAATGCAGTTGATGGCGGTGGGACTGGCAACCACCGGCGTGGTGGTAGAGCTGGTGCACTTCGGTTCCCTGCCGTGGATCTCCCTGGCCCTGGCCAGCAGCTTTGGCTTGTACGGCCTGCTGCGCAAGAAAGTCGCGTTACAGTCCATTACCGGCCTGTTCGTGGAAACTGCGATGATGCTACCGGTGGCGCTGCTGTTCTGGGCCCAGTTGGACTCCCCGACCTCCAACTTAGGCAACAATCCACTGCAGCTTAACCTGCTGATCATCGCCGCCGGGATCATCACCACCCTGCCGCTGCTGTCCTTCGCTGCCGCCGCGGTACGAATTCCGTTTTACATGCTGGGGGTGTTCCAGTACATCGGCCCCAGCCTGATGTTTGGTCTGGCCATCACCCTCTACGATGAACGGCTGGACCCGGCCCAATTGACGACCTTCTGCTTCATCTGGGCCGCACTGCTGCTGTTCACCTTTGACATGTGGCGTCAGTCGAGAAAAAAACGCCACCCCTGAAACCCACACAGCCCCGCAAGCGGGGCCGTGTCTGAGCAGGCGGACAACTACGCCAATTCCCGATCCAGCAACTTACGGTAGCTTTCCAGGGCACCGTTATGCTCGCCCAGTTGCTCCTGCAACTCGGCCAGCTGGGAATAGCGATAGCGAGTCGGCGCCAACTCAATGGCCTGACGCTGATACTTCTTCGCCTCCCGGTACTGGCGTATCTGCCGGCTGAGGTTGGCCAGGCAATCAAAGTACGCCGGCGACTCCGGAGCCGCATACTGTCGCTGCAGCTGATGAATCAGTGACTCACCGGCATCCTCACTGCACAGCGGCAGCATCTCCAGCAACAGTGCCTGCGGCGCCGATTTCGACAGCTGAGCCATCAGCACCTTGCGGGCTTCCGTCGGCTGTTGAAACCGGATCAACGCCTCGATATAAGCCTGGGCAATGGAGTCGAGCTTACGGGTGCGTCGCGGTAGTTGTTGCCATCGCTCCTGCACCGCTTCCAGAGACGGACACGCTTGCAAGGCACCGCGTTCAATCTCCACTGGCAACGCCTGCAACTGCTCCTGAGGCAACACCTTGTGCTTGGCCAGGGCTGGCGCAATGCGGGAGATGGCGTCCCAATCCTGCTGGCGCTGGTACAATTCATGGGCCAGCTTCAACACCGTCGGACGGGCTCTCAGTGACGCCGGCAGTGCCTCCAGGCACTGACGGCCGGCCGCCAGTTCGCCGTCCTGAATCAGGTAGCGGATGCGGGCAATGTTAACCGCCGCGTCGCTGCCGGGCAGGGCTTCCGCCTGTTTCAGGAACGCCTCCGTCTGCTCAGCATCCCCTTGGTGATGGGCAGCGCGGGCGGCCGCCAGGTAATTCACCAATGGCAGTTCACCGGCACCGGCCCCTTTCGACATCGCCGTCTGGGCCAGAGACCAGTTCTCCTCCGCCAGGGCCAGTGCGCCTTGCAGAGTAAACTTGCGTGAACTGCGCTGTCGCCAGCGCTTGGGCAACGACCAGGTCAGGCCGATGCCCTGAATCCCCTTGACCAGCAACCACTCCAACAGCTGCAACAGGGCAAAGCCCACCAGCAGCATCACCACCGCCGCCACTACCGAGGTTTCGATGGTGTAATCGCCGACGGCCAGCAGCAGGTAGCCTTTGTTCTCCACCAGCTTGGGGCCGACAATGGCACCGGCCAATACAATCAGGGTGTAAATCAGTAGCCTAATCATCAGCGATTCTCCCTGGCACTACCCAGGCGATCCGCCACAATGCGTTCCAACAGCGGCTGACTGTTTAACTCCGTGGGCAGGCGACTGGCCAGCTCCACCGACCGCAGCTCAGACAGAGTTGCCAGGGCGGCATCGATCTCGGCCGCATCCCGTTTGAAATAGGTATCGATCCACTCCGACGCGGTCCCCAGGGCCTTGCGATAGGCCTGTGTATGGCCGTGGTACAGGGCCAGCTGAGCCTGCATCATCTTACCTTTGAGGTGCTCTCGCAGGTACCACTCTTGCTCCGGAGCCAACAGCGGCTGCAGCTCCCCCTGTCGACGGCGGACGGTAATAAAGTCGTCCATCAGGGCGCTCCAGGTTTTCGCCAGATTGGCCCGCCAGTCATCCACCGACTCCGAGGGGGCATTGCTGGTTTCGGCCTGCGCCAGTTCAGGCAGCTCAACCCGATTCAGCGGCCACTGGTCCACCTTGGCAATCAAGGATTCAATGGACAGGGCCAGCCCGGCCAGATCCTGTCTGGGCAGCGCTTTAAGGGTGGCGATGTCGTCTTTCAGCGCCCCACGAATCGACGTCAGGGCATTGTCGTCCACCAGGTTCAGGCGCCGGTCAGCGTCCTGCAGCAAGGCGATGGCGGTCTGCACATCCTGTTCCAACCACAGTTTGCGGCCAGCCATCTGCACCAGGTAGTCCGCTTCGGCCAGTAGCCAGTCTTGGGGCCGCAGGTTGCGGGCCTTGGTCAGGGCAGACTGCAACTCGGCCACCTGCTTGATCATCCCCTGTTGCTGACGGGCCTGCTCGCCAATGCGCTGTTCCAGCATGGTGCGCTCAGACAGCATCTGAGTGCGCATCTCATCCAATTTACCGGTCAGGGCCTGGGACTGCAGCTGTTGTTGCTGACGTTGTTGCCACTGCCACACCGTGAAGGCGGTGGAAGCCGCCGCCAACAGCAAGGCGACGATGGCCACCAGAATGGCAATGCTGGCGCCTTTACTTTCTGCCTTGGCCGGTTGTGGCTGTGAGGGGCTCAAGGGGCGAGGTTCGGCCTTCGGGGCCGGGGTGGATTCGGTCTCAGAGGTCGGCTCAGAGGCCGGATCAGAGGCCGGCTCGGCGGCCTCGGGCGCCGCGTCGCGCTCCGGCGCCTGCTGAGGGGCATCGTCCTGCGGCTGGGCAGGGGTCGCGTTGTGATCAACGGTGTCTGGCGAGTCCAGTTTCGACTCATCGGTGCTGGGAGAGTTGGGATGTTCCGGCTTCTTATCCATTACTAACGATTCTTCCAGTTTGCTATCGACTCAATGATAGCGTCATCTCCTGCTCCTTGGGTTACACAGATGTGCTGGCACCCCAGTTTTCGGGCCGCCGCCGCCACCCGCTCCACCGGCACCAACAACAATTGACGTTGCAGCCAGGGTCGCTGAGGCTCGGGCACCACTTGAAACAGGTTGTGCAGGATCTCGACACTGGTAGCCAGTATGGCGTTAACGCCGTCCCGTTGCCAGCTTTGTACTTGATCTGACCCATTTATTTTGGGTATCTGGCGACGATAAACCGACCAATACTGCACCGATGCTCCCGCCGCCGTCAGGCGCTCGGCCATGGTCTCACGACCACCATTGCCCCGAACGATGACAAACCGCTGCTGGGCCACATCCGCCATCTGCGGCAGTGACCACACCCCTTCGGTGGTTTCGTTATCCGGCGGCGCGGTCAGGGGGGAGACCCCGTGAGCCTGCAGCGCCCGAGCGGTAGCACCGCCGACGGCGAGGTAACGAATCGGCGGCCAAGACAGCAACAGGCGGGCGGCGTAGTCGACCGCGTTGGCAGACACAAAAAAAGCCGCATCCACCCCAGCCAGAGGGGACGGACACGGCTCCGGTTCGGCGACGATCTCCATCATGGGGCAGCAACTTACCTGCTGCCCCATGGCCTCCAGCCGGGCGGCCAGAGACCGATTGCGACCCGCAGGGCGGGTCAGCAAGATGTGCATCAGGCCTCCCCGTACACCTCTTTGAGAATCTCACCGGCACCGGCGCTGAGCAGCATCTCTGCCAGTTCAATGCCCAGTTTTTCGGCGTCGGCCTTGTTGCCGCGCACTTCGTTACGCAGAAGAACGCTGCCATCCGGCTTGCCCACCAGACCACGCAGCCACAGCTGGTCGCCTTCCAGTTCGGCGTAAGCGCCGATTGGCACCTGACAGCCGCCTTCCAGGTGGGTGTTCATGGCACGCTCGGCAATCACTCGAGCACGGGTTTCCTCGTGCTCCAACACACTCAACAGCTCAAGCAGTTCGGCGTCATCCAGACGGGCTTCGATGCCAACCGCACCCTGACCGTTGGCTGGCAAGGACTGCTCGCTTTCGATAAAGCTGGTGATGCGGTGATCAAACTCCAGTCGTTTCAGGCCTGCCGCCGCCAGGATAATGGCGTCGTACTCACCCTCGTCCAGCTTGCGCAGACGGGTGTTGACGTTACCACGCAGATCACGAATCTTCAGATCCGGACGCAGTTCACGCAGCTGACACTGGCGGCGCAGGCTGGAGGTACCGACGATGGCCCCCTGCGGCAGCTCATCCAGGGTCTGGTAGTTATTCGACACAAAGGCATCGCGAGGATCTTCACGCTCACAGATGGTGGTCAGACCCAACCCTTCGGGAAAATCGACCGGCACGTCCTTCATGGAATGCACCGCAATGTCGGCTCGCCCTTCCAGCATGGCCACTTCCAGCTCTTTAACGAACAAGCCTTTGCCGCCCACTTTGGCCAGCGGCGTATCGAGAATGATGTCACCCTTGGTGGACATCGGCAGCAGAATCACCTCCAGGCCCGGGTGCGCTTTTTCCAGCTCGGCCTTAACAAACTCCGCCTGCCACATGGCCAGCGGGCTCTTGCGGGTTGCGATTCGAATCTCTTTGCGCGCCATAAGTCTCGGTATCCTTAACTAATATCGGCACTGATTTGCGCCGTTACCAACAACAATTAGCGCTCATGTTGCCAGCATTTCGTATTGCATTAAAGCAGGCACAGCGGTTAGCTACGCTTTTATCGCCCTAAATCTCGGAAAATTGATCCTTTTCACGATTTCTCGTCAACCCCGGAATAATGTTATCATGATCACAGTTTCCCCCTATTTTGTGAGCCCACATTGAATCAGGTTTCGGCCGATATCGCCCTGAGTAACACCCTAAATCAGGTTCGGCTTAAGCAATTCCAGCAGCTTCTGAGCCCACATCAGATTGCCGTACTGTCGACGGTGATCGGTGCCTTGCATTGCCCGAAGTCACGCTTATTGCCCGGCTGCCCGACCGCCGTCAGCGGCTTCGTCTCGCCACCGCTGTTCCGTCCCTCCGACGAGGACCTGAGCCACACTGGGCCGCTGCTGGGACTCTATGCCATGGGCAGCAGCGGCTCCCTCGGCCAGACCCGCAGCTCCGACGTGGATCTGTGGCTGGTTCATGAAGACGGCCTGGACAGCGACACCCTGGATGCCCTGCAGCAAAAGGCACAATGGCTCAGCCGCTGGGCCACCGAACAGGGATTGGAAACCCACCTGTTTCTGATCAATCCCTGTCAGTTCGGCCTGCCCTGCCAGCGCTGTCTGGATAAGGAACACAGCGGCAGCGCCCAACACTGGCTGCTGCTGGAGGAGTTCTACCGCACCCAGATCCGCCTGGCCGGCAAAGCCCTGGCCTGGTGGCCCGGCGCACCGACTCACCATCCGGCACTGCTGTCCCTCGGCCAGATCCAACATCTGCCCGCCAGTGAGTTCTTTGGTGCCGCCTTGTGGCAGCTGTTTAAGGGCATCGACCGTCCCCATAAATCCGCCCTCAAGGTGCTGCTGCTGGAAGCCTACGTCGCCGACTACCCGGATCAGCGCATCCTGCGCGATCAGCTGTGGTACGGGCTTAAGGCCGGCAAATCGGTGCAGGAAACCGATCACTATCTGATGCTGTACCAGCGACTGGAGCACTACCTGACCCGTCAGCAAGAACCCAGCCGGCTATCGATGGTGCAACGCTGCTTCTACCTGAAATGCCATAGCAACAGCGCGCCGGTGGATGACGATGACTGGCGGCGGCGCAAACTGACCAAGCTGGCGAAGCAATGGCAGTGGACACCGCTGCTGATCGAGTCGCTGGACCAGGCCCAGCACTGGCATGCCGGCCAGGTGCGCTGGTTCAATCAGCAACTGCAACAGTTGATGCTGGCCAGCTACCAGAGGCTCACCAGCTTCGCCAGCGGCCAACGCTTGCCCCGGCAACTGCAGATTCAGGACATGGGCATCCTGACCCGCAAACTCTACACCCAGTTTGAGTCGGAACCGGACAAGCTGGTGAGGCTGAATCCGTTATGGAGCCACGGCCTGGTGGAACCACACCTGACCCTGCTGCAGGTGGACGCCAGCGACGGCCACGGCGGCAACTGGTACCTGTACCGGCAACCACCGGACAAACGGCTGCTGTTTGGTGAAAGCCCCTTGTTCCACCACCGCAGCCGCCTGGCGTGCATCGCCTGGGCCGCCGCCAACGGTTTGGTGGACTTTCATACCCAGATACACTGTTTCAATGCCGGCCAGGGCCGAAGCAGTCGCTCACTGACCCGCTTGGCCCGTCAGTTCTGCCAGCAACTGCCGCAACCGGAAACCAGCGATCTGGAGGCCCTGCAACAACCCTGGCATCTGGACGAGATTACGGTGGTGGTCAACCTGGAACAGGATCCCTCCCGTCACTGGCACGGCTCCGAAGCGATGCTGGACCTGAGGGGCAATAAAGTGTTGTCCACCGGGCGCCCCAAGCGACCACTGATAGGGTCGCTGGAGCTGTTATGTCGCAACAGTTGGGGTGAGCTGCACTACCACAGCTTCGACGGTGAGCACGGCATACTGAAAATGCTGGAGCAACTGATGTCCGGCATCACCAATGAGCACTTGCCCCAAGTCCGGGTGGTGTCGGTCGGCCACAGAGCCAACCGTCAGATCACCGATAAGCTGCAATTTCTGATCGAGCAGTGTGGACGCTTACGCCAGCAAAGCCGGGCCGAGCAACTGCAGGTTCTGCCCTTGACCATCGGTGAGCATCAGTATGGGCTGCTGTTTTCCACTCAGGGCATGCATTGGCGGCCCGCCGATGAACTGCCGCCACTGCCGGAGCCTCTCAAGGAAGGCACCCTGCAGACGCTGCCGCAGCCGCGCCTGGGCGATGACCCCTATGCCAGCGCGCCGGCGATACTGCGGCTGCACGCCCGCAAGGGGATGCGACAGTACTTCGTGCGCGAGCGCCAGCAAGGGCTGGACATCTATCTGCTGGATGAAAACAACGTCATGCAACGATTTTTCCATTCGGTCACCCAGTTGAGCGCCCTGATCGACAACATCAGTGATCTTTATGTGTTTAAGCAGGAAGGAAAGTTTGGCGGTGGCAGCTTTAATCTGCCGCAGTTCTATCGACTGAAGCGCTGCAACGGCGAATTGACGGTGATGCCCCTGGCGGAATCGGAACTGCTGCAGCTGGGGTAGCTCCGCCAGCGAATCCACGGAGGGATTCGCTCGGCAAGCATTAAAATTGAATCTGCTCTCCACCCTGTTTGGCCACCGACTCGGCTAAGAAACTCAACAACTCCACCCCTTCACGCTCTTCAATCCATTGTCCCTCGACCTGACTGAAGCGGTAGCCACCAAACTTGGTTGCCAACCACAGCTGACACATCGCTTCCTGCTTATTCAGCACAATGTGGCTGCCATCGATGCACTCCAGATCCAGCACGTTGCCAGACTGCTCATAATCCAGCTCCAACTCACTGTCATCGATGGCATCAACGATGCCTTCCAGCGTGTCATCGGCCAGTTGGTGAAAGCGGCTTGTATCCATCGACATGATCTATTCTCTTTGTTTGCAATTGGCGGTTGGAATGCGATTATAGAGGGCTAAATTCCCAAGGTCATCGCTTTTCCCATGTTACGACTGTTTACCGCATTTTTTTGCTGCTGGCTGCTGGCCGGTTGTGGTCAGAAAGGACCACTGATGCTCCCCGAACCGGAGGCCGTCAATCCGCCTGCCTCGGAACACCCGGTCGCCGCTGAATCTGAACAGGAACGCGACCCTCAGCCATAGGACACCGCCATGGACCATTTCAGTTATCACCAAGGACGCCTGATGGCTGAACAGGTCAGCGTGGCCGAACTGGCTGACCGCTATGGCACGCCCTGCTACGTCTACTCCCGGGCCACCATTGAGCGCCACTGGCACGCCTTTGATGCGGCCGTCGGCGCCCACCCTCATCTCATCTGCTACGCGGTCAAAGCCAACAGCAACCTGGCGATTCTCAACCTGCTGGCGCGCCTGGGCAGCGGCTTTGACATCGTCTCCGGCGGCGAGCTGGCGCGAGTGCTGGAAGCGGGAGGGGATCCCGGAAAAGTGGTGTTCTCCGGCGTCGGCAAGCGCACCGAAGAGATGCGTCAGGCGCTGACGGCGGGCATTCACTGTTTCAATGTGGAGTCCGAGCCAGAGCTGCAACGCCTTAACCAGGTTGCCAAGGAGCTCGGGCTGGTGGCACCGGTGTCGCTGCGCATCAACCCGGATGTGGACGCCGGCACTCACCCCTACATCTCCACCGGCCTGAAGCAGAATAAGTTCGGCATCCCCATGGCCCGGGCCGAGGCCGCCTTTGAGCTGGCCCGGCAACTGCCTCACATCGACATTAAAGGGGTGGATTGCCACATCGGCTCGCAACTGACCACCCTGCCACCGTTTCTGGCGGCGCTGGAACGGCTGCTGGCGCTGATCGATCGGCTCGAACAACGCGGGATTCGAATTCATCACCTCGATGTCGGTGGCGGCTTAGGGGTGAACTATGGCGATGAAAATCCGCCCCACCCGGATCAGTATGCCGCCGAATTGCTGAAACTGCTCAAAGGCAGACCGCTGACCCTGATCTTCGAACCGGGCCGGGCCATCATGGCCAATGCCGGCGTACTGCTGACTCGGGTCGAGTACCTCAAACAGGGAGACGATCGAGACTTTGCGGTGGTGGATGCGGCCATGAATGACCTGCTGCGTCCCAGTCTCTACAGCGCCTGGCAGGCGATCATCCCGGTCACTCCCCGTTCGGGCAGCCCACGCCGCTACGATGTCGTGGGACCCATTTGTGAAACCGGTGATTTTCTTGGCAAAGATCGCCCCTTGGTGTTGGAGCCCGGCGATCTGCTGGCGGTGCGCAGCGCCGGTGCCTATGGCTTTGCCATGGCCTCCAACTACAACAGCCGCCCCAGAATTGCCGAGATAATGGCCGACGGCAACCGGGCCCAGCTGATACGGGAACGAGAAACCGTCAATCAGTTGTGGCAAGGTGAGCACTTACTGCCGTAAACTAATCAAAAACTTAAATTCCAAAGTAGGACAGCGTCTTGATCCAGTTCTCCAAAATGCAGGGGTTAGGCAACGACTTTATGGTCGTCGATGCCGTCACTCAGAACCTGTATCTGTCTCCGGAACAGATCCGTCGTCTCGGCGATCGGCATTTTGGCGTGGGTTTTGATCAGCTACTGATGGTGGAACCCCCCTACGATCCCGAGCTGGATTTTCATTACCGCATCTTCAATGCAGACGGCAGCGAAGTGGAAAACTGCGGCAACGGCGCCCGCTGCTTTGCCCGTTTCGTGCGGATGAAAGGGCTGACCAACAAGAATCACATCGGGGTCAGTACTCAGGCCGGCACCCTTAAGCTTCGACTGGTGCACGACGATCAGGTGACCGTCAACATGGGGCAACCGAGATTTGAACCGGGCCAGTTGCCGTTTCGGGCCAATAAGGTAGAGAAAACCTACCTGCTGCAAACCGACGACCAGATTCATCTGTGTGGCGCCGTCTCCATGGGCAACCCTCACTGTGTGCTGCAGGTAGACGACATCGACAACGCCGATGTGGTTGGCATCGGCCGCAAACTGAGCAAGCATGAGCGCTTTGCCAAGGGGGTCAATGTCGGCTTTATGCAGGTGTTGTCCGACTCCCACATCAAATTGAGAGTCTTTGAACGCGGCGCCGGGGAAACCCTGGCCTGCGGCACCGGAGCGTGCGCCGCAGCGGTGATCGGCCAGCATCAGGGAATTCTGTCGCAAAAGGTGCGCGTTGATTTGCCAGGTGGTACCTTACACATTGATTGGCCAGGCCATGGAAAGGCTGTAGAAATGACCGGGCCAGCCGTACACGTTTACGATGGTCAAATTGGATTATGAAACACGATCTCACCGACAGCCTTAACGATCTGAGTGCCAGCATGGTCAAAGAGTACTTGCTGGAGAACTCGGATTTTTTCATTCGCCACCCAGAGTTGCTGCTGAGCCTGCGGATTCCCCATACCGAACGCGGCACCGTCTCGCTGATTGAACACCAGCAACTGAACTTGAGATCCCGGGTGCAACAGCTGGAAGAGGAGATCACCTCGCTGTTGTCGGTGGCCTCCCGCAACGAAGACATCTACCGATTCTACAACCAGCTGTTCTTTGACCTGCTCAACACCCGCAGCCTTGACGAGGTCAACCGGGTATTGGTGGACAGCTTCAAGAACCGCTTTCGGTTTGCCAAGGTCCGGCTGGCCATTACCGATCTACAGGGGCAGTTTGATCAACCTGAGCTCAACCTGATTCTGCGTCGCCGCCTCAATGAACAGGGCTACTACCTTGGCCGACTCCCTGCACAGGAGCAGAACCCACTGGTGGCTCAGGACAACGGCTCGGTGGCACTGGTGTGCATCGGCGATCGCAGTCAACCTGTGGCGCTGCTGGCCATCGCCTCCAACGATCCCAGCCACTTCTCCCCGGACATGGACACCATGATGCTGGATCAGGTGCGCCAGTTGTTGGCCTACAAGATCCCGCAACTGCTGCATGGATGAGCCACTGCGCCAGTTCGAGCGCTACTTACGCAGCGAACGTCAGTATTCGCCCCACACCTGTCGTAACTACCTGAGAGAATTGAACCGATGCGCGCCCCTGTTGCAACAGCAGGGCGTGCAGCGTTGGCAAAGCGTCAGCCACCCACAGTTGCAGCAGCTGATCAGCAAGTTACACCGACAGGGGTTGTCCCCGCGCTCGCTGGCCCTGACCCTGTCGGCGCTGCGTCAGTTCTTCGACTTCCTGGTCGATGACGGCACCGTGGATCACAATCCCGCTCGCCACCTCAGCGCCCCCAAACAGGGCAAACCTCTGCCGAAGAATCTGGACGTGGACCAGATGGACCAACTGCTCAGCATCGACAGCGAGGATCCCCTTGCCGTTCGCGATCGGGCGATGATGGAGCTGTTCTACTCCAGTGGTCTGCGACTGGCTGAACTGGTGGCCATCGACCTCGATCAACTGGATGCGAAGGAAAAGCTGGTGAGAGTCACCGGGAAAGGGGGCAAAACCCGGCTGCTGCCGGTGACCTCAGTGGCCATCGAGTGGATAGAACGTTGGCTGACGCTGCGCCCTGGATTGACCACGGAGAGCGGCGGGGCTCTGTTTGTCTCCAACCGCGGCACCCGTATCAGCCCACGCTCGGTGCAGGCTCGCTTGGCGAAATGGGGGCAGCAACAGGCGGTCGGTGCCCGAGTGCATCCGCATAAATTGCGCCACGCCTTCGCCACCCACATGCTGGAATCCTCCCAGGATCTGCGCGCCGTTCAGGAGTTGCTCGGCCACGCCAATCTCAGCACCACCCAAGTCTATACCCACCTGGACTTTCAACACCTGGCCGAAGTCTATGACCAGGCCCATCCCAGGGCCAAGAAGCGTACCTGAGTCGTCAGTTAATGCGAATCTTACTGTGGCGGACCGGCTCCGGCCAGATAGGCTGTCCCTGCTCATCCAGCGGCAACCAGATCAGGCTGCCATTGGTTTCATGTTCGGTTTTCTGGGCACACACCAGAGTACGGCCGGACATCTCCAGCAACGCCCCCTGGGAGTATTGTTGCCCCTGATACCAGCACACCGGCTGAACCTGAGTTGGCTGGGTAATCAAAACCGGATCGGTCACCGCCATGGCGACGGCAGAGAATAGCGAAAGAAACAAAACAATGAATGGCATGGCTGGGGGGTTCCTGGATGGCCGTTAATCAGAGAGTATCCGACCCAGGAATCAGAAGCAAAATGAAGCGGTTTATACCAGGCCGTCGGACAGCATCAGAACCGCATTGATGACAAACGGAGTCAGGGCCAGGAACACACCGACGATCAGAATATACAGATGTGGTAAGCAGGGCTGGCGCATAACAGGCTCCGGTTGAGACTCTAAAAGAATCAGATTCAAAAACGCAAATTCAGTGTGAGCAGAGTAGCGGATTTCCAAAAACGACCCTTGATCGAGATCAATGAAAGACCCATTAGTTGAAATCCGTCACAGTTTTCCGGTAATTGCCGGCCGGCTCACTGCTGAAGCACTAAAAACCCTCACTTTTGTGAGTTACAGCAACAACCCTCTCCGAACGCAATTTTTACCCAGGTTAACTAAAGGTTAAATCCCCAAGGTCACTTAAACTAACTCTAAAAGAACCGCCGAGGTGTATGTGAACCAAAATGCGGGCCAAACTGTCTCAACCCCGCCGATAAAGGCATCAATATGTGACAACCCTCTACGAATATCGTGAAAAAAACCTTTTTTATTCAACTACAAGTCACATTTAGGTAAACCCTGGGTTAATAAGCACTTAACAAGGAGATTTAGGTCAAATATCACTCCGATTTATCACTTTGGGGTCGGCGAACCTTGTCGAACTTCACATTTTTCCCGTCTGCGTACATAGACAATTCTGCCTGCCATTTTTGGCTCGTTTTACTGCCCTGACCAATGCCGCTCATTCGGTTGGGGCCAAAACACTCGTCGCCCCTACTTCCGAGGAAAGATGATGAAACACAACAACACCAACCTGGAGCGCCGCGGTTTACTGAAAGCCCTGGCCATGGCTCCAGCTGCTGCCGGTGTGGCTGCCATTGCCACCCCAGTTGCAGCCACCTCGGCCAAAGCCGAAGCCAAGCACTCTGGCTATAAAGAAACCGACCACGTACGCAGCTACTACGCCAGCCTGCGCGGCCAGTAATCCAGGAGAGAATTGCGATGCAACTCAAACGTACCTCTACCGAAGTTAAGGTAGAAACCAAAAAAGGACTGGGCCTGAACCGTCGTCAGTTCCTGAAGAACGCCGGTGTCACCACCGGAGGCATTGCCGCCGCTTCCATGTTGGGCACCGGCATGATCCGTAAGGCGCAAGCCTCCGGCCATCATGTTGATCACAACGCCCCCATCGAAGTAAAGCGCACCATTTGTTCCGCTTGTGCGGTGGGCTGTGGTGTCTACGCCGAAGTACAGAACGGCGTTTGGGTCGGCCAGGAGCCTGCCTTTGATCACCCATTCAACCGTGGTGGCCACTGTGCCAAAGGTGCCGCCCTGCGCGAACACGGCCACTCCAAGCTGCGGGTGAAATACCCAATGAAGCTGGAAGGCGGCAAGTGGAAGAAGCTGAGCTGGGATCAGGCCATCGAAGAAGTTGGCAACCAGATGCTGAAGATTCGCGAGCAGTCCGGTCCGGATTCCGTGTACTTCATGGGCAGCGCCAAATTCTCCAACGAAGGCTGTTACATGTACCGCAAATTTGCGGCCATGTGGGGCACCAACAACGTTGACCACTCTGCTCGTATCTGTCACTCAACCACAGTAGCCGGTGTTGCCAACACCTGGGGCTACGGTGCAATGACCAACTCGTTCAACGACATCCGTCACGCAAACGCCATCTTCTTTATCGGTGCCAACCCTGCCGAAGCCCACCCGGTTTCCATGCAGCACATCCTCACCGCCAAAGAACGCAATAACGCTAAAATCATCGTTATTGACCCACGTTTCTCCCGTACGGCTGCTCACTCTGATCTGCACGTTGGCATTCGCCCTGGTACCGACATTCCGTTTATCTACGGCATGCTCAACGTCATCTTTGAAAACAACTGGCAGGACCAGACTTTCATCGACCAGCGCGTCTGGGGTATGGACGACATCCGCAAAGAAGCCGCTAAATGGCCTCTGAGCGAAGTTGCAGAAGTCTGTGGCATCGAAGAAGACCAGGTGTACCAGGCCGCTAAGCTGATGGCAGAAAACCGTCCTGGTTCCGTCGTTTGGTGTATGGGTGGTACCCAACACACCGTCGGTAACGCCAACACTCGTGCCTACTGTCTGCTGCAGCTGGCGCTGGGCAACATGGGTCAATCCGGTGGCGGTACCAACATCTTCCGTGGCCACGATAACGTGCAAGGCGCGACCGATCTGGGTCTGCTGTTTGACACCCTGCCAGGCTACTACGGTCTGTCTACCGGTGCCTGGAAGCACTGGAGCCACGTATGGGATCTGGACTTTGACTGGGTTCAAGGCCGTTTCGACCAAGGTGAATACCTGGGTAAGAAGCCGATGACCACTCCTGGCATGCCATGTTCACGCTGGCACGATGGTGTTCTAGAAGACAAAACCAAGCTGGGCCAGAAAGACAACGTCCGCATGGCGTTCTTCTGGGGTCAGTCGGTCAACACCGAAACCCGTCAGATGGAAGTGCGTAACGCACTGGATAAGATGGACACCATCGTGGTGGTCGACCCTTACCCAACCATGGCCGGTGTGATGCACCGCCGTAAGGATGGCGTCTACCTGTTGCCAGCCTGTTCCCAATTCGAATCCGAAGGTTCTTTGTCCAACTCCGGTCGTTCCGTTCAGTGGCGTCAGCAGGTGGTTGAGCCTCTGTTTGAATCCAAGCCTGACCTGGAAATCATGTACCGCCTGGCGACCAAACTGGGCTTTGCTCAGCAGTTCACCAAGCGCATGCAGGTTAAGAACAACATGCCGGTTATCGAAGACGTGACCCGCGAGATCAACCGCGGCATGCTGACCATCGGTATGTCCGGCCAGTCTCCGGAGCGCATCAAGATGCACACCGAGAACTGGGGCACTTTCTCTCACGAGAACCTGCAAGCCGTGGGCGGCCCGGCCAAAGGCGAAACCTACGGTCTGCCTTGGCCATGTTGGGGCACCCCGGAGCAGAAGCACCCGGGCACCCACATTCTGTACGATACCTCCAAGCACGTCCTGCAGGGCGGCGGTAACTTCCGTGCCCGTTTCGGCGTCGAACACGACGGCGAAAACCTGCTGGCCGAAGGCTCCGCGCCTAAGGGTAACGAGCTGGGTGACGGCCATCCGGAATTCACCGCCGACATGCTGAAGCAGTTGGGCTGGTGGGATGAGCTGACCGCAGAAGAGAAAGCCGAAGCGGAAGGCCGCAACTGGAAGACCGACCTGTCTGGTGGTATCCATCGCGTCGCCATGAAGCACGGTTGTGTGCCCTTTGGTAACGCCAAGGCCCGCTGTAAGGTGTGGACCTTCCCGGATCCAATGCCGGTTCACCGTGAGCCGCTGTACACTCCGCGTCGCGACCTGATTGCCAAGTACCCGACTTACAACGACATGCAGGTTCACCGTCTGCCGACCCTGTACAAGACCATTCAGGACAAGGTGATCACCGAGAACCTGGATAAGAAGTACCCACTGGCCATGACCTCCGGTCGCCTGGTGGAGTTCGAAGGTGGTGGTGAAGAGTCCCGTTCCAACCCATGGCTGGCCGAGCTGCAGCAGGAGATGTTCATTGAGATCAACCCTGCCGACGCCGCCGATCGTGGTATCCGTAACTGGGATGATGTCTGGGTCGAGGGCGCCGAAGGCGCGCGCATCAAGGTCAAGGCCCTGGTTACCCCTCGCGTGAAGCTGGGCGTTACCTGGATGCCTTATCACTTTGCCGGTGTCATGCACGACGTTGACCTGGTGTACCCAGATGGCACCAAGCCATACGTAGTAGGTGAGTCCGCAAACACCGCGCTGACCTATGGTTATGACCCGATCACTCAGATGCAGGAAACCAAGTCTTCCCTGTGTCAGATCGAGAAAGCGTAAGGTTTAGGGTAGGAGATAGCCACTATGGCAACTATGAAGTTTATGTGTGACACCAAGCGCTGCATCGAGTGTAACGGCTGTGTCACCGCTTGTAAGAACGAAAACGACAACGCGCTGGAATGGGGCATCACCCGTCGTCGCGTAGTAACCATCAATGACGGTCAACGCGACGAAGCGTCACTGTCGGTAGCCTGCATGCACTGTGCCGACGCACCGTGCATGGCGGTCTGCCCGGTGAACGTCTTCACCAAGACCGAAGACGGCATCGTACTGCACGACAAAGAGCGTTGCATCGGTTGTGGTTACTGCCTGTACGCCTGCCCATTCGGTGCACCTCAGTTCCCGAAAAAAGCCGTATTTGGCTCCAAGGGCAAAATGGACAAGTGCACCTTCTGCGCCGGTGGTCCAAACACCGAAGCAGGCTCTGCCAAAGAGCAGGAACTGTACGGTGCCAACCGTCTGTCCGAAGGCAAACTGCCCATGTGCGCCGAAATGTGCTCCACCAAGGCCCTGCTGGCCGGTGATGCGGCCGTTGTGTCCGACATCTACCGTCAGCGTGTTGCCGAGCGTGGCATGAAGCGCGGCACCTGGAACAAGTAATGAAATGGCGGGAAGCCCAGGCTTCCCGCGCTTTTCGGAGCACTGAAATGAAACAAATGATCAAAGCCCTGTTGCTGATGGTTGCCGTCATGCTTCCCGGGCTGGCAATGGCTGAAGCGGCGGACAGCGCCGCCGCCACCGCCAGTCAGTCGGAAGTCCTGTGGCAAGCCATGAAAGAGGGCGCGACCGGTTACACCACGTCTCAGAGTGAGTTCCATAACCAGCCGATCAACGTCTACGACGAACGCATCATTCCCCTGCGCAACGTGCTGATGGCCCCGGGCCTGATGGCGGCGCTGTTTGGCATGATCGCCATCTTCGTACTGTTCATCATGGTCAATGGCATCTCTAAACTGCACGGCGGCTTTTCCGGCAAAATGGTACACCGCTGGTCCAAGAGCGATGTGGCCATCCACTGGTTGGGTGCCATTCCCTGCATTTTGCTGATCCTCACCGGCCTGATGCTGATTGCCGGCAAGTTCTTCGTTGAACCCGTGCTGGGTCAGGCGGCCTTCGCTTCCATGATGGCCATTGCCAAGCCGGTTCACGACTACATGGCGTTTCCGTTCATGGCGGGTTGGTTGCTGATGACCGTACTGTGGGCCAAGAACCAGATTCCGGCCAAGTACGACATCGCCTGGTTCATGGTGGTGGGCGGTTACATCAACTTCGGTCCGTTCAAGGGTAAACACCCGGATGCGGGCTTCGCCAACGCCGGTGAGAAACTGTGGTTCTGGGCCTTCGCCCTGTTCGGCCTGGTGATCTCCATCTCCGGTGTGGTACTGATGTTCCCTCAGTATGTTGAGCCAAGCCGCACCCTGAGCCTGCTGGCGATCATCGCCCACGGCCTGTCGGCGATCATCATCTGCGCCTTCTCCATCGTTCACATCTTCATGGCAACCGTTATGTCAGAGGGTGGTATGGATTGCATGGTCTCCGGTTACTGTGATGAGAACTGGGCCAAGCAGCACCACAACCTGTGGTTCGATGAGATCAAGGCCAACGGCACCCTGAAGTACAAAGAAGACTAACCTCTTGTCTTCAGTAGACTGAACACCTGATAAGCCCCGACTCAAGTCGGGGCTTTTTTATAACGCCGGATTCGTGGTGCTGAGCAACACCCGCAACGCCTTCCGGTTCGATGAGATAAACGCCAACGGCACCCTGAAGTACAAACAAGACTGATCCCCTGTCTTCAGTAGCCTGAACACCTGATAAGCCCCGACTCCGGTCGGGGCTTTTTTTATGACACCGGATTCGTGGTGCTGAGCAGCACCCGCAACGCCTTCCGGTTCGATGCGATCAAGGCCAACGGCACCCTGAAGTACAAACAAGACTAACCCCTTCTCCTCAGAACTCTGAACTCGAATAAGCCCCGACTCCGGTCGGGGCTTTTTTATAACGCCGGATTCGTGGTGCTGAGCAGCACCCGCAACGCCTTCCGGTTCGATGAGATAAACGCCAACGGCACCCTGAAGTACAAACAAGACTAAACCGTCTTTATTGTCACTCTAGGGAATAGAGCCTCGACTCCGGTCGGGGCTTTTTTTATGACAACGGTTCCGGGCCACCTCAGTGGCGCAGCGGAATCACCACCGAATTGGGCTGAGGGCGGCCGTCGATGCACTCGCCGCCCGCCAATGACGTCTCGATTCGATAGCTGTAGTCGGCCTCAAGCTGTTGCTGGCGCCACTGCAGCAATGGCCAGTGACCATTGTCCACTCCCTTGGGCACCAGACCAGCCCGAGCCCCACGACCACCAGGGCCAACGGACTGACCCGACTCTTCCAGTTCCAGGCTCCACAGCGTCGCCGCCGACGCCACCGCCACCATCGCCGCCCCCAGCGCCAGACGCCATCGCTCCCGCACGCGGCTCAAAGGGGCATGGTACTCCTCGTGGGGCAACTGCAACCATTGGTAGCCCTGTGTCTGGCAGGTCTTCAGGTACAAAGGCGCCCGATAATCGTCATCGAAGGCACGGCGGATATCCGCCACCACCCGTCGCAATGCGGAATCACTGACCACCCGGCCAGGCCAACCATGGTGCAGCAAAGATTGATGGGAAATGGCCTGATTGGGGTGAGTCAGGAAGTACTCCAGCAGCAGCGCCGCCTTGGGGCAGAGCCGATAACGCCGCTGGTTCGGCCCCACCACACAGGCCTGGCGTACCCAAAAGGCGTAATCACCGATCACCAACACTCGTTCGTCCATCCTTGGACCTCCCGCAACCACTGATCTGCTTCCTCAAGCTTAGACAGCGCCGTGCCCGCTCGGGATGAAAATCCTGTAAGCAATTCGACATTAGCGGCCGCTCAGGGATCATTACCCCCCTTTTTTGTGTGGTTTAACACAGCAAAACCCTGCGCACCATCACAGCGCAGACCACAAAGTGAAGCCAAATGGATCACAGATCTGACCAATTTTCTCTTAACAGTACAAAGTTTCGGAAACCGCTCACAGATTGCCATTGCCCGGGTACACTAGACTGCGGTTAATTCCTTGAAGCCAGAGAGTCCACCATGTCGCTCGCAGAACGTGCCCTAAACAACGCCGCTATTCGAGAAACGGCCAAAATCACCACCCCAACCTGGATGCTGAACAGTCTGGAGCGGGTGATGGAGTACTACACCGAGCGGCACCTGTGTCTCGACACTCAGGCGTGCGACACCATGCCGGCACCGATGCCGGGACGCAAATACATGCTGTACGCCCACGTACCGTTCTGCCACACCCTGTGCAGCTTCTGTACCTTCCACCGCTTCCTGTTTAAGGAAGACAAGGCCCGGGCCTACTTCCACTCCCTGCGCGCCGAGATGGACATGGCCAAGGCGCTGGGCTACGACTTCGAGGAGCTGTACATCGGCGGTGGCACCACCACGGTACTGGTGGATGAACTGGCCAAGACCATTGAGCACGCCCGCAAGCTGTTCCCCTCCATCAAGCAGGTATCCTGTGAATCGGATCCTTTGCACCTGACCTCGATGGAGTTCACTCAGCTGCACGGTTTGGTGGACCGTCTGTCTGTGGGCGTACAAAGCTTCGACCGGGATATTCTGGCAAGAACCGATCGGTTGGAGAAGTTTGGCGAGCCGGAAGTGATCTACGAGAAACTGGCCCGTGCCAAAGAGAACTTCCCCATCCTCAGCGTCGACATGATCTTTGGCTTTGCCGGCCAGACTCAGGACGTGATTCGCAAGGACATGGAGACGCTGGTGCGCCTGGCGCCGACCCAGATCACCACCTATCCGCTGATGGTCACCCACCAGACCCGTAAAAGTGCCAAGGGCAGCCTGGCCAACAACGAGCAGGACATCGCCCGCGACTACGAGCTGATCCTCAACACCCTCAATGGTCACTACGATCAGATGACCGCCTGGTCCTTTGGCAAGAAAGCGGATCAGAGCTTCGACGAATACGTGGTCAACTACGACGACTACCTGGGTGTCGGCTCAGGCAGCTTCAGCTTCCTGCACGATACCCTGTACGTAAACAGCTTCTCGCTGCGCAAGTATCAGGAAAAGATCGCCGCCGGCAAGATGGGGGTGGAATCGTCCAAATACTACAACGAGAAAGCCGTGATGCAGTACCGCTTCCTGTTGAATCTGTTTGGCGGCCGCCTGTCCAAGTCCTATTTCAAGGACAACTTTGGCAAGAGCCTGTGGGGCGGGCTGACCAAAGAGATGGCCTTTATGAAGGCCACCGGTGGCCTGGTTCAGGATCCCAGCGATCCGGATAAGCTGCAGGCGACACCGAACGGCCTGATGATGGGCGTACTGATGATGAAAAACTTCTATGCCGGCATGGACAACGTCCGCGCCGAACTGCGACGGCCACTGAAGGCCGGTGACATGTAAACCCGGCCATGGTCGCAGCAGACAAAGGGCGATTTTCATCGCCCTTTGTTGATCCTGGCACTAGCGCAACCTGTCCGGGTCATTGATATACTCGGGGTTAACATTCGCCGACAGTAACTCACTCATGGCCCGAATACTGACCATCGCCAACCTCAACTGCGATCACATTCTGCGGCTGAGCCGCCCCCTGACCACCGGCGCCCGCATCCATTACGAAGATCTGGGCAAGCGGATTGGTGGCGGCGCAGCCAACACCGGCACCGCGCTGGCCTGGGCTGGCCACCAGGTCGCCCTGCTGAGCCAGGTCGGCTCCGACGATCTCGGAGACTGGCTGCTGCAACAAGCCGAGAAGCTGGGGCTGGATTGCCAGCAGGTACACCGTCACCCGGGGCCAACCCAGGCACTGCAATTGTTGATGGAACCAGACGGTGAACGCACCATATTGCGTCCCAACCGTCCGCGGCTGTTGCTGCCCGCCAGCCTCAGCCATCAGCCCATGGACGCCCTGTACGTCAACCTGACCGCCGAAGGGCTGCCACAACTGATGCAGTCGGTGTTGCCCCAGGCCACGGTTATCGCCCAGTTGCCCAAAGACCTCAGCCGCCGCCCCTGTCACTACCTGATCACCTCGGTAGACGACCTTGGCCAGCATCACATCGACGATCCTTGGCTGTTTGGCCAGCAGATCGCCGGCAGCAGTCTGCAGGCCTTTATTGTCACTCAGGGCGAAAGCGGCGCCATCGCCTATACTCAAGATCGCAGCTTTTCGGTGGCAGCGGTAGCAACGGAGGTGATCGACACCACCGGCGCCGGCGATGCCTATGCGGCAGGACTGATCGACGGGTTACTGCAACAGCAGGATCTGCAGCACGCCATGGAACAAGGCGCCCGCTGGGCCTCGTTTGCCTTGCAGAGTGCCAGCTCCATCCCTTCCGAAAAGCTAAGGAGTTTTCTTAAACACACTCAAGGATGAGCTTATGGCATTTCACCTTCGGAGGATCGCCCGTCACGGCTACCAGCGGCTGATCGGTCTGCTGCTGTTGCTGGTTGCCGTTAATGCGCTGCTGCAGTCCCCTTCCAGTGGGCTGATGAGCTGGGTGCCAATGCTGATTCTACTGGGCTTATCGGTGCTATTGGCCAAGCCCCTGTCGGCGCTGAGAGGGCCGGACTGGCAACTGCCAGTGCAAACCTTGGTGGCCGGCGCCTTCGTCGCCCTGCATCAACTGAGCTTGGGCACCACTAATCTCACCACCCTGATCCTCACCGATGCCGTCATCGTCCTGACCAGCGCCATTACCCTATACACCCGGCCGGTGGCCATTGTGGCACTGCTGGTGCCACTGCTGCTGCCGTTGACAACCGCCCTAACCACCACCTCGCCGTTTCCCTGGTATGCCCTGACGCTGCTGGCCATCAGCCTGGTGGTGGCACAGCAGATGCAACACACCCTGAGCCGCTGGAGCCGGCTCAGCCGCCGCCAGCAAGACCGGTATCGCAAACTGCAGCAATTGATGAGTCAGAAATCGGATCAGGATGGCCTCACCGGCATCACTAACCGCAGTCGCTTTGACCAGCGCCTCAAGCAACTGGTGGCGGAAAATCGCCGCACCCGCAACCCGCTGACTCTGGTGATGCTGGATGTGGATTACTTCCGCAGCTACAACGATCATTACGGCCATAAAGCCGGCGATCTGTGCCTCAAAGGCTTGGCCAAGCTGATGGTGCACTGCAGCCGTCGCCAGACCGACGTCATTGCCCGCTACGGCGGTGAGGAGTTCGCGATTTTGCTGCCCGCCACCGATAAAGGCGGCGCCGAACGGCTGCTCAGACAACTGCGCACCGAAGTCGCGGAAGCCGCCGTGACCCACAGCCACTCCCCCATCAGCGACACCATCACCCTCAGTGCCGGCGTGGCCCAGTGGACCCCGGGGCAAGGTGCCGATGCCTTGGTCGAGCAAGCCGGAAAGGCCCTGAATCAGGCCAAGCTAGAGGGTCGAAACCGCTATGTGATTGCCTGAAACAACAAGCCCGCCGAAGCGGGCTTTCCATCAGATCTGGGCACTCACATGTTTGGGTAATTGGGGCCGGAACCGCCCTCAGGCACCACCCAGGTGATGTTCTGACTGGGATCCTTGATGTCGCAGGTCTTGCAGTGGATGCAGTTCTGACCGTTGATGACAAACGTATCTTCGCCACCTTCCGATACCACCTCGTACACGCCGGCGGGGCAATAACGCTGCGCCGGCTCTCCGTACTGGGCCAGATTCACCTTAATGGGAATGCTGGCATCCGCCAGCTTCAAATGGCAGGGTTGATCCTCTTCATGGAAGATGTTGGACAGATACACCGAACTGAGCCGGTCAAAACTGAGCTTTCCGTCCGGCTTGGGGTACTCAATCACCCTGGCCTGTGACAACGGCTGCATGCCGTCATAATCCGCACCGGTGTCGTGCAGAGTAAACGGCAACTTACCGCCGAACCAATTCTGATCCAGGTAGTTAAATGCTCCCCCCAGCAGCGAGCCAAACTTATGCATGGCCGGTCCAAAGTTGCGGGCCCGATACAACTCATCATAAAGCCAGGATTGCTGAACGGCCTCGGCATACTGAACCAGGTCCTCACCACCGGCATGGGAGTCGGTCAGCACCCCGGCCAGCACCTCGGCGGCCACCATGCCAGACTTCATGGCAGTATGAGTGCCCTTGATCTTGGCGAAGTTCAGGGTACCGGCGTCACACCCCAACAACAGTCCACCTGGGAAATGCTGTTTCGGCAGGGCGTTCAGCCCCCCCTTGGTAATGGCCCGAGCACCATAGGCCACCCGCTCTCCGCCCTGGAGATGCTGGGCAATCACACCATGGGTCTTGTAGCGTTGAAACTCTTCAAAGGGCGACAGGTTGGGGTTGGTGTAGTTCAGGTCCACAATCAGTCCGACCCACACCTCGTGGTTGTCGGCGTGGTACAGATAACCACCGCCGCTGCCTTCGCCATCCAGAGGCCAGCCGGCGGTATGCACCACCTGACCAGGACGATGCTGATCGGCTGGCACCTTCCAAATCTCCTTAAAGCCGATGCCATAATGCTGAGGGTCGGCCTCCTGACTCAGTTGGTACTGGTTGATCGCCTGCTTACCCAGGTGGCCTCGGCAGCCTTCCGACAATAGGGTATATTTGCCTCGCAGTTCCATCCCCGGCATGTAACTGTCTTTGTGCTCACCATCGGTGCCGACGCCCATGTCACCGGTGAGGATCCCTCTGACCACCCCTTCCTCGATGATCAACTTGGAAGCGGCAAAGCCCGGATAAATCTCCACCCCCAGGGCTTCGGCCTGCTCCGCCAACCAGCGACACAGGTTACCGATACTGGTGATGTAATTGCCGTGGTTGTGCATGGTTTTGGGCACCAGGGCATTGGGAAAGTGGTTGGCGGAGTCGGCTTTAAGCAGATAGATGTCATCGCCGGTCACCGGCGTATTCAGCGGTGCTCCCTGAGCCTGCCAATCGGGCAGCAGTTCATCCAGGGCCCTGGGTTCAAACACCGCACCGGACAGGATGTGGGCCCCAACCTCGGCCCCTTTCTCGACCACACAGAGGTTCAGGTCGGCATTGAGTTGCTTCAGACGGATCGCACTGGCAAGCCCGGCAGGGCCGGCACCAACAACGACCACGTCAAATTCCATTGATTCGCGTTCCATCTTGTTATTCCTTTGTCGTTCTTATCTCCCTAACGCCCCTAGCTTACTGCATAACGACAAAAATTAAACGCGCGTTTGGTTAAAAAGCCACCGTTAGCTGTTCCTACCAGTTGTCGGCTTTTTCGCCGTTATGACAAAACAGAATTCACAACAGCGTCAATTCTGTGATCCAGCCACGTTGTTGTTCTTGAACAGAATGGATTAAACTTAGCGGAAGTTGTGAACCGAGCTTGGCCGACCTAAGTGAATATATGGTCTTCAAGCCGTGGCATACCGCCACCAGGGTAACGCAGAGAAATCTCGCTACCTCCCGTGTTTGGAAAGGTGACACATGACAGAACTCCAAGACCGCTATGGTCGCGAATTTCATTACCTGCGTCTCTCCATTACCGACGCCTGTAACTTCAAGTGCCAATACTGCCTGCCCGATGGCTATCAGCGCAGTGGCAAATCCCGTTTTTTGTCTGTGGACGAAGTCGGCCGGGTTATCCGGGCGTTCGCCACTGTCGGCACCCGCAAGATTCGAATCACCGGCGGGGAACCCACCCTGCGCAAGGACTTCGATCAAGTCATTGAGCTCGCAGCCAATACCCCAGGCATCGACACCGTGGCCACCACCACCAACGGCTATCGCCTGCCGGAAAACGCCCATCGCTGGCGTCAACTGGGACTGAGCCAGATTAACGTCTCCCTCGACAGCCTGGATGAAAAGCTGTTTCGCCAGATCACCGGCGACGGCCGCCAGCAAAAAGTGCTCGACGGCATCGAGGCGGCGCTGGACGCCGACTACCACAAGGTCAAGATCAACGTGGTGCTGCTGAACGAACTCAACGCTCATCAGCTGCCAAACTTTCTGGAGTACATCCGCCACCGCCCGGTGGATATCCGCTTTATCGAGTTGATGGAGACCGGACTGGGTCAGGAGTATTTCCAGCGTCACCACGTCTCCGGCATGGTGATCAAGCAGCAACTGCTGGCCCAGGGCTGGACTGAAGATCCTCGGGGGCCGGTTGACGGCCCGGCGCAGAACTTCAGCCACCCAGATTACCAGGGTCGCATCGGCCTGATCATGCCTTACGCCAAAGATTTCTGTGCCACCTGCAACCGCTTGCGGGTTTCGGCCATCGGCAAGCTGCACCTGTGTCTGTTCACCGAATGTGGCGTGGAACTGCGGGATCTGCTGGGGCACGATGATCATCAGGCGGCGCTGGTCGCTCGCCTGCACCAACAGCTGAAACAGAAAACCGAGACTCACCAGTTGCATCAGGGCCTGACCGGCGTCACCCAGCATCTGGCGTCGATAGGCGGCTAACTGATCCAGCGCAAATAACCGAATTCAGTCGTCCATATACTAGGGCGCTAAACCAACAAAGAGACACCATTATGGGACACCTGTCACAAGCTAATTTTGTACCTCTGAACATCGCCGTTCTGACCCTGTCTGATACCCGTGATTTCGACACCGACAAATCCGGCCAGTTTCTGGAAGACTCACTGCTGGCGGCCGGCCACAAGCTGGCGGATCGCCGCATCATCAAGGACGACAAGTACCAGATTCGCGCCGTCCTGTCCGAGTGGATCGCCTCCGATAACGTTCAGGTAGTGATCACCACCGGCGGCACCGGTTTCACCGAGCGCGATTCCACGCCGGAGTCGGTGGCCGTGCTGTTCGACAAGCAGATCGAGGGCTTTGGCGAGCTGTTCCGTCACATCACCTTTACCGAACTGGGTACCAGCACCGTGCAGAGTCGCGCCATCGGTGGCATGGCCAACCGCACCGCCATCTTCTGCCTGCCTGGCTCCACCGGCGCCTGCCGCACCGGCTGGAACAAAATTCTGGTGGAACAGTTGAACAGCACCCACACGCCGTGCAACTTCGTTACCCACCTGAAACCGGTTGAGGCCTGATCATGAGCGGATTTACCCACATCAATCCCAAGGGCGAAGCCCACATGGTGGATGTCACCGAGAAACAGGCCACCGAGCGGGAAGCCCGCGCCGAAGCGATCGTCAAGATGGCCCCCGACACACTGGCGATGATTGTCGAAGGTCGTCACCACAAAGGGGATGTGTTTGCCACCGCCCGCGTTGCCGGCATCATGGCGGCCAAGCAGACCTCGAACCTGATTCCGCTGTGCCACCCGCTGATGCTGACCAAGGTGGAGTTGGATCTGATTCCGGAGCCCGAGCTCAACCAGGTTCGCATCCGCAGCCTGTGCAAACTGTCGGGGCAAACCGGCGTCGAAATGGAAGCCCTGACCGCCGCATCTGTGGCAGCGCTCACCATTTACGACATGTGTAAAGCGGTGCAAAAGGATATGGTCATCGACGGTGTTAAGCTTCTCGAGAAGCGTGGCGGCAAATCCGGCCACTTTAAGATTGACGAGGCATAAAATGATTAAGGTTCTGTTTTTCGCTCAGGTGCGGGAAGTGATTGGTGTTGACCAGATTGAGCTGGAATACCAGCACTGCATGACCACCAACAGCTTGCGCACCTTCCTGGCTGCCCAGGGAGACAAATGGGAACAGGCCCTGGGAACCGACAACCTGTTAGTGGCCGTGAACCAGACGCTGAGCCAATGGCAGGTCGAACTGGAAGACGGTGACGAGGTCGCCTTCTTCCCACCAGTAACCGGAGGCTAAAGATGAACCGGGTACAAACCCAAGATTTCTGCGTCGCCGATGAGTACGCCAGGCTGGCAGACAACCCAGCCTGCGGTGCCGTGGTGACCTTTGTCGGCAAGGTCCGCGACTTTGGTGACAACCAGGGCGTCACCAACATGGTGCTGGAACACTACCCCGGCATGACCGAAGCGGTCCTGACCCAGATCGAGCAGGAGGCCCGCCAACGCTGGCCTCTGGACGAGGTGACCATCATCCACCGGGTCGGCCCGCTGACCCTGAGCGATCAGATTGTGTTTATCGGCGTTTCCAGCGCCCACCGTAAGGCGGCTTTTGCCGCCAGCGAATACCTGATCGACTTCCTCAAGACCCGGGCGCCGTTCTGGAAAAAAGAGCAAACCGACGCCGAAGCCCATTGGGTGGAAGCCAAGGACTCAGACCAACAAGCCGCCGAGATGTGGCACGAGGAATAACCGTTATGATGCGTCTCTTTATTGCCAGCCTGCTGGTGATCGTCGGCTGTAGCGCACACGCACAGGAACTGAAGGTGGCCGTGGCAGCCAATTTTGCCCACACCTTCACCGACATCGCCCAGCGTTTCGAGGCCGAAACCGGCCACAAGATTCGAATCTCTTCCGGATCCACCGGGGGCTTGTACACCCAGATCCAACACGGTGCCCCCTTCGATCTGTTCCTGGCTGCCGATAAAGAACGTCCCGCCTTGCTGGAAGCCGATGGTAAAGCGGTTTCCGGCAGTCGCACCACCTACGCCATCGGCCAACTGGCCTACTGGCAGCGCCAGGGGCAACCCAGTGAAGCCAGCCTGAGCCAATGGCAGGATAAGCTGTCCATTGCCAACCCCAGACTGGCCCCCTACGGGGCGGCCGCCAACCAGGTACTGACTCGACTCAAGGCCAAGGAGCGACTCCATGGCCGCATCGTCACCGGGGCCAATATCCTGCAAGCCTACCAGTATGTGGATAGCGGTAATGTCCAGGCTGGCCTGGTGGCGCTGTCTCAGCTGCGCTCGGCCAATGTCAGCCCGGATCGCTACTGGATCATTCCCGACAGCTACTACCATCCGCTGGAGCAGCAGGCGGTGGTCCTGACCCGCAGCCAATACCCCGAACTGGCCCAGCAACTGCTGACCTTTATGGCCGAACAACACCAATTGATTTCCGATGCCGGATACCAGGTCAGCAGCTATGTTGCTGTCCGCTGACATCGAGGCCCTGTGGGTCACCTTCAAGCTGGCCACCATCACCACCATCGCCCTGATCCTGGTCTGCCCGCCACTGGCCTGGTGGCTGGCCCACAGCCGCTCCCGGTTACGCCCCATGGTGGAGGCCGTGGTGGCCCTGCCACTGGTGTTGCCACCGACGGTGCTGGGCTTCTACCTGCTGCTGGCGTTTTCCCCCCAGTACGCCATGGGATCGACGTTTCAGGAGCTGTTTGGTCAATCACTGGCGTTCTCCTTCACCGGACTGGTGATCGGCTCGATGATCTATTCGTTGCCCTTCGTGGTGCAGCCGCTGCAATCCGGCTTTGTCACCATGGGCACCGGCGAGCTGGAGGCTGCCGCCACCCTGGGCATGGGGCGATGGCAGCGCTTCCACTACGTGGTGTTCCCCATGACCAAGCGCAGCTTTCTGCTGGCCTCGATGCTGGGCTTCGCCCACACCCTGGGAGAGTTTGGGGTGGTACTGATGATCGGCGGCAACATTCCCGGAGAAACTCAGGTCATCTCCATCGCCCTGTTTGAACACGTGGAGGCCCTGGCCTATGACCAGGCCCACACCCTGGCTGGCGGCCTGCTGGTGTTGTCCATGTCGCTGCTGGTGTTCATCTACGGCTTCCTGCAACAAAACGAACGCCGCTGGGGATACTGGTAACCATGCAACTGAAATTCGATCTGAAGGGGCACCTGGGGCAGTTTAACCTGGAGGCCAAGTGTGACCTGGAGATGCGCGGCATCACCGGTCTGTTTGGCCCGTCCGGCGCAGGTAAAACCTCACTGCTGAGGGCCATCGCCGGACTCAACCGGGAGCTGGAAGGCACCATCGAGTTGGATGGCGAAGTGCTTCAGGACAGCGCCAAGGGCGTGTTTGTGCCCCCTGAGCAGCGCCGCATCGGCATGGTGTTTCAGGACAGCCGCCTGTTTCCGCACCTGACGGTGCGCGGTAACCTGGATCTGGCCCGACGCCAGGCGAAAGACAAGTTCATTCCTCTGCAGAAAGTGATCGACGGCTGCGACATTCGCCCGCTAATGGAAAAACCGGCCCCATCGCTGTCTGCCGGACAACGACAACGGGTGGCCATCGCCCGGGCACTGATGGCAGCCCCGAAAATCCTGCTGCTGGACGAGCCGCTGGCGGCGCTGGATTTTGCCAGCCGTCAGCACCTGATGGGCTTCCTCAACGACACCGCCACCCCATTTCCCATGGTGTACATCAGCCATTCGGTCTCGGAAACCCTCAACCTGTGCGATCCGCTGATTCTGATGGGACACGGCAAGATCGACGCCATCGGCCCCACCAGCGACGTCGGCGATCACCTGCCCAAGCGCCGGGGCCACGCCGAGGTCAGCCATTATAATGCCGCCACCGGGGAACTGACCCTGAAGCTGGCGGAACACGGCCCGGAACTGCGTCCCGGTCAGGTGGTGGGCCTGGTATCCGAACCTCGCTGGCTGAAAAGCAAAACACCGTCCTGAATCTTTTCGAGGGAGGCCGAGCCTCCCTTTTTATTTTTCTATTTCCAATCAGCTACTTAAGCTCATTTCCAGCCTCCTCTTAGTCGCCATTCCCTGCCCCTGAACGGCGCATCTTCCGGAACTGTATCGCTGCGGTGACACAGAAAATGAAGATTATTACTGCAAAAGCGACGTAAACGGCTAAATTAGAGTTATCACTTAGGAAACCAACGGGAGGAATCGGTAACACCACCGGGCCGAGGAACGACACGCCCGCAACAGAGTAATTCACAATAACTAAGGAATGGATGATGAAACTGATGACTCTGGCCGCGTCACTGACGCTGGCCCTATCCCCCGGCTGGCTGTTCGCCGCCGCCGACCCGGTGGCCAACGCCATCACCAGCGGCAAAGCCACCCTGGACATGCGCATGCGCTACGAGAATGTGCAACAGGACAACGCCCTTAAGGACGCCGACGCCCTGACCCTGAGAACCCGCCTCACCTACCAGACCGGCGCCGCCTATGGCTTTTCGGCGCTGGTGGAGTTTGAAGACTCCCGTCAGGTATTCAATGTCGATGACTACAACGACGGGCTGGGCTCTCGACCGGCGTATTCGGTGATCGCCGATCCGGAAACCACCGAACTGGATCAGGCGCTGCTGCAATACAAAAGCCGCATGATGACCGTCAAACTGGGTCGACAGGTCATCGCCTGGGACAACCAGCGCTTCGTCGGTCACGTGGGCTGGCGTCAAGACCGACAGACCTTCGACGGCGCCACCATCAGCTATACGCCGATGAAGAATCTGAGCCTTAACTATGGCTACCTCAGCCAGCGAAACCGCATCTTCGCCGAAGAGCGGGACGTCAATGCCGACGACCACCTGTTGAACGCCAGCTACAAAACCGCCTTCGGTACCCTGGTGGGGTATGGCTACCTGCTGGAGGTCGACGACAACACCGACAACGGCCTCGATACCTGGGGCGTACGCTTTGCCGGTAACACCGATCTGGACGGCACCACGATCTCCTACGCCGCCGAATGGGCGACTCAGGAATCGGACAGCGCCAGCGCCAGCTTCGACGCCGATTACTGGTTGTTGGAGGGCGGCGTCGGCCTGTTCGGCCTGAAAGCCACCCTGGGCTACGAAGTGCTCGGCTCGGACAGTGGCAACTACGGCTTTGCCACCCCGCTGGCCACCCTGCACAAGTTCAACGGTTGGGCCGATCAGTTCCTGACCACCCCCGGTCAGGGGTTGGAAGATCTGTACCTGACTGTGACCGGGCAATTGCCGGTGGGTGCCTGGACGCTGGCCTACCACGATTTCGAGGCCGAACAATCCACCCCCGGGGTCAGCGACCTTGGCGATGAATGGAACCTGCAGTACACCACCAAGTTTGCCAAACACTACAATGGCGGCATCAAGTACGCCATGTACGCCGCCGGCGACGCCGCCAGTGGCAAGGTGGATACCGACAAACTGTGGCTGTGGGTCGGCGCCAGTTTCTGACGCCACCACACTCCGATCAAGCCAGGCCTAGGCCTGGCTTTTTTGCTGTCAGGGGTGGTGGTCGATGTCGTCCGGCATCCGTACCCAGGGGTGTTGACGCGCCTCGTAGATAGACAGCTCGGGGGCGGGAAAATCGTTGTCGGCAAAGGCCCCCACCGGAATGACGATAGCACCGGGCAGAGCCAACAGCCGAAAGTACACCGTGGCGCCACACCGAGGGCAGAAGTGAAACGCCACCTCATTGCCACTGTCCGCCTGCCGCAGGTATCGACTCGACGTGCCGCTCACCTTGACCTGCGGTTCGGCAAAACGGGCCTGAGTGGCAAACACATTGCCGCTGCGGCGCTGGCAGGCTCGGCAATGGCACACCGACACTCGCAGCGGCGCACCGATCACCTCGGCCTGAAGCTGACCGCAACTGCAGCGAGCGATGGAGGGGGTGGAACTCATGGGCCGTATCCTTGTATCGACAATTCTGGGTCCACGCTATCAAAGCGGTAGCGAACAAGGCAAACCTTGCTGGCAAGCGCGCCTTATCAACCTGGCCACCGCATCTGTTACACTGGCGCCTTTCGGTGCCTTCAGCCTGGCACTTCCGTCGTTTTCTTTGAGTCCAAGATGATTCCGATTCTGCACCAGCACCGCGATTTTGTGGTGATCAACAAGCCCGCCGGCATCCATTTCCACAGCCAGGATGGCCAACCTGGCCTGGTGGTGCAGCTGGAGCGGCAGTTGTCGCTGAAACTCTACCCGGTGCATCGACTCGACACCGTCACCTCCGGCGTACTGGTGCTGGCCACCAATCCGGCCACCGCAGCCGCGCTCACCGAGGCCTTCAGCACTCACCAGATGGAAAAACGTTACCTGGCGCTGTCGAATCGCAAGCCCAAGAAGAAACAGGGCAGCATTAAAGGCCACATCGTCAAGGCCCGCCGCGGTGCCTGGAAGCTGGCCAGAGACGGCGATGGCAATCCGGCTCACACCCAGTTCGTCAGCCACGGGCTGGGGCAAGGGCTGCGCGCCTACCTGCTGCGACCGCTATCCGGTAAAACCCACCAGATCCGCGTCACCCTCAAGAGTCTGGGCGCCCCCATCCTCGGCGACGCCCTGTATGGCGGCAGCGAGACCGATCGCACCTACCTGCACGCCCTCAGCCTGGCCTTTGAACTTAACGGACACAGCCACCACTTCTACGCGTTGCCACAACAGGGGCCGGAGTTTGCAACGCCGGCGCTACTGACGCAATTGCAGCAGTGGCAGCAGACGCCCCCTCTCTGGCCCAAATAACTCGGCTTTTCAGCGCTATACTTAGAGGAACCGGAGGCATACCTGATGAACACCGATTCCCTGCTATTGACGCTGATTGCCATCTTACTCCCTCCCGTTGCGGTATTTCTGCATCGAGGGCTGGGACGGGATTTGCTGATAAACCTGCTGGCTTGCCTGCTGTTTTTTGTTCCTGGCATCCTGCATGCGCTGTGGGTGGTTCACCGCAAACACCCCTGATTCAGATACAAAAAAGGCGCCATCGGCGCCTTTTTAATTTCGGTGTTCGATTACCCCTGCCCACAGACCGGACAGCCCGGCGCCTTCGGCACCTTCATCTCTCGAAACTGCATGGTCATGGCATCGATCATCAGCATACGACCATGCAGCGGCTTACCCATGCCAGACAACTGCTTGATTGCTTCGGTAGCCTGAATGCAGGCCACCAGTCCCACCACCGGCGCCAGGATGCCACTTTCGACACAGGACAACTGCTGGTTGCCGAACATGGCAGAAAAACAGTGGTAGCACGGCTGGTCGTCGGCGTAATTGAGGACAGTGACCAACCCCTCCATACGAATCGCCGCCCCGGACACCAGCGGCACCCTGGCATCGAAACACGCCTGGTTGAGCTGATTGCGGGTATCCAGGTTGTCGGTGCAATCCAGCACGATGCTGTGCTGGGCCACCTGCTGCGCCAACTGCTCAGCATCCAGCTTATGCTCGATCACCGCCACCTCGACGTGGGGATTGAGCTCGGCAATGGCCGTACAGGCAGACTGGGCCTTGTTCATGCCCACCCGGGCATCGGTATGCAGAATCTGTCGCTGCAGGTTGTGGGTTTCCACCTGGTCAAAATCCACCAGGGTCAGACGACCCGCCCCGGCCGCAGCCAGATACTGAGCCGCGCCACAGCCCAGACCACCGACACCAATCACCAGGATTCGGGCTTGCTTGAGGGCCTCCTGGCCATCGAGGTCAAACGCGGGAATCACGATTTGACGGTTGTAGCGCATCATCTCCTGATCGGACAAAATCTCCATCACAAGCCCCCCAGAACCTGATTGAAGGGCTCCACCGACACCTGGGCGCCAGGCTCCAGGCTGCCTTCATCCCGGGCCAACACGATAAAGCAGTTGGCCCGGCTCATGGAGGTGGTCATGTCCGAGCCCTGAGCGCCGGTGGTTTCTACCCGCAGCTGGCCGTCGTCAGCACGGGACAACACCCCGCGCTGGTACTCCTGCCGCCCCGGCTTCTTACGAATGCGGTCGGTCAGGGTGGCAGACAGGGTCAGCGCCTGCTGACGTCGCTCGCCCCCCAGATGCTGCAGGAACGGCTGCACCAGTTGGTAGCAGGTGACCATCGAGGACACCGGGTTACCCGGCAGACCACAGAACCAGGAGTTAGGCAGCTTGCCAAAGGCAAACGGCTTGCCGGGCTTGATGGCCAGTTTCCAGAAATTAATCTTGCCCATCTCATCCAGCACCACCTTGATGTAATCGGCTTCGCCGACAGACACCCCACCAGAGGTGACCACCACATCGGCCAGCTCATCGGCACGGCGGAAGGCATCGCGGACCAACTCGAGATCGTCGGCGATCACTCCGAGGTCGATCACCTTGGCCCCCATGGCCTGCAGCATGGTTCTCAGGGCGTGGCGATTGGAATCGTAAATCTGACCGGCCTGCAGCGGTTGCCCCGGCGGTACCAGTTCATCACCGGTGGAGAACAGGACCACCGTCAACGGCTTAAGCACCTGGACCCGGCCATGCCCCACCGTGGCCAGTACCCCAATCTCGGCGGCACCGATGCGGGTACCGCGGGCCAGCACCTGCTGCCCCTGCTTGAGTTCGCTGCCACGGTGGCGAACGAAGAAGCCCGGCTCAACCTCAACTCGAAAGCGAACCTGATCGCCGTCGACGTCGGCCTCTTCCTGCATGATGATGGCGTCCATCTGCGGTGGCAGTGGCGCACCGGTCATGATGCGGACGCAGGCACCGGCCGGCACGTCGCCGTCGAAGGGAATCCCGGCAAACGCCTTACCGGCGATGGCCAATGGTTGCCCTTTCACCACCTCGGCCGCCCGGACGGCATACCCGTCCATGGAGGAGTTATCAAACCCAGGCAGGTCGATGGCAGAACACACGTCCTCAGCCAATACCCGGCCGACTGCTTCCTCCAGGGCCACCTCTTCAACCTGAATAAGGGGTTCACAGGCGCCGTACATTTTTTCCAACGCCGCCGCCGGGAGCATCAGTCCCGGCTGGCTGCAACAATCCTGCTGTGCCATCTCTTCGCCTCTCGAACCATAATGGCGGTCATTATGCCACTGCACCGCAGAGAAGCCTATTGATCGACACCCCCTTCCCCCCTTGTTTTTTGGATTTGACTGGCTATAATTTGCGCCCCCCTGACAACGGTCAGGCATTCAGTCTTTCGGGTTCCCTCACCCCGCTTACCAAAAAGGTGACATTATGTTGCAACTTACCGCGGCGCAGGTGAAACGCGCCCTGATCATCCTGGTCAGCTTTCACATTATCGTTATTACCGCCAGCAACTACCTGGTGCAGCTCCCGTTCCAGATCTTTGGTCTGCACACCACCTGGGGCGCCTTCAGTTTTCCCTTTGTCTATCTGGCCACGGACCTGACGGTGCGGATTTTTGGTGCCCCATCGGCACGCAAAATCATCTTTGGTGCCATGATGCCGGCGCTGCTGGCCAGCTACGTCATTTCAGTGCTGTTCTTTGAAGGCCAGTTTCAGGGTGGCGAGGGGCTATTGAGCTTCAATACCTTCGTCGCTCGCATCGCCTTTGCCAGCTTCGCCGCCTACCTGTTCGGTCAGTTGATGGACATCAAGGTGTTTGCCCGCCTGCGTCAGACTCAGCAATGGTGGGTTGCACCGGCAGCATCCACCATTTTTGGGAACCTGATCGATACCCTGGTGTTCTTTTCGGTGGCATTCTATGCCAGCTCGGATCCCTTTATGGCCAGCCACTGGCCGGAGATCGCCAGCGTCGATTATGGCTTTAAGTTACTGATCAGTCTCGGGCTGTTTCTGCCAGCTTATGGCGTTTTACTGAAATTCCTGTCGGATCGCATCTTGCTGTCTGACAACTCAATACCAAGGACCCTCGCCTAATGAGCCTGAGGCATTTCAATGAGTCACTGATCACAGCCAGCCTCGCCTGGCTGTCCGAGAACCACAGCGATGCCGCTCACGACCTGGACCATGTCCTGAGGGTCGTGGCCACCGCCGACAAGCTGGGTCGGGCCGAGGGTGCCCAACTGGATGTGTTGTTGCCGGCGGCCTACCTTCACGATTGCGTCTCCATCGACAAACGCGATCCCCGCCGCAGCCAGGCATCGACTCTTAGCGCCGACGCCGCCATTGAGTGGTTAAGCCAACAGGGCTATCCGCAACCTCTGCTGGCCCCCATTCACCATGCCATCGCCAGTCACAGTTGGTCTGCCGGCCTGGAGACTACCACTCTGGAAGCCCGAGTACTGCAAGACGCCGATCGTCTTGATGCCCTAGGCGCCATCGGCACCGCCCGCTGCCTGATGCTGGGTGGACAATGGCAGAGCGAGCTGTATCACGGCCAGGATCCCTTTGCCCAGCAGCGGGAGTATGACGATAACCGCTACAGCCTGGACCATTTTTTCGTTAAGCTGCAACACCTGCCGGGACAACTGAAAACCGTTGCCGGTCGCCAGGAAGGCGAACGTCGTTGGCGCTGGATGGAAAGCTTTATTGAGCAACTAAAATCTGAACTTCCGGAGTAGGAGATGTACCACATGAACTGGCGTAAAGGCAGTATTGAAGAAGTAATGGCTCTGGTGGAGCAGGTGCCGGAGTTGGATCGCCCCTACCCGCTGGAGACCTATCAACAACGGTTGAATGAAGTCCCACACCTGATTCAGATTGCCGAAGTCGAAAGCGAAGCCGCCGCATTCAAAGTAGGCTACGCCCTCAATGACACCGACTTTTACTCCTGGCTTGGTGCGGTATTGCCGGACTTTCGGGGCCTGGGAATCGCCAAGGCGCTGCTGCAGGGCCAGGAACAATGGGTGGCCGAGCAGGGCTACCGCCTGATCAAAGTAAAGAGCCGCAATCGCTACCCGGCCATGCTGCGGATGTTGCTGGGCAAGGGCTACCACCTGGTGGACATGGAGCGGGCCAGCGATACGCCATTGGATTACCGCATCCTGCTGGAAAAGAGTTTGTAAAAAAAAGCCGATAGTGGTTGCAATGCGAATGAGAAAGGTTATCATTTAAGTGCGTTCCAACACTTAACCACCAGAACGATTTTGGTGGTCTTTAGCTCACAGCATTGCTCACACGGTTTGGCCAGCATCAATTGCTGGCCATTTTTTTTGCGCAGCCATCGCCTTCAAGCTGAATCAAAAAAAACACAAAAAGGGTTGCATCACAGATGAGAATGGTTATTATTTACATGCGTTCCAACATTTAGTCACCAGAAAGACGTCGGTGGCGTTTTAGCTCACAGCATTGCTCACACGGTTTGGCCAGCATCGATTGCTGGCCATTTTTTTTGTCGGTCACTCACACAGGGCCAACACCTGAACCACCAGGGCATCGATCCCCTTCGCCGCCTGAGACAGGCCATCGGCCAGCATGTACGCCGGCGTTGTCACCACCTTATGCCGCCGATCCACATGGATCGCCTCCACCGAACAGGGATGATGTTGTCCCCCCATGGCATTGAATGCCGCCGCCGTCTCATGGTCCGTGCCTATGGTGCCCTCGATGCCGTCACCATAGATTCGGGGCAACATCATCGGGCTGATGCACAGGTATCCGGCCGGCTTTCCCGCCTGTGCAAATCCCCCAGCCGCCGCCATCATCGCCTCGGTCAGCTGACACTCGGTTCCCGCCAGGGCAAAATCACACAGGTTTTTGGCCGCCCCGAAGCCGCCGGGAACCACCAGCGCATCAAACTCGGCCGCATGCAGTTCCGACAATGGCCGAACCTGCCCCCGGGCAATGCGGGCGGCCTCCACCAGGCAATTACGCGCCTCACCCTCGACCACTTCACCGCTGAGATGATTGACCACATGCAGTTGCTCGGTATCTGGAGCAAAGCACTGATATGCCGCGCCATTACGTTCTATGGCCAGCATGGCCAATACCGACTCGTGGATCTCCGAGCCATCAAACACCCCGCAACCACTGAGTATCACAGCAATCCGCTTCATTCGGTTCTCCTCTTATTCCATTAGAGACTAAAAAGTAATAGCTATATAGCCAAATATTGCTAATTTGTTAACGCCGATCTCTATACATGGCGATTTTTTATGCTAACTTATTTCGCCAGATGTCGGATGGCATTCCAGCAGTTTTCAGGCCTTCCAGAGTATCCTCTGCCAACTTAGACGAAAATAGCAATATCCACAAAACCGGATGGAGCGGATCGGTGTGTGAGATCGCCACAGATCAATTTCATAAATAATTGAAAAATAATAAGAACAGTGAATTCGTTGATCTCGATCGCGTTTTCGTTCGATCCCCCTGCTTTGCCAGTAACACACAGATTTATCCACAGGTTGGGCATTTGCTGGCAGCTGTTGATAACTCTGTGGAAAATGCGCGACGACTGGCGAAATTGGCACGCTCATGGCATCCTTAGCCATCTCTTCCATTACTCAGTATCCCCATGGCTCAGTTACCTGAAAATCCATTAGTCCTCGTCGACGGTTCCTCCTACCTGTATCGCGCCTTTCATGCGCCACCACACCTGACCAACTCCAATGGCGAACCTACCGGTGCCGTGTACGGAGTGATCAACATGTTGCGCAGCCTGATTCGCCAATTTAATCCCAGCCACCTGGCGGTGGTATTCGATGCTAAAGGCAAGACATTCCGGGACGACATCTACCCGGAATATAAGGCGCAACGCCCCTCTATGCCTGACGATCTGCGCAGTCAGATACAGCCGGTTCACGACATCATCCGGGCCATGGGATTGCCGCTGATCATGATCGAAGGCGTGGAAGCAGACGACGTTATCGGCACCCTGGCCAGACAGGCAGAACTCGAAGGCCACAAGGTAGTGATCAGCACCGGCGACAAAGACATGGCGCAATTGGTGACCGACAACATCACCTTGATCAACACCATGACCGACACCGTGATGGATCCCCAGGGCGTGGTGGACAAATTTGGGGTTGGTCCGGAGCTGATCATCGACCTGCTGGCGATGATGGGCGATAAAGTGGATAACATTCCTGGCCTGCCCGGGGTCGGAGAGAAGACTGCCCTGGCCATGCTGCAGGGCATCGGCGGCCTGGACGCCATCTATGGCGACCCGGATGCGGTGGTGGAACTGGGCTTTCGCGGCGCCAAAACCATGCCGAAAAAATTACGGGAAAATGAAGAGGCCGCCCGACTCTCCTATCTGCTGGCTACCATCAAATTGGATGTATCACTGACCGAATCCATCGATGATCTGAAGGTGATCTCCGCCGACAAAGACGCCCTGATCAAGTTGTTTGGCGAGATGGAATTCAAACGCTGGCTGGCGGAACTGCTGGACGACGGTCGCCATGCCACCGCCACCGACAACGGTGAATCAGACACCAGCAAGGCCAGCGCCTTTGAGCACGACACCATCCTGACTCAGGCACAGTGGGATCAGTGGTTCGATAGACTCGATCAGGCCCAACTGTTCGCCCTGGACACCGAAACCACCAGCCTCAACTACATGGAAGCGGAACTGGTGGGGATCAGCTTCGCCGTCGGCGTCGATCGGGGCGCCTACCTGCCACTGGCCCACGACTACGAAGGGGCCCCGCAGCAATTGGATCGGGAGCAAGTACTGAGCCGCCTCAAGCCGCTGCTGGAAAACCCAGACAAGCTCAAGGTGGGTCAGAACCTGAAATACGACATGTCGGTCCTGGCCCGCTATGGCATCGAACTGAAGGGCATCGAGTTCGATACCATGCTGGAGTCCTACTGCTTCAACAGCACCGCCAGCAAGCACAACATGGACGATCTGGCACTCAAATACCTGAGCCATAAAACCGTTCATTTCGAAGAGATTGCCGGCAAAGGTGCCAAGCAAAAAACCTTCAACCAGATTGAACTGGAGCAGGCTGCCCCCTACGCCGCCGAAGACGCCGTCATTACCCTGCAACTGCATCAGCACCTGCTACCGCGACTGCAGCAACAGCCCGGCTGCCATCGAGTATTTCGCGACATCGAGATGCCTCTGGTACCGATTCTGTCCGCCATCGAGCGCCAGGGGGTGATGCTGGACAGCGATCTTCTGCACCAGCAAAGCAGCGAAATTGCCAACCTGCTGGATTCGCTGGAGCAGCAGGCCCATGAGCTGGCCGGCGAGAGCTTCAACCTCTCCTCCACCAAGCAACTGCAGCAGATCCTGTTTGAAAAACTGGGCTACCCGGTGCTGAAGAAGACCCCCAAAGGAGCCCCTTCTACCGCCGAAGAGGTGCTGCAGGATCTGGCCCAGGACTACCAACTGCCCAAGCTGATTCTGGAGCACCGTAGCCTGGCCAAGCTGAAAAGCACCTATACCGACAAGCTGCCGCTGATGGTGCAAAGCAGTGGCCGGGTACACACCTCCTATCACCAGGCCGTTACCGCTACCGGCCGCCTGTCCAGCTCCGATCCCAACCTGCAGAACATTCCGATTCGCAGCGAACAGGGTCGGCGCATTCGCCAGGCCTTCATCGCCCCAGAGGGCTATCAACTGCTGGCCATCGATTACTCGCAGATTGAACTGAGAATCATGGCACACCTGTCTCAGGACCGCGGCCTGTTGGATGCCTTTGCCCACGGCAAAGACGTGCACCGCGCGACCGCCGCCGAGGTGTTCGGCGTGGCCTTCGATGAGGTCAGCAATGAACAGCGCCGCCGGGCCAAGGCCGTCAACTTTGGCCTGATCTACGGCATGTCCGCCTTTGGCTTGGCCAAACAACTGGGCATTGCCCGTGGCGAAGCCCAGCGCTACATCGACGTCTACTTCGATCGTTACCCCGGAGTGAAGGCGTACATGGAGAAAACCCGCCAACAGGCCCACGAACAACAGTACGTTGAGACCCTGTTTGGCCGTCGCCTGCACCTGCCTGACATCAACGCCCGCAATAAAATGCGACAGCAGGCCGCCGAGCGCACCGCCATCAACGCACCGATGCAGGGCACCGCCGCCGATATCATTAAACGGGCGATGATCGACGTCGCCGGCTACCTGGACACCCAGTGCAGCGATGAGATTCGAATGCTGATGCAGGTTCACGATGAACTGGTGTTCGAGGTCAAGGCCTCGGTTGCCGACCGCCATCGAGACGCCCTGTGCGATCTGATGGCCAATGCCGCCGAACTGGATGTGCCGTTGATCGCCGAAGCGGGACTGGGCGACAACTGGGATCAAGCCCACTGATCCTTGGCTGACGAAACCTTGGCCCGTCACGGCACTGTGACGGGCCATTTTTTTGAGATCCAAACACGGTTCCGGCCGTCGGCGGCGACCAGGATCACAAAACACCCTGAAAATGACGACAGAATGTCATCAAGGTGAACAAAAAGATAATGACTGTTTATGTAGTTATTGGATCAAAAACAGCAAAAAGTGGTGGGTTTTATCGATCGAGATCACAAAACATTGCTCCAGAATCCAATTTATCTTTTACTGGCGAAACTGGTTGGCTATGCTTTCGCTCGTAGGGTACAGAGGTAAGATGTTCTATCTTAACAAACCTTATTCGATCACTTCGCGTGATCAGCCAAATTTTTATGGCGCCCCGGTGACTTCGGTCACCGGGGTTTTTTCTTTTCGGCTTCTGAAATTTTCATCCGGTTCGAACTTCAGTTACCAATTCGTTGCACAATTGAAATAGAGCAAATGCTTTAAGTTTGGTCCAGACCGGAGTATTATGGCTATGAAGAATCGGATTGGACCCCAATCCAGTTTGATTCTCGTCTTGTTATCGTTGAAAAAGCTTCTCCCCAAAATTGAGCTTTTTACACGCCGGTGGTGGATTTCATCATCGGCTTTTTCTTTTTCAGGGCGAAAAAAAAGGCGACCCCAGGTCACCTCTTCATTATCGGCTCTGCCGTTACAGCGGCTGTTCCAACCAGGCGGTGACCGTTTTAATGGCCTCGGTGCGCCCGGTTCCCTTCAGGGAAGAGAACAACTGCACCTTGATGTCACCATCCAGGTCCATCGCCTCCAGACTGGCTTTCACATCCCGCAAGGTCTTCTGCTTGACCGCCTGCTTCAACTTATCGGCCTTGGTCAGTAACACCAGCACCGGCAACTCCGCCGCCACGCCCCAGCGGATCATATTGACATCCAGATCCTTGAGGGGATGCCGACAATCCATCAGCACCACCAGCCCTTTCAGACAGTTTCGCTTCTCAAGATACTCGGCCAGCGCATGTTGCCACTTCTTCTTCATCTCCAGCGGCACCTGGGCAAAACCGTAACCCGGCAGATCCACCAAGCGGCGATCTTCTGCCAGTTCAAACAGGTTGATCATCTGGGTACGACCCGGGGTTTTGGAGGTCTTCGCCAATCCCCGTTGGTCGGTCATGGTATTCAGGGCACTGGACTTGCCCGCATTGGAGCGGCCGGCAAATGCCACCTCGACACCGGTATCCGGCGGCAAAAAACTAATATCGGGGGCGCTGAGCATATACTTAGCGCGACGAAAATCGATGGCGGTGTCGGTCACGTACACTCTCCACAAGCGGGTTAAAAACTTGCTCGCGGTCACAAAGTGCCGATTTTTTAGATCTATCGACAAATTAGTGTAAAATACAAACCGCGAGCCTCTCCATCATTCTATCACGTGGCGAGGCTGGACAGGGAAAGAACGAGCCACGCAAATATAAGTTGGAACACAATGAAAAAATTAGCACTAACACTTTCTGTGCTCGCCGTCTTCAGCGGTACTGTTCAGGCCCAGGGAGACGCCACCAAAGGCCAGCAAGTCGCCTCAACCACTTGTATCGCCTGCCACGGCATGGATGGCAACAGTCTGATCAGCCTCTACCCCAAGGTGGCCGGTCAGCACCAAGGCTATCTGGTCAAGCAGTTGCAAGAACTGAAGCAAGCTGCCATGACCGGGGGCAAAGAGGGGCGTCATGATCCGATCATGAGCGGCATGGCCATGACACTGACCGAAGAGCAGATGGCGGACGTAGCGGCATTTTATGCCTCGCAGACCAGCACTGCCGGTGTCAGCATCGATGCTCAAACCGCCTCAGCGGGCAAAAAGCTGTACATGGCCGGCGATGCCAGTCGTCAGATCACCGCCTGTGCCGCCTGCCATGGCCCCAACGGCGAAGGCATGAACCTGGCCGGTTACCCGAGCCTGGCAGGCCAACACCCGGATTACATCAAGGCCCAGCTGGAAAAATTCCGCAGCGGCGTTCGCCATAATGATCTCAATGGCATGATGTCCGGTGTCGCTAAAAACCTGAAGGATGAGGACATCGCGCTGCTGTCGCAGTACGTTTCCAGCCTTAAGTAACCTTCAATCCGGCGCTTTTCGTGCCGGTAACCGCGACAACAATCAAGGCGAGCCGAGGCTCGCCTTTTTAACATCTGACCATTTCGGACCCAGGTCACAGTCAGAACATCGCGCTTTTTGCCCCACTGCTTGTAAGACATTCGCCATTGCGCACCCCCTAAAATGTCGAATAATTACCTGCAAGATCGTGGCCCTCTTAAGAAAAAACAGTGTTTTGCTTTGTTAACAATCACGAGCGGTCATAACACTTCGGCAAAAAAAAGTTGCGATCCAGCTCAAACTCCGTAAAGTATGGGGCATCCAAAGGAGAGGACCTCAACCAACAGGACGTTGGTTGTAAAAAAATGGGAAAGCACCCGACGGACAGGGTGAAAGAACGGAAACTCTCTGGGACGAGACAGGTCGGAGAACCTGAGTAAACGGATAAGCCTTTAGGGTTTACAAGGATGGTTACCTCGCATCAGGAAGATGTTTGTCGTCAGGAAGGCGGCATTTATAATTGTTAAGGATGACCTCAGGAAGACCAATAAAGCGTCAGGAATGACCAACAACTAAAAAAGCCGCACGGAAGCAGTAAAAAGAAGACGGACCTAGACCGGGATAGTCACATCGCAGGTAAGGAACACCTGAATACCCGAATGAGAGAGTGTCAACAGACACCCTGCTTCAAGGCAACAGAGAGGACTCTGTTGCCTTTTTTATTTGTCTCGCGTCTATCGCAGATGCATTAAAACGGCAATTGCACATATACTAGGGCCAAGACCAGTCCGCAGGATCCGATATGCCTTGTCCGCTTTGCCACTTCAGTGACACCCAGCATTACCACCAAGACAAGAAACGCCATTACTTTCAGTGTCAACGCTGTCATCTGGTGTTTGCCGATCCTGCCTCGCTACTGCCTCCCAATGCCGAAAAGCACCAATACGATCAACACCAGAATACGCCGCAGGACCCGGGTTACCGCCGTTTCCTCAACCGCCTGGCGGCGCCGGTAGCACAGCGGATGACGCCTGCCAGCCACGGGCTGGATTTTGGTTGTGGCCCCGGGCCGACGCTGTCGTTGATGTTCGAAGAAGCAGGCCACCCGATGGCGGTGTACGACCCGTACTTTTTTCCCGATCGCGCTCCGCTGCGACGGCAGTACGATTTTGTCACCTGCACCGAAGCCATCGAACACTTCTACCGTCCCGGCCGAGAGTGGCAACTGCTGCTGAGCCTGGTGAAACCCGGAGGCACTCTGGGCATCATGACCAAACTGGTTCGAGATGCGGATGCCTTTGCCAGTTGGCACTACAAGAACGACCCCACTCACGTCAGCTTTTTCAGCCGCCTGACCTTCCGTTATCTGGCAGAACAGGACAACCTGCAGATAGAATTTATCGGCAATGACGTTATCTTGCTGCAAAAACCGGCATAATTTGATATAACCTGCCGCCCTATCTGGAGGCACCACCCATGACGCGACAAAAGAAATCCCGAAAATCCAATGTAAATGGTCCACGACTGCAACCACGCACCGAGAAAGGTTCGGGCGTCGAGGGCAAGCGCAAGTCCAGTAAGGGCAAATCTGCCGGCTCTCGTCAGAATGAAGCCAGCAAGCAGAAGCCGCAGGCCAATAAGCCTAAGGTAACCAAAGACCCGCGCCTGGGCAGCAAGACCCCCATCTCTCTGGTCGCCCCTGAGCCGAAGCCAGTGACCAAGGCGGCGAAACCACAACAACCGGATTCGCTGCGGCCCAAACCGTCTCCGGAGCATCAACTGGAGCAGCTGGAGAGTAACCCACGTCTGCTGGCGCTGCTGGATCGCATGGAACAGGGCGAGACCCTGAGCCAGGACGATCAGCAATGGCTGGACGGCAAACTGGATCGCATCGAAGCGTTGATGAAACAGTTGGGCATTGAAGTCGACCAGGGACCGAACAGCGAAGAGGCCCTGATGGATCAATTTGAAGCTGGCAGCGACCTGCTGGACCAGTACAAAGACTGATCGCCGTCCCCATGGCTCCCCCAGGATTAGGGGGGAGCCAGCCTTTCTCGGCCTCGCTCGGGGCCAACGCTCTCTTGATTGCCTCCTGCGCCCCAACAGGCCAGAGTGGTCGCCACGGAAGGAGAGCGAGAATGAGCGGCGTCTCTACCACTTTGGTCAGCTTTGACTTAGGCTTATCAGAGTTTGCTAAATCAGGACTGTGGCATAAAACTGTGTGGCAGCGGTCACGTTCCCGGCCAGAGGCAGGGAACCAATCCGGGCCATTGTTGTTTTCATTATGTGCTTACCTTTGCTGATCCGCCCATCACAACACCATAAAGATGGGTAGCTTTCGTTTCCCAACATCCTTGAATTTGGGTCACGGATCAAAGGCAAGCTGCTACAAAGTGTGCATAATGCACATACCTTGGGTGTGAAACCTAGCCCGCCGTCACCGCCGATGGAACGCAAACAGACCGGCCAGTGACGACGGTTCACGCAGCAAAGGCCCTAACTCTACCACCGCAGGAGAAGATTGCAGTGCAGGACAAAATCAGCTGGAACCAGGCCCTAATCGAAAAATATAACTACAGTGGCCCGCGATACACGTCTTACCCGACCGCCATTGAGTTCCACGAAGGGTACACCGACCAGAACCTGCGAGAAGCCATCGCCACGTCGGACAAGAGCAACCTGTCGCTCTACATCCATGTGCCGTTTTGCCACAAACTGTGCTACTACTGCGGCTGCAACAAGATCATCACTCGCCACGCCCACAAGGCGGAGCAGTACCTCGAGTACCTGGAGCGTGAAATCAACGCCCGGGCCGAGTTGTTCAAAGGCTACACCGTTACCCAGATGCACTGGGGCGGCGGCACCCCGACCTACCTGACTCACGAACAGATCCGTCGCCTGACCGCGCTGCTGAAGTCCAAATTCAATTTCGCCGACGAGGGTGAATTCGCCATCGAAGTGGACCCTCGCGAGATCGAACTGGAAACTCTGGACGTACTCAAAGAGGTGGGCTTTAACCGCATCTCTGTTGGGGTACAGGACTTCAACAAGCAGGTGCAGCAAGCGGTCAACCGTGAACAGGACGAGCAGTTCATCTTTGATCTGATCAGCCACGCCCGTGAACTGGGCTTTGAGTCCACCAACATCGATCTGATCTACGGCCTACCATTCCAGACTCCGGAGAGCTTTGCCAAGACGCTGGAGCGCGTGAAGGATCTGGATCCGGACCGACTCAGTGTCTTCAACTACGCCCACCTGCCGCATCGTTTTGCCGCCCAGCGTAAGATTAAGGATGAGGATCTGCCAACCGCACCTCAGAAACTGAAGATTCTGGAAAACAGCATCAACACCCTGATGGGCTATGGTTACCAGTTCATCGGCATGGACCACTTTGCCAAGCCTGACGATGAGCTGTCTCGCCTGCAGAACGAAGGTCAACTGCACCGTAATTTCCAGGGCTACACCACCCAACCGGATGCCGACCTGCTGGGTCTGGGCGCCTCGGCCATCTCCAACATCGGTAAGGCCTACGCCCAGAACGCCGTGGACCTGAAAGCCTACTATGAATCCATGGATGCCCATGAGCACGCCATGATCAAAGGCTGTGGCCTGGAGACCGACGATTTCATCCGCCGCGAAGTGATCAAGCAGCTGATCTGTCACTTCAAACTGGACAAGTCGGCCATCGAAGCCCAGTGGGACATCAACTTCAACGAGTACTTCGCCGAAGATGAAAAACTGCTGAAGCCGTTCATCGAAGACGACCTGGTGCGCCTGACCGACACCAGCATCGAAGTCACCGGCCAGGGCCGGTTGCTGATCCGCAACATCTGCATGTGTTTCGATCGCTACCTGCGCGACAAAGCTCGCCAGCAGCAGTTCTCTCGCGTCATCTGATTCGACGCCAGACAGCAAAAAGGGGTTGCCAGTGGCAACCCCTTTTTTGATCCCCGGTCGCTACTGCCGGGCGGCTTTGTTGGTCAGCAATGTCTTACGGTCACTGTCGGACAGAAACGCCAACTTGGCGCCGTTGATCTGAATCTGCCGCAACTGAGCGTCGCTGAGGCCGATGCGCTCCTTGGCCATCCGATACTCGAAGGGGATGGAGTTGGCCGATACTCCAGGATCATCGGTGTTGAGGCAGACGCAGATCCCATGCTCAACAAAGGTGCGGATGGGGTGAACCTCGTAATCGGCCACCGAATTGGCGTGGATATTCGAAGTGGGACATGACTCGATGCCGATACCCTGATCACGAAGGTAATCCAACAGCGCCGGATCCTGGGGCGCGGTGGTGGCATGGCCTAAACGGGTGGCACCAAGATCTCGAATCGCCTGCCAGATGGAGGACGGTGGCCCCGGCTCGCCCGCATGGATGGTGACATTCAGATAGGCATCCCGAACCCGCTTAAAGTGATCCACAAACAGATCCCCGGGGAAGCCCTCTTCGTCACCGGCCAGGTCACAGGCCACAAAGTGCTCCTTGTGAGCCAAAATCGCCTCCAGCTCACGCTGGCACGCCTGCGGGCCATCACCGCGACACAGAATTCCAATCAGATTGATCATGATGTTGCCATCGCGGGCGCCGGCCTGAACGCCGTCGATCACCGCTTCCACCACCCCCTGCATCGGCAATCCGTGGGGACCGGCCATGTAGGCCGGCGAAAAGCGCAGTTCGCCATAGTCGACCCCGTTGTCCGCCAGGTCCAGGGCATTCTCATACGCGAGACGGTGCACCGCATCGAGATCCCCCAGCACCGCCACCTGGTAATCCAGCTTGGCCAGCAACGCCTCCACCGACGGACAACGGCCGATCACCTGCAAGTAGGGGCGCAAGGTCTCCATGTCGTAGGCGGGCAGAGGCACATTGAATTTCTGTGCCAGCTCAAGCACGGTGTCGGGTCGCATGGAGCCATCGAGGTGGCGATGCAGGTCGGTGAGAATAAGGCTTTGGTCAGTCATCAGTCTGCTTTTTAGTAAAGGGATGTTAACCGGCCAAACCGACCAATTAACAAACGCCGAAATTGGTTTTAGTATGAAGTCGCCGTCCCTGACGGATTTAGAATAATTAAAAAACCAAGATGAAAATAGGGATTCTCGGATGAAAATTTGGCTTTTTAGCGCCGCCCTGATGCTGAGCGGCTGCGCCACTTCCCCCATGGACGCCAATCAACGCATCGCACCGTTGATGGATGACATCTGGCAGCAGCAACTCAGCCGCGATCCCCAGCAAGCGGCCCGCTTCGGCGATGCCAGTGCCGCCGCCCACCTGGAGGATCGATCCGCCGCCGCCCTGGAAGCGGACTATCAGGCCAACCTGACCCTGCTGCAGCGGGCCAACGCCCTCGATCCCGAACAACTCTCCAACGACAATCGCATCAACCTGGCCATCGCCCTGGAGATTCTGCACAACCGCACCGACAGCTACCGTTTCAACGAACACACCATGCCATTGAATGCCGAAGGCGGCTTTCACAACTACATCGCCAGCATCGCCCAGGGCACCACGCTGACCACAATCTCCGAAGCGGAACACTACCTAAGCCGGTTGCAAGAGTTGCCGCGTCTGTTTGAGCAGCAGATGCAGTGGATGCGCCGAGGCCTGGCTCAGGGCTATACCCAGCCCAAAGTCGTGCTGCAGGGCTTTGAAGAGTCCATCGAGGCCTACCTGCCCGATGCCGCCACCGACAGCCTCTACTACGCCCCTTTTGCTCAGCTCAGCGAGGCTGACTTTACCCCGGCTCAGCGGGCCTCGTTGCAACAGCAGGGGCTGGATGCGGTCACCAACCAGGTGTTGCCGGCCTACCGCGCCTACCTGGCGTTCTTTATCAATGAGTACCGCCCCGGCGCTCGCACCAGCATCGGTGCCAGTGACCTGCCCGATGGCCGGGCGTACTACGCCAACCGGGTTCGCCACTTTGTCACCCTGGACATGACCCCGGAACAGGTGCATCAACTGGGGCTGAGCGAAGTACGGCGCATCCGCGCCGAGATGGACGCCATCATCGCCCGGCTTGAATTTGATGGCAGCTTCGCCGACTTCCTGCACTTCCTGCGAACCGATCGCCGCTTCTACGCCGACACCCCGGAGCAGCTGCTGCGAGAAGCCGCCTGGTTGGCCAAGCGAGCCGATGCCATGCTACCGCAGTTTTTCAACACTCTGCCGCGCACCCCATACGGCGTCCAAGCGGTACCGGCAGAAATCGCCCCCAAATACACCACCGGCCGCTACTCCGGCCCCAGTGGCGAGCATCAGCCCGGGTACTACTGGGTCAACACCTATGCCCTGGACAAACGCCCTCTGTATGCCCTCCCTGCCCTGACTCTGCACGAGGCCGTGCCGGGCCATCACCTGCAGATCGCCCTCAATCAGGAATTGGGTGAGGTGCATCCACTGCGGCGCTACCACTACATCAGTGCCTTTGGTGAAGGTTGGGGTTTGTACTCGGAAAAGCTGGGAGTCGAGGGTGGCTTCTATGAGGACGACTATGCGGATTTTGGCCGGCTCAGCTACGAGATGTGGCGTGCCTGCCGACTGGTGGTGGATACCGGCATTCACGCCAAGGGCTGGAGTCGGCAACAGGCCATCGATTACATGGCCGCAAACACCGCCCTGTCTCTGCACAACGTCACCACCGAGATAGACCGCTACATCTCCTGGCCGGGGCAGGCACTGTCCTACAAGATGGGCGAGCTGACCATTTTACGGCTGCGTCATCAGGCCGAACGCAGCCTCGGCAACCGCTTCGATCTGCGGGCGTTCCACAATGCGGTGTTGGCCAACGGCTCGGTGCCACTGGCTCAATTGGAAATTCAGATCAGCCGCTGGATTGACGAGCAGAAATCACTTTAAGCCCGGCTGGTGCCCGAGGGCGGCATAAGCCACAGGCCGATACCTCAGTGCCGGCGCTCGAGCCAGGCATTGATGGTAGCGGCCACTTCATCGGGACGCTCCATCGGCAGCAGATGACCACAATCCGGCAATTGCACTAAGGTCGCGTCTGGCATCAACCGCCGCATCCTGGCCCAGCTGGCTGGGGTAACGGTATCGCTGTGGCCGCCCCGAATCGCCAGAGTGGGCACTTTGAGTCGACTCAGACGCGGCCAGATCCACGGCGCCGTCTGGTAGATGTGCGCTTCCCACTCTCGCGAGTAACGCAGACACACGCCCTGCTCATCGGCAACGAAAGCGGCGTGAATGTAGTCTTCCAACGCCTGATCATCCATGCCGGCGAACGCCCGCTTGCCACGATGAAACTCGAACGCGCCGGCATGATCCTCAAATCGATAGGGCCGCTTCAAGGTGCGTGCCACCATCGGCTGCTTGAGTTTGAACCGCTTCGGCATCAGTCGCATCGGCGCCACCCAGCGGGTCGGCAGGAATACCGGGTCCAGCATCACCAGCCCCGCCACCTTATTCGGGCACTGCATCGATGCCAGGCAGGCCACCACCGCCCCCATGGAGTGACCGGCCAGGACCACGGGTTCGGGCTGACGGGACAGCCACCCGGCCAGGTCCTCGGCCATCAGCCACCAGGCGCGCTGCTTGGCCTCGGTCACCGGCATGGTCAGCGGCGCCAACAGCGCCGCCTCGACGCCGCCACCGAGGGCGGCAAACAGGCGCCGATAGGTGGCCGGCGGAAACCCGTTGGCATGACAAAACACCAGTCGGGTCGGCCCCTGGCCAAACTGTTCAAACTGCACCCTTCAATCTCCCGTATTAACTCTTGGTTTAAACACTCGTTTGATTCAGACTAACAACAACTTAGCTTGGATACTACTGCGACTCCACCCCGGCACCAGCACAGGTCTGAACTGACGCTTGAACCTTGACGGACAGGGGCAGAAACCGCAACACTGGCCCACACCAGCACCATCACAAGGAGATGCTCCCATGGACAAACACACCCAAACCGAGATCGAAGCCGCCACCTTCCGTCGCCTGCTCAGCCACCTGGACAACCACAAAGAGGTGCAGAACATCGACCTGATGATTCTGGCGGACTTCTGTCGCAACTGCCTGGCCAAGTGGTACATGGCCGAGGCCGCCACCCGTGGCGAAGAGGTGGACTACGATCAGGCCAGAGAAATTGTCTATGGCGAATCCTATGACAGCTGGAAAACCAAATACCAGCAAAAAGCCACTCCGGAGCAGCTGGCCGCGTTTGAAGCCCGCCAGCAAGCCAAAGCTTCCCAGTAGCCCGTGCCTCCACTATGCTACGCCCGTTTTTGTTTGTTATTGGACTTGTTATGACTCACGCGGCCATCGCCATGCCCTCTCTGTGGCAACAGGCAGATCATGGAGAGTTCACCGGCATCGACGGCCTGACTCTGCGCTATGCCCACCTGCCAAGGAAAGCCGCGCGCGGCGCCATCGTGGTTGCCAGTGGACGCTCTGAAGGCTATCTCAAGTACGACGGACTGGCTGAGGAACTTCACCAAGCCGGCTTTGAGGTGTTTATCTGGGACCATCGCGGCCAGGGGTTGTCGGATCGCCTCAGCGACAACCGATTCCTGGGGCATGTGCAACGCTTCAACGACTACGTCGAGGATATGCACACCTTCCTCACCGAAGTGGTGCAGCCAACCAAACCAGACAAGCTGTACCTGGTGGGCCACTCCATGGGCGGTGCCATCGGTACCCTGTATCTACTTCGTCATCCCGAGGTGTTCGATGCGGCGGTGTTCTCCGCCCCAATGTACGGCATCCGCCTGCCCGCCCCTCGCTGGGCCTTGGAGCCGGTGTTATCGATGCTGGCTCGCTGGAACCGCTGGCAGGGGCAGCCAGCCTACATCCCCGGTGGCACCGACTACCAGCCAGTGCCGTTCGAGGACAACGATCTGACCCAGGATGCCGAGCGCTACCAGGCATTTCAGTCTCTGTACCAGCAGGTGCCACAACTGCAACTGGGCTCGCCCTCCAACCAGTGGATGGTGGAGTCCTTTACCGCCATGGACCAGATTCAGGAGCAGGCACACCGGCTGACCACCCCCACCCTGGTGATGCAGGCTCGGGAGGATGCCATCGTCGACAACGACGTCATGGAGCGGGTGGTGGCTCGCGGCCAATCGATGACGCTGATGCCTCTGGCCGGCGCCCGCCACGAACTGCTGGTGGAGATTCCTGCCATCCGCGACCAGGTCGTAGACGCCATCACCCAATGGTTGGGCCGCCACTAACACTAAAAAGGACTCCGAAGAGTCCTTTGTTGTCGCCGGGCAATTCGCCCGGCACCAGTTTCACTGGCCTCCCGCCTCAGAACGTATAGGTCGCACTGATGCCCAGGTTGATGCCAGGCTGAGTGTAGCGATCCATATTGGTGCGGCCCGCTTCCATGCCAGCCACATCGTTCCAGCGAATAAACTGCTTATCCAGCAGATTAAAGATGCCTCCGCGCACCACCAGTTGATCACTGACGTTGTAGTAACCGGTTACGTCCACGACCCCATAGCCAGCGGTCGCATACGAATCGATGGGCCGACCCATGAAGTCTGTGGCAACGGCAATGTCTGACTCGTCTTTGCCTTGCACCAGAGTCCAGTTCAACACGCCCCCCCAAACTCCATCGGCATCGTCAAACGACAGACCCAGCACACCGTTCAGCGGTGCAACGGAGTTAAGTGGCTGATCTTTGCTGTCATCGGAACCCTCGGCGTACGCCACAGCCAAATTCAGGCTCAGTCCTTCTGGCGCTCCCAGTAGGCTGTCCAGCCACCATTGCGACTTGAATTCAACGCCCTTGATGGTGGCTTCGGTTACGTTGTTGTACTGGGACTGCCCGTAAGGAAAATCTGGATTGGAGTAGTCGGTCGTGGAGTCGATAAAATTATCGTACTGGTTGTAAAACAGCACCAACTCCGCCGAGCCATAGTCACTGGCACCCCGCAGCCCCAACTCAAAGGCATCACTCTCTTCTGGTTCCAGATCCGGATTGGCCAGGATGGCGTAAATCCCCTGTCGAGAGTAGGCGTAATACATCTCTTTCAGATCCGGAGAACGGAAGCCCTGAGCGTAATTGAAGAAACCACTCAAACCCTCACTGATCTGATACAGAGTTCCCAGGCGCCAGGTCAGCTTATCGCTGTTGTGGTCATCAAAATCTTCACCACCAGGATAGTACTGGTCGATCTCTGGCTTCATCTCAGTATTGTCGTAACGCAGGCCGGGAATCACCGTCAGCGCGCCGAGACGGATCTCATCCTGCAGATACAGCCCGTAACTGGTGGCCTGCGCCTTGGGGGCAAAGCGGCTGATGTCGGTATCCCGTCCGTCGGCATAACTGGTGATATTGAGATTCTCCAAGTCCTCCCGATTGAAATCGGCGCCGTAGCTGATGCTGTGGTCACTGCTGCCCAGAGTCACTCGCTTGGCCATGTCCAGAGACAACTGCCAGCTGGTTTCCTGATACTGACGAGACATGCGGCGGTCGGTACTCACGCCGGAATACCAGTTACTGGTGATCTGATCCGACTCACTGTCCTGATAATCCACAGACCACTTCAGCGTATCGAACAACGACAAGTTGGCCTGCCAGTGATGAAACGCGCCGATTCGAACCCGCTTGGTACTGTCGTCAGCGGTCTGATTGGCATAGGTCACCCCAGGCGCACCAGGCATGCCATCGTTGTGTGACAGCAACTCGCCCTCTGTGCTGGCATCATGCCACTCCAGGGTGGTACCCACACGATGAGCGCCCTGACCGTCGAAAATCAGCTTTGCCAGAATGTTGTTGACCGCTACGTCCATGGGATCAGCCTTGGTGCGATCGTCGCCGATGCCACCGACACTGCCCTGAGTTTCGGTCTCTTCGCCGTCCCGGCGGGTGTACAGCAGCATCGATTCCCAGTTTCCGGTGCGGTTGGCCAGAGTCAGGCTCTCAGAAAACGTTTGATCCTGGCCACTGTAGCCCGCTTTTAACGCTAAGGCCGTGTCATCACCGGCCTCAAGGTAATCGGCCGGATCCTTGGTGGTAAAGGCCACCACTCCACCAATGGCGTCACTGCCGTACAGGGTCGATGCCGGGCTCTTGGTGATCTCCACCTGTTTGAGGGTGTCCATGTCGACAAAGTTACGGCTGGAACGCATAAACTCGGTACCCGAATCGTAGCCGTTAATCTGATCCACCCCATCGACCATGATTTTGACTCGATTGCCGCCAATACCGCGGATGGTAAAATCCTGCAACCCAAAGCGACCACTGCCGGAAACATCCACACCTGGCTCATAGCGAACCAACTGCGAAATATCCGTAACCTGTTGATTTTCAATCTGCTCCGCATCCACGACTGCCATCGCCGCTGGCACGTCCGCCGCCTTTTGCGCCGAGGTGCGACTGGCGGAGACCACCACATCATCAAACAGGGTTGCTTTGGCATCCTCGGCCAGAGCCTGTGTTGAACAGAGTGCGGCCACAATGGCCACGGCGGTGCGTGTCGGCGCGAAAGTCATATCAGAACCCCAAAAAGTGATGAACACATCGTCATGATGAGAATGATAATAATTATCATTTCATGTTAATCAAGCGGGGAGATTGCAAAGTGAGATCTGCATACGCCTATGACAAAAAACACTGGCTGACTTGAGCTCGACGCTCCGCCAATAAAAAAGGGACCCAATACGGGTCCCTGATGGCAGCCACTGCAGGGAGGCTTAGCTCAGCACCTCTTCCAGGGCCCCCAGGCACAGGGTGACGTTTTCCTCTCTGGCGGCATAGCCCATCAGGCCGATGCGCCAGGCCTTACCAGCCAGATCCCCCAGGCCGGCACCGATCTCCAGGTTGAAGCGGTTCAACAACTGGCCGCGAACCTCGGCATCATCGACCCCTTGCGGCAGGTAGACCGCATTCAGTTGAGGCAGACGATGGGCTTGCTCCACCACAAAGCGCAATCCCAGTTTCTCCAGGCCAGCTTTCAGTTTCTGATGCATGCGATCATGACGGGCCCAGGCATTTTCCAACCCCTCTTCATGGAGCAGGCGCAGGGATTCGTGCAGGGCGTACAGGCTGTTGACCGGGGCGGTGTGGTGGTAACTGCGCTTGCCGGTGCCACTCCAGTAGCCCATTACCAATGTCTGATCCAGGAACCAACTGGGCACCGGCGTCTGCCGGGCTTCCAGTTTGGCCACCGCCTTGGGAGAAAACGACACCGGCGAGATCCCCGGCACACAGGACAGGCATTTCTGGCTACCGGAATAGATGGCATCGATGCCCCAGTCGTCGACCCTGAGTTCGACGCCCCCCAGCGAGGTCACCGCATCGACGATGGACAAACACTCATGCTGCTGCGCCAGGGCACACAAGGCTTTGGCATCCGACAGAGCCCCAGTTGAGGTTTCCGCATGCACGAACGCCAGGAACTTGGCATCCGGATGTTGCTGCAGAGCCGCCGCCACCTTATCGACGCTGACCGGCGTGCCCCAGGCATCGTCGACCACGATCGCTTCCCCGCCCAGTCGCTCCACATTCTGACGCATCCGTTCGCCAAACACGCCGTTGCGACATACGATCACTTTCTCACCGGGCTCCATCAGGTTGACGAAGCAGGTCTCCATGCCGGCGCTGCCCGGGGCAGACACGGCGATGGTAAAGGGGTTGTCGGTCTGGAACGCGTACTGCAGCAGGGCCTTGACCTCGTCCATCATCGCGATGAAGGTCGGATCCAGGTGACCCACAGTGGGTTTGGCCAGGGCCTGCAGCACCTGAGGATGAACATCGGACGGGCCCGGGCCCATCAAAGTACGTGACGGCGGGTTAAACGGCTTAAACGACATGGCGACCTTCCTGCTTGTTGCCCTTAAAGAATTCGAAAGTCCCACGTTAGCACGCTTTATTTTTCCAAGGTATACAGCCACGGCAATTGAGCGTTTTAAACGCAAAAAAAGGCTGCCCGAAGGCAGCCTTGGATCTGATCAGCGATGATGCAAACCGGATCAGAACGTGTACGTGGCGCTGATGCCGACATTGAGGCCAGGCTGGGAGAAACGATCCATATAGGTTCGACCCGCCTCCATGCCACCCACATCACTCCACTGAATGTACTTCTTGTCCAACAGGTTAAATACCCCACCACGAATCACGAAGGCTTCGCTGACATTGTAGTAACCAGTCACGTCTACCACACCGTAGCCGGCCGTGGCGTAAGACTCGGTCGGCTGGCCAAATCCGTCGGTGGCCTCGGCGATGTCAGACTCATCCTTACCCTGGACCAGAGTCCAGTTCAGGGTCCCGCCCCAGATGCCATCGGCCTGATCGAAGGAGAGACCAATCACCCCATTCAGCGGCGCCACCTCGTTCAGCGGTTGATCCTGGGTGTCGTTGGTACCTTCGGCGTACGCCACCGACAGATTCAGGCTTAGCCCCTCCGGTGCCCCCAGCAGGCTGTCCAGCCACAGTTGAGACTTAAACTCCGCCCCTTTGATGGTGGCTTCATCGACGTTGTTGTACTGCAGTTGGCCATAAGGGTAAGCCGGGTTGCTGTAGTCCGCAGTCTGTTGAATGAAATTGTCGTACTGGTTGTAGAACAGCACCAACTCGGCCGAGCCGTAATCCGAGGTGCCGCGCAGGCCCAGTTCAAAGGCGTCACTCTCTTCCGCTTCCAGGTCCGGATTCGCCAGCAAGGCGTAACCGCGGCCACTGTCCTCGGCGTAGTACATCTCTTTCAGGTCCGGGGAACGGAAGCCCTGAGCGTAGTTAAAGAACCCGGTCAGGTTGTCGGTCAACTGGTACAGGGTACCCAGTCGCCAGGTCAGCTTATCGCTGTTGTGGTCTTTGAATTCATCCCCACCGTGATAGTACTCATCGATGTTGGGTTTCATTTCGGTGTTGTCGTAACGCAGGCCCGGAATCAGCGTCAGTGCACCCAGGGTGATCTCATCCTGCAAATACAGGCCATAGGTGGTAGCCTCCGCCTTTGGCGCATAGCGACTGACGTCGGTCGGCTTGTCACTGGCATAGCTGGTGACGTTGAGGTTTTCCAGGTCTTCACGGTTGACGTCCAGGCCGTAACTGATGACGTGATTGCTGCTGCCCAGGCTCAGATCCTTGGCCAGATCCAGCGAAAACTGCCAGCTGGTTTCCTGGTACTGCCGGGACATGCGACGGTCGGTCTGATAGTAGGAATACCAGTTACTGGTTACCTGATCCGATTCACTGTCCTGATAGTCCAGGGTCCATTTCAGGGTGTCAAACGCGGCCAGGTTGGCGTCCCAGTCGTGGAACACGCCAATCCGGGTACGGGTGGTGCTGTCGTCTGCCATCTGATTGGCGTAGGTGACACCTGGCGCTCCGGGTTCGCCGTCATTCAAGGACAACAGCTCCCCTTCGGTACTGGAGTCGTAATGTTCTGCCACCATGCCCAGTCGGTGGGCCTCACTGCCGGCATAAATCAGTTTCGCCAGCACGTTGTTGGAGGTGATGTCCATGGGATCGGCCTCGGTACGATCGTCGCCGATGCCACCGACACTGCCCTGGGTCTCGGTCTCTTTACCGTCGCGGCGGGTATACAACAGCAAGGATTCCCAGGCGCCGCTGCGGTTGGCCAGGGTCACGGTTTCGGCAAAGCTCTGGTCACGACCGGTATACCCGGCTTTCAGCGACAGGGCGGTGTCATCACCGGCCTCCAGGTAGTCGGCCGGATCCTTGGTGGTAAAGGCCACCACTCCGCCGATGGCGTCACTGCCGTACAGGGTCGATGCCGGGCTCTTGGTGATCTCCACCTGCTTGAGGGTATCCATATCGACAAAGTTGCGGCCGGCGCGCATGAACTCGGTGCCCGAATCGTAGCCATTGCTCTGATCCACCCCATCCACCATGATCTTGACCCGGTTGCCACCGATGCCGCGGATGGTGAAATCCTGCAGGCCAAAGCGGCCGCTGCCGGAGACATCGACACCCGGTTCATAACGCACCAGGTCGGAGATGGTGGTCATCTGTTGGTTTTCAATCTGTTCGGCATCCACCACCGCCATGGCGGCCGGCACCTTTTCGGCTTTCTGGGCACCGGTGCGGCTGGCGGAAACCACCACGTCATCAAACAGCGTCGCCTTGGTTTCTTCGGCAACGGCACCACCAGCACTGATCACCGCCACCACGGCTACGGCCAAACGAGTCGGAGTAAACAACATTTCCCAATCCCCTAAAGAGTGACATATTTATATATTTGAATGCGGATGATAATAATTACTATTTAGATTTGATCAAGGGGTAAATTCAGATATTTACACTTGTACACAAAAAAGCCACCCCGAAGGGTGGCTTGGACTCGTCAAAGTCAGGTTCGTTGTCAGTCAGGTCAGGCGCGGGTCTCCTGCACCAGGGCCGCCTCTTCGCTGACATCAATGCGTTTGGCCAGTAACGCGTACATCACCGGTACCACAAACAGGGTAAACAGGGTGCCCACCGACAAACCAACGGTGATCACCAGACCAATGTTAAACCGGGATACCGCACCGGCTCCGGTCGCCAGCACCAGCGGCATCACCCCCAGTACCATGGCGGCGGTGGTCATCAGAATGGGACGCAGACGCAGGGCCGCAGACTCGATCACCGCCTGGGCCTTGTCTCGCCCTTCCCGCTGCAGCTGGTTCGCAAACTCCACGATCAAGATGCCGTGCTTGGAGATCAGCCCCACCAGGGTGATCAGACCCACCTGGGTGTAGATGTTCAGGGTGGCGGCCCCGAGGAACAGCGGAATCATGGCACCGAAGATCGACAACGGCACGGTCACCAGCACCACCACAGGATCGCGCCAGCTTTCAAATTGCGCCGCCAGCACCAGGAAGATCACCAGCAGTGCCAGAGCAAAGGTTACGTACAGGGCGCTGCCTTCGGTCTCAAACTGACGGCTCTGGCCACCAAAGTCATAGGCGTACCCCTTGGGCGCGATCTCCTGCAACTTGGCCTTGAGGAACACATGGGCATCGGCAATGGTGGCCGCACCCGGCATCGGCATCGCTTCCAAAGTGGCGGAGTTCAGCTGCTGAAACTGGGTCAGAGCATTGGGGATCACCTCATTGCTAACCTTGACCACGGTAGACAGCGGAATCGACTCACCGGTGCTGCTGGATACGTACAGATCGGAGATGCGATCCGCCGTGGAACGGAACGGTGCGTCCGCCTGAGGGATCACCTCGTAGCTGCGGCCCTGAATGTCGAAGTAGTTGGTACGGAAGTCACCCAGTTGAGTGGACAATACGCTGCCGATGGTCTGCATCGAGATCCCCAGCTGACCGGCTTTTTCGCGGTCGATCTGAATGTGCACCTGAGGCTTACTGATCTTCAGCGTGTTGTTGACCACCATAAACAGGCCACTGGCTTCCGCCTCCTGCTTGAGCTTGTTCATCACCTCATACAGGGTGGCGTGATCCGCGGTGGTGGTCACCACAAAGTTCACCGGCAGTCCGGAGGCCACTCCGGGCAGGGCCGGCGGGTTGATGCTGAACACCTCCAAACCGGCAATGCTCTTGGCATCCTGCTGCATCTGTGGCTGAATCTCCATCTGGCTGCGAATTCGCTGGCTCCAGGGCTTCAATGCCACCACCGACATAAAGCCGCTTTCACTGGGGTAACCGGCAAACACCAGCGCCATTCGGTACTCAGGGTACTGCGACACCATGTCGGTAAACTGACGGCCATAGGCGGCACTGTAGTGCACGTTGCCATTGTCCGGGCCGTTGGCGATGTTGAAGATGTAGCCCTGATCCTCATCCGGCGCCAGTTCCGACTGGGTCATCATGAACATCACGCCAATGGCGGCAAACAGCAGCACCGCGCCGGTGGCGATGGCGGCCTTGTAGTGGCCCACCACCTGCACCAGGATCGCCTGATACTTGTCTTTCACCTTGGCGAACAGGCGATCCAGATACTGGGGAAACGGCTTGTGCAAATCCTCTTTGTTGAGCAACTTGCTGCTCATCATCGGTGACAGAGTCAACGCGATGAAACCGGAGATCAGTACCGCCCCGGCCAGGGTAAAGGCAAACTCGGTAAACAGCGAGCCGGTCAGTCCACCCATAAAGCCGATGGGGGCATACACCGCCGCCAGGGTAATGGTCATGGCGATCACCGGCATGGCGATTTCACGGGCACCAACCACCGCCGCACGCACGGGAGACAGTCCCTCCTCGATGTGACGGTGAACGTTCTCCACCACCACAATGGCATCGTCCACCACCAGGGAGATGGCCATCACCAGCGCCAGCAATGTCAGCAGGTTGATGGAGAAACCCAGCCCCATCATAAACAGGCCGACGCCGATCAATGACAGCGGTACGGTAATGATCGGAATCATCACGCTGCGCAGGGAACCCAGGAACAGGAACACCACCAGCACCACGATCACCACGGCTTCCACCAGGGTCATCAATACCTCGTCGATGGACTCCTGAATAAACTCGGTGGAGTCGTGGTTCATCACCTGACTCAGGCCATCGGGCAGGTTACGCTCGATCTCCGGCAATACCGCATGCACCCCCTTGGCCACATCCAGGGAGTTGGCGTCCGGGGTGGTGGTGATACCCACAAAGATGGCCGGCGTACCTTTGTACATGCCGTACACCTTGTCTGACTTTGGCGCCAGTTCCACCCGGGCCACGTCTCGCAGCCGCACCACCGCATTGCCGTCGCTTTTGACGGTGATGTTGCCGAAGGACACCTCATCCTGCAGTGACGTTGACGCCCGCACCGAGGTCACGGTGTAGCTGTCACGAACCTCACCGGCAGCGGACTGAAAGTTGTTCTGGCTCAGTGCACTGTTGATGTCGTTGCTGGTCACACCATTGGCCTGCATCCGCACCGGATCCAACCAGATGCGCATGGAGAACTCTTTCTCCCCATACAACTGGGCTTCTGCCACCCCTTCCACTTCGGTCAGCTTGGGCTGTACCACCCGCTTCAGGTAGTCGGTGATCTCGACGCCAGACATGCTGTCACTGAAATAGGCCAGATACATGATGGCACCGCCGCCGGCGGTACTCTTGGCCAGCACCGGATCGTCGATGCTCTCAGGCAGGCGACCGGACACCTCATTCAGCTTGGTCAGCATCTCCGCCATGGCGGTGTTGGCGTCATAACCGAGGTTGAGGAAGACCGAGATGGTAGACACACCGGCACTGGAGCTGGCAGTAACATAGTCGATGCCCTCGGCCGAGGAGATCGCCTCTTGAATCGGCTGGGTCACAAACCCCTGCACCAGCTCGGCGTTGGCACCAGGGTAAACCGTGGTGACATCGACCTGGCCAATCTCCATGTCCGGGTATTGCCGAACCTGGAGATCCATGTACGCCCGGGCACCAAAGACCAACAACAGCAAGTTGAGGACAATGGCCAGTACCGGACGCCGAATAAATACGTCAGTAAATTTCATTGAAAACCCTTACAGCTGGACGGCGTCAGAGATGATCACCTGAGTGCCGTTTTCCAGTTTGGTGATGCCGGCATTCACCACCATCATGCCCTCTTCCAGGCCGCTGAGGATGGCGACACCGTCGCCACGCTGCTCACCCACCTGCACATAGATACGACGGGCAACGTCATTGCCCTGGTCATCTTTCTCCACCACGAAGACCGCATCGCCAAAGGGGCTGTAGGAGATGGCAGTACTGGGCAGTACGATGGGACTGATGGTCTCTTTCATCAGCAGACGGATGTCGGCGTACATGCCCGGGTGCAGCTCGCCGCTGTCGTTGGGCACCTCGGCACGAATGGCGATGTTACGGGTGTTTTCATCCACCTTGGCTTCGACGGCAATCACCTTGCCGTGGAATTCTGTCTCCGGCGCCGAACTGGCATGGAAGATCACATCCTGGCCGGTGTACAGCTTAGGCAGGTACTGCTCCGGCACGGAAAAGTCCGCGTACAGGGAGCGGGTATCCTGCAGCGTCACCAGGGCATCACCATTACTGATGTACTGGCCCATGCTGAACTTGCGAATCCCCAGCACACCGCTGAACGGCGCCTTGATGTTTTTCTTGGCGATGCTGGCCTTAGTCTGCTGAACATTGGCGTTCGCCACCTTGAGGTCGGCGCTGGACTGATCGAAATCGGTCTCGGAAATGTTGTTGTTACGGAACAACCCTTCGTTACGCTTAAACTTAATCTGCGCCAGCTCCGCCTGCGCCTGATAGGCCGCCAGGTTGGCCACTTCCACGTCGTCGTTGAGGGTCAGCAACAGCTGTCCCGCTTTCACCTGCTGGCCACTCTTGAAGAAGATGCCATCGATGAGTCCGGACACTTCGGCCGCCAGCTCGATGCCTTCAATGGCATTGAGGGTACCGACACTGGCCACCTGAGGTCGCCACTGAACCGCCTTGGCTTCCACCACCGACACCGTCGCCGGTGGCGGGGCGAAGTTGGCCAGCTGAGCCATGCCTTCCTGAACCTGTTTGAACTTAATTCCACCGATGACCGCCAGTATCACCAGCAGGCCTCCGAGTACCACTGCAAAACGTTTGAACATTCCCGCTCTCCCCATCTGCAGGCCTTGGGAAAAGGCGCTGCAGAAGCTTGATTCTTAGAGGGTGACTTAACCCGTCTCGATTAAAGAGACCCCAATTTTATTGCCGGAAGTTTACAGACATACGTGCATGTATGTCTAGTTTTCAAAATGTAACTTTTAGTGTTTCTTGTAAAGAAACCTCTGTTTTGAAGTCAATTAGTCATGGGGTGCTCCACTAAAGGTAGAGCAATGTGAGTGGAAAAGAGGTGGAATTTCGGTTCGATTGGCAGCCAATAACCGTCACTTGCAGCGAAGATGAATCATCGGCCGGCAACGGCCCCAGCAGCGCGAGCACGCCGTCACGGCTGGGGCACTAACCAGTCAGTCGTGGCGACTGCTGAGAAAATAGCGGTAGGAGGGGCTGTCGGTCACATCGCGGCATTCCAGCGGCAACTGAGCGACGAACTGCTGCATTTCGGTTTCGGCGCCGTCGGGACACTCCAGCCCCATCAGTACCCGGCCGTAGGCGGCGCCGTGGTTGCGGTAATGAAACAACGAGATGTTCCAACGCTGGCCCAGGCGAATCAAAAACTGCAGCAGCGCACCGGGATGCTCGGGGAAGGTGACATGAAACAGCCGCTCTTTCACCGGCGGAATCGGCTGCCCCCCCACCATGTAACGCACATGCAATTTGGCGGTTTCGTCCGCCGACAGGTCCTCATGGGGGTAGCCATTCTCGGTCAGCAGCGCGCTGATGGTGTCCAGCTCACTCTGCTGCTTCAGCCGCAACCCGACAAAGATGTTGGCACTATCCCGGCTGGCGAGCCGGTAGTTGAATTCGGTAATGGAACGCTGTCCCAGCAGCTGGCAGAAGCGCAGGAAACTGCCCTTCTGCTCGGCAATGGTGACCGCCAGTACCGCCTCCTTGCCTTCACCCAGTTCACACCGCTCCGACACGTAGCGCAGGCTGTGAAAATTCACATTGGCACCGGACAGGATCGCCGCCAGCTTCTGCGGGTCGCGACGACCGTCACGGTAGCGTTTCAGTCCTGCCAGCGCCAGGGCACCGGCAGGTTCGGCAATGGCGCGAGTATCCTCGAAGATGTCCTTCACCGCGGCGCAGATCTCATCGGAGGATACGGTGATCACCTCATCGACACACTGACGGGCCACCGCAAACGGCGCCTCGCCGATGCGCTTCACCGCCACCCCGTCGGCAAACAGCCCGACCCGATCCAGGGTCACCGGCCGGTCCGCCGCCAAGGCCGCCTTCAGGCAGGCGGCGTCTTCCGGCTCGACGCCAATCACCTTGATCTGCGGCGCCAGTGCCTTGATGTAGGCGGCCACGCCGGCAATCAGGCCACCGCCACCGACCGGCACAAAGATGGCATCCAGATGCCGCTGCTGCTGCAGCAACTCCTGACCTATGGTGCCCTGCCCCGCGATCACCGCCTCATCGTCAAACGGCGGAATCAACGTCAATCCCTGCTGTTCTGACAGCTCACGGGCATGCTGATAGGCACTGTCAAAATTGTCACCATGAAGCACCACTTCGCCACCATGACGACGCACCGCCTCTACCTTGATGTCCGGAGTGGTGGCCGGCATCACGATCACCGCCCGAATGTCGAGCTGGCTGGCCGACAGGGCCACCCCCTGGGCGTGGTTGCCCGCCGAGGCGGCCACTACCCCGGCCTGGCGCTGGGATGCCGACAGCTGACTGATGCAGTTGTAGGCGCCCCGCAGCTTAAACGAGTGCACCGGTTGCTGATCCTCCCGCTTCAGCCACACCTCGGCTCCCAGACGCTGAGACAGCTTGGCCATGGGATCCAGGCTGGTGACCCGGGCGACGTCGTACACCGGCGCCATCAGGATTTGGCGCAGATAGGCCTGGGCCAGATCCTGAGACTGTGGCTTGACCAGGGCCACCATTACAGCGACTCCAGTTTGGCCAGATCCCGGACCGCACCCTGATCGGCGCTGGTGGCCAGCATGGCGTAGGCTTTCAGGGCCGGGCTCACCAAGCGAGTGCGCCCCACGGGCTGATACGCGCACCCTTCGGCGCGGGTAGCCAGCAAGGCGGACTCCACCACCAGCTCGATGCGGCGGTTAGGAATGTCGATGTCGATGATGTCCCCATTTTCGACCAGGGCGATGACGCCGCCGCTGGCGGCTTCCGGCGACACGTGGCCGATGGACAACCCGGAGGTGCCACCGGAGAAACGGCCGTCGGTGATCAGGGCGCACTGCTGTCCGAGGCCCATGGATTTCAGGTAACTGGTGGGGTACAGCATCTCCTGCATGCCCGGCCCCCCTTTGGGGCCCTCATAGCGAATCACCACCACCTCGCCGGCCTGAACCTCACCGTCGAGAATGCCGGCCACTGCCGCATCCTGGCTTTCAAACACACGGGCCGGACCGCGGAAGGTCAGGCAGCTGTCCGGCACACCGGCGGTCTTCACAATGCAGCCCTTGGGCGCCATGTTACCGCTGAGCACCGCCAGCCCACCCTCTTCGGAATAGGCATGGTCAACGTCACGGATGCAACCGCCCTCCCGGTCGGCATCCAGCGTCGGCCAGCGGCACTGCTGGGAAAACGCCTGAGTGGTCCGTATGCCCGCCGGGCCGGCACGGTAAAACTCGGTCACCTGGGCCGACGGCGCCGAGGCGATATCGAATCGCTGCAACACCTCCGCCAGGCTGTCACCGGCCACATGAGGCACCTGGGTGTCGATCAGATCGCCGCGAGCCAACTCGGCCAGCAGCCCCATGACCCCACCGGCACGGTGCACGTCTTCCATGTGGTATTTGGGCGTGGAGGGCGCGACCTTGCACAGCTGCGGAACCCGTCTGGACAGGGCATCCATGTCGGCCATGGTGAAATCGACCTGCGCTTCTTGCGCTGCCGCCAGCAGATGAAGAACGGTGTTGGTGGAGCCGCCCATGGCGATGTCCAGCGCCATGGCATTGGCAAAAGCGGTCTTGGTGGCGATGCCCCGGGGCAGGGCCGTGGCATCGTCCTGCTGGTACCAGCGGTTGGCCAGCTCGACGATGCGATTGCCGGCATCGAGAAACAGCTGTTTGCGATCGGCATGGGTAGCCAGCATCGAGCCATTGCCAGGCAACGCCAGCCCCAGCGCTTCCACCAGACAATTCATCGAGTTGGCGGTAAACATGCCAGAGCAGGAACCGCAGGTCGGGCAGGCACTGCGCTCCACCTGTTCCGCCTGCTGGTCAGACACATTGGGATCGGCGGCCTGCACCATGGCGTCCACCAGATCCAGCTTGATGATCTGATCCGACAGCTTGGTCTTACCCGCTTCCATGGGCCCGCCGGAGACAAAGATAACCGGAATGTTGAGGCGCAACGACGCCATCAGCATACCGGGGGTGATCTTGTCGCAGTTGGAGATGCACACCAGCGCATCGGCACAGTGGGCATTGACCATGTATTCGACGCTGTCGGCGATCAACTCTCGGCTCGGCAACGAGTACAGCATGCCGCCGTGGCCCATGGCGATGCCATCGTCCACGGCGATGGTATTAAACTCTTTGGCCACGCCACCGGCGGCTTCAATGGCACCGGCCACCAGTTGGCCCATGTCTTTCAGGTGCACATGGCCGGGAACGAACTGGGTAAAGGAGTTGGCGACCGCAATAATCGGCTTGCCAAAATCCTGATCCGTCATTCCGGTGGCCCGCCACAGGGCGCGTGCGCCCGCCATATTCCGCCCCGCAGTGGAGGTCGCCGATCGCAATTTTGGCATCTCTAACCCTTACAACAATTTGGTATTACAGCACTTTGGCCGTGGTGCAGGCGGCAAATTCCTGCTTGTTTTCCGCTTCTTCGCTGACGTAATCCAGCCAGCCCCATTTGTCTTCAGTAATTCCGGAGAACAGGCCGAAGAACGCGGCCTGCAGATCGGCGGTCACCGGTCCGCGCAGGCCTTCGCCCACCTGAATGCCGTCGACGGATCGCACCGGCACAATTTCGGCGGCGGTGCCGGTCATAAACACCTCATCGGCCAGATACAGGGCTTCCCGTGCCAGCGCTTCCTCCTTCACCTGATAGCCGGCATCCCGAGCCAGGGTCATGATGGTGTCCCGAGTGATCCCCGGCAGAATGGCGGCGGTCACCGGCGGGGTGATCAGCACACCGTTTTTCACCACGAACAGGTTCTCACCGGCGCCTTCGGAGATCTGACCATTAACGTCCAGGGCGATGCCCTCGGCGTAACCGTGGCGCTTGGCCTCACCGGAAATCAGCTGGGAAGACAGGTAATTTCCCCCCGCTTTCGCCGCCGTTGGCATGGTGTTCGGCGCCATTCGATTCCAAGAGGACACGCACACATCCACCCCTTCCTGGCTGGCTTCTTCCCCAAGGTAGGCCCCCCAAGGGAACGAAGCGACGATCACCTCGGCCTGAGATCCCGCCGGCACGTTGACACCGAGGCCAACGTTGCCATAGAAGGCCAACGGCCGAATGTAGGCGCTGTCGAGGCCATTGTCGTTGATGGTGTCACGGCAGGCCTGCTCCAACTCCGCCGGGGCGAAGGGGATCGGCATGCGGTAGATCTTGGCGGAGTCATACAGACGTTGAATGTGCTCCTTCAAGCGGAACACCGCCGGCCCTTTCGGGGTGTGGTAGGCTCGAATCCCCTCAAACACCGAGGATCCGTAATGCAGGGCATGGCTTAATACGTGCACCTGGGCGTCTTGCCAGGGCATCATTTTGCCGTTAAACCAGATAAAGTCCGCTTGGCTCACAATCTACTCCTTGTCTAACCGTTCGCGATACGTGCCTGGGAGATCTCCAGGCGGCAATTCTGTACATCGAACAACTTGTCCAACTGCTTGGTCAGATGCTCAATCGGACGCTCACTGTCCACGGTCACCGCGATGTTGGCTTTACGATCCATGCTGCTCATGTGCATATGACACACGGTAAAGCCACGGTGGCGAGTAACTCTCAAGACCCGCTCCAACACTTCAGGCGCCGGGTTCATTTCGATATACAAGGTATGCTGACTCATGACTGCTTCTCCATCATATCGCTATTGGACGCCCCGGGTGGAACCAAAGGCCAGACGTTCTCTTTTTCGGAGATGGACACGTGTAACAAAAACGGTCCATCGCTGTTCAGTAACTGGTTGAGGCCTTCCTCAACCTGGTCTTGGCGCCAGATGTGGCTGCCGGGAATGTCAAAGGCCGCCGCCAGTGACACAAAATCGGGGTTATCGGATAGGTCGGTTTCGCTGTACCGCTCCTCGAAGAACAACTCCTGCCACTGCTTCACCATCCCCAGACGCTGGTTGTCCAGCAACAACAGCTTCAGCGGTAACTTGGCCCGTTTGACGGTGGCCAGCTCCTGCACATTCATCATGAATGAGCCGTCTCCGGACACCACCAGTACGGTTTCATCCGGCCGGGCAAACTGGGCACCGATGCCGGCGGGAATGCCAAAGCCCATGGTGCCGAGGCCGGAGCTGGAGATGTGATTTTCGGGTCCGTCAAAGCTCATGTGCTGGGCTACCCACATCTGGTGCTGGCCCACATCACAGGCCACGGCCGTGCCTTTTGGCAGGCGCTGCGACAGGCTGTTCAACAGCGCCGGGGCAAACACGCCGGCACCGGGACAGCGGTAATCGAAGGCCCACTCCTGGGCACGTCGGTCGCACAGCTGGCGCCAGTCATCTAACTCCAAGGCCATGGCCATCGCCGGCAATACCAGCTTCAGATCGGCGCTGTGGCTCAAGTGAGCCGCCCGCCGCTTCGACAGCTCCGCCGGGTCAATGTCCAGATGAATCACCTTGGCACTGGGCGCAAACTCGTCCAGTTTGCCAGTCACCCGGTCGTCGAAGCGGGCGCCCACGGCAATCAACAGATCCGACTCCTGGACTGCCAGGTTGGCCGCCTTGGTGCCGTGCATGCCAAGCATGCCCATAAAGCCCGAGGTGCCTGGCGCTACCGCCCCCAGCCCCTTGAGGGTGGCCACCGACGGCATGCCGGTGGTCTCGATAAACTGACGCAGCTGAGGCACCGCCCCGGCCATGCCGACGCCACCGCCGACATAGAGCACCGGCCGTTTAGCGTCACGCAACATCTGATGTGCCTCCGCCAACGGGAAATCACCGATGCCATCGCCGTTGCTGTGGGCGGTCAGCGGCGGATGAAACTCCACCATCGCCTGCTGCACATCTTTGGGGATGTCCACCAACACCGGGCCGGGACGTCCCTCTTTGGCCAGGGCGAACGCCTGTTGCAGGGTGTCGCACAGGTCCTCCGGGCGCTGCACCAAAAAACTGTGCTTGGTGCAGGCCAGCGACAACCCCAGTACGTCGATCTCCTGAAAGGCATCGGTACCGATGGCGGCGGTAGGCACCTGGCCGGTAATGGCAACCAGCGGAATGGAATCCATGTAGGCGTCCGCCAACGAGGTCAGCAGGTTGGTGGCTCCGGGGCCGGAGGTGGCGATGCACACTCCCACCTTGCCCGAGGCCCGGGCGAAACCGATGGCCGCAAACGCGGCGCCCTGCTCATGACGACACAACATGTGATTCACGGGCGAGTCGAGCATGGCATCGTAAACCGGCATGATGGCGCCGCCGGGATACCCAAAGACCGTCTCTACCCCAAATCCCTCTATGGTTCGAACGACTGCTTCCGCTCCGCTGATCATTGGCTTACTCTCCCCGGTTCAACCAGCTCATGCGACTGCGCAAATCGGCACCCACTTTCTCGATGGGGTGATTGCACTCCGCTTCCTGAGCCGCCCGATAGTTGTGGCTGCCCGCCTTGTACTCCTCAACCCACTGGCGGGTGAACTCGCCGCTCTGAATCTCTGCCAGTACCTGCTTCATGGTCTCCTTGGCTCGGTCATCGACGATGCGATCCCCTCGAGTCAAGGCACCGTATGCCGCAGTATCGGATACGAATTCATGCATCTTGGAGATACCACCCTCATACAACAGGTCGACGATCAGCTTCAGTTCGTGCAGACACTCGAAGTAGGCCAGCTCTGGCTGATAACCGGCTTCCACCAAGGTTTCCCAGCCCTTGCGCACCATGGCGACCGCGCCGCCGCACAACACCGCCTGCTCACCGAACAGGTCAGTTTCGGTTTCCTCTTTGAAGTTGGTGGTCAGCACGCCGCCTCGAGTACCGCCAATGGCATCGGCATAAGCCAGTGCACGGGCATGGGCATAGCCACTGGTATCCTGATGAACTGCCATCAGACAAGGAACGCCGGCGCCTTTTTCATACTCGGTCCGAACCAGATAGCCCGGACCCTTGGGGGCCACCATGGCCACATCGATGTTGCTGGCCGGCTCAATCATGCCGTAATGCACGTTGAGGCCGTGGCTAAACATCAGCATGGCGCCGTCTTTGATGTTGGGCTCGATGAACTCTTTGTAGTTATCGGCCTGAGCCATGTCCGGAATCAGCACCATCACAATGTCGGCATCACGCACCGCATCGGCGAAAGGAACCGGTTGCCAGCCCTCCTCTTCCGCCTGCTTCCAGCTGGCACCGCCGGGGCGCAGGCCGATGACGACGTTGACACCACTGTCCCGCAGGTTCAGTGACTGGCCTCGGCCTTGGCTTCCGTAACCAAGTACGGCGACGGTCTTACCTTGCAACAAACTCGGGTTAGCGTCTGCTTGGTGATACATCTGGGTCATGGTGCTTCTCTCCGTGGACTTTCCTTAGGGCTAAAAAAAACCCCCCGGACCTTTCGGTGCGGGGGGTTGCTGTCTGGTGTATTTTCTAGGCTGCCTGTGCCTCTCCCAAACGCGCTCCCCCGCCGGTGATAATAATCACCACGGTTAGGACCACGACTAGCAGTAGGTTGAAAGAAACAGGCAACATGTGAAAATTTTTCCTTTGGTTCAGCCCGCAGACACATTCTGCGGACGTTCGAAAATTAAGCTTATTTAGATTTAGCATAGGCAATTTCACTATGCAAAGATTATTTTCCATTTGTCAGAAAAACAGAATTGTAACAATTTATTAATCGAGCCAACCCAAAGTAAAAACATCTAAACTTGAAGCACCGTCGCCATTGCAGGGAGGCAAATATGGCGCTAGCACAGGTTCTTACCCGAGCCCAGGTGGGGATTGAAGCCCCCCAGATTCAGGTGGAGGTACACATCACCGGTGGCCTGCCCTCGTTCACCCTGGTGGGATTGCCGGAAGCCTCGGTACGCGAGGCCAGAGAACGGGTTCGGGCCGCCCTGCAGAACGAAGGATTCGACTTTCCCGCCCGCCGCATTACCGTCAATTTGGCCCCGGCCGATCTGCCCAAACAGGGCGGACGATTCGATCTCGCCATCGCCCTGGGTATTCTGGTGGCAACCGGTCAATTGCCGGAAGAAGCGGTTAACAATTACGAGTTCTACGGCGAGCTGTCGCTGTCCGGCGCGGTTAAATCTTGTACCGGCCTGCTGCCTGCGGGCCTGGCGGCTCAGAAAAAACAGCGGGTGATGGTGGTGCCGGCCAGAGACAGCGACGAATTGCAGCTGATCCCCGGCATTCGAGCGATGCTGGCCTGCCAACTGCGCCCGCTGGTGGCAGCGCTGATGGGGCAGCAGCAACTGCCCGGCCTGACCCCTTTGAACCCCGCCACCTTCCCACCGCTGGCCCACGGATGTCTGACCGACATCATCGGCCAGCAACAGGGCAAGCAGGCCCTGATGATTGCCGCCAGCGGTGGCCACAATCTGTTGTTTCTGGGGCCACCGGGCACAGGTAAAACCATGCTGGCAAGCCGGTTCTGCGATCTGTTGCCGCCCCTGACCATCGAAGCCGCCCTGTCGGTGGCGGCCATCCACTCAGTTGCCGGCCGTCCCCGCCAGCCGGCGCAACTGCTGCAGCGACCGTTTCGGGCGCCGCACCACTCCAGCTCTGCCGCCTCGCTGGTGGGCGGCGGCGGCATTCCCCGACCGGGCGAAATCTCCCTGTCTCACCACGGCGTGCTGTTTCTGGATGAGCTGCCCGAGTTCCCCCGCACGGTGCTCGACAGTCTGCGGGAGCCGCTGGAGTCCGGCGAGGTGGTGATCTCCCGCGCCGCCGCCAAACTGACCTTTCCCGCCCGCTTTCAGTTAATTGCCGCCATGAACCCCAGTCCCTGCGGCGAGACCGGCGCTCAGTCCCGCTCGACCCCGGAGCAGATTCGCCGCTATCTGGCCCGCCTGTCCGGGCCATTTCTGGATCGCTTCGATCTGACCGTCGAGGTCAGCCGCCTGCCGCCGGGCCAGCTCACCGACGCGGCTCAGCGCGGTGCCCTCACCAGCACCGAAGCCCGCCAGCAAGTGTTACTGGCACGCCAGCGGGCACTGACCCGTCAAGGCTGCCTCAATGCCGAGCTATCATCGTCGAAATTAAACCAATCTGTCGGCATTAGCAGCGAAATAGCAGACTTTACCGAACGTGGCGTGACTCGCCTCAAGCTCTCCATCCGCGCCTTTCATCGTCTGCTGAGGGTCAGCCGCAGCATCGCCGATCTGGATGACTGTGACCGGGTCGAACGGCGCCATGTGGCTCAGGCATTTGGCTATCGGGCCATGGACAAGCTGCTGACTCAGCTGAATGGCTGAGTCATGGGCCGGGTTTTTACTTGAGGCTCTGGTCGGAGCTGTTTAACATATCAGCATATTAAGTTCTTGTTATGGATAGATCTGTTGACCACTTTACGCGGCATGCTGGCCTTTCTGGGCTACATCATCAATACCCTGTTCTGGTTCCCTCTGGTGTTTGGCCTGGGGCTGCTGAAATTGTTGCCCATTGCGCCGCTGAAGCGCCTGTGCAGCTGGGGAGCCGATCGCTGCGCCAGCGCCTGGATCACCATCAACAACCTGAATCAACGCCTGCTCAGCGGTACCCGGGTCGTGGTGCATCCGCTGCCGGAACTGTCCGTTAAAGAGTGGTACATGGTGATCGCCAATCACCAGTCCTGGGTCGACATCCTGATGCTGCAACGGCTGTTCATTGGCAAAATTCCCTTCATTAAATTTTTCCTGAAGGCAGAGCTGATTTTCGTGCCCTTTATCGGCCTGTGCTGGTGGGCACTGGACTTCCCCTTTATGCGCCGATTCAGCCGCCAGTACTTGGAAAAACATCCACATATGAAGGGGAAAGACGTAGAAACCACCCGCAAAGCCTGCGAAAAGTACAAACACTCGCCGGTCACCATCATGAACTTTGTCGAGGGCACTCGCTATACTGCGGCCAAGCATCAGCGGCAAAAATCGCCGTTTGACCAACTGCTCAGACCAAAGGCCGGCGGCTTAGCCTTTACCCTAGACGCCATGGGAAACCGCCTGGATACCATGTTGGATGTCACCATCTACTACCCGGACGGCGCGCCCTCATTCTGGGATTTTATGTGCGGCAGGGTCCGCCAGGTCGAAATCTCCGTTGAAGCCCGCTCCATGGAGGCGTTGCATCGACTGGGGTACGATACCCCGGAAAACAGAGCCGCCTTTCAGGATTGGCTCAACACCTTGTGGCAGGAGAAAGAGCAACTCCTTGCTCAGCGCAGTTACGAAGATAAGCAATAGAAAACTATGTTGAATTTTTTACCTGGCCCGGTGCTGTTTGTTCTCAATGCCTCGTTGGCCGCCTTGAGCATTCTGTTCTGGAGTTCGGTCATCCTGGTGGTGGCCATAGTCAAGATGGTGATTCCCGTTAAGGGGATCAGACTGAAGCTGTCGTGGTTGCTGAACCATATGATGCGAGGGTGGGTCATCACCAATGCCGCAGTCTTCCGGCTCACCACCAAAACCCAATGGAACATCACCGGCCTGTCGGACAAGCTGTCCACCCAGGGCTGGTACCTGGTGATCTCCAATCACATGAGCTGGGCCGACATCTTCGTAGTCTCCATCGTACTGAGGGACAAAGTGCCGATGCTGAAGTTCTTCCTCAAGCATCAGCTGATCTACATTCCGATCATGGGCGTTGCCTGCTGGGCACTGGACATGCCGTTCATGCGCCGTTACTCCAAGTCGGAGCTGACCAAAAACCCCAAGCTCAAGGGCAAGGACATCGAAACCACCCGACGCTCCTGCAGCAAGTTCAAGGAGATCCCCACCACGGTGATCAACTTCATCGAGGGGTCACGGCTGACGCCGTCCAAACATCGCCGCCAGCGCAGCCCCTATCGCTACCTGCTGAAACCCAAGGCCGGTGGCATCGCCTTCGCCATGGCCACCCTTGGCGATCAGTTTGAACATGTTCTGGATCTGACCATCGTCTATCCCGGCGCCCCGGAAAGCATCATGGCCGCCCTGCTCAGCGGCCGCCTGGACACCATTGCCGTCGACGTGCGGGTTATCCCCATGACCGAAGTCCCTCAGGGCAACTACGATCAGGACAAGGCGCACCGAGTGGTGTTTCAGCGCTGGCTGAACCAGGTGTGGGAACACAAAGACACCACCATCGACGCCCTGCTGAAGCAGCACCGGCATAAGCCCGGCTTCTACGAAGCACTGGCTTCCAAGTAGCATCAGCGATTCAAAAAGGCGGCCATAGGCCGCTTTTTTTGTGCCCGCACCACGCGCATCAAACCCTGGATTGTCAACAATCTGGAGAATTACCCACTGAATTACTCGGGTAATACGGCCATAAAACCACCATGGATATCGATAGACACTTTTAAAATAAATATATAAATCAATATTTTAATTTCGTTGTGCCATGAGAGCCGCCACCACGACTAACACTAACGTCTAAGTTAACATATTGTTGACAATCGACCGGCAAGATCACACACTGTGACCCATGTCTCACTTGGCTGTTTTTTGATCATGACCGACACCCAACGCCAACCCACTCTGGCCGACCAACTGGCAGACAAGCTGCAAATCGCCATCGTTCAGGGAGAGCTGCGCGCCGGCAGCAAGATCAGCGAACAGGATCTGGCCGCCCACTACGGCGTCAGCCGGGGCCCACTGAGGGAAGCCCTGCAAAAACTGGAGCGCCGACGCCTGGTGGTGCGGGCGCCACACATCGGTGCCCGCATCGCCCGCCTGACGGCCGAGGAACTCAACGACCTGTATCAGGTTCGGGCCGAACTGGAGGCCATGGCGTGTCGTCTTGCTGCGACCCGCATCAGCGGCCACCAACTGGCGCAGCTGCATCAGCTTTTGGAGCGTCAGCAGCAGGTGTTCAACAATCAACCAGGGGATTATGCGGTTCACGACGACATCGATTTTCATCTGGGCATCATTCACGCCAGCGGCAACCAGACGCTGATCCACACCCTGACCGACGACCTGTACCACCTGCTGCAGATGTACCGCAACCAGTGCAGCGCCGGTCGGCGTCCCACCGAAGCCCTGAAGCAACACCGACGTATTTTAGACGCCCTCTCCGACGGAGATGGCGAACTCGCCGCCCTGCTGATGCGCCGCCACATCGAATCCGGCCGCGCCAATACCGAGCAGGTGCTGCGCACCCAAATGGAGGAACGTTTAGGATGACTACACCCACCCCAGGCCAGCGCTTTCGCGACGCCGTTGCCACCGCCAAGCCGCTGCAAATTGTCGGCACCATCAACGCATACATGGCCCTGATGGCCGAGCAGAGCGGTCATCAGGCCCTGTACCTGTCCGGTGCCGGGGTGGCCAACGCCTCCTTTGGCTTGCCGGATCTGGGCATGACCTCCATGAATGACGTGGTGACCGATGCCAGCCGCATCACCGCCGCCACCGACCTGCCATTGCTGGTGGACATCGACACCGGCTGGGGCGGCGCCTTCAACATCGCCCGCACCATTCGAGAGTTTGAACGGGCCGGCGTCGCGGCAGTGCATATGGAAGATCAGGTGGCTCAGAAACGTTGTGGTCACCGCCCCAACAAGGCCGTCGTCAGCATCGACGAGATGTGCGATCGCATCAAGGCCGCGGTCGATGCCCGCCGCGATGACAGCTTTGTCATCATGGCCCGTACCGATGCGGTCGCCGTCGAGGGGCTGGAGAGCGGCATCGAGCGTGCCCAGGCCTATCTTGAAGCTGGCGCCGACATGATCTTCGCCGAGGCCCTGACCGAATTGGATCACTATCGCCAGTTTAAGGCCCAGGTTAAGGCGCCAATCCTGGCCAACATGACCGAATTCGGCAAGACCGAGTTGTTTGACAAGCAGGCGCTGTTCGAGGCCGGTGCCGACATGGTGCTGTACCCGCTGTCGGCGTTCCGCGCCGCCAACGCTGCCGCCCTCAATGTGTATCAGGCCTTGAAACAGGACGGCCATCAGCGCAGCCAGGTGGATCAGATGCAAACCCGCATGGATCTGTACAAGTTCCTCGGCTATCACGACTACGAAAACAAATTGGATCAGCTGTTTAAAGACAGCAGCAGCTAACGGACGCGGCCGCTGCGGCGGCCAAGACATTTACGGACAGAAGGAATGGATCATGGTAGATAAAGCATTGGGAGGCGCAGGCCTTCGCGGTCAGAGTGCCGGTGAAACCGCATTGTGCACAGTGGGCAAGTCCGGCACCGGGCTCACCTATCGCGGCTACGACATCGCCGAATTGGCCGACAAGGTCAGTTTTGAAGAGGTGGCTTATCTGCTGCTCAAGGGCGAACTGCCCAACACCGAGCAGCTGAGCGCCTACCGCAGCAAACTGAAAAACCTGCGCGGCCTGCCGCAACCGCTGAAAACCGTGCTGGAGCAGATCCCCGCCGATGCCCACCCCATGGACGTGATGCGCACCGGCTGCTCGATGCTGGGCAACCTGGAAACCGAGGCCGGTTTTGAGGATCAAGCCGACATTGCCGACCGTCTGCTGGCGGCCTTTCCCTCTATCATCTGTTACTGGTATCGCTACAGCCACGATGGCGTTCGTATCGTCACCGAGACCGAGGATGAACAGATTGGCGCCCACTTCCTGAGGCTGCTGCACGGCAAAACGCCCAGTGAACTGCATGCCAAGGTGATGGATGTCTCGCTGATTCTCTACGCCGAACATGAGTTCAACGCCTCCACCTTCACCGCCCGCGTCTGCGCCTCCACCCTGTCGGACATGCACTCCTGCGTCACCGGTGCCATCGGCTCGCTGAGGGGGCCACTGCACGGCGGCGCCAATGAAGCCGCCATGGAGCTGATCGAAGCAATGCAGGATGAGCAGGATGCCATCGCCACCCTGAAGCAGAAACTGGCCGACAAAGAGAAGATCATGGGTTTCGGCCACGCCATCTACCGGGAATCGGATCCCCGCAACGCCATCATCAAAGGCTGGGCCGCCAAGCTGGCCGAGGAGTTCGGTGACGACCGCCTGTACCGGGTGTCCGTGGCCTGTGAGCAAACCATGTGGGAGGAAAAGAAGCTGTTCTGCAATGCCGACTTCTTCCACGCTTCCGCCTACCACTTCATGGGCATCCCCACGAAGTTGTTTACACCGATCTTCGTCTGCTCCCGCCTCAGCGGCTGGGCCGCCCATATCATGGAGCAACGGGCCAACAACCGCATTATCCGCCCCAGCGCCGACTACACCGGCCCCGAGCCCCGGGACGTTCCGGCTCTGAATCAGCGCCGCTAACCGGATACCGGGTGGGTTTCGGCCCACCCGGTCGACGATCACTTTTTGGGTTTCTGATGTTATGAACACTGCCTATCGCACCACCCTAACCGGCACCGGGCTGGACTATTTCGACACCCGTGCCGCCGTCGAGGCGATCCAACCCGGCGCCTACGATGCCCTGCCCTACACCGCCAAGGTGTTGGCCGAAAACCTGGTCCGTCGCTGCGATCCGGACACCCTGACCGCCAGCCTGAGCCAGATCATCGAGCGCAAACGGGAGCGGGACTTCCCCTGGTTCCCGGCCCGGGTGGTCTGCCACGACATTCTGGGACAAACCGCTCTGGTGGACCTGGCCGGCCTGCGGGACGCCATCGCCGAGCAAGGGGGCGACCCGGCCCGGGTTAATCCTGTGGTCCCCACCCAGCTGATCGTCGACCATTCGCTGGCAGTAGAGCATCCCGGCTTCGACGCCGATGCCTTTGAGAAGAACCGCGCCATCGAAGAGCGCCGTAACGCCGATCGGTTTCATTTCATTGACTGGTGCAAAACCGCCTTTAAAAACGTCGATGTGATTCCCGCCGGCAACGGCATCATGCACCAGATCAACCTGGAAAAGATGTCACCGGTGATACAGGCCCGTGATGGTGTGGCTTTCCCCGACACCTGTGTCGGCACCGATTCGCACACTCCCCACGTCGACGCCCTGGGGGTGATCGCCCTCGGCGTCGGCGGCCTGGAAGCGGAAACCGTGATGCTGGGACGCCCCTCGATGATGCGTTTGCCCGACATCGTCGGCGTGGAACTGACCGGCCAGCGCCAACCCGGCATCACCGCCACCGACATCGTCCTGGCACTGACCGAGTTCCTGCGCAACCAACGGGTGGTCTCGGCCTATCTGGAATTCTATGGCGACGGCGCCCGCAGCCTGACCATTGGCGACCGCGCCACCATCGCCAACATGACCCCGGAGTACGGCGCCTCCGCTGGCATGTTCTACATCGACGAGCAAACCATCGACTACCTGACACTGACCGGTCGCGAACCGGAGCAGGTGGCCCTGGTGGAGCAGTACGCCAAGACCACCGGTCTGTGGGCCGACGCCATGGCTCAGGCCCGCTATGAGCGGGTGCTGACCTTTGACCTGTCCAGTGTCGGCCGCAACATGGCCGGGCCGTCCAACCCGCATCGACGCCTGCCCACCAGTGACCTGAGCCAACGAGGCATCGCCACCGATCTGGCCCAGGCACACGCCCAGGAAGCCGAAGGACTGATGCCCGATGGCGCGGTGATCATCGCCGCCATCACCAGCTGCACCAACACCTCCAACCCCAGAAACGTGGTGGCAGCCGGCCTGGTGGCCAAGAAAGCCAATGCCCTGGGGCTGGTGCGCAAGCCCTGGGTCAAGACCTCCTTTGCCCCAGGCTCCAAAGTGGCCCGCCTGTATCTGCAGGAGGCGGGGCTGCTGCCGGAGCTGGAGAAGCTCGGCTTCGGCATCGTCGCCTACGCCTGCACCACCTGCAACGGCATGAGCGGCGCGCTGGATCCGGCCATCGAAAAAGAGGTGATCGATCGCGATCTGTACAGCACCGCCGTGCTGTCGGGTAACCGCAACTTCGATGGCCGCATTCACCCCTACGCCAAGCAAGCCTTCCTGGCATCGCCGCCCTTGGTGGTGGCCTATGCCATTGCCGGCACCGTGCGGTTCGACATCGAGAAAGACGTACTGGGCCACGATGCCGACGGCAACCCAATCACCCTGAAATCCATCTGGCCCAGTGACGACGAGATCGACGCCATCGTTGCCACGGCGGTGAAACCGGAGCAATTCCGTCAGGTGTACGAACCGATGTTTGATCTCGATGTCGACTATGGCGATGGCATCGACCCCTTGTACGACTGGCGTCCCACCAGCACCTACATTCGCCGACCGCCCTATTGGGAAGGCGCGCTGGCCGGAACCCGCAGCCTCAGCGGCATGCGGCCTCTGGCGGTGCTAGGAGACAACATCACCACCGACCACCTGTCGCCTTCCAACGCCATTCTGGCCAGCAGTGCCGCCGGGGAATACCTGGCAAAAATGGGCCTGCCGGAGGAAGACTTCAACTCCTACGCCACCCACCGCGGTGATCACCTGACGGCGCAAAGGGCCACCTTTGCCAATCCCAAGCTGCTGAATGAAATGGTGAAAGACAATGGCGCCATCACTCAGGGATCCCTGGCTCGCATTGAGCCTGAGGGCACCGTTACCCGCATGTGGGAAGCCATCGAAACCTACATGGAACGCAAGCAGCCGCTGATCATTATCGCCGGTGCCGATTATGGCCAGGGGTCCTCCCGCGACTGGGCCGCCAAAGGGGTGCGGCTGGCCGGCGTGGAAGCCATCGCCGCCGAAGGGTTTGAGCGCATTCACCGCACCAACCTCATCGGCATGGGGGTGCTGCCGCTGCAGTTCAAACCCGGCACCACCCGCCTGACTCTGGGGCTGGATGGCAGCGAATGCTACGACGTCATCGGCACCCCCGCACCGGGGACGGACCTGACCCTGGTGGTGCACCGGGCCAATGGTGAACAGCTGCAGGTGCCGATGACCTGCCGGCTGGATACCGCCGAAGAGGTGTCGGTGTACGAAGCCGGCGGAGTACTGCAACGCTTCGCCAAGGACTTCCTCGACGCCGAAGCCAACCGCTAACCGTGATGGCGGCACCTCGAGTGCCGCCGCACTGAATAAGGAACCCCATTCCCATGGCTCATCTTCCTCAACTGCGCGTAGCCGCCACCTACATGCGCGGCGGCACCAGCAAAGGGGTGTTTTTCGCGCTCAATGATCTGCCCGAAGCGGCCCGAGTCCCCGGCCCGGCCCGGGATGCCCTGCTGCTCAGGGTCATCGGCAGCCCCGATCCCTACGGCAAACAGATCGACGGCATGGGCGGAGCCACCTCCAGCACTAGTAAAACAGTGATCCTGTCCGCCAGCGAACGAGCGGATCACGACGTCGACTACCTGTTTGGCCAGGTGGCCATCGACCGCCCGTTCGTGGACTGGAGCGGCAACTGTGGCAACCTGACCGCCGCCGTCGGCGCCTTTGCCATCAGCAATGGTCTGGTGGCCGCCGACCGCATTCCCCGCAACGGCCAGGCTACCGTCCGCATCTGGCAGGCCAACATCGAAAAAACCATCATCGCCCGGGTCCCCATCCGAGATGGCCAGGTGCAAGAGAGCGGCGACTTTGAACTGGATGGTGTCACCTTCCCTGCCGCCGAAGTGGAGGTGGCGTTTGCCGATCCGGGCGACGGCGACCTGTTCCCCACCGGTCGGGTGGTCGATCGCCTCGAGGTGCCCGGCATCGGCCAATTCGACGCCACCCTGATCAATGCCGGCATTCCGACCCTGTTTCTGCGAGCCGAGGATCTTGGCTACCGCGGCACCGAACTGCAGGATGCCATCAACGGTGACGCCGAGGCGCTGGCGCGGTTTGAAACCATTCGCGCCTACGGTGCCGTCAGAATGGGCCTCATTGGCCACATCGACGAAGCGGCCCAGCGCCAGCACACCCCAAAAATCGCCTTTGTGGCCCCTGCCGCCAGCTACCAGGCCTCCAGCGGCAAACGGGTTGAGGCCGACGCCATCGACCTGACGGTGCGGGCGCTGTCCATGGGCAAACTGCATCACGCCATGATGGGCACCGCCGCAGTGGCCATTGGCGCCGCCGCCGCCGTACCCGGCACCCTGGTCAACCTCGCTGCCGGGGGCGGCGAGCGGGACTCGGTGCGCTTCGGCCACCCCTCGGGCACCCTCAAGGTGGGCGCTAGTGCCCAACAGCGTCAGCAACAGTGGCACATCGATGCCGCCACCATGAGCCGCAGCGCCCGAGTGCTGATGGAGGGCTGGGTGCGACTCCCCGCCGAGACCCTGATGCTTTAACCCTGAGGAGCCCGGTCCTGCCGGGCTCACAGTTTGCCCCTCCGCAGCCGGTCAGCTACGACCAGAACTTGAACAGATTGGCATTGTGGCTCAAAATTCCCTTCTTAAACTGCATCCCCTGACGGAACCAACACTGTGAACACTGTATCGCCGACTAAGGGCTTCACCCTGATTGAACTGACCGTGGTACTGGTGCTGCTGGGCATCCTGGCGGTGGTGGCTACACCGCGCTTTATCGGCCTGAGTGCCGATGCCCGGGCCGGGGTACTGACTCAGTTCGGCGCCGCCGTCGAGGAAGCCAACCAACAGATGTACCTGTTGTCGAAACTGCCCAGCTACCGGGCCCGGCCGGTGTCCGGCCGCGGCGATCTTACCGACGTCGACGTCGATGGTGACGGCACCTTTGAGACCCGCCTGAAGTGCGGTTATCTGGACAACACCGACGTCGCCAAACGCCTCGACTACAGTGACGACAACCTCGGATTTGAGTACGAAGGGGTGGACAAGGTCTACTTCGGCTTCGGCGACAGCAACATCAAGGCCAGCCAGTGTTACTTCATGTATCAGCAAGCCTACGGCACCACCAACCCGCCAAGTTGCGATCGCGACGACCCCAATGCCGCCCCCAACTATCAGCTGGAGTTCAGTGGCTGCTGACAAAAAAAGGCAGCCTTGCGGCTGCCTTGGAGGTGAGGAGATAAGTCCGCAGGATGGTCAGGGGCTAACTCGAACCATCACAGCGTTTCAATCCGGTTAGAAGTTCCAACCCAGATCGAAGTCGTAACGCATGCCCACGGCGATGGAGGTGTCCTTGTCGCTGTAGTCAAAGTCTTTCACCAGGTACTCGACGTGGAAGCGCAGGTTGTCGGCGGCGTTCCACTCCAGGGTGGTGTTGTAGCCGTCGTAATCCTTGCTGCTGTTGTCCTTGACGCCATCTTCAAAGATGAAGTAACCCAGTTTCACCTTGTATTGATCGGCAAAAGGGTAGGCCAACGCGGTGTCCAGAGTGCTGCCACTGCGGTCGACACCGTTGTCCAGGTTGTAGTCCTTATCCTGGTAAGCGGCGGCCAGGTACAGGCCGTTGTCGAAGCTGTACGCCACCACGCCACCAATGGTCTGGTCATCGCCAACCACCTGGTTGCTGTCGTCGAGACGATCCTGGGTCACGTACCCCAGACCCAGGTGCAGACCAGCCAGGTCATAGCCGACGCCAACGTTAACCATGTCGGCGTTATCGTCGCCTTTGTCACCGTTGATTTGCGCGCCGGCCATCAGGGTGAAGCCCTGCTTCTGCAGCTTGTAGGTGACAAAGTTGTCGACAAAGAATGGACTTTCGGCGTCATAGGCAAACGGGCTGTTGCCGTGGTTAAAGATGTCCACGTACTCCGCCACCAGGGTGTACTGGGCCGGACGTTGCTTGCCCACACCCAGCTGACCATAAGGGGTCGCCAGCGCCACGTACGCCTGACGGGCCTTACCGAAGTCGCCATTGTTGGAGATATCAACGCTCCACTCACCCTGGGCGATGGCTACCCAGCCATTGCTCAGTTCGGTCTGAGCCTTAATGCCAACCCGGGACAGGGCATCGCGCACGTCCCACTTGCCGTTGTCACCATCGTCCAGGTAGTTGAAGGTCGGACGCAGGCTGCCATACAGGTTGAAGCTGGTGCCTTCGGCCAGGGTCGGGGTCTGCTGCTCCAGTTGCTGAACGCGCTCGGACAGGACACGAACCTGCTCTTCCAGAGAATCGGCGGCAACGGCGTTCACGGATACTGCGGCGATGGCGGCGGCCATCAAAGTCATTTTGGTATTCATTGTTACAAACTCATTCCATAAAGCACTACGGGGCTGCACCTGCTCCATGATGGAGAGGCGTGCAGCATGGGTATCAATGAGATGGCCCCACGAATGTGGGGCCATTAATGCATCAAACGATGATTAGGACTTGCGTACCTGTTTCAGCCACAGGTTGTGGTGTTGCTTGGCCCAGTTTTCATCACACTTACCGGAAACCATGCACTCCATACCACCTTCAGACATGATGGTTGCCATGAAGATGTGCACCACGGCGAAGGCGCCCAGAACCACGGCACTGACCAGATGAAGAATCAGGGCCAGGTTGGCACCGTCTTTGGTCTCCGCCAGGCTGGGGAACATCATCACCAGGCCGGAACCGATCATCACCAGACCGAAGATGGCGAAACACCAGAACCACAGCTTCTCACCGGCGTTGGCAAAGCCCGCATCCGGGTGCTTGCCCTTGAAGGGACCGAAGTTCAGGTAACCACCGGCGGCTTTGAACCAGCCCAGGTCACAGGCTTCTGGCATCTGCTTCGGTGCCCACTTCAGCACCATCACGGCCCAACCCAGAATGAAGGGGAAAGCCATCATGTCGTGCAGAGACACCGAGGTGTTGATCACGCCGATCCAGTGGCTGGCGCCCATGTTCGGCTCCAGCAGGAAGCGGCCAGCGCCGATCACCAGACCGGTACCGATCAGGAACAGACAGGCGATGCCGCCAACCCAGTGCACAAACACGTCCATGCCACTCCAGCGGTCGATCTTGTTGCCGGAGAAACCATTGGTCAGCTTCGACTTACCGTTGATGACCACGAACGCGGCCAGCAGGGCAATCATGCCGAAGAACGAGTAGATCAGCAGATCGGCCCAGTAGCTGGCCGGAGACAAGGTCTCCAGGTAGCCCTGGTTGACGACGGTGTTCACCACCGGCAACTCAGGCTGCATGGGCATGCCACGCAGCTCAGGGATATCACCCTGAATGCTGATCTCCTGGATCGGCTGCCACTGCTGAGGCTGAAGTTCGGCCTTAGGGGCCGCGACGGCTTGGCTGGCAAATGCCGACACCAACACCAGCTGAAATAAAGCAATCAAACGTTTCATTTTTAATCCTTAGGTGCCAAACAGGCTCCCGTACAGGCGGGGAGTGGTTACCCCACCAGAATTAATGAGTCATTCGTGATGACAGGAAGCGACGCAATTCACCGGCATACAGGCGCCAGAAGTCGGTCTGGGCATGCTTCTCCATGCCTTCGGTAAACTTCTGGTACCAGGTCCCCAGGTGCAGGCTCAAAAACTCCTGAGCCAACTCCTCCAGGGCCGCCGCCGTGTCGCTGTTTTCCTGTTTCTGGTGCTCACTCACCAGAGCCTCTACGCAGTAGAGAAACTCCAGTTCGTTGCCGATGTAGTCTGCCGGCTCGTTCAGCTTTTCGTCGATTACCAGACCGATGTTCTGATAGAAATCAGCCACCTTGACGGTGTCATCGGTATTGATTTGACGGCCGCTGGCGCAGTAGACAGACTCGTAGGGCGGCACCAGTAAGCGGTATGGGCCGATGCACATGCGGTTGAAGTCACACTCCAAATCCTCTGGCGCGTCGGCGTACCGCTGCGCTTCAGCCAACAATTCGGGATTGCTGCCGCTGGCCTCCAGATAGGCGATGAGGTTAGCCACAGACTCCGGATTGGAGGGGGCAAACACCATGCCTTTCAGGGCGTGGTACGCGGAGGCGATCGGTCCATAGTCGCAATTCATCACGCACGCTCCTTGATAATCACCATGTTTGGCTTGGTCACGCAGTCTGAGTAACCGATACCCTCTTTACTGGCGGATGCCTTCTGGTCCAGAACCTGGTGGATCTTGTCCTGATCCAGGCACTGTACCGGGCAACCATCAACACAGGCAGGCTTCTTACCCTGGTCAATCAGCTCGATGCACATGTTGCACTTGGCCGCTTTGCCGTCGGTATCCACCATGGCCACCGCGTCGTAAGGACAGGCGGACACACACAGACCACAGCCGGTGCACTTCTCGCGATCCAGGACCACCAGGCCGTCGTGACGAATGGTGTAGGCCTGAGCCGGACACACCATCAGACAGGCAGGGTTGCCACAATGCATGCAAGAGTGGCTCAACCACACATCAACAATGCCGTCGCCTTTTTCGACTTCGTAACGGTCTACCTTACGGAAGCGCACGTTCTCTGGCAGTTCGTTGTGAATCTGACAAGCCACGGTACAGGCACCGCAACCGACGCAGTTCTCTTGTCTGAATACAAATCCAAGTTGGTGTTTGTTTTCCATCGGTTACTCCTTAAGCCTTTTCCAGGCCGACGCGGGTTGAGTGATAGGCCGAGCAACCGCCCATATCGGTCAACTTGTCGGTGGTGAGGTTGTTGGTACAGCTGGCCTTGCCCTGAGGGTCCATGCGACGCCAGTTGTTCTTTGGCGCCATGATGGTTCCTGGAACCACCTGGCTGGTCACCATGGCCACGAAGTGGGCTTCACCACGATGGTTGCTCAGACGCACCCGATCGTTGTGCTTAATGCCGTACTTCTCTGCATCCTGAGGGTGGATTTTGGCGAAGTAAGCCGGGAAGGTACGCATGTACTTCACGTTGTAGAAGGAGCTGTTGGCCCGCTGAGGGATCGCAGGAGACAGCAGACGGAACGGCAGTTCACGCTCCTCTTTGATCATCTCGTCTTCCGGCAGACCCAGGTCGATGACCGGATCGAAGCCGGCATTGGCCATGTAGTCGGAGAACAGTTCGATCTTGCCGCTTTCGGTGTGGTACTTGCCGTCACCGAAGAATGGCCGTGGCACGTTCACCTTAACGAATTTCTCACGGGCAATCTGCTCGTAAGTGATGCCTTCATAGGCGTAGTCATCGGTGTCCATGAAGTCACGCAGAATGCCTTCGTGGTCAACCTGGAACTCCGGATCATCGAAGCCCATGTGGTGCGCCAGCTCTTTGAAGAAGGTCCAGTTGTCTTTGGACTCGCCTACAGGCTCGATCACCTTCTCACAGATCTGCTGGTAGTAGCAGTTGTAGTCAGGGCAGTAGTCGTCAGACTCAAACTGAGTCGCCGCCGGTACGATGATGTCGGCCAGCTCAGCGGTATCGGTCATGATGAAGTCATGCACCACCAGGAACAGATCGTCACGCATGGCGCCCAGTCGACAGGCGTTGGAATCCGGCGCCACTGCAACGAAGTTGCCGTTGTAGTTGATCAGCGCGTGAATCGGCTTGATCGGCTTACCGTAGGCCGTCGGGTTGGTCGGATGAATCGCCTTGGCGATCTCGGTCATGTTGACGTGCTGAACGGTGTCGGAGTTGGTACGCAGGTGGGACGCGGTGCCCTTGGCGTAGTTCATGCCGTCGTCGGCCTGAACGTTGTCGTAGATGAAACCGTTACCGATCTGACCGAAGTTACCACCGATGGCGTGCATCATGGCGATGGCACGGGTCATACGGGCACCGTTGTAGTTACGCTGCATGCCGTAACCCAGGCGCAGAACCGACAGCTTGGACTCACCGTATACCTTGGCAAATTCAAACATCTTGGCCCGTGGCACACCGGTGACCTGCTCGACTTCGTCGTAGCTGATCTCATTCAGGCGTTTCACCAGCTCGTCGTAACCCAGGGTGTTCTTCTTGATGAACTCGTGGTCCACCAGATCCTTCTCCACCAGATACTTCATGATACCGGCGGCAAGGTGAGTATCGGTACTTGGCTTAGGCTGCAACCAGATGTCGGCCTGAGACGCAATTGGCGTACGGATAGGGTTTACAACCAACAGCTTGGCACCGTTGTCACGGGCACGGTTGATGTACTTGATGCCGTGAACGTTGGTGGCGGTCTCGTTCTGACCCCAGGCGATGTAGCAGTTGGTCTTCGGTGTATCTTCCGGATCGGGACCACGCCAGGTACCGGTCACAGACTTCAGGCCTTCATAGGCAGCAAATACACACACAAGACGGTCCAACTGAGTGGCGCCCAACTTGTGGAAGAAGCGACATGGGCCGCCGTACTTGCCGATCATGCCTTCGTGGCCGGAGTAGGAGTAAGGCAGGACCGCTTCCGGGCCGTGCTCGGCTACGATGCTCTTCAGCTTGGTGCTGATTTCGGCGTAAGCCTCATCCCAGCTGATGCGCTTCCACTTGCCTTCGCCTTTCTTGCCCACCCGCTTCATGGGGTGCAGGATGCGGTCTGCGGCATAGGTGTACTGCACGTAGGTGTGGCCTTTCACGCAAGGAGAAGTACCGGTCTTCTCTTGCTCTTCGGCACCACTGACGTAGGTCATACGACCATCCTGAACACGGAACTTCAGCAGACAACGGTCAGCACAGTTACGGGCACAGGTGTGGTATTTAATTTCACCATTGCGTTTGTCGAGCAGGCTGTCATTTCCGCCCCGAGGCTTGGCGTTCGCAACACCAGGAGCCAGTCCGGACAAGGAGGTGAATACCGATGTAGCACCGACCCCTTGCAAGAACTTACGTCTATCGATTTTCATCATCTTACTACCAACCTTTTATAATCTATGAATTCAAGGTCAAAATATCGCTACGTTTTTAACCAGCTATTTTCAGTAACTTAAAAAGTCAGGCTCAATGGCAAAGTCAATTTTGCTTGAGGACAACTAAGGGTCATTCTTGAGCAGGGAATGAGAGAGATTAACCTCACCACCGAGCCTGAAACTGCACCAACAAATAAGCCTGAAATAGCAGGTCGAAAATAAACGAGTTACGATTTAAAGTGCGTACTGATAAACCTTATTAATTCCATTTTCGAATCCGGTCACCAACAGAGAGTTGCCAGTCTTAACCAGACCGTAAGGATTAACCGGCGCCGCCAGTTTGATGCCTTTTTCAATCTCTCCGGATTCGTTATCCATCACCAGTACTTCAGAACCGGAATTGCTCAGCAAGTAGCTGGCGCCATTATCGACGCTGATACCTGTGACCAGTGGCAGGTTCTGCAACCACTGTCCCTGCTTCGCAGCCACGGACAACGGCTGTTCGGCTGACAGAGTCATGTCTTCCAGCGCAAAGCGGGAAGCCACCAGGTTTTCGGTTTGTTCGTTCTTGGCGGTTACGCTGACGAACTGCTGCTTGTCGCTGTCAAAGCCGAAGGCAACGGAGTAGCTGTGCTTAGCACGCACGGTGGCAAACTGGCCACGCTCGGTTTCACCGATGCCATCGCTGCTTTCATTGAAACGACGATAGTTTACTTCCCAAGTCTGATCATTACTGAGAACCAGCTTGGCAAATGCCTTATTGTCTCCCATCACGACCAGCTCAGTCGGGGACACGAAGCCCACGCCCACCAGCGGAGAGATGTGCAGCATGTACATGCCATCGATGTCGGCCTTGGTGATCACCTTGGTCATGGTGGCGTCCAGGATGTAGACCCACATGTCGGTGGTGGTTACGGCGTACAGCTTGGCTTCCGGCTGGTAATCGATGCCGGTAACACGAGTCGCGATCTCTGCTGGCAGAGACAGGGTGCTCATCGGTTGCTGAGCCGCCCCTTTGTAGATAGGCGCAGTAGCGGTGATGGCATCGTAGTCAGGATCCGATACGGCATAAGGACCGCGGGCATCCGGGGAGTAGCTTGGCCAGTGATCCAGTTCCCAGCTCATGTACTTGGGATTGAATGACACCCGACCCGGGCTGTCCTGACCGACGAAAGGCGCGGGGCCGGTTTGGGTAAAGGCCTGAACGATGTTGCCGGCAATCACAAACAGGAACACGTAGCTGGCCGCTTTCACCAGGCCGTCATTCTTGCTGCTGCGAGGGCTGTGCTCGGGGAACTTATTGCCCAGGAACATCAGCAACGCTGCAACCACCACCAGCACCACCAGGAACACAAACAGGGCCCAGGAGTAGGTGTGAGCGCCCATGATCTTGACTGAGAAGCCCTGACCGATGTCGCTGGCAAAGTTAAAGCCGGTGTGTACCGAGGCCATGTAGGCACCGTAGATACCCAGGAACACCAACGCCGCAATGTACTTCGGCTTGAGGCCATAACGGACGATGTAGATGGCGGTCAGTGCCACCAGTACCATGGCGGTCCGCTCTTCCCAACAGAAGGCACAAGGGTTGTCCTTCATGATAAAGCCGAACACGAAGCAGGCGATGCCCACCGGCAGCGCCATGATTACGATGGAAGCCAGTGACGCCAGCTTATTAAAAATATCTCCACGACTGTTCATCATGCTTCCTTAATAGTTACCGATGGGCATCAAAGTGCCCCAAGACATCATGATCCAGATAAAGAAGCTCAATGCGATAGAGCCAAATAAAAGCCGATCCGCCAGCTTTTCTTTTTCAGGCTTTTTCAGCACTAAATAGGCCGCAAAAGCCATAATGCAAAAGTTAGTAAATTCCACCTGCCACCTCGATTAGGCAAAAAGGGTCCTCGATGGCTTCTCAGAATAAGAAGCCACCCTAAATAAAAAGTGTTATTTCAATTTGTGCGGATTAGCGCTCGGAGGCTTTACGCCATTCCTTTTCTAATCCGTAAATCAGTTTCGACTTCACCCAGTTGAACGAGGCCGAATTATTAATATCCCCATACAGGATATAGTTTCCGATATCTCGTTCAGTTCGGCGACGTTCGCGAATTCTACGCGCCAACTCATCAGGGAGTCGTACATAATCAACCCCGGGAACCATATCGACAAATTCACGAGTGAACTGGTTACAACTGAGAGTAATACTGTTGGATTCCGCCAGTAATCTCATGGCCGTTGCCACACTGTCTGTATAACCGGCCACTTCCATCTCACAGCCAATCTCACGACATAAGTTCACCAGTAAAGGGCAAGCAAGATCGTTATAGTTGTCCAACTCCAACAGAGGATAACGACTCAGCATATCCAGAGTCAGTTCCTTATTGAATATCGAGTGTCTGCTGTTAGCCAAAATATAAAGGTCGGCTGTTTCAGCAAACATATCCCAATTCAGGTTTTTTCCCTCGAAGCCTTCGTAGACCACCATGAAGTCGATGTCGCCATTGGCCACCTCGGCGGTACAGTCATGACTCAGGGTTCGAATTTCAAACTTCAGGTTTGGCGCCTCAGGCATGATGTGCTGATTCACCACTTTCTGTACCGCATACACAAACTCGTCGTACGCCAGAATAATGAACTGGCCACCGGATTCTTCCGGGGTAAATACCGAGTAGTGCTGCTCGATTTGCTGATACTGATCTACCAGCTTTTTTGCCAAAGGAATCAGTTGGTTAGTCTTTTCTGTGGGGATCAATCCACAGGAGCGACGCACAAACAGTGAATCCTTAAAAATGTCACGCAGTCCCTTCAAGGTCCGGCTGACGGCAGAAGCGGTCATTCCCAACTCATTTGCGGCCTGATGTCCTTGGCCATGCTTGTAAACCGCAAGTAACACTTTCAGTTGGTTGTAATTTAATTGATCCAGCTTCATGACACTCTTATTCGCGAAATAATTGGTGTGCGCAGATGGTCTAACTTTACGGATTGGCTGACTATTACACAGATCACATTATGGGGGGGCTAAATTCGAAGAACATGAGATCTCACCTAAGTTTCACTATTCGATATTTCCTTATTTTTCCATCGGCAATTCAGATGTGACTTTCCTCACTCTGAAAAGCACTGAAATCGCATTCACCTCACTGCTGTCAACTTAAGGCGCACATTAGCACCGGTAAGTCGTTTGCGGGGACAGCTCTCAAAATGCGTCAAAATCCACCCGTCGTCAAACTCCACACGGCTCCGACCATTTTCAGCACTGGCAAAACGCATTTTGCGGTTCGTGCAAATTCGGTACGGCTTAACAGTTTTAACAATTGAATCCGGGGGGCTGTGATCCACCGCACCGCGCCAGCCTCGGCGGCCATGAAAAATGGGCACCTCAATACCTGTTAAGGAACTGTCGTGGACATCGAACACCTGGACTACCGCTCACTGACGGTTTTTGAATCCGTCTCCCGCCACCTGAACGCCGGACTTGCCGCCAACGAGCTGGGCATGAGCAGCTCCACGGTCAGCCGCCACATGGCCAACCTGCGTGAGGTGTTTCAGGATGTGCTGTTCATTCGCCGCTGCCACGGCTTTGTGCCTACCGACAAGGCCACTCAGATTCTGCCGATCATCAACCGCATCCTGATGGACTACCAGGAGCTGAAAAGCAGCCATACTCAGTTTGATCCCAGCACCGCCCGGGAGCATTTCACCATCTATGCCTATAACGAGTTTACCTACATCACCAACAAGGCGGTCAATGAGGTGATTCTGCCCAAAGCCCCCAACCTGAGCTTTGAGGTACGGACGCTGTCTTCCGACTGCAGCAGGGCCATTGAGAACGGTGACATCGACTTTGCGGTGGTGTACGAGAACTTCGGCGGGGACAAGTTGATCGGTGAGTTGATCTCCCCAACCGAGGAGATGTACCTGATTGCCAAGGAGGGACACCCGGTATTCAATGCCGAGCCGACGCTGGAGAACCTCTGCCGTCACCCCTACTTCGAGCTGGATAACTTCGATGACATCCCCTGCCCGCTGCTGTGTCAGGTCGCCAGTCAGCATGGACTGGAGCTGAAAGTCGCCGGCTACACCGACAACCTGGCGGCCCTGAGCCGCCATCTGATGGACACCAACGCCATCGCCCTGAGCTGCAACGCCTTCACTCGGGAGTACCTGAAATTGGTGCGCAACCTGCGCACCTGCACCCTGCCCAAAGCGGTGACCCGGCAACTGATTGACCTGATCGACGTCGGGCGCACCGTCGGCAACTACCTGGTGTACTCACAGATCAATCAATCTCCGACCCACAACTGGGTCAAACAGCAACTGCTGGAGAGCTTAAGGGCGGAATGGTACCGCAACCTGGGCCAGCCGGTACCAGAGCTCTAACCCGAGCCGCCTAACCGGCCCGAATGGCGGTGCAGAAGCTGACGTCGGCGGCGCCGGTGGCGAGGTCAAAGCTGTGATACCACTCGAAACAGAAGCGGTCGTCGCATTCCAAGCCTCCGGCCACCACCTGTCCCAGCAACTCATTCCAGTTAGAGACATACTGGTCATGCTCGGTCACCGTCTTGCGGATGGTGGCATAGTCACCGCCAGCAAAGGGCTGTAACTCTATGCCCGCTGGCACCTGAGTGCCATCTGGCACCAACAAACCGATGTCGGTACGACAATGCTCCGCCGGGGTGATTTCCGGATTATCATGGTAAATAAACAGACACTTGCACTGGCCCAGGCCGCTGGCCTGAGCCCACTGGTGCAATCGAGTGCAAGGCGCCTCGTAGCCTTGGCCGTAGGGGCCGGTGACGCGAATGAAGGCCATGAGGCCGGGTTCAAAATGCTGATGTTTCATCTCTGTACTCCACGAATTAAACACCGCTTCAGTGTAGGCCGGCGCGCCGGCTGATTCGTGTCCCAGCTTGCGAAGCCGGTGTCCAATCTTGCTGCTTCTTAGCACCAGAGACAGCTCCTGCAGCTCCTGGCAATCGCGAATCCGGGTCGGGGTCAACCCAAAGTGCTGCCGAAACGCCTTGGCCAGACTCTGCGAGCTGGAAAAGCCATACTCCATGGCCACAGTCAGTACCGGTGCCTTGGTATAGAACAGATCACCGGCTGCCCCTTCCAGCCGCAACCGACGCAGATAGTCACTCAGGGTCTCCCCGGTGACGGCCTTAAAGATGCGATGAAAATGATAGGGGGACAGGTGCGCCAGGGCCGCGACCTCACTCAGGTTGAGGGGTTGGTTGTAATGACGCTCCAGATAGCGAATCACAGGTTGAAGACGTTGTTGGTAGTCCGTAGCCATGCCGGCAGTCACCGCAGGGAAAGCAAAAGCCTCAGCCTGAGGCAAGATGGGCACCGACGCAACCCCGCCTGGCATCACTGCCCATGGTCAAGGATCCGCAGATCAAGGATAATGGCAGCAGAATTCTTCCACCGAGTCCCCTATGAGACTGGACAAATACCTGTGCAATGCCACCGAACTGACCCGTTCCCTGGCCAAGAAAATGCTCCATCGCGGCGAAGTCACCTGCGACGGCGTGATCATCAAGGATCCCGGATTCAAGGTGTCACCCGAACACACCATCTGCATCAATGGCGAACCGACCGAAGTGCGAGGCTCCCGTTACCTGATGCTGCACAAACCCGTGGATACGGTCTGCTCCAGCGTCGATGATGGCTACGCGTCGGTACTGACGCTTCTGGACCTGCCTAAGCGGGAGCAGCTGAAGATTGTCGGCCGCCTCGACGCCGACACCACCGGCTTGCTGCTGCTGACCAGCGACGGCCAATGGTCTCACCGCATCACCTCACCCAACGCCCGCTGTGGTAAGCGCTATCGGGTGATCCTTGAGACTGCCATCAACGACGAGGCGCTAACGCAACTGCGCGACGGGGTGCTGCTGCACGGCGAAGACAGCCCGGTGCGCGGCCAGGTGGAACGCATCGACGAACGCCAGATCTGGCTGACCATCGAAGAAGGTAAGTACCACCAGGTCAAGCGGATGTGCGCCGCCGTCGGCAACAAGGTCGTGGGCCTGCATCGCCAACAGATCGGCGCTCTGGAGTTGGATGCTGGCCTGTCTCCGGGCCAATGGCGCTACCTCAGCGACGAAGAGGTGGCGCAGTTCTGACGCCCGGTGACGATCCCGATCAGGCTGCCCTAGGCGGAATCCAATCGACCTAGCCATCGAAGCTCAGTGATGACTCACCGGGCCCCGCTAGTGACGTCAAACCTGATAATGACTGAGGAACATGGCGGCAGATTCTGCCGCCAGTTGGCGCCGCTGCGGCTCCGGCAGAGGCGGCATCGACATCATTACCTGGGGCCAGAAACCGCAGCCTTTAATCAGGCCATGCAGCTGTTCCATGGCGAAGCGGATCTCCATCGGCTTGAGGCGACCATCGGCCACCGCCGCCGTCAGCCAGCGCTGCAATCCAGTTTCCAACTCATTGAATTTGGCCATCTCGACCTGCAACTGCTGCGGATGAAACAAAAAGTGGCTGAATGCCACCCGCGTCATATCCAGATTGATGGGATCACACAACAAGGTCAGCTCCTCTTCCAGCAGCCCCTGTAGCTGTGGTGCTAACGGTTGATCCGGCTGATACTGCAACTCAGTCTGGGTCAGCGCCTGTTGCCACACCTGGCTGAGCAGGTGCATCACTAACGCCTCCTTGTTGGGGAAGTGATTGTACACCGTGCGCTTGGACACCTGTGCCAATGCCGCCACCTTATCCATACTGGTTCCCTGAACCCCTTGATCGGTAAACGCCTGGCGGGCGGCTTCGATGATCGCCTGTCGCTTTATCTCACTGCGGGTTCGTTTTACTTCATTCATAGCCATGCTGCTGCCGTCCAGTTGTCTCACACATAATTTTACACTTGTCGGTTTACTTTTAAAGGACAAGAAGTAAACTACACCGATTAGTTTACTTGTAGGTGGCGAGATGAAGATTCTGTTCACCCTGTTGTTAGGAGCCCTTGTTATGACCAGTTGTGCCCTGAGTTCCGATGCCCGACGGCAGCCCAAATTCACCAACAGCGAAGTGAGCATCCGCAACGATGCCGGCACCCTGTGGCAGATCACCAAGGCCTACTTCCAAGACCAGAGGCTGGCCGCGACTCCCACACAACCGATCCCACTGCAGCCAATTGCCACCCAGGAGTTGGAACGAAGTGAAGCCCGGGTTTACCGCCTCGGCCACTCCACGGTGTTGATGCAATTGGACGGCAAATGGCTGCTCACTGATCCGGTCTTCAGCGAACGGGCTTCCCCGGTCCAGTGGGCGGGTCCCAAGCGCTTTCATGACTCACCACTGGCATTGGCGGACCTGCCGGAAATCACCGCGGTGGTCATTAGCCACGACCACTATGATCACTTGGATAAGGCCGCCATCCAGGCCCTGGATGCCAAGGTTGACTGGTTTGTCACACCACTGAAGGTCGGCAACCACCTGCGGCAATGGGGCATTGACGACGACAAAATCATCGAGCTGGACTGGTGGCAACAGACCGTGATTGAGGGCCTGATCCTGACCGCTACCCCAAGCCAACACTTCTCCGGGCGAGGCCTGCTGGATCGGGATCGCACCCTATGGGCAAGCTGGGTCGTGGCCGGGGCCGACACTCGCGTGTTCTTCAGCGGCGATTCTGGCTACTTCAGTGGCTTCAAGGAGATCGGCGACCGCCTCGGCCCCTTTGACCTGACTCTGGTCGAAACCGGCGCCTATAACGACCTCTGGAGCGAAGTACACATGTTGCCGGAGGAGAGCCTGCAGGCGCACCTGGACTTGCGCGGCAAGGTGATGCTGCCGATTCACAATGGTACCTTTGATTTGGCTCTGCACGACTGGTTTGAGCCCCTGCAACGGATTCAACAGTTGGCCCGCCAGCATGGTGTGACACTGGCGACTCCGATCTTTGGCGAAGCGGTGCCGCTGCAACGGGAATTTGTCAGTCAAAGCTGGTGGCCAGCCCCTTCGGTCGAAACCGAATTCGCTCAGGCCACTCCCTAGGAGCATCCTCATGAGCCTCCCCTCTCTCGCCTGCCAGCAGGGTCGCATCGCCATTGTCAGCGGCGGCAACGTCGGACTGGGATACGAATCGGTCCGTCAACTGGCCCAGGCCGGTGCCCAAGTGATACTGGCTTGCCGGGACACCAACAAGGGCGAACAGGCCAAGGCCTGCATTCTGCGGCAACAGCCCCGGGCCGATATCAGCGTACTGGGGCTGGATCTCACTCGAGCCGAGTCCATCGAACGCTTCAGTCGACGCTTCGCCAGCCGCTTCGATCACCTGGATCTGCTATTGAACAACGCCGGCGTGGTCAATCTGCCTCAGCTGTGCCGCAACGAGTGCGGTCATGAGATGCACATGGCCACCAATCACCTTGGCCATTTCGCCCTGACCGGCCGACTGATGCCTCAACTGTTGGCGGCCCCCGAGGCCAGAGTGGTGACCGTCAGCAGCGGCGGCTACAAATGGGGCGTCATCGATTTCGACGACCTGAACTGGCATCGACGTCCCTATCATCGAGTCAAAGCCTACGGTGACAGCAAGCTGGCCAACCTGTTGTTCATGGATGAGCTGCAACGACGCTTCCGCCAACTAGGCAGCCCAGCCCTGTCACTGGCTGCCCACCCGGGACTCAGCGCCACCGAGCGCCAGCAGAGCATCGGCATCGGCGGCTGGTTGAGCCGTCGGCTGGCAACGCCTGTCACTCAGGGAGTGCGGCCTCAACTGCTGGCCGCCACCTCGGCCGACCTCAGCGGCGGTCAGTTCTGGGGGCCGAGGTTTGGGATCTGGGGCCCACCCAGGCCGATTGCTTTAACAGACGAGGTGCTCGATCCGGCGATTCGAAGCCGCTTGTGGACGCTGTCGGAACAACTGACCGGCGTCCAGTATCCCACTACTGCGCCGACGGCCGCTTAAGTTAACGGCCCAGCTGGCCCCCGGTGCTCGGAACCGCACCCGTCGTCGCCAGAGAGGCCCCAAAAACGGCAACGCCGCTGACTCAGCAGCGGCGTTGGTGGGTCGGGCGGGTGACAATCAGATGACCCCCAACTCCCGCAGTCGCTCCATCAGATAGCTGTGAGCGCTGTGGCGATCCGACAACACCACGTCCGGGCGCGGGTGAATAAACAAGGGTAGCGATACCCGGGAGCGATTGTGAACCATGCCTTTGGGATTGATCACCCGGTGGGTGGTCGAAGGAAAATAGCCACCGGAGGCTTCCTGCAGCATGTCGCCGATGTTGATGATCAGATTACCAAAATCGCAAGGCACATCCAGCCACTGGCCGTCTTTACCTTTCACCTGCAATCCCGGCTCATTGGACGCCGGCAAGATGGTGATCAGGTTGATGTCCTCATGGGCGGCAGCACGAATGGCCCCCGGCTCTTCATCCCCTTGCATCGGCGGGTAATGCAGCACCCTCAGCAGAGACTGATCGCTGCCGCTGATCATGTTGGGTAATGGCTCACGGTAGCGCTTGGCCACCTCCGCCGGGGTGTAACGTTCAATCCACTCCAGCAGGGTTGCCGAAAAGGCCAGCGTGGTGTCGTAGTAAGCCTGCAACTCGGCTTTCAGGTGCGATGGGCACTGGCCCCAAGGGTAGTAGTGGTAGTACTCCTTGATGTCGCGCTTATCCGATCCCTTGGCGGTTTCGGCCACCTTGGCGGCAAAGAAGCCGTCCTGAGCGTCGGCATTAAAGGCAAACTGGTGTTTCTGGTCACTGCCGAAGAAGTTCAGCCAGTTATCGTAAATGCTCTGCACTGCCGATTGCGACAACGGGTGGTTCTTGAGGACGCCGAAACCGGTCTCCCGCAACGACTGCACGAACTGTTCCGCCGCGCCATCGCTTTGAAAATCCACAGCTTCCAAGCGTGTTACTGGTAAATCCATTTTTTGACCCCTGTTTCTACTTATGAATATTATTTTCCCGCCGAATCAAATCCTTGGCGTAAGTTGTTGTAGATACTGAAAATTTTTTTATATATGCTGTGCGTTTTTTCACACTGTCGAACGAATTTTTTTCAGTTTTTTAGGAATCACGGACTCTATGACAATCGACCCTAAAGCACAAGCCTCGACCTCAGCAGGCAAACGCCGGCCCAAGCTGGACAATCAGGATCTGGTCAAAACCAGTTTCTGGGTCAGTCAGATCTTTATGCTCATCGCCACCGTTGCCGGTGTCTACCTGGCGGCCCAACAGGGCCTGTCCCAGGCCATTGCCTTCGATGCCCTGACCAGTAAACAGAACAACTACTACCTGCGCCATGCTCTGTATGATGAGGTCAACGACAACGTCACCATCATCAATGACTACGCCAACACCGTGCTGACCGAATCCCACAGCAATTTGAAGACCATCCATCCGCAACTGGCCCAGTTTGTCTGGAACAACATGCGCTACTCCAACCAGACGCTGGAAACGCCGACTCAAATTCTGACCGAGACCCGCCGCTTTTATATGGCGGCCGCCGACATCATTCAAAAGATGGAAAACCGTACCTACGGTTCTCACTACGGTGCCAATCAGCTTAAGGAGTTGACCGCCGGCATCAGCACCCATACCCTGCCCGCGCTGCAGCTCAACTACCAGACCCTGGCGGCTGAACTGAAAGCCGCCGACATCATTGTGGAGTAACCGACACCATGGCCATCACCTGCCCCAACTGCCAGACCCAGCAGATGCGAGAGCTGCATTTCCACGGCCAGAAAGTGGACCGCTGCACCCTGTGCGGCGGCATCTGGTTTGATCACGGTGAACTCAACGGCGCCCTGTCCCAGGCCGACAATGGTGACGATGACGTCGGCATCGAACACAATCTTGGCAGCCATCTGGGAGCCTCGCCACGCAGTTGCTGCCGATGCAGCGGCGGCCTGCATTACTACCAGTTGCTGCAGGATTTCAGTGTCGAGGTGGAGGTGTGCCACAGCTGCACCGGCATCTGGGTCAATGACAGTGAGCGGGAAAAAGTGGTCCAGTCACCTCGAATTCAGTCGGCGCTGGAGCAGATGAATCAACCCACCGGCACCAAGACCTGGCTGTTTCAGTTTCTACTGAGGATGCCGGTGGAATACAACGTCAAGGCTCACTCCACGCCCTGGATGACCTACCTGCTGCTTGCCCTTAACATCCTGATCTTCTTTGGCTACAACAGCGACAGTCAGCTGGCCGAGCAGGTGTTTGAGGCCTTCGCCCTGCGTTCCGATTATCTGCTGCAGGGGCACCATTTCGGCGCCCTGCTCAGCCACATGTTTCTGCATGGGAGTCTGACTCACCTGCTGGGCAACATGTACTTCTTATACGTGGTGGGCGATAACATCGAAGACGCGCTGGGATCGGTGCGTTTCCTGATGCTGTACCTGCTGTGCGGTTTTGCCGCGGCTGCGGCGCAGATCTTGTCCGATCCAGGCTCCACCACGGCCATGGTGGGCGCCAGTGGCGCCATCGCCGGCCTGTTCGGCATGTACCTGCTGTGGTTTAAGAATGCCAGCCTGACGTTCATGTTCTTCATCTACCAGAAAAAACTGTCGCCAATGGCCTTTTTTGCCATCTGGCTGGCCCTGAACCTGTTCGGTGCCTGGCAGGCTCAGGGCAGCGTCGCGTACTGGGCCCACATCGGAGGCTTTGCCGCCGGACTGGGGCTGGGTTGGTGGCTGAAGCCGTCGGTGATGGCAACCAATCCGGTGCTGGCGATGCTGAACTCCGACAGCATCAAGGTTCGTCGCTAATGGGCACTCCGCGGTGCTCAGGCACCGCGGAGATCCTCATTCAGAGGTCAACTGACGGCAGTCATTAAGACCATTGAGCTGCTGGCAGCGCTGGCAGTTCTTATTGGGTTGGTAGTGTTGGGTAAAAAACCCATCCACTTTATTGAACAGGGATTCAAATTTACTGGCGGTGGCGATCTCGTTCCACTGATAACGATTCATCATCTCTGCCAGGTGACGAAGGTAGGTCGGATTTTTCTCGGTCAGGTACTTCGGCTCCATCAACTGACTTTCATAAGAAGACAAGCACCCAGCCATAAAGAAATAGATGGCTTGAGTTAACTCCATCACCTGAGCCTCGTTGGCGTGCAGCGCCCCGCTCTGCTGCGCCTCCTCAATATGCAGATGCACCCGGCTCCAGAACATATTGACCCTGGCCCTGAGCAGGTTCACTTTTTCATCGCTGGCCATCTGCCAGAACATGCTGTTGATCGACACCACCCGCAGAATATTGAAGGTTGGGCTCTTCTCCACCGCCACCAGAGAAAACACCGCCGGCAGCGCTGCCCGCTCCAGATCGGTCAACTCCGGATGGCACTCCAGAAACAGCGGAATGTAGTTGGAGGTGCAATTGCGCAGGAACAGGCACACCAACACATCTTCCTTGGATTGAAAGAACTTATACAGGGTGTGATTAGAGCATTGCGCCTCTTTCGCGATCTGGGCAAACCGGAATGAGACCACCCCATGTTCATCCACTAACTCTTCGGCAACGTCCAATAACTGATTACAACGCAGGCTGTCCAGTTTGGTTTTCGGGCAATGCATGAGAAAGACCTGTCGGCAATTAAGTTGACGCTACTTTCGCACAGAGCCAGAAAAAAATTCGGTGTTAAGGCCACAAAAATTATTTGCTAAACCCCGCCAAAATCTTTTTTTGAGACCCCTTCACGAAAACTTTTTTCAACCGGATCTCACTGTGATCCAGCGCTTATTTTACCCCGCGTTAACAGCGCTACAGTAATTTCACATTCACAGCATGAGATAAAAACTATGCATGACAGACGTTCGTTTATGAAGCTCGGCGCCGGTGTGGCCGCCGCCGGAGCCATGTTACCCCTAACCGCTTCCGCCAAGTGCGCCGAAGACGACGTCAGCTGGGACGGTGAGTACGAAGTGGTGATCATCGGCTCCGGTTTTGCTGGCCTGGCAGCGGCGGTGGAAGCCAAGCACAAAGGCGCCAAAGACGTGGTCGTCTTTGAAAAGATGGGCGTGTACGGCGGCAACAGTACCCTTAACGCCGGTCAGGCCTGCTTTGCCGGTACCGATCTGCAGAAGAAGCTGGGCATCAACGACAGTGCCGAGCTGATGGTTAAGGACCAGCTGAAATCCGGCCGCGGTGTCGCCAGCGAGTCTCTGCTGCGCCACAGTGCCGAGCTCGGCCCCTACGTGTACCAGATGACCAAAGACTGCGGCTGCGTCTACCGCGACTTCATCATCACCACCGGTGGCACCAGCGCCACTCGCAGCCACCAGGTGGTGGAGCGCTCCGGCTCCGGCTTCATTCAGCCCATGCTGAAAACTGCCCGTAAGATGGGGGTTGAGACTCAGATCCGTCACAAGTTTGAGCACCTGATCCACGACAAAGAAGGCCGGGTTATCGGCGTCAACATTCGCAAAGGCTACCACTTCGGTTTTGAGGACAGCGGCGAGCTAATCAACATCAAAGCCAAGCGCGGCGTCATCATCGCCACCGGAGGTTTTGGTTACAACATCAGCCTGAGACAGGCCCAGGATCCAACCCTGACCGCCGAAGTTGGCTGTACCAACGCCAAAGGTGCCACCGGCGATGGCCTGATCGAAATGCTGGCCGCCGGCGCCACTCCGGTGCACCTGGCCCACATTCAGTCCGGCCCCTGGGCCTCGCCCGATGAAGGCGGTTTCGGCTACGGTGCCGGTTTCTCGCTGTACAACTTCCCCCACTCCATCGCCATCGACCGCAACACCGGCCAGCGTTTCATGAACGAGATCGCCGACCGTAAGACCCGCGCCGATCTGGAGCTGCAGCGTCGCGACCAGGACGGCAATCCCAACCCTGCCCTGCTGATTGCGCCTAAGCACGAAGCCAAGAACGATCCTTCCATGGCTAAGGTACTGAAGTACAACGTGGCGTGGGAATTCGATTCCGTGGAAGCCATCGCCAAGCACTTCGATGTGCCCCTGAAGGCACTGAAGCAACAGATCGCCGACTGGAATAGCTACGTCGACAAGGGTGAAGACCCACAATTTGGCAAGCGCATGAACGCCGGTCGCGGCATCAAGCTGACCGCCCCCTTCATCGTTCAGCGTCTGTGGCCCAAGGTGCACTACTGCCAGGGTGGCATCCAGATCAACACCAAAGCCGAAGTGCTGGCCGCCAAGACCGGCAAGCCGATTCCAGGCCTGTTCGCTGCGGGCGAAGTGACCGGTGGTATCCACGGCGTCAGCCGACTGGGTGGCTGCTCTACCCCGGAATGTCTGGCATTCGGCGTGACAGCCGCTCGTTCAATTATGGAGGCCTAATCGCCATGACCCGCTCAAAAGTACTGCTTACCGCCGCTGCCGTTATCCTGGCCGCCAGCTTTAACACTCAGGCCATGAACAAGCGTGAACACCACGCCACCGTGTACGAAGCCGGCTGCGACAGCTGCCACGATCAGGGCATGGGCAAGTTCCCATCCGATGAAGCCTGCCTGCAGTGTCATGACGTTGATGATGTGGCCAAGATGACCGCCCGCGAAGGCGACGAGGTTAAACAAAACCCGCACAACAGCATGCACTACGGCAAAGAGGCCCCGTGTCAGGAGTGCCACGGCGAGCACACGCCCAAGAAAGCGCTGTGCCAGGAATGCCACAACTTCAATTACCCGAAGTTTAAATAACAATACCTCCCTTCCAAGGAAAAAGATGATGAAGAAACTGACAATCACCACCGCGCTGCTGGTCGCCAGCACGGCCGCCTGTGCCGCCGGCAAACCTGCCGACAAGCCCTGGCACAACGATAAGCCACTGCCTTACACGCCGTACGCACCGACCAAGCTGATGCCACAAGTGTGTAAGCAGGAGCAAGCACTGGCCTACCTGGAAGAGCTGCAGTCCGGCAAGAAGGACATCTACACCGTTAAGTCCAACGACCATGGCGGTAAGGGTGCCAACGACTCCGGTTGGCTGACCTGGCGCATCGACGATCCGGAAAACCTGATCCCCTGCCCTAAGGGGGGCGCCGCCGCCACCGAAGTGGGCATGTGCTGGAAAGAGCTGAACGATGAACCGACCGTTATCGGTTTGGTACGAGTGGCACCGGGTACCGCCATTCCTCACTACCACCGTGAAATGGAGTGTTACTACGGTCTGAGTGGCGAGGGCCTGACCTGGTCTCAGGGTCGCATGCAACACTTCCAGCCTGGTGACTACATCGAGATCCCGTCCAAGGCGATGCATTACACCCCCAACACCTATGACGATCAGGATCTGATCTACATGTACTGGTTCCCGCAAGATGGCAAATTCTCTACCTTCAAGTACCAGTGGCCTCAGGATGTGGGTGCCGGCGAAACGCTGATGTTCGACTTCATTCCTTACACCCAATCGCACGCCGTGCGTGAAGGCAAAGGCGGCTATGGGTTCGACGCGGTGCGTCCTCAGTAATTTGTCGTCCGCTACCGGTGCCACCCGTTTCACCCCGGGTGGTATCGGTTCCGAGATGCTCATCTTACTGACCCAAGGTTATCTCTCATCGGGTCAGCATCCGCTGACCCTTTTTTCCGGGCCATACCTATGAAACTGATTCCCCTGCTGCTTCTGGCCGCACTGGCCAGTGGCCAAGCCCTCGCTGCCCCCCACTCCCTGCTGTGGGCGGATCTCAACGCCAATGCCAACGCCAGCTCGGTATTTGAACGCATCAACCCCGAACTGAATGGCCAACAGGTGGTGATTCCCGGCTTTGTGATTGAAAACAGCGTTGCCAGTCATCTCGGCGACGATCATCACCATCAGGCCGACAGCGATCAGCCAACCATTACCGTGCTCAGTCCACAGCCGGAGATCTGCTTTCACAAGCCACCACCACCGGCCAACCAGCTGATTCAAGTCAAGTTGTTGCCCGGGGTTGAGGTCAAGGCCACAGAGGGTAAACCGGTGTATCTGATTGGCGAACTGCAGGTGGAGAAACACCTCTCCGGTCTGTTCAGCACCGCCTACACCCTAGTGGTATCCGACACCGCCGAATACCCCAGCCAATGACCCGGTTTGCTTATTACAAGGGACAAGAAAACACCATGCATCCGTTAAAACTCGCCACCCTGCTGGCGCTGACGCAACTCACCCTGACCCCTTTGGTGCACGCCGCCAGTCAGGACATCGCACTGGGCGGCTTCGTCCGAGCCAACTACGGCTGGAAGGACTACAGCGACGCCTCCAAAGACAAAGGTGGCGACTTCGCCTTTGATGCCATGTCGGTCACCTTCGACGGCAAGATAGACGACATCGGTGTCAGCGTCGATTACCGCTTCGCCAGTGGCCTTAACTACGTCAAGCGTGCCTATGGCTACATGGATGTCAGCGACACCACTCAGGTACAGGTCGGCATCGTCAAAGTACCGTTCGGCAAGCCGGGGTTCATCTCCAACAGCTACTGGTTCAGCACCAACTACTACCTGGGCTTCGAAGACAACTACGACGCCGGGGTTAAAGTGGTCCACCATTGGGATCGCTGGCAATTGGATGCCGCCTTTATCAAAGGACCGGAGTACGGCAGTGATACCTTGGATCGTTACGGCGCCGACATCATCGGCGACAACGAGGAAACCAATCAGCTGAACCTGCGGGCGGTCTACTCACTGCCGTTGGCCGATGGCCACCTGAATCTGGGCGGCTCCCTTGAAGCCGGGCAGCTGTACCACGCGGTAGAGGAAGACAACGGCGATCGCTGGGCCGCTGCCCTGCACGCCGACTGGGTCAGCGGCCCCTGGAACCTTCAGGCTCAGGTAACGCACTATCAGTACAACAGCAGTGACGACGCCGACACCCTGACCGTGGGCGTCGTCGGTGCCGCCTACGACATCGCCAGCGAAGCCACGGGTTACAACCTCAACCTGTCACGTCGTTTCGATACTCGCTGGGGCAACATCACCCTGTACAACGACTATGGGCTGGTGGTCCCCGAAGGTCAGGATCAGGACGACTCAACCCAGAACGTTCTGGGGCTGTCGTTCAATCGCGGCCCCATCTGGGCGTACTTTGATTACATTGTCGGCAATAACATGACTTTTGCCGGTGGACCGGGCGTCGGTCTGGCTAATCCCGATGCCCCTTGGGACAGCCGCATCAACATCAACGTCGGCTACTACTTCTAATTCGGGTCGGGGTCGGTCCCTCCCTCATCTTCCAGCGCCGGCCCCACCCTCCTTCTCTTCCCCAACCGAAGAATTTCTGGTCATACCTGTTCACACTTCTGTAATAATCTGTTATCAACATAGGGCGCTCATGAAACCCTCTCTGAGCCGACTGCCTATAAGGATGTAATACCGACCGGTATATGAGGCAAAGATAACTACAATTAACAAGGATGACTCAATGAGCTATACCCGCCGCCGCTTTCTGCACACCCTGGTGGTTTCCGCCGGGGCCGTAACCCTGTCCAGCCTGACCGGCTGCTCCAACGACAACAACAGCAGCACCCCGGCTCCGGACAACCTGCCGGTGGTCTCGCCCCAGTATTTCCCACAATCGGTGATGTCCGGCGATCCGCGCCCGGACTCGGTGATCCTATGGACCCGCGCCGTCGACGGTGATGGCGATCTGGCGCTGACTCTGCAAGTATCCAGCGATCCAGAGTTTGCCACCGTGGTGGTGGAACAAGACTTTACCGCCGCGGCCGCCAATGGCCACTGCATCAAGGTGCGGGTGACCGAGCTGGACCCGTACCAACACTACTATTACCGCTTCCTGTACAGCAAAGACGGCGCCCTGCACAGCTCCAAGACCGGTCGCACCAAAACCGCCCCGGCCAGCGATGCCGACGTGGAGGTCAAGTTTGGCTTCGCCTCCTGCCAGGATTACCTGGGCCGTTACTACAACACCTACTTGTCGTTGCTGGCCCGGGACGACCTGGACTTCGTGCTGCACCTGGGTGACTACATCTACGAAACCACCGGTGATGCCAGTTTCCAAGACACCGGCGGTGAGCGCAGCATCGAGTTCCGTGATACCGACGGTGCCCTGACCATAGGTACCGGGGAAGCGGCTTTCCAAGCCGCCAACAGCATCGACAACTATCGGCAACTGTATGAAACCTATCGCAGCGATGCCGTCTTGCAGGAGCTGCACGAGCGCTTCCCGCTGGTGGCCATCTGGGATGACCACGAATTCTCCGATGACAGCTGGCAGACCAACGCCACCTATCTGGCCGGCGCCGCCGATGAAGAGCAGACCAGCCGCAAGCGCAACGCCGAACAGGTGTACTTTGAATTTATGCCAATCGACCACAGCGCCCCTCATGGCGACAGTGGCAGCGGTGCCCTGGAGGTCAGCGACGATCAGCTGTTCCCCCACACCAAGATCTACCGCGATCTGCAGTTCGGCAAGCACCTGCACCTGGCCCTGACCGACTACCGCACCTACCGACCAGATCACCTGATTCCCGAGGACGCCTTCCCCGCCACCGTGGCCATCAACAGCACCACCCTGACCGCGTTTCTGGCAGGACAAGGCATGCCCCAGGGTGGCATCGATGCCACCCTGGCACAGATGAGCCCAGTGGTGGACATCGATGCCGCGCCGTTTGCTCCCTACAAAGCCGCCTTTGTGGAGATCTTCACCGGTCTTTACACCGAAGAGCTGATGAGCCGGCTGGACCTGGATCAAGCCAGCGCCCTGGCTCAGGCTGGCGAGCGCGCCACCGCCGCCATTCAGGGACTGCTTACCAGCAGCTACTTGAACCTGGTGCTGACTCAGGCGCAAGCCACCCTACCAGACGGCCACCCACTGAAGGCGCTGCCACCGCTGCCGGAAACCGGCGTCGACACCGGACTGGCCTTCTATACCCTGGGCAAGACCACATTGTTTTCCGATCTGGGCGCCCGCTACCTGGTGATCCGGGAAACCTTCGACCTGTACGCCGGCTACCTGGAGTTTATGGCCCAGCAGCAGGGTAGCAGTGTGCAAACCCCCTACGATGCCGCCCAGTTCAGCTGGCTGCAGGGCGTGTTGAGCCAGTCCGGCGCCACCCACAAGGTGATGGCCAGCTCGGTCTCATTTGCCCCATTACTGGCCGACCTGTCCGCCAGCCGCGAGGACAGCGGCATCGTCGACCTGGAAGCGGTGCTGGACTCGGACCTGGTGCCCTCAGCGCTGAAACAACGCTTCTACCTCAATGTGGATCACTGGGACGGCTTCCCGCAGTTTAAAGCGGGTCTGATCAACGATCTGCTCAGCGCCACCGGCACGGTTAGCTTGTCTGGCGACATTCATGCCAGTTTTGTCACTCAGCACCCGGCCAACGCCAACACCGGGCTGGCCTCGGTGGACTTCACCACCTCATCGGTCAGTTCCGGCACCTTTGGCAGCTTCCTCGACGATGGCCTCAACGGCCTGCTGGCCCAGCTGGGCGATGTCCCGCCTGAGGTCAGTCAGTTGAAGTACTTCTTTGACGCCATCGCCCTGACCGCCAGCAAACGCGATGACGTCAGCTCCAAGCTGGTGTTCTCCAGAATGTGGGAGCACGGGGTCGGGGTCGCCACCGCAGGGGGCGGTGGCTTTAAAGTCGACTACCACAACGTTCCCACCGTTTGGGATGGTGTAGACTGGGTCAAGACCTCGTTCTATACGGATCGGGCCCGCTTCCTGGCACAGGTGCGTACCCACAGATTCAACTGGGACGGCACCACTCTGGAGCAATTCCCCGCCTAGCTCCGCAATACTAAGGTCAGCCCCGGTTCCATCGGGGCTGACTTTTCTGCCCCCCCACACCATGCCGCCACTTTCCCGACCTTCAAGGGCACGGCCTGCTCAATTGAATCGGGCCACAATGACCCACTGCGGCTCCCCCTTTGCTCGAATCATCATTTTTGGTCAGAAAACACCGTCTAACAAACCGAAAATGACTTCATAAATTCTGAAAATGGGACATTATTTACCAATCAGAATGGTCATTTTGACCAACCAGCAAAATCACCACTCAATCGAACAAATTAGCCACAAAGAGCGCAGCAAGTAGAATTAAATACCCACATTCAGCACCAAGACAGCACAAATGGATCGCTAGCGCACAAACGTGATCTTGATCGCCTGTCGCAATTTGTGACTTAGACGGTGTTTTGCAGATAATCCAAACCGTCGAAGGTCTTTCACTTTCGTCATGGCGGCCTACGGGCAGCCATTACCGATACTCATCACCGTAATGATTGAGAGAACACCATGAATAGACGTCAGTTTTTTAAACTGTGCGCGGCCGGAGCGACCACGTCCGCCGCCTCTGCTCTGGGGTTGATGTCCGAAAAGGCCTTTGCCGCCGTTCGGGAATTCAAACTACTCAGGGCCAAAGAAACCCGCAACAACTGCTGCTACTGTTCCGTCGGATGCGGCTTGCTGATGTACAGCCACGGCAGTGGCGGTAAGAACAGCGAGCAGAGCATCTTCCACATCGAAGGCGATGCCGATCATCCGGTTAACCGCGGTGCACTTTGTCCAAAAGGTGCAGGCTTGGTGGACTACGTCAACAGCCCCAACCGCAACCACTACCCAGAGTATCGCGCACCGGGTAGCAACAAATGGACTCGCCTCAGTTGGGAAGACGCCCTGAGTCGCATTGCCAAGCTGATGAAAGCGGACCGGGATGCCAACCTGATTCAGAAGAACGACGACGGCACCACGGTAAACCGCTGGCTCACCACCGGCATGATGACTTCATCGGCGCAGCCGAATGAAGGGGCCTTCATCACTCACAAGTTTGCCCGGGCCCTGGGCCTGGTTGCCATCGACACCATTGCGCGTAACTGACACTCCCCAACGGTAGCAAGTCTTGCTCCAACATTTGGGCGTGGTGCCATGACCAACCACTGGATCGACATCAAAAACTCTAACGTTATCATCATTATGGGTGGCAACGCCGCCGAGGCTCACCCGGTCGGGTTTGGTTGGGTCACGGAAGCGATGCAGCACAACAACGCCAAATTGCTGGTTGTGGATCCCCGTTTCACCCGCAGCGCCTCTCTGGCGGATCACTATGCGCCGATTCGTTCGGGTACCGACATCGCCTTCCTGCTGGGTGTCATCCGCTACCTGCTCGACACCAACCAGGTCAACTTCGACTACGTCAAGGCATACACCAACGCCAGCTACATCGTTCGCGAAGACTTCGACTTCCACGATGGCCTGTTCAGTGGCTTTGATGAGCAAAACGGCAGCTACAACAAAGAATCCTGGTTCTATGAATTGGATGACCAAGGCTACGCCAAGGTGGATCCGAGCTTTGAGCACCCTCGCTGTGTCTGGAACCTGCTGAAACAACACGTTGAACGCTATGATTTTGCCACCGTCAGCAACATTACCGGTACGCCGGTAGACGATTACCAAGAGATCTGCCAGAACATTGCCAGCACCCACACCCACGATCGCGCCGCGACCTTCATGTACGCGTTGGGCTGGACGCACCACAGTAAAGGCGCCCAGAACATTCGAACCATGGCGATGGTGCAACTGCTGCTGGGTAACATCGGTGTGCTGGGTGGCGGTGTAAACGCTCTGCGTGGCCACTCCAACGTTCAGGGTGCCACCGACATGGGCCTACTGGCACAAGCGCTGCCAGGCTACCTGAAACTGCCCAGCGACAAAGACACCGATCTGGCGACCTACTTAGAGAACCACACCCCGGTTCCTCTGCGCCCAGGACAAACCAACTACTGGCACCACTACCCTAAATTCTTCGTCTCGCAGATGAAGAGCTTCTGGGGAGACCGCGCCCATGCCGACAACCACTTCGGCTACGACTGGCTGCCGAAATGGGATCTGCAATACGACTTCACCAAGCACACCGACATGATGTACCGCGGTGAGGTGAACGGCTACATCGTGCAGGGCGTCAACGCCATCAACTCGATGCCCAACCGCAACAAGATGCTGACGGGTCTGAGTAAGCTGAAGTACTTGGTGGTGCTGGATCCTCTGGCCACCGACACCTCCAACTTCTGGCAGAAAGACGGCGACTTCAACGACGTTGAACCGTCCGAAATCATGACCGAAGTGTTCCGCCTGCCAACCACCTGTTTTGCCGAAGAGGAAGGCTGCATCGTCAACTCCGGTCGCTGGATGCAGTGGCACTGGAAAGGCGCCAACCCACCGGGTGAGTCCAAGTCGGACTCGGAGATCCTTTCCGAGCTGATGATGACGCTGAAATCCCTGTACGCCGACGAAGGCGGGGTCTTGCCAGAGCCGATCGAAGCGGTGAAATGGGATTATGCCAATCCGCACGCCCCGAGCCCCGAAGAGGTGGCAAAAGAGCTCAGTGGCAGCGATCTGAACACCGGCAAGCAGTTAGACAGCTTCAGCCAGCTGAAAGATGACGGTTCCACCGCCTGTGGATGCTGGATCTACTCCGGCTCCTGGACCGAAGCGGGCAACCTGATGGCCCGCCGTGATAACCACGATCCATCCGGCAAGGGCATCACCCCAGGCTGGTCATTCTCCTGGCCGGTGAACCGGCGTGTACTCTACAACCGCGCCTCCTGTGATGTTAATGGCAAGCCGTGGGATCCGAAACGGACCATCGTTGAATGGAAAGATGACCAATGGCACGGCATCGATGTGGGTGACTTCAACATGAAGCTGAACCCTCAAGATTCCGCCCACCCGTTCATCATGCAACCGGAAGGCGTCGGTCGCCTGTTCGCACTGCGCAAGATGGCAGAAGGTCCGTTCCCTGAGCACTACGAGCCGGTGGAATCGCCTATTGGTGGAAACCCACTGCACCCGAAAGTGAGCCGCAGCCCTGTGCTTCGAATGCTGGAAGGGGTTGAAGACACCCTGGGTGACAACAGTGAATTCCCTTACGCTGCCACCACCTACTCGCTGACCGAGCACTTCAACTTCTGGTCCGCACACTGCAAGTTGGCCGCCATCTCCATGCCGGAAACCTTCGTTGAGATCGACGAAGTGATGGCCAAGGAGAAGGGCATCAACAACGGCGACTGGGTTACCGTCAGCTCCAAACGGGGCCAGATCCAAACCAAGGCCCTGGTCACCAAACGCCTGCAGCCCCTCAAGGTCAACGGCCAATGGGTTCACATGGTGGGCTTGCCTCGTCACGGTACCCACGGCGGCCTGACCCGCAAGAGTTACAGCTGCAACGTGCTGACCACCGAAGTGGGCGACGCCAACTGCCAGGTGCCGGAATACAAGGCATTCCTGGTCAATGTCACCAAAGCGAAGGAGGTGTAATCATGGCTTCACAAGACATTATCCGACGCTCGGGAACCACCGACGTAACGCCGGCGGCTAAGGGCCGCAATGCCCGCCAGACCGTGGCCAAGCTGTTTGACGCCACCAAGTGCAACGGCTGCAAGGCCTGTCAGGTGTCGTGCTCAGAGTGGAACGATCTGCGCGAAGAGGTGGGCAGCTTTCAGGGCAGTTACCAGAACCCGATGTCTTTGTCGGGCCAGTGCTGGACCCTGATGCAGTTCAACGAGGTGATGGACAACAACAAGCTGCGCTGGCAGTTCACCCACACCGCGTGCATGCATTGTGCCGATCCGGCCTGCCTCAAAGCCTGCTCCACCGCCGGTGCCATTGTTCAGCATGCCAACGGCATGGTGAATTTTGACTCGGACAAGTGCATCGGCTGCGGCTACTGCACCAGTGCCTGTCCGTTTGGCGTGCCTAAGCTCGATCCTAAGGACAACAAGGCCTACAAGTGCACCCTGTGCGCCGACCGCCTGCAGGTCGGGCAAGAACCCTCCTGCGTCAAGTCCTGCACCACTGGCGCGCTGCGCTTTGGTACTCGGGAAGACATGCTGTTCCAGGCCGAAAAGCGGGTTGAGGAACTGCGCGCCAAGGGGTTCCCCAAGGCCGGCCTGTACAACCCCGACGGCGTCGGCGGCACCGGCATGATGATGATTCTGCACGACATCACCAATCCGGGCAGCTACAACCTGCCGGAGAATCCGACCACCCCGGCGGCGGTCAATCTGAAACAGGATTGGCTCAAACCGCTGGGAACGGCCGGCATTCTGGCAACCGTGGCCGTGGCCGCCCTGCACAAGATCACCGTTGGTCGCAACGTGGTCGAAGAGGATGAGTCCGGTCACGACAGTGCCGATTCCGAGTCTCAACAGGATCAGGAGGACCGCAAATGAATAAGCCCGCAATGATCGTTCGTCATACCCTGTTCGACCGCATCTGCCACTGGTTTATTGTGGCGGCGGGCCTGGTCACCTTCCTGACCGGCTTTTCGTTCTTCTATCCCTCCTTCCAGTGGTTGGGGGCCATCGCCGGCACCCCGCAACTGGCCCGCTTCATCCACCCCATCGTCGGCCTGGCCATGTGTCTGCCGCTGATGCTGATGCTGGTGCGCTATTACCACCACAACAAGTGGGAGAAGCACGATCTGGCCTGGATGCTGGCCATCAAGGAGGTGATGCTTGAGAACGAAGACAAGATCCCGCCCATCGGCCATTACAACCCGGGGCAAAAAGTGCTGTTTCGCGCCTTTGTGCTGACCGCCGTGACCCTGACGGCCACCGGCATCATCATGTGGCAGCCCTACTTTGCCCCTTATTTTTCAGCCAGCGTCATCAACTGGGCCATTCTGCTTCACGCCATCAGCGCCATCATCATGCTGATCTTTGTGCTGGTGCATTTCTGGATGGCCACCTGGGTCGAAGGCTCAGTACCGGGCATGCTGTACGGCAAGGTCTCCCGGGCCTGGTGCCGCAAGCACCACCCGCTGATGCTGAATGACCACGGCGACAAGGAGAACCATTAATGAACCCCGCCACCGAGATACCCGTCGTCCCCGGCAGTGAATCGCCGCTGGAGCTGAAGCCCCTGCGGGCCGCGGATCCCGGATCCCTGTACCTCAACCGTGCCAAGCGGTTGCAGGCACTGACCCAAGACTCGCCACTGGCCGACTACCTGCAGTTGTGTCAGAAACTGGTGACCATACAGGCTCGCCTGGCCACCGAGGCCGATTTCGGTCAGCCCCCGGCCTGGCAAGAGAAAGCCGGCGCACCGTTGGCCGACGTCGGCCCGGAAATCGACGGCTACTGGCAGGGGCTGATGCAGCAACTGTTGGCTCAGCTGTTGCCTCTGGTCGATGACAACCTGGCTCGCCAGGTTCGCCTGCTGCTGCAACAGTCTCCGGACCAGATTGGCCACTGGGGGCAAGCCTTGCGTCAGGGCCGCTTCAGTGATGTACCGGCCCGATTCAGCCTGTTTCTGTGGTCTGCCATGTCGCTGTATTGGTCCCATTGGGCTCCACCAGTGATTAAGCGCATGGACGCCCGTCAGGTGGAGCAACAGAGTCTGTGTCCGGTCTGCGGGTGTCATCCGGTGGCCAGCGTGATAGTCGATGAGCCTCGCGCAGGGTTGCGTTATCTGCACTGCTCGCTGTGTGAAACCCAGTGGCACTATATCCGCGCCCACTGCAGCAGCTGTGGTCAGGATAAAGAGATGACGCTGTGGTCGCTGGACGATCATCAGGCCAAGGTGCGCATCGAAAGCTGCGACGACTGCCATGGCTACACCAAGATGCTGTTCCTGGAGCAGGATCCGCAGATGGATGTGGCCGCCGACGATCTGGCTACCCTGGTGCTGGACGCCCAGCTCAATGAGCAGGGCTACGGTGCCACCACCGTCAACCCGTTGTTGCTGGCGCACGAAGCCGACGACCATCACTAAGTCAGCGGGAGGGCTGCGGCCCTCCCCTTTTTACACCACCAACAAGAACCAGACGATGACCCAAACACCCGATACTCAGCGCGCCCTCTACCGGGCCCTGCCTTCCATGGACAGCCTGCTGGCGCAACCGAATCTGGCACCACTGCTGCGGCAATTTGGCAAAACCGCGGTAAAACACGCCGTGGATGCCTGTCTGCAACAAGCCCGAGTCGACATTTCGCGGCAACGTAGCCTGCCGTCATGGTGTGAACAGCCACAGCGGTTGTACGAGTGTTTGGCTGATCGCCTGTCACAGCAGCATCGGCACAGCCTGGTGCCGGTTTGGAATCTCACCGGCACCCTGTTGCACACCAACCTTGGCCGAGCACAGCAGTCTCAGGCGGCCATCGATGCGGTGACCTCGGTGATGCGCTACCCGACGCCACTGGAATTTGAGTTGCAGGCGGGCGTTCGAGGCCACCGCGACAACGCCATCAGTGATTTGATTCGACGCCTGACCGGGGCCGAAGCGTGCTGCGTGGTCAACAACAACGCCGCCGCGGTACTGCTGATGTTGTCCGCGGTCGCACCGGGAAAAGAGGTTATTGTCTCCCGCGGCGAGCTGGTAGAAATCGGCGGAGCCTTTCGCATTCCCGACATCATGCGCCAGGCCGGCTGCACCCTGGTCGAGGTAGGCAGCACCAACCGTACCCACCTGCGGGATTACCAAAACGCCATCACCGACAACACCGCCGCCATCATGAAGGTGCACACCAGCAACTATCACATCTGCGGTTTCACCGCCTCGGTTGCCGAGGCCGAGTTGGCGCAGCTGTGCCAGCAACAGAATATCGCCCTGATCTCCGATCTTGGCAGTGGTTCTCTCACCGATCTGCGCCGTTTCGGCTTAAAGCAGGAACCGTCCCCTCAGGCGATGCTGGCCGACGGCGTGGATCTGGTGAGTTTTTCCGGCGACAAACTGCTGGGCGGGCCTCAATCCGGACTGGTGGTGGGCAAACGTCACCTGATCGACCGGCTTCAGCAACATCCCCTCAAACGGGCACTGCGTTGTGACAAGCTGATTCTGGCCGCGCTGGAGAGCACCCTAATTCACTACCTGACCCCGGAGACCCTGGATCAACAATTGCCGATACTGGCCAAGTTTTCCCGCAGCCTGAGTCAACTGAACGCCATGGGCGAACGACTGCTACAAGCACTGCAACCGCTCTTTGCCGACCGCTACCTGCTGCAACTGACCGAGACCCGCACTCAGGTCGGCAGCGGCGCCCAGCCGGATACCACCCTGGCCTCGGTGGCCCTGACGTTTACCGGCCTGGGTCCGCACAGCAGCTCCGATCTGGAACAGCATTTTAAGCGGGCAACGCGACCGATCATCGGCCGGATCAGTCAAGGCCGGCTGCTGTTGGATCTACGCGGCGTCGATGACGAAGCCGAGCTGACCGAGCAACTGTTGCAACAAGGACGTTCGCTATGATTCTGGTCACCGCCGGGCACGTCGATCACGGCAAAACTACCTTGATTCGTACCCTGACCGGCATCGATGCCGATCGCCTGCCCGAAGAGCAGCGCCGGGGCATGACCATCGACCTGGGCTACGCTTTCCTGCCGATGGACAACGGCCAACGGTTGGCCTTCATCGACGTTCCCGGCCATGAAAAGTACATCAACAACATGTTGGTGGGCGTCAGTCACGCTCAGCACGCCCTGGTGGTGATTGCCTGCGACGACGGCGTGATGCCACAAACCCGGGATCACCTGCAGATACTGTCACTGCTGCCGCTGCACAGCCTGACGCTGGTGCTGACCAAGCGCGACCTGGTGACCGAGGCGCGCTGTCTGCAGGTGCAGGCCGATGCCGAAGCCCTGCTAGCGCACTTCCAGCTGAGTGCCAACCGAATCTTTGCCGTGGCCGCCCACGACGGCAACGACACCGCAACCCTGAAGCGTCATCTTCAGGCGTTGTCACCACGCCAGGACAACCCGTCCATTCCCCACAGCTTTCGACTGAGCCTGGATCGCGCCTTTACCATTAACGGTGCCGGTTGGGTGGTCACCGGAACAGTAATCAGCGGCTCTCTGGCCGTCGGCGATGTCCTGCACAGCTCCGGTCAGCGAGGCCAGATGAAGGTACGCGGGCTGCGTTGCCAGGGGCAGCAAGCTCAACAGGCCGAAGCCGGCACCCGGGTCGCCATCAATGTCACCGGTGTCGACAACCACCGACCACCGCGTCGGGGCGACTGGCTAAGTAGCCAGGTTCAGCCGGCGGCGTGCCCACGCCCAGTCGTACAGATTCGTCCATTTGAATCCCTGAGCCACTGGCAAAGCGTGCACTGCCATCACAGCGCCGACCACCTGCTGGGCCGGGTGGCACTGTTGGGACCGGCCGACGACAACGGCCACTACCTGGCGGAACTGGCACTGGACAAACCGATGTTGCTGGCGCACGACGACACCATCGTATTGCGTCATGCCGATGGCAAACGCACCCTGGGTGCAGCCCGGGTCATCGCCCTGACCAGTCCCAATCGGAAAAAACGCACCGCCGAGCGCTTGGCGCGGCTGACGCAGTTGGCCCATTGCAACACCGTGACCGCGGCTCTGACGACCCTGGCGACTCACAGCGCCCTTGATGCCAAGGAGATTCAGTGGCGCTGGCAACTGACCGACGCCGGGCTGCAGCAAGCCGTGGATTGTGCCGGCCTAAGCCAACTGGGTGACCATCTGGTTGGCCCAGCTTACCTGCAGCAGCAACAGCAATTGCTGCTCACCCATCTGGGTCAGTACCACCAGTCTCACCCGGACCAATTAGGGCTGGGACGACAACGACTGTTGCGCATCAGCCATAGTCCGCTTGCCGATAGCCTGGCCAATCGCTTGCTCGCCATCTGGTGCCAGCAGGGCAGCCTGTGCCAACGAGGCTCACTGCTGCACCTGCCAAGCCATAGTGCCACCCTCAGCGCAGAAGGCGAGGCGCAGTGGCAAACGCTGAAACCGCTGTTGGCTGCCAGCCGTGCACCGGTGTGGGTCACCGAGATGGCGCAGTGGCTGTCGGTGTCGGCGGCCGATCTGCGGCCACTGTGCGTGCAGCTAGTACAGCAGGGGCACCTGACAGCCATCATCAAGGATCGTTACTTGCTGACCACCACCCTGTGTCATTACGCCGACGGCATTCGCACCCACCTGCAGCATCAACCGCAGCTGGAGACCCGGGAGTTTAAGACGATGATCGGCCTGGGGCGCAAAGTCAGCATTCAGTTATTGGAGTTTTTTGATCGCAGCGGCTTTACCCGCCGCAAATTTGGCGGCAGTCATCGAGAGATTCGTGATGGGGAGCTGTTTCAAAGCGAGCAGAAGTGGCGGAAGAACATAGGAGTCGAACCTACCTGGGACTGCTGGCAGCCCCACCCGGATTTGAAGTCCGGACGCCTCACCGGAGACGACGTTCTTCCATCTGAAGACGAGGTGATAATAAGAGCAGACCTCTAAAATAACAACCGCAATTTATATATTAGCTTGGATTTGAGATCGCGATCTCAATTTAAAATCCGAGCCAGACACTTATTACCTAAATTTGAATTCAGGACTGGTTTATGACTTATTTTAAAGATGTCATAAGTAAAAAAGAGATTATTTTGGTTGAGCATAAAGGCACCTCCAAATTAACCGACTTTGTCGCCAATGAAGTGCGTGTTGCCCTCGTCTATAATGGCATTGCCCACACCGTTATGCTCGCCAGCCCCAGGGATCTCGAAGCCTTTGCCATCGGCTTCAGCCTATCGGAAAGAATTGTCTCGAAAATTACTGATATCAAGAGTGTAGAAATTGAGCACGTCGAAGAAGGGGTGATCATTCAATTGGAAATCACCCAACGTTGCTTTATGGCTCTGAAACATCAGCGACGTAATATGGCAGGGCGTACCGGCTGCGGCCTGTGTGGTGTGGCGCAACTGGAAGAAGCAGTAAAGCCAGTAATAAAGTTAGAGTCCGATGTTAGTTTTGATATTCAAAACCTGCAAACAGCACTTGCGGAAATAAAGGACAATCAGAGCCAATTTGAATTAACCGGGGCCACTCATGCCGCCATGGGGCTCGATAACAACGGCACTATTATTGATGCCTATGAAGATATTGGCAGGCACATCGCTCTGGATAAACTCATCGGCGCGTGTGCCAGCCAGTCCATCCGTCCCCCCACCGCAGTGCTGCTCACCAGTCGCGTCAGCTTTGAGATGGTTCAAAAGGCCGCCAGCGCCAACATTCAGATTCTGTTTGCCTTGTCGGCCGTCACCTCGCTGGCGCTGGAACTGGCCCAGCGTAGCAACATCACCCTGGTGGGCTTCTGCCGCCAGGGCCGTGCCACCGTCTACAGCCATGGCCATCGCCTCAACCTGGAGCGACAACCACGCCTGTCCCAAGTGATCTAAGCGACTTCCATCAATGCCCCAGGCCTGTTTTACCGGCCTGGGAAACTACCCCGCCACGGTCGACTCAGCGGGTCAGCGGGTCAGCGGGTCAGCGGGTCAGCATTTCAATGATGCTGTGGTGCTGCGGGTACTGCGCCAGTAACTCCGCCCGTTCAAACAACTCGAAATCACCAAAAGTGAATCCGGGCGACACCATGCAACCCACCAGGGAATAGCCCGGGTTGTTCATGGCCGACCCAAAGATCACCCCTCTGGGCACCAACACCTGAGGCCGCTCTCCCGCTGCCAGATCCATTCCCAGTTGCACCTGCTGCAGTCGGCCGTCCGGGTGAATCATGCTAATGGTCATCGATTCACCGCCATGGAAATACCAGATTTCATCGGCGCTCAAGCGATGAAAATGAGACACCTCGCCGCACTTAAGCAAGAAATAGATGCTGGTCCACAACCCTCGCTGCTCATCAAACGGGCGGTCGGAGGCGAAACTGGGGGCATAGTAACCGCCCTCCACATGGGGCTGCAGTTGTAACGACTGAATCAGGGCATCGGCGCTTGGCTTCATGGGGCTCTCTCTGAGTTTGCAAACGAGTCAGGGTAGGCCAACCGCACTCAAATTGCCATGACGCATAACAAGCCACTGAACTGCCGGAAAAAACGAAATACCGTCAATCACGAAATCTCTCAGTATTCGCCCACCCGGTAATTACGAAATACGGTGAAACGGCCGTTTTATTCAGCAATGGCCGCGCTGGTATACAACTTGCGCTGTCCGGCCTCACGATTAACGACAACAGGACAATCAATGACACGCATACGAAGTGGATGGGCAATACTGGTGGCAACACTGGCCGTTTCCGGCAACCTGGCTGCCAGTGGCATCACCGCCGCCGAGGTGGGCTATATGGGCTTCACTCAGGCCACTCTGAATCGGAACCCCGGCGCCTTTGATCAACCCTACCTGCTTCTCAACTACCTGAATGCCCAGGACCAACACCGCCTGTCCGCTTCACTGAAACTGGAGAATCCGGGGGCGGCTGCCCACAATCAGCAGCATCAGGCCGGCCGCCAGGCCGCCAAGATCTCCGCCCGATACCAGGGTAACCTGGCCTCGGTGCCGGCACAGTTGTGGCTGCAGCACTTCTCCATGCTCAGCGACGCCCTCATCGAGAACAACCTGTTTATGGGGCTGCGACGGGATGGCCACTGGCAGGGATTGGGATTGGGTATGGGCGCTGGCGCCCACTACTCCTTCGGGCGTTCGGACTTTACCGATCAGCATTACGCCGACTGGAGCGGCATGGTCACCAACATTCAACTGAACTGGGCGAACCGCTCCACCCGACTCAGCCTGGATTGGATGGGACACTTTTTCCGCAGCGACGCCCACGCCTCCACCTTTGGTTACACCGGCACCGGCCAGCAACTGACTCTGCTGGCACGGCGGCAACTGTGGCCGGACTGGAGTGTTCAGGGCAAGCTGGTGGGGTATAAGAGCCTGGGCGCCAACCCCAACGACGGGCTGGAGTACTCCATGGGCCTCAACTACCAGTTCTGACTCGAGGCCAGCGCCCCCTTAAGGCCGGACACACGGCCAGCCCGGATAAACGCCTCCGAGGCTGGCCGACACAAGCAGAAAAACCACCACAGTCACAATGACGAGCGATCCCCCCGGCCTGTTCTTAATCGAACGCCGAAGAGTTTCAACGTCACCCCACAAAACGCCAACTGGAAGAAGAACATCATCCTCTCCAGGTCCAACTCCCAGCCGAAATAGTGATAGCCGTGATAGAACACGAAGAACAACATCGTGTTAATAAAGGCCGCCAATAGTGCTTTTAGGACATCCATAGCTTCCCTTTCATGCTCCCGCATGTCGACGGCAGCCCTTGTCATACCCATGCTTGTAACTATAAATACCGACTCGATTTTTACTGCTGGGTTTTAAGAGTTGTCGAACCGCAAAGGTGCTGACGTTAAAGGTGCAGCGGTCTAAGGCCCTGTTAGTTAGCCATTATTCACCGCCGCCTAGGGTTAACAGCCTATCGATAACGGCTTCTGCTGACGCCCAATGACTAAAACAACTGACAGGTATCAGGTTAGGTGTCTCAAACTTTGCCACCGTGACACGAAAAAAGCCCCGTGCGCGATGCAAACCGGGGCTTTGGGTTTTCCCTTCCGAGGAAGTGGGGGACCGCCGAAGCGAACAGCGGGTGAAGCCTCCTGACCTGCTCCACCGATGCCGTATCGCGACAGCAGTCCAATCTGAGTCGTTGACCCTGACTTCCGGTGACCGTTGCCACCAGAGGCCAGGACGGTGAGTTATCGATCACCCACCCCGCAGCATTGGTCTAATTAAGACTTGTACTCCAGGGTGCCGTCGGCTTTGATTTCGTCGTACCACACATTGTGGTGTTGCTTGGCCCAGTTCTCATCACAGTAACCGGACTTCATGCACTCCATACCGCCTTCAGACATCACGGTGGCCATAAAGATGTGCACAATGGAGAAGGCACAGATGATGATCGCCGATGCGCCGTGGGCGATGATCGCCAGCAAGCTCAGGGTACGGCTGGGTTCAAAGACGGTCGGGAACAGCAGAACCAGACCCGAGGCCACAATCACACCGCCAAACAGCACAAAGAACCAGAACCACATCTTCTCACCGGCGTTGGCAAAACCCGCATCCGGGTGCTTGCCCTTAAACGGACCGAAGTTGATGTAGCCGCCCACCACCAGGAACCAGTCCAGGTCGTACTTGGCGGGAATCTGATTTTTGGCCCACTTCACGGTCATCAACGCCCATCCGAGAATGAACGGAATCGCCATGTAATCGTGGATAGGCTTCATCGCCGCCATCAGGGTGGCGAAGGTGCTCTGTCCCAGGGTTGGCTCAAAGAAATGACGACCGGCCATCAGCATCAATCCGGTCAGGATCAGCGTCAGGCAGGGAATGGCCCCCAGCCAATGAATCGCCACGTCGGCTTTGGACCAGCGCAGCACCATCTTACCGGAATAGCCGTCGTGCAACTTCGAGATGCCGTTAACCAGCACAAACAGCACAAAGATGCCGATCATACCGAACAGTGCCAGCATCAGTCCTGGAGCCAGAATCTGCTCCCGCAACGGAATAATGCGCTCATCGTAGGTGTTGATGGCCTGAGCATGGAATGGGCTCTGAGAGGTGGTGTACCCCTCCTGCCCCTGCTTCAACGCCTCCCACACCACCTCGGTCTGATTGCCAGCCTGTTGGGCAACAGTGCCGGGATCGTCGGCGGCAACGCCAACCAGAGGCAGTGCCAGAGCGACCAGCATCAACAGAGGACGTAACAGAGTTTTCAACATAGGTTGCTCCAAACGAGGAAAGGGGCACGGGCCGGAAAACCGGTTCGTGCCCCTTGGCCGATGCTACTTAAGCACCTGTCTTGGTGTTAAACACGAAGGCCTGGTTGCCACCACGGTTTACCACACGCTCACGGAAGATCTCCGATACGGTGTTGGCATCACCGGCCAGCAGCGCCTTGGTAGAGCACAGCTCGGCACACATAGGCAGCTTGCCTTCCGCCAGACGGTTGGCACCGTAGAGCTCACGCTCCTTGGCACTACCGGCTTCGGTGTTCGGGCCACCGGCACAGAAGGTGCACTTGTCCATCTTACCCTTGGAGCCGAAGGTCGACTGTTTCGGGAACTGAGGGGCACCAAACGGGCAGGCGTACAGGCAGTAACCACAACCGATGCAACGCTCTTTGTCGTGCAGCACGATGCCGTCGTCGGTCTTGGAGAATACGTTCACCGGGCACACCGCCATACAAGGGGCATCGGCACAGTGCATGCACGCTACAGACAGAGAGGCTTCTTTGCCCACCTGACCATCGTTGATGGTCACAACGCGGCGACGGGAAATGCCCCACTCCAGCGCGCTGTCGTTTTCGTTCTTACAAGCGGTGACACAGCCGTTACATTCGATGCAGCGCTTGGTATCACACATGAATTTCATGGTCGCCATTAGGCTAATCTCCTTTAACGGCCTTAAGCTTTAACAATCTGACACAGGGACACTTTGGTTTCCTGCATCTGAGTTACCGGGTCATAACCGTAGGTCATGGCGGTGTTGGCGGACTCACCCACAACGTATGGCTTGGTGCTGACACCGCCACTTTCTGGGTACTTCAGCTCTTCGCCTTCAAACACACCCGCAAAGTGGTATGGCATGAAGGTCTCACCTTCGATGACGCGCTCGGTTACCATCGCCTGAATGGTCAGTACTGCCCCTTCAGGAGATTGCAGCTTAACGGTATCGCCGTCACGAATGCCGCGGTCGGCCGCATCGGCAGGGTTGATCTCAACGAACATCTCCTGCTGCAGTTCCGCCAGCCATGGGTTGGAGCGAGTCTCTTCACCACCACCCTCGTACTCAACCAGACGACCGGTCGTCACCACCAGAGGGAACTTCTTATCCAGATCCTCTTTGATGACCTTCTGCTGAATGGACTTGTACAGGGTCGGCAGACGGTGAACCTGACGGTCATCGTAAGTCGGGTACTTGGCAATCAGGTCGCGACGTGGGGTGTACAGAGGCTCACGGTGCAGAGGAATCTCATCCGGGAAGGTCCATACACGAACACGGGCCTTGGCGTTACCGTAAGGGATACAGCCGTGCTTCATGGCCACACGCTGGATACCACCGGAGATGTCGGTCTTCCAGTTCTTGCCGTCGGCGTGCTTCTTCTCTTCGGCAGTCAGTTCATCCCACCAGCCCAGCTGCTTGAGCATGTCGGCGGTGAATTCCGGATGACCGTCACCCAGCTCGTTACCCTTGGAACCCGGGTCTTCGGCCAGAATGTTGACGCCATTGTGCTCAACACCAAAGCGGGCACGGAAGTTACCGCCGCCTTTCATGATGTGCTTGGAGGTGTCGTACAGGATGTGAGTACCCGGGTGTTTCACCTCAGGGGTACCCCAACATGGCCAAGGCAGACCGTAGGTTTCGCCTTTAGCCGGACCACCAGGTGCAGCCAGGTCTTCCCAGGAGAAGGTGCCCCAGTTTTCCTGATGGGTCTTCAGACGCTCAGGGGACTGACCAGTCATGCCGATGGTCCACATGCCGCGGTTCCACTCACGCGTAGTGTCTTCCACGTTAGGCTGGTTGTTCTGAACCTTAATGCGCTTGGTGAACTGCTCAGCAAAGCCCAGTTTCTTGGCCAGAAGATACATGATCTCGTGGTCAGGCTTGGCTTCGAAGGCAGGCTCAATCACCTGGGAGCGCCACTGAATGGAGCGGTTCGACGCCGTCACGGAACCGTAGGTTTCGAACTGAGTCGCCGCAGGCAGCAGATACACACCGTCTTTACGCTGGTGCATCACACCGGCCATGGTTGGGTATGGGTCAACCACCACAATGGCATCCATCTTGTTCAGTGCTTCACGCACTTCACGGCCACGGGTTTCGGTGTTCACCGACTGACCCCAGAAGAAGGCCATGCGGATGTTGTCTTTCTGACCCAGTTTCTTCGGATCTTCCATCACACCATCGTGCCAGCGAGAACACGGAATGCCCGGGGTGTTCATTGGCGTCTTGCCCAGGTACTGACCCTGGTCGAAACGGCTCTTAACCCAGTCGTAATCCAGATCCCATACGTTGGCCCAGTGCTTCCAGGAACCGGTCTTCAGGCCGTAGTAACCTGGCAGGGTGTCAAACAGCAGACCGATGTCGGTCGCGCCCTGTACGTTATCGTGACCACGGAAGATGTTGGCGCCGCCGCCAGAGGTACCCATGTTACCCAGAGCCAGCTGCAGGATGCAGTAAGCACGGGTGTTGGCGTTACCCACAGAGTGCTGGGTACCACCCATACACCAAACGATGGTGCCAGGACGGTGCTCGGCCAGAGTCTTGGCCACGCGCTTCATCTGCTCACCGGTTACGCCGGTAATGTTCTCAACTTCCGCAGGGTGGTAGTTCTTCACTTCATCCCGGATCATCTCCATGCCGTAAACGCGGCGACGGATGAAATCAGGATCTTCCCAGCCATTTTCGAAGATGTGCCACAGCAGGCCGTAGATGAAGGGGATGTCGGTACCTGGACGGATGTGCACGTACTCGTCAGCGTGCGCTGCAGTACGGGTGAATCTAGGGTCGACAACGATCATCTTGGCGCCGCGCTCTTTACCAGTCAGGATGTGCTGCATCGCGACAGGGTGAGCTTCAGCAGGGTTAGAGCCGATGAAGATCATGCTCTTACAGTTGTGCATGTCGTTGTAAGAGTTGGTCATCGCACCGTAACCCCAGGTGTTGGCAACACCGGCTACTGTGGTGGAGTGACAGATACGAGCCGAGTGGTCAACGTTGTTGGTGCCCCACATGGCCGCAAACTTACGGTACAGGTAACATTGTTCGTTGGAGAACTTGGCTGATCCCATAAAGAACAGAGAATCCGGACCGGACTCTTCACGAATCTTCAGCATCAGATCGCCGATCTCTTCGATGGCGGTATCCCAGGACAGCTTCTTCCACTTACCGCCTTCCAGCTTCATCGGGTACTTCACCCGCTTTTCGCTGTGGCCGTGGTGACGGATAGACGCACCCTTGGCACAGTGGCCGCCACGGTTGATGGGGTGATCGAAAGCCGGCTCCTGACCAGTCCAGACACCGTTCTGTACTTCAGCGTAGATACCGCAACCCACGGAACAGTGGGAACAGATGGTACGCTTCACTTCAGTCGGTGCATTGGGATCGACAGCCTGAGAAGCTTCAGCCTTGCGAATCATACCGGCGCCCAACATGGAGGCAGCGGCAATGCCACCGGTAGTCACACCGGCATTTTTCAGGAATTGACGACGGTTAAGGCCTAACCCGACCTTTTTCTCTGCCGCGACAACCTTGGATTGACGTTCCAGTTTCATCTAAAACCTCGCTTATTGGCCACGCAGAGACGCGTAGTAGCTGCGGACATGATCAGACTCGCGGTAACCGCTGGGCTTCTCATCACTGTGGGCAGGGGTGGCAGCAACCGCCTGGGTGCTGGTCACGGCCGCGGCGGCAGTGGCAGCAGCGGTGCCCAATCCCAGATTTTTCAGAAACGCGCGTCGCGTCTGCTGGGTCTTGTTGGTCATTTGTTACCTCTTTCGTGGTAGCGGGGCCGAATGTGCAATTTGGAAACAACGCGCAGCGCCGCCTCAACAACCATCACACTCCGATCCATTTTTTGATTTTGCTCACATTGGCATTGGCGATTATGCCAACAAAGAGGCGGAAAAACGTGATTCAAATCAACTTTGTTTCAGTATGATTTTCCGAGAAAAACAAACAGATATGGGACATATTGGCCACAGTTGTAATCAGGTTGTGAACAAGTGGACAGAGTGGGACAAATGCCCCCATAACCACAGTGGTTGAAGGTCATAACAGCGGCATATGGGTCAGACTATTTCTTCACCATTGCGAAGAATGCTTTCCAAAAAGATGTGATTTTTTTGACCTCAAACGGCCCAATTGCGGCTTTTTTGACCTTGGGCGGCGCTCAAAAAGCCATCGATTCGACCGAGATCACAAAACAAGGGTGGGAAATCAAAGTCAGGCGTTTGATAACCGACGTCCCAGGGTGGCTCAAAAAAGGGCCCCATCGGGGCCCTTTTGAGGGTTAGTTAGACTCAATCAGGTCCGGTACTCGCTGGAGCCGTCATCCTTGATTTCGTCGACCGGAACACGTTGCTGGTGCTACTCAGCGCCGTGCTCCCAGCAACTATCATCAAGAACGGTACTCAATGGAGCCGTCAGCCTTGATTTCGTCGACCGGAACACGTTGCTGGTGCTACTCAGCGCCGCGCTCACAGCAACTATCATCAAGAACGGTACTCAATCGAGCCGTCAGCCTTGATTTCGTCGTACCACACATTGTGGTGCTGCTTGGCCCAGTTCTCATCACAGTACCCAGATACCATGCACTCCATTCCCCCTTCAGACAGCACCGTGGCCATAAAGATGTGCACCACGGTAAAGCCGGTGAGAATAATGGCACTGAGGCCATGCAGGGTGATGGCGATCAGACTGGTGGTTCGGGTCGGTTCCATCAGGTTCGGGAACAACATGATGACCCCGGAACCGATGACAATCAGCCCAAAGAGGGTGAAACTCCAGAACCACAGCTTTTCACCGGCGTTGGAGAAGCCGGCATCCGGGTGCTTGCCTTTGAACGGCCCGAAATTGATGTAGCCCCCCACCGACGCAAACCATTTCAGGTCATAGCCTGCAGGAATGTTGTGCTTCATCCACCGAACCATCGCCAACACCGCCGCAATGGCAAAGGGAATCGCCATATAGTCGTGTATCGGCTTGGCCATGGCCGCCATGGCGCCCACCGCTTCCGGCCCCAACCAGTCGCCGAACACATACCGGCCAGCCAACAACATCAGCCCGGTAATGATCAGCAGCAAGCAGGGAATCGCCATCAGCCAATGGATCAGCACATCAGTCTTCGGCCACCGTTTCACCAGGGTATTGGAAAACCCCGCCGACAACTTGGCCGGACCGTTGACCAGCACAAACAGGGCGAACACCACAATCATGCCAAACAGGGCCAGGGTAAGAACCGGTGCGGTGGTGTCACTTCGCGTCGACACCAGCGCCGGATCATAGGCGTTGATCAATTGCCCGGCAAAAGGCCCCTGAGCACTGGTACGGCCGGACTCTCCGGCGCGCACCGCGGTCCACAGGGGATCGGGCTCATTGGTGGCTGAATCTGCAGGCGCCGCCTGCAACTCCGCCGCCTGGGCCGCCATCAACGCTTTGCCCGCCTGCTCATCGGCGTCTGGAGTGGCAGCCTGCACCACCCCAACGCTGAACAGCAGTGCCAACAGGGGCAATCGCCACCATCGGCTCATATTGCAACTGCGCATAATGATCTCCTTAGCCGTCCCAGCCGCCTTCCGCCGCACCCCGCTGTGCCACCCGCTGACGGAATACCTGAGACACCGTTTCGGCATCACCGGCCAGCAGCGACTTGGTAGAGCAGACTTCGGCACAAAATGGCAGTTTGCCTTCGGCGATGCGATTGGCCCCATAGAGCTCGCGCTCCTTTTCCGATCCCGGCTCTGCATCCGGACCACCGGCACAATAGGTGCACTTGTCCATCTTACCTTTAGAGCCGAACACCGACTGTTTCGGGAACTGCGGTGCCCCAAACGGGCAGGCATAGAAGCAGTAACCACAGCCGATGCACTTGTCCTTGGAATGACGAACAATGCCGTCGGCGGTCCGCTCGAAACAGTCCGCCGGACACACCGCCATGCAAGGCGCATCGGAGCAGTGCATGCACGCCACCGAAATGGAGGCTTCCTTGCCCACCTGCCCGTCGTTGAGGGTCACCACCCGGCGGCGCTGAATCCCCCACTCCAGAGCAGAGTCGTTTTTACTCTTACACGCGACCACGCAACCGTTACATTCGATGCAGCGTTTGGTGTCACACAAGAATTTCATCGTAGCCATCAGACTTCCTCCTTAAGCTCGATTAATCTGGCAGATGGACACCTTGGTTTCCTGCATCTGGGTCACCGGGTCGTAGCCATAGGTCATGGCCGTGTTGGCCGACTCCCCCTGGATGTACGGCACGGTTCCGTCCGGATAGCGAGGCACCAGACTTTCGCCCTCGAAAATGCCGGCAAAGTGGTACGGCATAAAACACTCGCCGGGAATCACCCGTTCGGTCACCAACGCCGTAATGTGCAATACCGGTCCCTCCGGTGAATGCAGGGTCACATTGTCGCCGTCACGAATGCCGCGGTCGGCAGCGTCCGCCGGGTTGATCTCCACGAACATCTGCTGCTGCAACTCCGCCAGCCAAGGGTTGGATCGGGTCTCTTCGCCGCCCCCTTCATACTCCACCAGGCGGCCGGTGGTAACGATCATCGGGAACTTCTTATCCAGATTCTCGGCAATCACCTTGTCCTGAATCGATTTGTACAGGGTTGGCAATCGGTGCACCTGGCGGTCATCTAGGTTGGGGTATTTCAGCACCAGATCCCGCCTTGGGGTGTACAACGGCTCCCGGTGCACCGGCACCTGATCTGGGAAAGTCCAAACCCGGCAACGGGCACGGGCATTGCCGTACGGAATGCAGCCATGCTTCATGGCCACCCGCTGAATGCCACCGGACAGATCGGTCTTCCAGTTTCGACCTTCGGCCGCCTGTTTCTCCTCGGCAGTCAAATCGTCCCACCACCCCAATTGCTTGAGCATATCGGCAGTGAATTCCGGATGACCGGCTCCCAGTTCGTTGCCCTTGGAGCCGGGATCCGCCGCCAACAGGTCCTGCCCTTCAAACTCGACACCAAAGCGAGCTCGGAAGTTACCGCCGCCCTCCATGATGTGCTTAGAGGTGTCGTACAGGATGTGGGTTCCGGGATGCTTGAGCTCAGGGGTACCCCAGCACGGCCAGGGCAGTCCATAGGTATCGCCCTTGGCGGGCCCCCCTCTGGCGGCCAGATCTTCAAACTCGAACGTGCCCCAGTTCTGCTGGTGCATCTTCAAACGTTCCGGCGACTGACCGGTCATGCCGATGGTCCACATGCCGCGGTTCCACTCACGGGTAATGTCTTCCACCAGCGGCTCATTGCCGTTGACCTTGATGTTCTTGCACAGCTGCTCGGCAAAGCCGAGTTTCTTGGCCAGCAGGTACATGATTTCATGGTCGGGCTTGGACTCAAACACCGGCGCCACCACCCGATCCCGCCACTGAATGGAGCGGTTGGAGGCGGTCACCGAGCCGGAGGTTTCAAACTGAGAACAGGCCGGCAGAATGAACACGTTGTCCTTACGGGTGTGCATCACCGCCGCCATGGTTGGGTAGGGATCCACCACCACCACCGCGTCCATCTTGTCGAGGGCGTCGCGCACCTCGCGACCGCGGGTTTCGGTGTTCACCGATTGTCCCCAGTAGAACGCCATGCGGACATTGTCTTTCTGGCCCAGCTTGGTGGGGTCTTCCATCACACCATCGTGCCAACGGGAGCAGGGGATGCCCGGAGTATTCATGGGTTGCTTACCCAGATAGGTGCCCTGGTCAAAGCGACCCTTGACCCAGTTGTAATCAAGATCCCACACTCGAGACCAGTGCTTCCAGGCCCCGTCCGACAGGCCGTAATACCCCGGCAGGTTATCGAACAACAGCCCCAGATCGGTGGCGCCCTGCACGTTGTCGTGACCACGGAAGATGTTGGCACCGCCACCGGAGGTGCCCATGTTGCCCAGCGCCAGCTGCAAAATGCAGTAAGCACGGGTATTGGCGTTGCCGACGGTATGCTGAGTTCCCCCCATGCACCAGACAATGGTGCCAGGGCGGTTGTCCGCCAGCATCTTCGCCACCTTGTACATCTGGGCTTCCGGCACCCCGGTGATGTTCTCTACCTCCGCGGGCGGGTAGTTCTGCACTTCGGCCTGAATCGCTTCCATGGCCCAAACACGACGATCAATGAAATCCTGATCGTGCCAGTTGTTGGCAAAAATGTGCCACAGCAAGCCATAGATGTAGGGAATGTCGGTACCGGGGCGAATGTGCACGTACTCGTCGGCATGGGCCGCAGTACGGGTGAACCTCGGGTCGACCACGATCATCTTGGCGCCGCGTTCTTTACCAATCAGGATGTGCTGCAGAGAAACCGGGTGGGCCTCGGCTGGGTTAGAGCCAATAAAAATCATACTCTTACAGTTACGCATATCGTTGTAAGAGTTGGTCATGGCCCCATAGCCCCAGGTATTGGCAACCCCGGCGACCGTGGTGGAGTGACAGATCCGTGCCGAGTGGTCGATGTTGTTGGAGCCCCACATGGCGGCGAATTTTCGGTACAGATAACAGCCTTCGTTGGAAAACTTGGCCGAGCCCATAAAGAACAGGCCATCGGGGCCGGACTCCTTACGAATCTTCAGCATCAGCTCACCGACCTGATCGATCGCCTCTTCCCAACTGAGCTTCTTCCACTTGCCCCCCTCCAGTTTCATCGGGTACTTGACCCGTTTTTCACTGTGGGTGTGATGAATCAGCGACGCCCCCTTGGCGCAGTGAGCACCACGGTTGATGGGGTGATCGAACGCCGGTTCATGACCAACCCAGACATCATTGCTGACCTCGGCATACACCCCGCAGCCCACCGAACAGTGGGAGCAGATGGTTCGCTTGGTTTCCACGGTACCGGATGCATTGCCACCTGCGGCTTCGGCCTTGCGAATCATGCCGGTGCCCAGCATGGACGCCGCCGCAATGCCGCCGGTAGTGACGCCCGCCCGCTGCAGAAACTGACGCCGATTCAACCCCAGTGAGACAGCCTCACGTGCGGATGCATTGGCGTGTGAATTGCGCATGAGTTTCATACTCGCCCTCCGTCAGTCCTTTAAGGTCTGGTAGTAGGATTGAACATGAGCCGTCACCTTGAAGCGGGTGTCGGGCTGCGCATCGGGTGGGGAAGCCTCGGCCGGGGAACTGGCCTGGGCTCTAACGCTGCCGCTGGCCAAAGCCAGGGCCCCTGCTCCCAGGCCAAAGGCCTTGAGCAGACTGCGTCGCTGTTGTTGTTGCCTGTCTTTCATAACACCTCCAAGGTGTTAGTGGATTAAGGTGGGGCTACTGCAGGCTGCCCCACCGCCGGGTGTTTCCGGTCTTACGGAATCGCTGGTACTGGCTATTCAGTGTAGAACAGCCTGTACACTTCACTCCTTTACAGGGTGCCCTCCTGCACCGGGGTCTCCAGGGTCAGGGCTGCAAACTCATCCTTCTCCTGAATAAAGAACTGCTCCGCCAGATGGGCCACGGCGGCATAGAAGGCGGCACCCTGGGCATTAGCCAGGTCGCTCCAAAGCCGATCGGCCCAGGGCTTCAGGTGCTTCTGCCAGAAGCTCAACTGCACGTGCTGAGGGTTTTCCAGCAGCAGTACCGACATCACTTCACACAAGGCGGCGATGTGATCTTCCGGCTCCTTGACCGCGTCTTCCCGGGCAAAACCAAGGCGCACCAGATCCTGGCGCAACTGCACCAGTTGGGTGTCCATCAAGGTCCCGGTCATGTACCAACTGGCGTAGGGAATCACCTCGCCATGGCCCAGACCGATAAACAGGTCGGTGTACTCCTGAGTCACGGTTTCCACGCTGTAGGTCTGCGCCGCCAGCTTAAGGCTGCTCCAGGCTTTGACCATCTCGCCGTCGTCGTCGCTGTTAACCTCAAGATTACCCAGAAAATCCAGCAGCTCCTGAGAGGGAGCGTCCCGCAACAGGCCCGCCAGCAGCTGATAGATGTCGGCGCGAAACTGTTGAATTTCGGAAACCACTCGATGGTGTTGTTGTTCTGTCATGATTACCTCTGTTTAGACGCGCAACTGTTTTTCTGGATCGTTCATGATGTCTTCAAACATGTCTTTAACTCGACAGTCTTCACACATCTGAATCCGCTTAAGGGCATCGCCGGCGAAGGCGCTGTGGTTCTCCATCTGAGTGGTGATCTTGGTGATCACCGCCTTGGTGGCAAACGGCTTGCTACAGCGAATGCACTCGAAGGGCTCCTCTTCGTGCAGCACTCTGGACTGCTGGCGATGCTCACGATCCAGGGTCACCTGGCTGATCAAGGTGATCGCCTGCTCCGGACAGGCCTTTTCACACAAGCCACACTGCACGCAAGCTTGCTCGGTAAAGTTCAGCGCTGGCATGTCACCGCCATCCATCAGGGCCCGGGTCGGGCACAGGGCGGAACAGCTCTGACACAAGGTGCACTTTTCAGCATCCACCACCACCGCGCCGTAAGGCAGGTGCGGAATCGACAGGGTCTCATCATTGGCGGCGGCACAGCCGTTTAGATGATCCAGGCCGTTGTAGAAGGCGTCCCGCTTGGGCAGGTTGGACGGGTAGGCCGCGATGGCCAGTTCCGGCCAGCTGGCACTCTGTTCCACCAATGCTGACAGGCTGTCCAACTCGGCGCTGGCCAGCATCTGAATCCGATCTTCCAGACCGATGGCCTGCAGCAGATCCGACGCCAGCTTGTGCTCGCGCTGCAACAGGGCCATCAAGGTCGGCGGCGTCACTTCGGTGGTCAACACCACCACCTGGCGAGCGCCCCAGGCCAGTGCCGACATCCAGCTGTCGGTGGCGGCAACGGCAATCTCTTCCAGCGCCACCGGCAGCACCGCACCCGGCAAGGCCTGCAACGCTTTTAATGCCTCATCGCCGGCGGTCATGTCATGAAACAGCACCACTGGACGGCTGTCGGCCAGCTCGATGTAACGGGTCACCAGGCGCTTCAGGTAGTCCTGCAACACCGTGGGGGACGGCTGATCATAACTTATGGCACCGGTGGGGCAGGCGTTGGAGCAACTGCCGGCACCGTGGCACAGGTTATGGTCTACCTCAATTTTGTGGTTTACGCTGGCAATGGCGTCCGCCGGACAGAAGTTCAGACAGCGGTTGCAGCCATCGATGCCACTGCCATGGTGCGCACAAATGTCGGCATTGATCTTCACGTATCTGGGCTTAGAAAACTCTCCGACCAGCTCGGGCAACTGCGCCACCGCGCCGGCCAGCTTGTCGGCATCGTCGGCGACATGAAAATACCCCGGTGGCAACAGCTCCAGCGTCAGGCTCGGTTGCTGGCCCAAATCCAGCACCAGATCGTAGTGGGGACGACGCACCGCCGCCGGTGCCAACTCCAGCTCTTTGCCGCTGTCGTCTTTGATGAACGCCTGGTACTGACCCAAAAAGCCTTTCACCTTGACCTGTTTGCTGTAGTAGCTGGGCAGAGTTTCAGTTTGTTCAACCGCCCGCATCACCTCGGCCAGATGTGCCTCATCCTGGCTGGTAATGGGGTCGGTGGCCACCAAGGTGATGCTGGCCATGCCATCGAGGCTGGCCGCGGCCAAGCGAATGGCGTCTTCAGCACCGATGATCAACAGATGACCAGCGGTGGTATAGGTGACCGTTTGCGGAATCAGGTTCTCCAACATCTGAACCTGAGCCAGCGCCTGTTCGGCTACGGCGTGTTGAGGGTTGCTCACTGTGCGTTCCTGTTTTCTGTCGCCATCGCCATCGTCTCATGCAGCGGACGGGGTCGTGGCTGGTGGTCGGTAAGTTGCAAGGCCTGTACCAAGGCCTGGCGCCTATGGCTGACGGAAATGCCGGTCAGCTCTGCTGTTCTTTGCCGATGTCCGGATCGGATGGGTCATTTTGTCCATCCTCCTGGGCAACGATGGGTAATTCTGACGTTTTTTCGTCCAGTGCGGGCGCCTCGGCACGCGCCTTGGCCAACGCCTCCTGACGTCGCTCTTCCTCCAGCTTGGCATCCAGATGTCGGAACACCTTTTTCGCCACCTCTTTGGCCACCTGAGTGCTGAGCTTGGGCTGGTTGCTGTAATCCAGGGCGTACTCGGCCATGCCGTCGGTGACGTTGTACTGCGGCTGACGCCACAACGCCTGCAGGGCGCTCTTTTTCTTGTCCGGATCGATCCCTTCCGCCAGGAACTGGGCAAAACTGCCTCCCTCCTCAATGGCGTCGGGATCCGGCAGAGCGTCAGTCTCGACGGCTTCACCGCTGTCGCTGACCGACTCGGTCTCGGCCTGCGCCACGGCGTCGGGCCCATTGTCCTCGGCGGGAAGCTCAACCTCGGCGGGCGCCGCCTGTTGCAACGACGCCTCCAGTGCCTGCTCCTCCTCCTTGACCTTGGTCAGGCGCTGCTGCCAGCGGGACAGCAAGCCGGATTTAGTATCGCTCATCGCGCTTCTCCCGCTTGGCCTTCAGCTCACCACGCACGTCGATGTGCTTGCGTCGATGAGCACAGATCGGCTGCTCGCCATGACGAGTAATATAGGCTTCAATCCAGCAACCAATGGCCTGAGGAATGGGACAGGTAAACACCGGCTGATCGCTCTCCAGGCAACCGGCAGCGATGTTCTGGTTCGCGGTCACCAGCATCGGAACTGGCTCCCCAGCTTCGGTTTCATCGCACACCACAAACAACAACGGGTTATCCAGATCCAGGTTCAACCGGTAGTTAGAGCGTTCGTCTTTAAACAGCTCCAGACCCACGATGGTGGCGCCCTCGATGGGATCCGCCGACGCCGGCAGCAGCTGATCCACCTCCCAGGTGGTCTGGCTCCAGCGGCCCATGGTGACCTGTTTTGATTTCAGCTTGACCTGCAGAGGCCAGATATTGTCGGTTCGTTGCATCGATTTTGTGCCCTAGATTGGGAAACCCGCAATAACAAAGCAAAAAGCGTTCCAATAAAAATAGCCTGTTTTTCGTGAACCGAGTCACGACTTTGGCCATCGGCAGGACATTTTGTCCCAAGCCCTTACCCGCAGTGGGTCATTGTGTTCCTAATCCCGTGACCCAGATCACGCCATCAGCGGCAAACACCCGGGTTATGGCTGGAACGAATTTTGCTAGTCTAATGCACTGATTCGTTGTTTATTCCCTTACACGCGTAATTGAGAGCCCCTATGCCCCAGTTCAGTCGCACCGACACCGACGCTCCACTGACCAAGTCCGTGGTTGCCATCGACGCCAGTGGCCAGCCACAGGAACGTCAAATCGCCTGCGAACGCCCGTTGACCCTGTATCTTAACTGGCAACCCATCGTCACCCTGATGACCTTGGGCGCCCGGCCCGAAAAACTGGCCCTGGGCTATTTGAAGAACCAGGGTTTTATCAGCGACATCGACAAAGTTGAATCGGTGATTGTCGATTGGGACGTGAACTCTGCCGCGGTGATCACCAGTGAATCCACCGACGGGCTGAAAGAGAAACTCAGTGAGAAGACCGTCACCTCCGGCTGTGGCCAGGGCTCGGTGTTTGGCAGCTTCATGGCCGGCCTGGATGAGATCCAACTGCCGGTGCCCGCCATCAAACAATCCACCATCTACGGGCTGTTGAAAAACCTCGGGGAATACAACGAAACCTATAAAAACGCCGGTGCCGTGCACGGCTGCGGAGTCTGTCGCGACGCAGAAATCCTGTCGTTCGTGGAAGACATCGGCCGCCACAACGCCGTAGACACCCTGGCCGGGGAACTGTTTCTGGGACGCCAGAACGGCGACGACCTGATCTTCTACACCACCGGTCGACTGACGTCGGAGATGGTGATCAAGGTGGCCAAGATGGGCATTCCGGTGCTGGTGTCCCGCTCCGGCATAACCGAGATGGGGCTGGAACTGGCACAAAAGATGGGCATTACCCTGGTCTCCCGGGCCAAGGGCCGCCATTTCCTGGTGTACAACGGCGCCGATACCATTGATTTTGACGAGGTCCAAGCATGACGACGGAACGCGATAACCTGTTTATGAATGCCAAGGAGGTGGCCGAGTATCTCGACCTGAACGAGAAAAAAGTCTACGCCATGGCCAACGAGCAGCAACTTCCCGGTACCAAGGTGACCGGAAAATGGCTGTTCCCCAAGCCGATGATCGACCGCTGGGTGATGGAGTCCTGCCACTTCGGCATGCTCAGCGACCGCCTGATCATCACCGGCAGCGACGATCCGCTGCTGCAGTGGGTGATCAACCGACTCGGCCGTCGCATCGAATCTGCCGGCCTGGTGAACTACTGCTCCACCGGCTCCCGTCTGGGCCTGAATCAGCTGGCCCGGGGCCATGCCGACGTCTGCGCCCTGCACTGGGGAGACGAAGCGGAGCGGGATCTGCGCCACACCGCCTTACTGAAGCGTCACCCGCAGTTTAAGCAGTGGGTGATGGTACACGCCTGCAGCCGCGAATACGGCATCATGCTGCGCAGCGAACACCAGCACCTGTGCCACGATCTGAATGAGACCTTGGCGCTGCGCTACCGCTGGGTCACTCGTCAGGAGGGGGCAGGTGCCCGTCACCATTTCGACAACTGGCTGACCCGCATGCACCGCACCAGCACCGACCTGAATGTGGTCAGTACCGCCTACAGCGAGCGAGAGATGGCCGGGATGATCGCCCGCGGCGAGGCCGAGTTTGGTATGGGCTGCCAGGGCATTGCCGGCGAGTTCGGCCTGGCCTTCGTGCCTCTGGGGAAAGAGTCGTTCGATCTGGTGATGCCGCAAGGGGTGTACTTCCGCTACCTGCTGCAGCAGATGTTTGAGCTGATGCAGACACCCGACACCCTGGCGTTCGCCCAGCGTCTTGGCGGTTACGACTTGTCCGATTGCGGTCGTATCATCTGGAGCCCAAGCTAGCAGGCACAAGGCGGGCGCATGCCCGCCTTTTTCAACAATATCAGTGACTTTTACTAGATCCATCCTTATGCTGGTCCTCCCATTCTAAGGAGGTCGCATGAAGTACCGCGTCGAACTGGAAGAGTTCACTACCACCCCTGAAGTCCTACTGATTGAGCCACAGCCCGATGGCAGCGAGCGGGTGATCTGGCACCTGGCGATGAAGACTGACGAAAAGTTGATTCTCATCGAAGTGGTGAACGACACCCACCTGGTGATCGCCGACTGGTATGGCAATCTGAGCCTCTATCACATTCCCAGCCGTCGCCAACAAGCCCAGCACAAATTTGACGCCCGCATCGCCATGAGCGCCCGGGTCAGCCTGGACGGACGCCAGATCCTGGTGGCCTACTGCGAAGAGTCCAACGGCCTGCAGGAGGTGCTGGAAGTACTGGAGATCCCCACCCTCAAACCGGTGGCCCGGCATCTGCTGCCGGATTGGGACCAGATCGACGACGACTGCGACGCCGATATTGAGCCAGACGTCCGCCTGTTTCAACAGCCCAATAACGGCCAAGCCTGGTTTTATTGCTGCGGCGCCAACTGCAGCTGGGAACTGCCGGAGTCCCACGGCTACTACCAGCTGGATCTGGCCAGTGGCCGCGGCACGTTTCGCTCCCTGCCCGGGCTGGGCAACGCCGATGACGACCTGTGCCGCCCCGCTCTCAACCTGGAGCTGGGCCTGGGGGCGATGCTGGACTGGTCCAGGGTCACCCTGGAATCTCAGCAAGATGGCGAACCGGGTGCACCGCTGTCGCTGCTGCTGTTCTCCCTCGACAGTTTCGAGCCGGTGGGCACCCTGACCGCCCGCGTCTTTTCAGACGAACAGCTGGACGACCTGGAGCAACTTCAGGCCGGTCCCGAAGCTGACGGCAAAGCCTACAGCCGCGCCCAGCACGACCTGATGGAGCAGCTGCAGCAACTGGAGTGGCAGGGAGACAAGTTGGCCATGACGTTCATGGACCAGCAGCAATGGCAGCTGGATCTGCAAGGCGGCCTCACCGAAGTTAAGACCGAAGAAGAGAATAAGCCAGAGCGCAGTTGGAGCCCGGAAGCGGAGTTCAGCGCCCGTATTCAGGGACGCATTCCGCTGACCGTCAAAGAGAACATTGCCGACACCCTGAAGTGGATGGTGTCATTGTGCGCTGACATCGACCGCCAGCGACGAGGCAAACGCTTCGCCTTTATGTTGACCGACTCACAAGGCACAGAACTGGATCAGGCCGAGTTCTTCCGCCAAGCGGCCCTCAGCCACCCGCAGCCACTGCTGGAGATGCTGGTTCACTTTACCCAGTATGAGGACGCCGAGGTGCTTTATGACGACCTCAACTGCGGTTACGCCGCCCTGTGTCATCTGGTGATGGGGCTAGTCAAAACCGGCAACCCCCTATACTTGCCGGCGGTACACGCCTGGGTCAATGAGTTGGACCTGGACCACGAACTGTTTGTCCAGGAGGAGTTACTGGGAGCACTGCAACATCAGTTCGGTCGCGACCACCCCGAGGTCGAGGCCATCGTCGACTACACTACCGACTGGTAAGCCTCTGCCACAAAAAAGGGCGCCTGTCGGCGCCCTGTCTTACCCCTCGAGTCCGCGCAGATTGACGGACAGGGCGTCCTCTTTCAGCAACACGTCCGACGGCAAACGGATGGTAAAGGTGGTGCCTTCACCCAGCACCGAATCCACATCGATGTGGCCGCCAAAACGACGAATAATGCCGTAGCTCAGAGCCAGTCCCAGGCCGGTACCGGTCTTGCGGGTGGTAAAGAAGGGATCGAAGATTCGCGACAGCAGCTCAGGTTCGATGCCGACACCGGTGTCCGCCACCGCCAGCGTCACGCCTTTGACCTTGCCATCGTCGTCGAGCCAGTTGTCACTGCTGACTCGAATCTGACCCCGATCCTCCATGGCATGACTGGCATTGATCACCAGGTTGATCAGCACCTGCAGCAACTGCTGAGAGTTCACCACCACTCGAGCATCCGCCTTCAGATCCAGCGCCACATCGATGGCCTGTTTCTCGATGGAGTGGCGCACCAGTACCCGCATCTCTTCAACGATGGGGTTGATCTGCTGCCGCTCCAGCGGTGCATCAAAATCGCCAGGGCGAGCGTACTGCAGCAGAGATTGGATGATCGCTTTGATCCGCTGTACCTGCTGCAGCACCAGCTCAATCTCCTCCTCCACGTCGTCGGCACGATCGCCAAGCTCAAATTTCATCAGCTCCATGTTGCCGAGGATCACCGCCGTCGGGTTGTTGATCTCATGAGCAATACCGGCGGTCAACTCTCCCAGTGCCACCAGCTTTTCGTTGGTGACCATCTGCGCCCGGGTCTCTTCCAGCAATTTGAGGTTCTCTTTCAGCTCCTTGGTACGCTGTTTCAGGCTGCGGGTACGCTCATCCACCTTGAACTCTAACTGTTCGGCAGCGGCCTTAATTTCGCGATTGCGTTGCTGCAGCAGATCCAGCATACGGTCAAACTGACGGGCCAGCTGTGACAACTCGTTGTCCGGATCCAACCCCAGGTTGCCGATGCGTCGCTCCTTGCCCGCCTGCATCGCCTGCACCACGGTATGAATGCGATCCAATGGCTTCAGCAGGCCGGTGGCGCCCTTGTATACCGCCAGCCCGGACAGGAACAGCACCACCATCAGGATGAACCCCAGCTCCAGAATGTTGAGCAGGTAGTTGTGGATGAACGGCGCTTCGGTGAAACCGGTGTACAGCATGCCGATGCGGCGGCCATCGATGTCGTACAGGGGCGCGTAAGCCGAGATGTACCAGTCATGGAACACGAAGGCACGGTCGATCCATACCTGGCCCCGCTCCAGCACCTTCATCTTCACCTGATCCGACACCAACGAGCCGATGGCCCGCCGTTCACCGCTGTCGCCACCGGGAACGTTGGTGCTGATGCGCACGTTATCCAGGAACAGCGTCACGGTCCCCACCGCCCCGTTGGGCAGAGTGCCCGGGGCGTACAGCAGATCGCGAATGTTATCCACCATGTCGCGGTTGCGGTTCAGCAACACACCGCCATCGAGGTAGCCGACCACGGTTCCATCGGTGTCTTTGACCTTCAGCAGGGTGCGCATCACCATGCCGCGGCTCTCCATCCCCTGAACGCTGTCGGCGGCCATCGGTGTCGATTGGATTGGCATCTGCGCCTGCCGCGCCAGCACCGGCCCCAGATCCGCCAGCTCCGGCTTGTCCAGCACCTGAATACCGGAGCGGGCCCGCTCATGCTCCGCCGGAATCAGTTTACGAAGGCGTGGATCCACCGAGGCCTGCGGCAATGAAATCAAGCGCAGAAAATCCAGGCCCAACAACTCGCGGTTGCGTTCCAGCAGCTGATTGATGGCCACCCCATGGGAATCTTTGGCCCCCAGCAGGCTCTTCAGGCGCCAGGCACTCTGAACCTGAGAGATCACCTGCTCCTGATCATTGAGCTGCTCCAGGATCACCCCCTGAGCCACGCCGAGATCCGCCCGCACCTTCATAAACAGCTGGCTGCCGGTGTAGGAGACGTTCCAGTAGATGGTAATGAACACCAGGCTGGCCAGGGTCAGCAGCACCGGCAACAGCATCAGCACCAGCAAACGGTAACGCACGGTGCTGGTCAGCAGCCGCACATCCCCTTCGATTCGATCGCGCCAGGAGGACAGCATCACTCCTGCAAGCCCCACTCTTTGAATTTACGATCCAGGGTCTTGCGAGACACTCCCAGCACTCGGGCAGCGGCCGATTTGTTGCCTTGTTGACTGTCCACGACCTGCATCACGTGCATCCGCTCCACCTCTTTCAGCGGCATCTCGTTAGGGTAGCCACTCTCGGTAGCCTCGGCCGACGCCACCGGCACGCTCTGCTGCTGACGCCAGTACTCCGCCGGCGGCTTGCCCAGCAACAGGCAGCGCTCCACCAGGTTTCGCAATTCACGAATGTTGCCCGGCCAGTCGTGGCGAGTCATCAAATCCAGGTCTTCGTGGCTCCAGCTGACCTCTTTCAGGCCCAGTTCCGACGACAATTGACGGGTAAAGTGATGCACCAGCTCAACGATGTCATCCTGACGCTCCCGCAGGGCTGGAATGCGCACGTTGAGCACGTTCAGCCGGTAATACAGGTCGCGGCGGAAGCGGTTTTCATTGACCTCATCCATCAGCTCACGGTTGGTGGCGGCGATCACCCGCACGTCCACCGGCGTCTCCTTTTCCGAGCCTACTGGCCGAATGGCCCGCTGCTCCAGCACCCGCAACAGTGCGGTCTGCATCTGCAGCGGCATTTCGCCAATCTCATCGAGGAAGATGGTACCGCCGCTGGCAAAGCTGAACAGCCCTTCCCGTGCACTACGGGCACCGGTAAAGGCCCCGGCCACATGGCCAAACAACTCACTCTCCAGCAACTCCGGAGCGATGGCGCCACAGTTCACCGGCACGAAAGGCCCGCTGCGACCGGACTTCTGGTGCAGCATCCGCGCCACCAACTCCTTGCCGGTGCCCGACTCGCCTTCGATCAGCACCACCGAATTGGTGGGGGCGACCCGGCCAATGACGTCCTTCACCTGCGCCATGGCGTCGCTGATGCCAATCAGGGTGTTGTGGCCGACGTGGCTCTGCTCCACTTCCCGCTTCAGCAGCAAGTTTTCCCGGCGCAGCAACCGTCGCTCCAGGCAGCGATCCACCGCCTGCATCATCTGCTCCAGATGGAAGGGTTTCAGAATAAAGTCGGCGGCGCCGGCCCGCAGGGCGCGAATGGCGGTTTCCATGTCGGCATAGCCGGTCATAAAGATAATGTCCGAACGACGACTGCCCGGATCCAGCGCCTCGTTCCACTCGATGCCATCGCGGCCCGGCAGGCGAATGTCGACGATCAACAGATCAAAATGGCAACGGCTGCGCAGACGCTCGGCGTCCTCGACACTGCCGGCAGCTTCCACCAGGGCAAACCGCTTCGACAGCGCTTTTTTCAAAAATGAGCGCATGCCCGGCTCATCGTCCACAATCAACACCGATAACGCCGGAGCCTGAAACGATTCTTGAGTCATAATCTCTTCTTTTCTCGAGGCAAATGGAGCCAATATGTCGCAAACTAGGGCATTTTGGCTAAGGCACCACAAAGGGTGCGTCATTTTGACCTAGTTGACCAGCCAAATCCTGTGACCTGGGTCATATTTTCCACCCGATACAGGTTGGCACCCTCCTTGCTATGTATTTTGAGTAGAACACAGCAACATCTATTCAAATGACGGAGAAATTGATGAAGCGCATACTGACTGGCTTGTTGGCCTTCACCCTTAGCTTTGCGGTTTTCGCAGCGCAGGACATTAAACTGGCCACCACCACCAGCACTGACAACTCAGGCCTGCTGGCTTACCTGCTGCCTACTTTCGAAAAAGACAGCGGTTACCACGTTCAGGTGATCGCCACCGGTACCGGTAAGGCCCTGCGCCACGGCCGTAACGGCGATGTGGATGTGGTCATGACTCACGCCCCAGGCGCCGAGGCTAAATTTGTCGAGGACGGTTTCGGCCGCATGCCTCGTCAGATCATGGCCAACGACTTCATCATTCTCGGCCCGGACAGCGATCCAGCCAAGCTGGCTGACGCCAAGGGCATCGTCGATGCCATGAAGCGCATCCACGACAGCAACGCCATCTTCGTATCCCGTGGCGATGAGTCCGGCACCCACATGAAAGAACTGAACCTGTGGAAAAAAGCCGGTGTCACTACCGACTACGACGGCTACCGCGCCATCGGCCAGGGCATGGGTCCAGCACTGCTGACCGCCAACGAAATGCAGGGTTACCTGCTGGCAGACCGCGGTACCTACCTGGCTTTCATGCACAAACTGAAGCTGAAGGTACTGTTTGAAGGCGATGCGTCGCTGATGAACCCTTACCAGGTGATTCTGATCAGCGATAAGAAGTACCCTGATCTGAACCACGAAGGCGCCAAGGCATTCAGCGACTGGCTGGCCAGCGACAAAGGTCAAAAACTGATCGACGCGTTCCGCGTTCAGGGTCAGCCTCTGTTTAGAGCAACCTACAATAAGTAGCGTGAATGAGTAGTACTCTCGAAACCCTACAGCAGGCCATTGGCCTGCTGCTTAGCTTTGACCCGAAAGTCTGGAGCATCATCCTGGTGTCCTTTTCGGTGTCCGTCAAAGCCATGGCCCTGTGCCTGATACCCGCCATCCTGGCGGGTTTCGTGCTTGCACAGGGGCGCTTTTTTGGCCGTGCCACCCTCATCGCCCTGTTTCAGACCCTGCAAGCCATCCCAACGGTGGTGGTGGGTCTGATGGTCTACCTGTTGCTGTTCCGTCAAGGACCGCTGGGCGATCTGCGTTGGCTGTTTACCCAAAACGCCATGATGCTGGGTCAGATATTTCTGGCCACCCCGGTGCTGGTGTCCACCAGTTATGCCGCCTTCAGTGCCGGCGACTGGCGCGCCTGGGAAACCGCCCGTACCCTGGGTGCCACCAAGCTGCGTGCCTTTATCACCCTGTGCCATGAATTGCGGGTACCACTGATGGTGGCTATCATTGCCGCCTTCAGCCGCATCATCACCGAAGTGGGCAGCTCCATGCTGGTGGGTGGCAACATTCAAAACCTGACCCGAAACATGCCCACCGCCATCGCCCTGGAAACCAGCAAGGGCGAGTTCGCTCAGGCGGCAGCACTGGGAATGGTGCTGGTGTTTTTGGCGCTGTTGCTAAACTTTTCTCTGAGCGCGCTGCGCGGCAAACAGGAGCACCGACAACATGGTTAAAGTTTCGCTGTCGGACCTGCTGATCAGCATCGATGGTCGGCCATTGCTCAATATCGACCACATCAGCATCGGCAGCGGCCAGAGTGTCTGGCTGCGAGGCGCCAATGGCGTCGGCAAAACCACCCTACTGAAAACCCTGGCCGGACTGCGAAAACCGGACCGCGGCAGTCGCCAAGTGGACGGGGCCAACGGCCCCTGGTGGCGACTGCGTATCGGCGCCGGTCAAATTGTTTATCTGCACCAGACTCCCTACCTGTTCGACGGCAGCGTCCAGCAGAACCTGGCCTACAGCCTCAGCCTGCAGTCCCTCAGTAAAGAGGAGCAGCAACGGCGAATCGAGCAAGCGCTGGAGGTAGCCGAACTGGCCCACCTGGTCGATCGTCCTGCCCAGGTGTTGTCCGGCGGTGAGCGGCAGCGACTGGCATTGGCCCGCGCCTGGGTGGTGCGGCCGGAGATTCTGATGCTGGACGAACCCACCGCCAACCTGGATGACCACTCCATCGAGGTGGTCGCCAAGATGGTGACTCAACTGCAACAACAGGGGTGCGGCATTCTGGTTACCAGCCATCAAACCACCGAGGTCACTAAGCTGTGCCGGCAACGCTGGCAGTTGCATAATGGTCACCTGCTTCAATCTGTCAGCGAGGAACCCTACGCGTGTCAGCAATAGATCAACGTATTACCCTTGCGGTACTGGCCGGTGGCCGGGCCCGTCGCATGGACGGTGAAGACAAAGGTCTGATCACCGTCGCCGGAAAGCCCATGGTCAGCCATGTTCTGGATCGCTTCGCCGACGACGCGGCCCAGGTACAGATCATCGCCAACCGCAACCAGGACCGATACCGGCAACTGGGCTACCCGGTTCATGCCGATGACCTGGAAGGCTTTCAAGGGCCGATGGCGGGCATGCGCACCGCGCTGGCCCACTGCACCACTCCCTATTTAGTGGTACTCCCCTGCGATGTCCCCATGGCCCCCCGTGACCTGGTTCACAAACTGCTCGAGCAATTGCAAGCCACCGATGCAGAGATCGCCGTAGCCTGCGACGATGAGCGCGAGCACTCCGTCATCCTGCTGATGAAAGCAAACCTGACGGACTCCATTGATGCCTTTTTGGCCAATGGCGATCGCAAGATTTTACTTTGGTACAACCAACATCGAGTCACCAAAGTGACCTTTGCAGGCCAAGCGCAGGCCTTTGCCAATATCAATACAGCCGAGCAGCGAGATCAGCTAGAGCAACTGCTGCTGGCAGATAAGGATTCGTAACTATGAATGTGGATCAAATCCTGGCGGATTGCCGGGTTCCGGTTCTGGGTATCTGTGCCTACAGCGGCACCGGTAAAACCACGCTGCTGAAAAAACTGATTCCTGAGCTCAACCGCCGCGGCAAGCGTCTGGCGGTGGTTAAGCACGCTCACCACAACTTCGATGTCGACATTCCCGGCAAAGACTCTTACGAGCTGCGCAAAGCCGGCGCCGAGCAGATGCTGGTCGCCTCACACGTACGCCGCTGCCTGATGGCGGAGAAAATCACCGACGGTGATCCGGACCTGAAAGAGTTGCTGGCGATGATCGACCAGAGCCGGGTCGACATGATTCTGGTGGAGGGCTTTAAAAAGCTGCCTCTGCCGAAGCTGGAACTGCACCGCGCCGAAGTCGGCAAGCCGTTCGTTTACACTCAGGATGACGCCATTCAGGCCCTGGCGGTGGATGCCGAGACTCAACTGCCTGCGGATCTGAGCCTGCCGGTGATGGACATCAACGACGTCGATGCCATCGCCAACTTCATCGAATCTTTCGTCGCCGACTGGAAACCGGTGGGCTACGCGCCACTGGGTAGCTGTGGTTGCGACGACGTCGAGCGCAAACAGCTGTCGGTTGCCCAGGGCATCGCCCGCATTCTGAAAGAGGTCAAACCGGTGTCCAGCACCGAAACCCTGTCGCTGCTGGATGCTCAGAATCGAGTGCTGGCACAGGACATGGCCTCACCGATCAACGTGCCTCAGCACACCAACTCCGCCATGGATGGCTACGCCATCTGTCATGACCCTCAAGCCAGCCACTACACCGTGGTCGCCGAGGTACTGGCCGGATACGGCTACGACGGCACGCTGCAGCCGGGCCAGGCGGTGAAGATCATGACCGGTGCGCCGGTTCCTGCAGGCACCAACGCGGTGATCATGCGCGAAGTGGCCGATCAGCAAGGGGATCAGGTGTGCTTCCAGACCGAGATCGAGCTGGGGCAGAACATCCGCAAGGCCGGCGAAGACATCGCCGAAGGCGCCTGTGCCCTGACCGCCGGCAAGCGCATCGGCCCCGCCGAATTGGGCCTGCTGGGCTCTTTGGGTCTGGGACAACTGCCGGTATTGCGTCGCCCTAAAGTGGCGGTGTTCTCCACCGGCGACGAGGTCTGCCAACCCGGTGAACCGCTGAAGCCCAACTGCATCTTCGATTCTAACCGTTTCACCATTCAGGGTATGCTGGCCAAGTTGGGCTGCGAGGTGATCGATCTGGGTATCCTCGAAGACACCGAAGAGGCGATGGCGTCTGCCCTGCAGGAAGCCAGTGAAACCGCCGACGTGGTATTGACCTCCGGCGGCGTCTCCGTCGGTGATGCCGATTTCATCAAGCCGGTGATGGAGCGACTGGGCAGCATTGATTTCTGGAAAATCGCCATGCGCCCGGGCCGACCGCTGGCCTTTGGCAAGATCAACGACACCCTGTTGTTTGGCCTGCCTGGCAACCCGGTAGCGGTAATGGTGTCCTTCATGCAGTTTGTCCAACCGGCCCTGCGCAAGATGATGGGCGAGCCAAACTGGAAGCCACAGATGATGCGGGCCACAACTTGTGAACCGCTTCGCAGTAAAGTCGGTCGAACCGAATTCCAGCGTGGCATAATGCAGCTCAACGCCCTGGGCGAACTGACGGTGACCACCACCGGCGCCCAAGGCTCCGGCATACTCAGCTCCATGGTAGAAGGCAACTGCCTGATCGTGGTCGAAGAGTGCCAGGGTGACGTCGCCGCCGGCGACAGCGTTTGGGTACAACCCTTCGCGGATCTGTTGTAGAGCGAGGAACACAGAATGAGCCTGATAGACGGCTTTGGACGCAAAATCGATTACCTGCGGCTGTCGGTCACCGACCGCTGTGACTTCCGCTGCGTCTACTGCATGGACGAGAATCCCACCTTCCTGAGACGGGACGACGTCCTGACCCTGGAAGAGTTAGGTACCATCGCCCGCGCCTTCACCGAACTCGGTGTTGAACGCATCCGCCTGACCGGTGGCGAGCCACTGGTGCGCACCGACCTGCCGGTGCTGGTGCGCAAACTCGGCAAACTGCCCGGACTGAAAGATCTGTCGATGACCACCAACGGTTCTCGACTGACCAAGTTCGCCCATGTACTGGCCGGCAACGGTCTGCAGCGCCTCAATATCAGCCTGGACACCCTGGAACCGGAACGCTTCACTCAGGTGACCCGCAAGGGCAACCTGGAGCGGGTACTGGCCGGCATCGACGCCGCCTGTGACGCCAATTTTGAGCGGGTTAAGCTCAATGCCGTGGTGATGAAAGGCAAGAACGACCACGAAGTGCTGGACCTGGTCAACTTCGCCCGTGACCGCAACATCGACATCAGCTTCATCGAAGAGATGCCGCTGGGCGCCTTCGACACCGATCGCCGTGAACAGACCCTGTGTACCAGTGAAGAGGTGCGAGCGCTGATTGAGCCAACCTACCCGCTGATCCCCAGCAGTGAGCGCACCGGCGGTCCGGCGCGTTATTACCGCATGGAAGGCAGCGAGTCGCGCATCGGCTTTATCTCTCCCCACAGCCACAACTTCTGTCATGAGTGCAACCGGGTCCGGGTCACCGTGAAAGGGGAACTGCTGCTGTGTCTGGGCAACGAGAACTCGGTGGATCTGAAACAGGTACTGCGGGACAACGACGGTGACGTAGAAGCGGTGAAGGCCGCCATCGTGACCGCCATGAAGGTCAAACCGGAAAAGCACCTGTTCGGCCACGACGACGGCACTCAGATTCTGCGCTTTATGAGTCTGACCGGCGGCTAACCCCGCCTTTGCCGATCAAAAAAAAACCGCAGCGCCATCGGCCTGCGGTTTTTTTATTTCTGCGGATCCGGCAAACACAACACTCACCTTGCGGAGTGCCATTTTAGGACGGTTCGGTGACAGATGGGATGGACAGAGTACGAGACTGGACACTCAAGTTTCCGAGGCCAGAAACCAAAAAAGCCAGTCTTTCGACTGGCTTTTCAAAATATGGGGTGGCTCCCGGGGATTGACCCACCTCGGCCCGACTCACAATCCGGGGCTCATTCGATTTGGCCTACAAGCCCCGAAGCGAAAGCTCCAGTTTCCGAGGCCAGGAACCAAAAAAGCCAGTCTTTCGACTGGCTTTTCAGAATATGGGGTGGCTGATGGGGATTGAACCCACGACAACCGGAATCACAATCCGGGACTCTACCAACTGAGCTACAGCCACCATAGAGATTTTTTTCGTCATGCCACGCGCAAAGAACATGGCGCGCCCAGGAGGATTCGAACCCCCGGCCTCACCCTCCGGAGGGGTGCGCTCTATCCAGCTGAGCTATGGGCGCTTCCTTTTGACGGCGGCCATCTTACGGTGAACGCCCGCCAACGTCCAACAATTTTTCAAGAAAAACCGTTCAACCGAGCAAAAAATAGCTAACCCGGCGCTTTTTGTCACTGACTCCGTTCGCAAAACCCTATTTTCCCTTCAACATCGCCCGCAACGCGGCAATATTGGCCTTGCCCGCCTGCTGCCGCTGCTGCTCGCTCTGACGCTTTTTGCCTCGATCCCATTCCAGATCATCCTGGGGCAATTCCGCCAGGAACCGGCTGGGTTCACAACGGATCTGTTCACCGTACTGGCGCCGTTCCCGACACAGGGTGAAAATCAGCTCTTTCTGGGCCCGGGTAATGCCGACGTAGGCCAGTCGCCGCTCCTCCTCGACGTTGCCTTCATCGAGGCTGCTCTGGTGCGGCAACAATCCCTCCTCCATGCCCACCATGAACACATAGTGGAACTCCAATCCCTTGGAGGCGTGCAGCGTCATCAGTTGCACCTGATCCGATTCCTCGTCCTCCTGGTTGCGTTCCATCATGTCTCTCAGGGTCAGCCGAGTCACCACCTGAGGCAGGGTCATCGGCTCTTCCAGCTCATCGCCTTCGAGCATGTCGGTGATCCAGCGGTACAACTCGGAGACGTTCTTCATCCGCATCTCGGCCGCCTTGGGGCTGGGCGAGGTGTCGTAGAGGAAATCTTCGTAGTTGATCTCTCGCACCAGGTCCTTCAGCGCCGCCAGGGTATCGCCGCGCTGAGCCCGATCCGCCAGCTCCACCACCCAACGGGTAAACACCATCACCGATTCGGCCGCGCCCTTGGGCAGGTGCTGCTCCATGTCCGGCTCAAATGCCGCCGCAAACAGGCTGATCTGACGTTTATTGGCCAAACGCCCCAGTTTCTCCAGCGTTGCCGGTCCCAGCCCGCGCTTGGGCACGTTGCAGATCCTCAGAAAGGCGTTGTCGTCATCGGCGTTCACCAGCAATCGCAGGTAACCCATGATGTCTTTGATCTCCGCCCGGGAGAAAAACGAGGTGCCGCCAGACAGTTTGTAGGGGATGCGGTTGGTCATCATCGCCTTTTCAAACAGTCGCGCCTGGTGATTGCCCCGATACAGCACCGCGTATTCCTTGTAGTCGGTGCGATTCACGAACTTATGCCGAATCAGTTCGGCCACCACCCGCTCGGCCTCATGGTCCTCGTTGTTGGCACTGAGCACCTTGAGGGTGTCGCCATAGCCCAGCTCGGAGAACAGGGTTTTCTCGTACACGTGCGGGTTGTTGGCGATCAGAATGTTGGCCGACTTCAGTATTCGCTGGCTGGAACGGTAGTTCTGCTCCAGCTTAATCAGATTCAGTTTGGGGAAATCCTTCTGCAACAGCACCAGGTTCTGCGGCTTGGCACCACGCCAGGAGTAGATCGACTGATCGTCGTCCCCCACCACGGTAAAGCGGGCTCGGTTGCCCACCAACAGCTTCACCAACTGATACTGGCTGGTGTTGGTGTCCTGATACTCGTCCACCAGCAAGTAACGAATGCGGTTCTGCCAGCGATCCCGCACCTCTTCGTTGCTGGCCAGAAGCAAGGTCGGCACCATGATCAGGTCATCGAAATCGAGGGCATTGTAGGCCTGCAGATGATCCCGGTAGCGCTGATACAGCTGAGCAAACAACGCCGTTTGTGCATCCTGGGCCAGTTCGGTGGCCTTGGCCGGCAGGATCAGATCGTTTTTCCAGTTGCTGATGGTACTGATCAGCTGGTTGAGCAGGTCCTTGTCTTCCTCCAGCTCATCGGCGGTCAGCTCTTTGAGCAGGGCCAGGCTGTCCTGATCGTCAAACAGGGTAAAGTTGGGCTTGAGTCCCAGCGACTTGTGCTCACGGCGAATGATCTCCAACCCCAGGGTATGGAAGGTCGACACCCACAGCCCCCGAGCCTCTTTCTTGCCCAGAGTCTGCGCCACCCGCTCCCGCATCTCGCGGGACGCCTTGTTGGTAAAGGTCACGGCAGCAATGTGCCGAGCCTGATAACCGCACTGCTGCACCAGGTGGGCGATCTTATTGGTGATCACCCGGGTTTTGCCACTGCCGGCACCCGCCAACACCAGACAGGGGCCGGATACGAACTCCACAGCCGCCTGCTGACCAGGATTAAGTCTCATTGTTGCTCCAAACCAAAATACCGCGTCATTCTACCTAAAACGACCGCTCAGCGCCGCAACCGAACAAAGGGGGAATCCCCAGGCAAACTTTGTTACCATAAATGCAAGCGTTACGGAGTAATGAAACCATGATCAATACGGATAAACTGGAACAAATCGCCAAGCAGATGAACGACGCCCTGCCCTCCGGTATCAAGGCCGCCGCAGACGACTTCGAAGCCAAGGCCAAAACCATTCTGCAAAGCCAGCTGTCCAAGCTGGACATGGTCAGCCGCGAAGAGTTCGATCGTCAAACGGCTGTGCTGGCCAAAACCCGCCAGATGGTCGAGGCACTGGAAGCACGCCTAGCAACCCTGGAAGGCCAGCCGACCGTTGACCAGGACGACCAACAGCCTCAAGCCTGATGGCCGCCACCACTGGCAGCGGGGTGGCTATCTAGTCAGCACCGACCGCTGCCGGTTGAATCGGCAGGTTATCCACCACTGCCTGAGTTAGGACGACTGATGTTGGCCACGGTCGATGCCCACAAACGCGACCGTGCTCTGGGCCTCGGCCCCAGCGCCCCCCAACCGCGGTCGAAAAAAACCCTTCCCCAACCTGTACCACTCACTCGTTAAAACGCCAAAAAGTTCCGCCTGAAACCGAAGAGTTGGCAAAAAGCGAACCAGTTCAACATTAGTGCAGATTGAAAGCGATATTTATTGACCTTGCAGTAGCTCCATAGGTTAGCTTAGGCCCCTGAACGGTTCCCCCACTTATTTCTCCTGTAGAGACAACGAGGACACACATTGTGAGCAAGCGTATCGCCCTAGCCGTCGCCCTGATGATCGCCCCCCTGGCGACCTGGGCAGCCCAATTTACCGAAGGCACCCACTACAGCGTAGTGAGCCAGGGTCCAGCGACTGAGCAACCAACCATCAAGGAGTTCTTCTCCCTGTACTGCCACAACTGCATCACCATGGAGAAGCGCTACCTGCCGCTGATCAAACCCGGCCTGGACAAAAGCATCGACTTCCAACAGGCGCACGTTGATTTCATGAACAGCGACATCGGCAACGAGGTGATCCTGTCTTTGGCTGTAATGCAAGAGATGGGCGTGACCGACAAGGTCAAGATTCCGATGTTCGACATCCTTGCCGGCGGTGCCCACGATCACGCCCCGGGCGCCCACGACGCCGAGAAAGAGGATAAAATCAAGACTCGCGATGACATCAAAAAGGTGTTTACCGATAACGGCGTCGACGTCAGCGATTACGACAAGATCGCCACCAGCAAAGCGGTACAAAAGAAGGTGATGACCTGGATGATGGAACAGCAGAAGTTTCGCATTCAGAGTGTACCCACCTTCATCATCAACGATAAGTACATGATCAACATGCGCAACATCGAAACTCTGGGACAACTGACCGACCTGATGAACTACCTTGCTACCCAGAAGTAAATCGAAACGCCTCTTATTCCAGTAAAAAGCCTCCACCCGTGGAGGCTTTTTTGTGATCCTTACCGGCCTTTTTGCCCCCAGAACCCCAGAGCGGTCACAGCAGACACCTCAGGAATTGGCTAGCCTTTAGCCGATGAAAGAGCTGATCCTGTTCAATGTTTACCTGTTCTACGGTCTGGTGTTCTTCACCATCGGCTGCGTCATCAGCTTTCGTAACCTCAAATTCAGTAAGCTGGCCATCGCCTCGGCGCTGCCGGCGCTGGCATTGTTTGGCTTTACCCATGCCTTCCACGAATGGTCCGAACTGTACCTGAAACTGGTGGGCGGCGAACTGTCTCAGCAGTGGTGGATACAGGTGAAATTGCTGCGTATCGCCAAACTGCTGATTTCGTTCCTGGCGCTGGTGTGGTTTGCCTGGCAGATGCTGGACATCCTCGCGGCACCGCACCGGCGCTGGCTGAGCTACCTGGTGCCGATACTGCTGGCATTGTATCTGTCCGCCACCCTGATTCATCTGCTGATCTTCCCCGTGGAACGCTCACTGCTGCTGTCGGTGCAACTGACCCGCTGGATCTTCGGCCTGGCCGGCGGCAGCCTGGCCGGGGTCGCCATGATCTACTACGCCCGCGAACTGTCCGCCAACCATCATCAGGGGGCCCAGTGGTTTGGCTATTGTGGCGTGGCCCTGTTGTGCTACGCCATCGCTGCCGGTCTGCTCTCTTCCAACTGGGGCATCTGGGTGCCCATGGTGCGCATGCTCAGTGCCTTCGGCCTGCTATTAGGACTATTGCAGGCGCTCAAGCTGTTTGATTTGGAATACCAGCAGCAGATTGAGGAGCAGCAACGACGGGTAATGCGCGGAGAAAAACTGCGAGCCATCGGAGAGTTAGCCTCCGGCATCGCCCATGAGATCAAGACGCCATTGAGCTACGCCACCCTGGGCTGCGACCTGCTTGAGCGCCAACTGCAACCGGATGAGGCTCAACAAAAACAGTTACAGCGCATTCGTCACGGCCTCAACCGGGCCAATCACATCAGCCAGGAGGTGCTGCACTTTGCCCGCAACAGCACCGCCGAAGTTCAGCCCGTCGATCTGGGTCAAGTCATCCATTCGGCCCTGGATCTGATGCAACATCGACTCAAGCCGTTTCAGGTACAGCTGGATCTGGAACCGAACCTGCGGGTGATGGGTGACGAAATCAAGCTGGAAGAGGTGATCATCAACCTGGTCAGCAACGCCATCGATGCCAGTAGCGACACCCTGAAACTGACCATCAGTGCCACTGCCGGCGCCAACGGCATTGAGGTAAGGATCAGTGACTGTGGCAGCGGCATGGCCCCCGCGCTGCTGACTCAGGCATTGAGCCCGTTTTTCACCACCAAACCTCAGGGGCAAGGCACCGGCCTGGGGCTGACCATCTGCCAGCAAATCATTCAACAGCATCAGGGCGAACTGACCCTGAGCAATGGAGACACCGGATTGGTGGCTCAGTTTACTCTGCCAAGGAGCGCTTCATGACCCTGTCGATTCTGCTTGCCGAAGACGACGTCGAACTCAACAGTGCTATCGAAGAAGCCCTGCACTGCGAAGGCTTCACCGTCGTCAGTTGTCACAGCGCCGAACAGGCGTTGGATCAGGCCGAACAGCAAAAATTTGATATTGCGCTGCTGGATCTGGTGATGCCGGGCATGACCGGAGTCGATGCCATCGCCGCCCTGCGGCGACTGCAACCCGGCATTGGCATCGTCATCACCACCGCCTTCGCCACCGTCGATACCGCCGTCGACGCCATGAAACGGGGCGCCGATGACTTTGTCACCAAACCCTTTAACCTGGCGACCCTGGCCACCACCCTCCGACGGGTTCAGGCTCAGCGGCAACCGGCACTGTCGCTGCCGGAGGAGGAGGCCAACAAGGTGTTTTCGGCGCTGTCCAACCCCATGCGCCGGGCCGTATTGCAACAACTGTCCCTGCACAAGAAGCTGCGCTTCATGGATCTGTGCCGCTTGGCGGGCGTCGACAACCACACTCAGTTCAATTTTCACCTGCGCCAATTAAAGCAGAGCGGACTGGTGGAACAAAATGCGAACAAGATCTACTTTTTAACAGCTCACGGCCAACAAATGGTGCAATTTATTGCCGCCTCATCCGACGAATAAATCCTTATAAAACATCACCCTGAACCAGTTCTGATAACAAAACTTATCAACCCGGTTCAGGGTGACAACTTCCCTAATCTGGCGACAAAAATTCACACATTCGATACTCCTTGCAGGATGTAGACAGTGGTCCACCACTGCAGGAGAATGATGATGAAAACCCACACCCGGCTTTTAGCCACCCTGATTGCAGCCAGTCTGATGACTGCCTGTAGCGACGACGATGACAACACTGTGGTCGTGCCCGATCCAAATACCCCACCGGTTGCCGCCGATCTCAGCGCCGAAACCACCGCCAGCGAGGCCATCAGCATCGATGTACTGGCTCAAGCCAGTGATGCCGATGGTGATACTCTGACATTAAGCAGCGCCGTCGCCGATCAAGGCGTCGCCAGCATCGCCGACGGACTGGTGCACTACGACCCGGACGGGTTCGTGGGCAGCGCCACCATCGACTACACCATCAGCGACGGCAGTGATGACGCCAGCGCCAAGGTGCGAGTCACCGTCACCGCCGACGGTCAGGTCAGCCTCAGCTACGTGGGCTCCGAAGCCTGTGGCAGTTGCCACGCCCAGGAATTTGCCACCCACCAGTTAACCGGACATAACTTCAAGATCAGTGAAATTGACGGCGAAATGCCCGAGTTCCCCTACACCAACATGACCGGTGCACTGGAGATGGTCGGTAACGACGGCAACGGCAGCAACAACACCCTGGGAATCCCCGAAAGCTACGACGACGTGACTTACACCTCCGGCGGCTATGGCTGGAAGTACCGCTGGTTCGATAAAGACGGCTACGTCGTCACCGGCAGCGCGGTGCAATACAACATCCACGCCGAGAACCTGGGGCTGAACGATCAGGTGATGGGCGCCTACAAGGGTGACAAGTTCGACTACGCCTACGGTTGTGGTAACTGCCACAACACCGGCTGGAAACCCTTTACCGGCACCGAAGAGGGCAGCCTGAACCCCCACAAGCAAGATGACTTACCCGGTATCATGGGCACCTATGCTTACGCCGGAGTGCAATGTGAAGCCTGCCACGGCGCCGGTTCCGAGCACATCAAGGCGCCGTCAGCCGACAACATCGTCAAGACTGCGACCCCACGGACCAGTGAGCAACTGCGCGCCGATGACCAGGGCTATGGTCTGCCGGTGCACTGTTCTGAGTGTCACACTCGCGACGGTAACCGTACTCACAGCAACGACTACACCAACCCATACAAAACCGCCTTCCCCGAAGGAGAAGAGTTTGGTGGCCGTATCGCGGTCTCCGGCGGCTTACCCAAGCACCACCAGGGCCACGATGAGCTGATGGGCATCGACCCGGACAACGGTGAAGTGATGGGCGCACACTACAAGCTGGGTATGAGCTGCAACAGCTGCCACAACCCGCATAAATCAACCCTGAACCAGGACCAGCCGGAACACGCCGGTGCCGTCACCAAAGTCTGCTCCGACTGCCACGGTGACAAGCCGATGGAAACCGGTGGCATGCTCAGCCTGCACAACAGCATGGAGTGCACCACCTGTCACATGCCAGACGCGGTGAAGAACGCCACCTACGTCGAGAAAAACGGGGTTAAATTCGGTGACGAGATGATTCACCTGTTTAAGATTGATTTGTACGATGATCGCGGCCAGTTCACCGAAGATGGTCACTTCATGTACCCCTATCTGCAGGAAGGTTTCGCCTGCGGTCAGTGCCACGAAGTCGGCGAGAAACTGGATCGCCTGACCGAGCTTGGCGGCAAGATGCACCAGTAACACTCATCATACGTCAAACCTGCAAGCCGCCCCTCGGGGCGGCTTTTTTGTGGATTCGGGGCAACCGTCGTCAGTTCACAGATTTACCAACTCACAGCAAAAACTGTCCTATCGGTACTGGACTTGAATGCCGGTCAGGCATAGCGTATTAGAATATTCTAAATTACGGATGATGATTATGAATCAGCAAGCGGAACTCTCTCGCTCCTCGCAACTGGCGTATTTCCCGGTTTCGTTCTTTGCCATGATCATGGGCATGAGCGGGTTAACCCTGGCCTGGGGCAAGGCCGCACAGGTACTCGGCGCCCCGTCAATCATCAATCAACTGTTGTTGATTTTGACCCTGGTGCTGTTCACCGCCCTGTGTGGCAGTTACCTGATGAAGCTGTTCACCCAGCCCGAGGCGGTACGCGCCGAACTCAACCACCCCATTAAACTCAGCTTCTTCCCTACATTCTCCATCAGCCTGCTGCTACTCAGTGCCGCGTTATTGCCGCTGTCCAAGCCATTGTCACTGGCATTCTGGAGCGTCGGGGCGGTATTGCACCTGTTATTTACCCTGTATGTGCTGACCCAGTGGATTCACCACCCCAAATTTCAGATTGCCCACAGCACCCCGGCCTGGTTTATTCCCATTGTCGGCAACATCATCGTCCCCATTGCCGGTGTGGAACATGGCTTTATGGAGATCAGCTGGTTCTTCTTTTCCATCGGCTTGTTGTTCTGGATAATACTTAAAGCATTGATTTTGAATAGAGTTATCTTTCATGATCCTCTGCCAGAGAAGTTGCTGCCCACCCTGTTTATCTTCATCGCCCCGCCGGCAGTCGGTTTTACCGCCTATCTGAAGCTCACTGGCACCATCGATACCCTGGCCCAGGTGCTGTTCAACGTCGCCATGTTTCTGGTACTGCTGCTACTGACTCAGTTTGCCCGCTTCTCCAAGATCCGCTTCTATGTCTCCTGGTGGGCCTACTCATTCCCACTGGCTGCCGCCAGCATCGCCGCCCAAGTGATGTACAGCGCCACCTCCAAGCCACTCTTTGGATACCTGTCGTTTGCCCTGTTGTCACTGGCGTCACTGGTGATTCTGGTGTTGCTGATGAAAACCTTTGCCGCCGTCTGGCGTAACGAAATCTGTCAGCCGGAATGACAACCATGTAAGCCGGTGTAAGCGGGCTGGGCATTCCGTTCCAGCCCGTTACAATAGACACTATCCCTAATACTCACTAGTGACCCAGCCGTGACCAAAGCCAAAATTTTGATTGTCGAGGACGATGCCGAGATCGCCCGCCTGACAGCCATGTATCTGCAGGCGGAGCAGTACCAACCGCAGATCGTTGATAATGGCGCCGACGCCCTGACGGCGATCAAGAGCTTTGATCCGGATATGGTGGTACTGGATCTGATGCTTCCAGGCTTAAGTGGCATCGAGGTTTGCCAGCAGGCTCGCACCTTCTATCAGAAGCCGATCATGGTGATGACCGCCTGTGACGATGAGTTCAGCGAGATCAGCCTGCTGAAGATGGGCGCCGATGACTACCTGACGAAACCGGTTAAACCCCATGTCATGGCAGCCCGCATCGAAGCGTTGCTGCGCCGGTGGCACCCGGTCAACGTCGACAGCATCAACTGCGGCAAGGTTGTCATTCACCCCCGCCAACAGCGGGTGCAGTTCGATGGCAACCCCATCGACCTCACCGAATCGGAATACCGAATGTTACTGCTGCTGGCCGAGCACACTGGCCAGGTGGTGACCCGCGAAGCCTGCTGCAAAGCACTCAGAGGCATTAACTACGACGGCCACGATCGCTCGGTTGATATGCGCATCAGCGGTCTGCGCAAAAAGCTCAACGACGATCGGGCACCTTACAAGATGATTCTCACCGTTCGTAACCGCGGGTACATGCTGGTTCATGACTAAACTGATTCCACCGCTGTTCACCCGCCTGTACCTCAGCATGATCCTGGCTCTGGTGGGCAGCATCGTGCTGACCCTGAACTTTGCCTCGCTGGTGTTGGACGACAGCGACACCAAAGACTTCTACGCCGATACCCACGCCGCCTATTCGTTTCTGTACAACAGCTGGCGCCTACAGCCACTGCCGCCGGCCGAGTTCTTTGATGCCCTGGATTTGTGGAATTTCCCGTTTGAAGTTCGCTGGCAGGTGGTTCCGATGCCGCCCTGCACTGAGTGCGACCTGGTGGCTAAGTTTGACCTGGCCGATGTCTACCGCTTTCGCGACAATGACGACCTGCTTGCCAGTTTCAGCATGGAAGGCAGCGAGGGCCGGTTGCTGCTGATCGATCATCTGGGCGCCTCAGGCATGCCCGCCGATCTGGAAGCCGCCTGGGAGGACGATCCCGAAGAGTTCTTCCCCTACCTGTTGTTCCTGATGGCCATTTTGGCCATGGGCGCCGCCCTGTACGTGCCAGCACGGCAGCTACAGACTCAGATCCAGGCCCTCACCGACACCCAACAGCGCTTCGGTCAGGGCCAACTGGATGCCCGGGCAGAGGTGCCGGACGCCGAACCGGTTCGGCAATTGGCCAACAGCTTTAACACCATGGCGTCCGCCATCAGCACCTCGGTTCATGAAAGCCGCGTGTTTGCCCAGGCGGTCCCCCACGAACTGCGCACCCCGCTCAGCCGCATTCAACTGGCCAACGGCTTGCTGCGCAAACAGTGCTCCAACGCCGATCAAATCGCCCTGCTGGACAACATCGATGCCTACGTCGAAGACATGGATCAGCTCACCAACCAGGTGCTGACCTTAGTCAGGCTGCACTCCCTCGACCGCCAGCCAGAACAACAACTTCAGGACCTGTCTCAGCTACTGGAGCAGCGCCTGGCCTGGTTCAAAAAACTCGACGCCCTGCCGCTGCGCTGCTTTGTGAAACCGTTGCCACAGTACGCCGTTGACGGCAGCTGCTTTCGGCTGCTGTTCGACAACCTGGTCAGCAATGCCCAGCGCTATGGCCACAGTCAGGTTCAGGTCACCGCAGAGGCAATGCCGGACGGCATTCAAATCGCGGTTGAAGAAGACGGTCAGGGCATCAGTGCCGAAGACCATGAGCTGATCTTCCTGCCCTTTTCCCGCCTGGATGCCAGCCGCAATCAGGCCACCGGCGGGTTGGGGTTAGGCCTGGCCATCGCCCAGGCGGCCGCCAATCGAATGGGGGCCAAGATTCAGGTCAGTGACAGCCCCTTGGGCGGAGCCAAATTTACCGTGTTCATTCCCATCAGCGCTGCTCGCTAACGCCTCATCGGCGGTCGCCCTGAGCGCTGGCGATGCACAGCGACATTCGGGCGCCGCCCAACTTGGGCGAGCGACCGATGTGCAGCGTCGCCCCCATCCACTGGCCGATACGGTCGACAATCGCCAGCCCCATGCCATGGCCGGCGTTGCCCCGACTGTGCTGGCCACGGACGAAGGGTTTGATCACCTCTTTCGCTTCTTGCTCATCAATGCCCTGGCCATCGTCATCGATGTGAATCCACACACCGCCATCGGTCTGTTCCAACACCACCTCGATGTTTGAACGACCAAAACGTCTGGCATTACTCAGCAAGTTATTGACCTGCATCGACAGGTATTTGGGGTCACTGCGAACCGTCACCGGCGTCGGTGCCGGGCTGAAGGTCACCAAATGCTGCGAGTCCGCCGTGGCATCCAGTCGCTCCTGCAACCAGTCGTTGAGCTCGATGGAGTGCCAATCCGGCTGAATGTTGGCCTGATCCAGCCGAGCATAACTGAGCAGCGTCGCCACCAACTCCTCCATGGCATCCAGATCCCGGTTCAGTCGTTGGAAATACTTGACCCGCAGCGTGTCGCTGCGGGTCTCCTCCAGCGCCTCGATGCCAAATCTCAACCGGGCGATGGGGGTTTTCAGATCATGAGACACCGCCCGACTCAGCAATTTGTTGTCATCCAGCAGCTGCTGAATGCGATCGGCCATGCGGTTAAACTCGGTCTCGATGGAACGGATGTAGGAGGTGCTGCTGATATCGATGCGCTGCTCCATCTGCCCCATGCCAAAGGCCTGGGTCACCCGGCTGAGGTTCAACAGCCGCCGAATCAGCGGCGATACCCACACCAACAGAATCAACACCACCCCGCCGTAAAACACCATGGTGTACAGCTCATTCAGACTCAGGGGCGGATCGGCAGGAGTAATCAGGGCGGTCGTGATGTTGAGTACCTGGCCGGTCTCCGGCAACCGGTAGTGCAAAGAGATCCCTTCGTCGGACTCCAGCAGCAGCGGTTCGCCGGCATCAAACTGCTGCCGCAACGGCGCCGGTAACCCAAACTGGTCTTCGGTCACCAACGACAGCTGTTCGGCATTGCGTCGGTTCCAGTTGTCGATAAAGGGGTCGCTACTGGCCTCGTCGTTGTCCAGGCTCAGCGCCAGCGACTCCCCCACCAGCTTCAGTGCCGCGATGCGACTGGCCACCCCCGGCGTGTCATCCTGCTGAGTCTGCAAAGCGGCAAACTCACTGATGGACCAGCCCAAGCCGGCAATGGACGCCAGCACCACCAGCACCAGCGACACAATCAGCTTTCTCATTGAGCGGGCTCGCTGTCATCCCGGCAAAACAGGTAGCCCTTGCCTCGAACGGTTTTCACCCTGTAGGGCTGGCTAGGGCCCTCCTGCAGTTTTTTACGCAGACGGGAGATGCGAATGTCCACCGAGCGATCCAGGCCATCGTACTCGATGCCCCGCAGCTGCGACACCAGCTCGACCCGGCTGACGATGGTGCCGGCCTTCAGCGCCAACTGCCACAGCACGTCGAACTCATTGGCATTGAGGCCGATGGGCTGATGATCGATGGTCACCGACTTGGCGGTGGCATTGAGCACCAGGGCGCCGAACACCAGTTGCTGTTTAACCTCTTCATCACTGGCGCGGCGCAGCAGCGCCTTGATTCGGGCCAGCAGCACCTGGGGGCGAATAGGCTTGGTCAGATAGTCATCGGCACCGACTTCCAATCCCTGAATCTCATCCCCTTCTTCGCTGCAGGCGGTCATAAACAGAATCGGGCCGGAATAAAACGCCCGCGCCTCCTGGCAGACATCGAAGCCATTTTTTACCGGCATCATCACATCCAGCAGCACCAGGTCCGGCAACTCCTCGGCGATCATCTCCAAGGCGTAATCCCCCTGGCTGGCCACGGTCACCCCGTAGCCGTGGTCCAGCAGATAATCGCTGATCCACTCCGCCAGCGAGGCATCATCTTCCACCACCAGTATCTGTTTGGCGATCGACATACTCAGAATAACCTCCAGCCAGACCGGCTCTGTTTCGGAGCCTTATACACCCAGGTTACCACCACTTTCACCTCCGCCAGAGGCCGCGCTTCATCGTCGCGGATCAGGCTGAAGGTGGTGGTCTTCTCACCCTCAAAATTGTACTGATATTGCTGCATGGCGTTGCCGTTCCAGCACGTCAGTTGTCGACGGTTGCGATTTAGCACCAGGCAATACTGACCGCTGTCCGGAGTCTGCCAGCGGAACTGCACCTCCTGGTAGCACGTCTGCCCTTTGTGCAGGGCAATGCAACGTTCCGGGGTGGCGGTAAAGGCCACCGACTCGTCCAGGCTCCAGGCCGTCAGCGGCAGCCCCAGCAGGACCACACCGACACATTGACTGAGTCTGTTCATGCCGCCCCCCTAAAACACATAGCTGACGGACGCGTTGAAAAACGACACGTGATCCGCCCGGTTAAAGGGGCTGTTGGTCACTTCGTCCGACAGCATATTGAGGCGATACATGGCCCGGAATACGCAGTTTTCGCTCAGCGGGTAGGCCACGCCCAGCTCGACCCCATAGTTAAAAGAGTCGTCCGGCGTGTACTCCGGAAACAGCTCGGTGGCCTCGTTGGCCTTGACCCCAAACAGGTGGCGGTTCAGCTTAGACGAGACATACTCGATGCTGCCGAGCATATGGAAGTTCCAGTTGCGCACCTGCCAGGATTTGCCCAGACGGGCGGTACTGAGCACCCCCTGGTCGTCGTAATAATCGGCCATCAACCGGTACTGAAACACGTAATGATCGCCCCAGTAACGGGTGGCTCGAAAGCCGGCGCCAATGTAGAGCGACTCTTCCGACATCAGGTAGGCATTACGGCCGGCTTCATCCAGTTCAGAAGGGTCAATCCCCTCCGGGCGGGCCCAGGAGCTTTGCAGGTTGGCCACCAACAGATCCAGTGACCAGTTTTCCGAGTTCCAGAAATTGACCCCCAGATTAATGCCATCCTGAGACTGATGGATCATCTCCACAAACAGCCCTTTGTACTGATAGGTGCCGCTGATCAGCAACGATGCCTGCACCGGCTCGTAGTCGGTCTGCCTGACATCCACTTTATTCACCGAGAACACACTGCCGCCCAGCTCAAAATAACCGCCATCGGCGAAGCGATTATCGACACCGGAGGAGACACTGCTGGCAATGTCCGAGGCCGTCGCCATGCCAGGCAGACAGGCCAGCAACCACAGCCAGGGACCGAATTGACGCACCTTCATTGTTTTCACTTTATTCATCATCGCGTTGCGCTACATAGTACCGAAATTTGCCGGCAATTCCGTTAGCCACCACCAAACTCCAGTCATTGGCGTAACCGTTGCCTGCCTCTATCCTAATCGCCGCCCGTGCCAAGCCCAACTTCCTCCAGGATACATTCAGATACAGAGTCCCATCCACGAGCGGAATATAGTAGCCCCACAGTCATTCGACAGACGTTAAAGGATCAAAAAGATGAAAAAACTGTGCTTCGTTATCTCCGCCGCCCTGCTGTCCAGCCACGCGTTCGCAGACGCCGGCAACACCTACATTCGTAACGGTAATGTCTACAGCCACCAGGGCCAGTACTTTGCCGGCGCCGGCGTCATCACCGGCAGCAAGTTCTACAAGGGGCAGGATCATCAGACCGGTGCCTACCTCAACGGCGGTTACCACGGTGAAGACTTCAACGCCGACCTGGCCGGCATCAACTACCGTTTTTTCGGCGACAACGACAGCGCAGTCAACTTCAGCGCCTTTTTGGTCGCCAATCCTGGCTTCGATTCGGACGATGCCGACATTCTGTCCGGCATGAAAGATCGCGACATCAGTGGTGACCTGGGCCTGAACGCCGACCTGCACCTGGGCCAGGGCACACTGTCCAGCAAATTCCAACACGACGTCACCGGCGTCTACAAGGGCTACCAGGCCGACCTGACTTACTACCACCCAATGAACCTGGGCTTTGCGGATTTCGTTCCCTACGCCGGAGTGCACTACTTCAGCAAAGACTACGTCAACTACTACACTGGCGTATCCCGCTCAGAAGCCAAGGTGCATCGCCCGGCCTACCAGAGCAGCGGCGCCTTTAGTTACAACGTTGGTTACGCACTGGTGATTCCGGTGACCAAGCACTTGGACATCACCCAGTCCACCGGCTATTCCCGTCTGGGCTCCAACATGGGCGACTCGCCACTGGTAAACAGCAACAACCAGTGGGCCACCAGCCTGGGCGTGAACTACAGCTTCTAATCAACACCACAGGACCTCAACCATGAAATCGATCAGAAATGCGTGCGTGTGTGCGGGACTGGCGCTGATGCTGGCCGCCTGTGCCACCCCTTACGATACCGAGAAGAACTTCTGGTCCTTCGGCGAAGGATTTGAAACCGTGCAGATTGCGCCGGACGGCTGGCAGATCAGCTTTGTTGGCAACACCAACACCGACCGGGCCCTGGCCAGGAAGTACGTAATGCGCAAATCGGCAGAGCTGTGCCAACAAGCGGGCTACCCCTACTTCACCTTTACCAGTGAACAGACGGACCGCGATTCCGTCGGCCAGTTTGGCGTCGGCGTCGATGGCAGCCACGATCTGCTGTGGGGCAGTTCCGCCATCAACAAAGAGACCTCGGTCGTGGTTGAGGTAACCGGTTTCACCAGTAAGCCAGAGGCGTCGGCCTCGCGGGTGTACGATACCGACTACATCCTTGCCCACGTCAAGGTCACTGACTGACACCGCAAAGCCGCCTTCGGGCGGCTTTTTGCGTTATCGGCATCGCCGCAGGGCCAAAGCATTATCAAACCAACCGGGAGACTGTTTCAATCTGAGGCCGGTTTTCAAACCCCATCGCCCATTGCTACGCTTTTGTTCACATCCCATCCGTTGAAGCGCACAGCCATGACCAAGACCATTCTCATTACCGGCTCCACCGACGGCATTGGCCTGGAGACCGCCAAGCAACTGCTCCAAATGGGGCATCGAGTCATACTCCATGGCCGCAGCTTGCAAAAACTGCAGCGGGTTCAGCAGCAACTGGCACCACTGTGTGGCGGAAACGCGGTCGAAGGCATGATTGCAGATCTGTCCTCCCTGGCGGACGTGGACGCCTTTGCCACTCGGCTGGTTCAGCAGTTGGAGCACCTGGATGTGCTGATTAACAATGCCGGAGTGTACGACGTTCCCACCCGGCTCACTGCGGACGGCTTCGACATCCGGTTTGCGGTGAATACCTTAGCACCCTACCGGCTGACCCAGCGGCTGCGCCCCTTGCTGGGTAAAACCGGCCGGGTGGTGAACCTGTCGTCGGCCGCTCAGGCACCGGTGGACCTGAGCGCCCTGACCCAAGGCACACCGCTGTCTGCCAGCGCCGCCTACGCGCAAAGCAAACTGGCGCTCACCATGTGGAGCCGTCAACTGGGCCAGGCTCTGCAACATCAGGGGCCGATGGTGGTCGCCGTCAATCCGGCGTCGATGCTGGGCAGTAAAATGGTGAAGGACGCCTACGGCGTTGACGGTGGCGACCTGAGCATCGGTGCCGACATCCTGTGCCGTGCCGCCCTGGCCGATGAGTTCGCCGGAGCCGGTGGCCGCTATTTTGACAACGACATTGGCCGTTTTGCCGATCCCCATGCCGATGCCTTGAACCCGCAAAAGTGCGCCGAGTTGGTTGAAGCCATCGAGCAGGTTCTGGCCAGCGGCAACAGCGCCCACTGAATGCCGGGTGGGCGGCTCGATAGCTCTGTGGGCTTCCTGCGCCTCAACCACCTGAACTTCGGCCTCAAATGAACATCAATCACGCTCAATTACGCTGATTCCATCTCAATAACGCTCTTTAGGTGACAGGCGTAGCCGACCGACCGACCACTGCCAGGGACACTGAATGACAGAAGCACCATAACGGTCCTTCACAACCCAAAGGATAACAACCATGTCATTCCCCTCCCCGCTGTGGCGGGCCCTGGCCCTCATCCTGCCGCTGGCACTGACCGGATGTGGCAGCGACAACGACGGTTCGGCCAGCACGCCCGAAGTGCCGCAGCCCCCGGAGTCCTCCAGCCCCATCCTGCGCCCCCACAAAAACATCGAACTGGTGGGCGTACCCAAACACACCGAACTGGATGGCAAGATCGGGGTACAAATTGGCTCCGAGCAGCCGTGGCTGTTGGATCTCAGCCGCATAACACTGCCCACAACCCGGCCGGACATCTTTGCCGAAGGTCAGCACAGTGCGTTCGACGTTCTGCGTTATCTGGCCGATGAAGGCATGATCGATCTGGATTGGGACGGCGGCATCACGGCTCAGGACACCGTCAACTTCACCGTCAACGGCCAGCCCGACTGGTGGTTCAAATTTAACCACAACTCCTACACCATTGAATCGATGCTGGAACAATACCAAGCTGGTGCCCTGGAAGTGGAATACACCTACGACCGCATCGACCAGTTCCTGGTAAAAAACGGCACCATCCTGCAGTTTTTACACACGCCCGACTTCAGTCGCGAACTGACCAAGGTCAGAGACAGCGAAATGAGCCGTACCGACTTTGCAGAAACCGGTAAAGTGGTGGTGCCCAAGGTCTACATCCATCTGAAAATGAGAGCGCTTCCAGAGGGGGGAGGCACCCCCTATCTGGGTCAGCCTGACTACACCTTCGACAACGTCGAGGTTCAGCCCTTCGATCTGCGCCCCGACTTGTGGCAACCCGGTACCGTAACCATGGCCGATGTGTTTGCCACCATTGCTGCCACGCCGGAGTACAACAACACCTTTGCCCCCGACGAGCGCAAACTGCAGATGGTGTATTGGCCAACCCTGCGCATCGGCCCCGATCGGGATCATTGGGCCGAGGTGGAATCCTATGCCGTTACCCAGATTGCCGGCAAACACGAAGACACCCTGGCCGCCTGGTCACTGTTCGCCGGAGAGTCCATGAGCCGCAGCGACTTCTTCAACGGCGGCGGCAGCAAGTGTGGCAGTGGCCCGGGTCAATCACCGGAGTTCTGTGCCTTCTTCGGCGGTCACCTGATCCACGTGATGCCCGACAACCGGGTTCTGCGCCATGCCACCGAGGAGATACACCTGTTTTGGTATGACTTGTGGGTGACGTTGGACCCCGAGCAAGGAGAGACGCGCAGCAAGAAAAAGTGGCCCGCCAAGCCGGAGCACTATCAGTTTTATATGGATCCAACCAACCCGATACCAGACGGCATTAAAGACCTGAAAGACATCAACAACGCCCTGGCGCCATTAACCAACAGCCACTTCGGCTGGGGCGTGGCCGACTGCAGCCAGTGCCACAGCGTAGAAGGCATCCACGCTAAAAATGACGCCGGTGAACGGTTCGAGCGGGTGCGGGCTTATGAGTGCGCCGAATGCCATGGCAGTAATGGCGCCCCCAAAGGCCACGAAATGAACGGCCGTTGCTTCTGGTGCCACCAGAGTGTGATTGGTCACCGCGACATGGCCGACAACGGCGATGGCCTGTCCCATACCGCCGACCGTTTCCCCGATCCCTACAGTTGCGTGACTTGTCACCGCAACGACTGGGACGGCATCACCGATCCTGCCATTACCCTGGACATGGAGTTTATCCAGCAACCGTAACTCTCGGTCTTCAAGCCCAACCCGGAGGCGTTTCGGCGCCTCTGTTTTCATCGCCCAACTCGCAAGGGATACCCCAACCTATGTCGCCGCAACGTGACAATTCCCGCCGTTCCCCATCATTTTTTCATTTCTGACACCCTGTCGTCAGACTGAGCACCCCGAGCTTTACCCAAGCGTTTAACCGTTGCCACAATAGCCTTACCGATGGTCATTCAAGGCGTTCATTATGTTGCACTCCAGTTTGCTGCTCCCCCCGTGGGACACGACACAGCGCAGCAACTTCTCGAACAATGTCGAGCAGTTGCTGAGTGAGTGCTGCCGTACTCTGGCCACGCTCGGCGTGATTGGCGTCTGCTTTTCCGGTCGCCCCTTTTGCGGCGCCCGCGACTGGCTGAACACCGACCCCGGTACCTTGTTCAAACGCAGCCAACTGCTGAGCCGTAACGCCAGCGTGGCCCATCCTGGTTGGGTGAACGAACTTCAAGCCCAATACCTCAAAGCCGGGGCCGCCCAAGACCCCAACTTCTTGCGCTGCCTCCAGCTCCACGCGCCGTTTCTGTTCCGATTGGTGCCCGGCAGCAAAACCGCCCGACTGTTTGCTCAGCATCATGTGGCCAGCATCGTGCACTGGCCAGTACGACGCTACAGTCGCCCCGGCTGGTGTGGCGCCTTCATACTGCTGTTCGGCACGCCGGCCCCCACCGCCGTGCTTGAAAACGCTGAGCTGGATCGCTATCTGTCCCGGCTGCAGCTCAGCATGCTTGAACAGAACAAGCAGCAATTCAATCCATTTCGGCAGCTAGGCGCGTTCAACCCTACCTCTTTGCGAGTGTTGGAATTGGTTGCCCAGGGTCTGCCGACCAAGGCGATCGCCAAACAGATTCATCTCAGCGAGCGGGGAGTCGACTACCATCTTGAAGCTCTGAAGCAGAAACTGGGAGCGAACAACCGGGTTCACCTGATTCATCTGGCCCATCAATTTGATCTGGTTTAGGAGCCTGCCATGTTAGTGCTACTAGTCGAAGACAATCGCAATCTGGCTGCCAACATCATCGAGTATCTGGCTCTGGACGAGATTGAGTGTGACTACGCCGAGTCCCTGTCCCAGGCGGAACAACGGCTGGCCACCAGTGGATTCGACGCGATTGTGCTGGATCTCAATTTGCCCGATGGTGACGGCGTTCACTGGTGTCAGCAACGCCTTGCGGAAGCGCCGGTGCTGATGCTGACCGCCCGTGGCGAAGTGGAGCAACGATTGGAAGGATTCGCCGCCGGTGCCGATGACTACCTGGTTAAGCCTTTTGCCATGCCAGAACTGGTGGCCAGACTTAAGGCTCTGCATCGACGCAGACCGGAACGCGTGCGGCTGTGCATCGGGGATCTTGAGCTGGATCTGACCCGACATCAGGCAACTCGCCAAGGCCGGCAACTCCTCCTCACCGGTTCAGGCTGGCAGTTACTGGAACTGCTGGCACGCCGCAGCCCCGCCATGGTCTCCAAGCAGGAGCTGGAGCGGGCCCTATGGCCCGATGGCGCTCCCGACAGCGATTCCCTGCGCAGCCATCTGTACCGCCTGCGTCAGGTGGTGGACAAACCCTTTGCCTCGGCGCTGATCTGTACCCATCGCGGCCAGGGCGTCAGCCTGGCGGAAAATCATGAATAACCTCAGTCTGCGCACTTCGTTTATGGCCACCGCCGCCCTGCTGCTGCTGCTGGTGGTGGTCGCCAACCTGTGGATCACCAACACCCTGGTCAACGACGGGCGTTTATCGGCACAGGAAGCATTGATGCGACATGCCGCCGAACGCAGTCAACAGGCGCTGCGGCTCAATCCCGATGCCGAACTGCTCAACACCGAAAATCTGCATGTCTACCGCGGCTGGCACAGCCTGCCACCGACGGTTCGACTGATCACCGGCAACCAGCGGCCCGACGACACCCTGACCATGCTGCTGAACGACACAGAAGATCCCAGAATTGGCGCCCTGATGCGATACCCGGTTGACGGCGATAAAGACCTGTACGTCCACCTCTATTTTGACCCGCAACTGCTTGGATCCAACCTGGGCTCGGGCCGGCTGCTGTGGACTCAATTACTGTTGAACCTGACCACCTTTGTGCTCATCTTGTTGATTGGCTGGTTTTTAAGTGCTCAAGTGCTCAAACCCATTCGCGCCATGAGTCGCCAGCTGCGTTACCTGAACTGGCACGATTTGGATCTGGGCCAGCCACCCCGGCTCAGATACCGCGAACTGCAAACCGTCTACGACGCCCTGTTCAGCTCGGTATCCCAGCTAAAACAGCAGCAACAAAAAGAGGCGCAGTTTCTGCGCTACGCCAGCCACGAACTGCGCTCACCCATCGCCGTCATGCAAAGCTCGCTCGAGCTCGAACAACGACGACACGGCGAGCTGACACCGCCTCTACAGCGTGCCCAAGACGCCAGTGAAGAGATGCAGGCTGTGGTGGACACCCTGCTTTGGCTGGGCCGAACCGACCATCTCAATATGACCGCCGAACCCATTCGGCTGGATCAGCTGGTGCAAACCACCGTTGCCAGCCACCAACGCATTGTCAGCCCTCGAGTGTCCCTGCGTTGCCACACCTCACCCTATACGCTGACGGCCATCAGGCCGCCGGTACAGATACTTCTCAACAACCTGCTGAGAAACAGTCTGGAGCACGGCAGCGGAGAGATTCAGCTACGCCAAAAGGACAATCGCATTACGCTGTCCAACGGCATCGCCGCCAATAACCAGCAAGGCTTTGGCCTGGGGCTGATGTTGGTGCAACAACTGGCGGGCCAGTTTGGCTGGCACTACCACGTTCGCTCTGAAGCCGGTATTCATCACGTTGAGGTAAGGTTCTGAATCATGACCACGCCCACACTGATTTTCACCTCGCCCAGTCATAGGTTTGAACTGGCAACCCAGCCCGTGCCGCAACTGACGGTCAAAGCCAACCATCAGCTTCAGGCCGACCCCATTGCGATGACCAACGCCGAAATCCAGCTACTGAAATTGCTGTTGTCACAGCCAGGGGAGGTGGTCTCGCGGACGCTGATTCTTGATCGAATCTGGGGCAATCGTATGGTTTCCCAAGGCAGCATTAATCAACTGGTGTCTTCAGTGCGGGCGCTGTTGTCTCCCTACAGCCAAAACCACAAGCTGATTGTTACCGTACCCCGCCAGGGCTATTACCTGGCCAGTTACCAGGCTGTGCAGCCTGCTTTTGCCTCTCAACCCGGCGAGCCAACTGTGACAACACCCTCTCGACGCTGGTGGCCACTGATGTTACTGCTTGCCCCGGCGTTGGCGATGGCAGCGGTCAGCTGGTGGAGCACTACTCCTCAGCACAGAACCCAGCCTAGATGGCAACAATTTGGCCAGCTTCAGCTACTGGTGCAACCCAACCCCTACCCTGACTTGCCGGCACTCACCGAGGCACTAAAACTGCGCTATCAGGACACCCCTGAGCCGTTGTCACTGGTGCTCACTCCCTTCGACGATTTTATGCTGTTCGATTGCGTCTATCATAAACCGGCTTGGGTTCGGCAACGGCAGTTCAGCCTGCCCCTGTCGCCGCCTTCCGAACTGGCCGAATCAATACTTAGCCGCTGCTTTGCCGAGGGAGGCTATCGATGACGCGTTTGTTGATAAGCCTGTTGGCCTGCAGCACCTTACTGGGCTGTGAGTCGGACACCCCGGAGGTTAGGGGCATCTTCTCCAGCCGCATCAGTCACCACATCTTCGACGGCTACCGCCTGAGTATCCACAGCCGGGTCAAATTTTCCGACGACCAGTTTATGGAGATTCGCAGTTATCGAATTAAGCACAATGACGGTACCAGCCACACCGATCAGGACATCGGGGTTATGACCCTGGCCGGAGAATTGACCCGCCAGTCAGGCCAGCTGACTGTGGCACTGAACCAGGTCAAAATGGAAATGGATGCGGATTTGTATCGTCGCTTTGTCAGCCAACCCAGGCCGGAGTTAGCAATGGTCGATGTGCCAGCACTAGTGCGTCGAGGCAAGCTGCAGTTTGAGGTTCTGCAGTACGACCAGGACACCGTGTGCCTGGATCGAATCGGCGGCCACCCGCAGTGCTATCTGTTATCGCAGGTGGTAAACCGGTAGCCGGTGCCTATTCGCCCTAACTCGACCGGCCGAGCCAAGCTAGCAGAACTGACCAGTATCGCCAGCACCCACTAGTAGCGGCGCTGGCGAGCGCCGACCAGCCTGCTGGAAAGGGCTGGACGGTTCTACTGGTGCTGGACACCTTTCAAATCGAACGGGCAACTGGAGTCTGAACTAACCCTGTATATTCCACCCCACCTCGACCACCCGTCCGCACAAAACTAGCCACGCCTCCAAAAAAGATTGGCCAGCCTTCCGGGGAAAGCTGGCCAATATATAGCGTTAGCTCAACTTTAAAAGAACTTTACCATAACACTTTTGGCAAAGGTTAACGCTAAAGTTTCTTAAAGCTCAACCCTGTCAGAGCACTTTCTTCAACGTATTTTTTAAACTCACATGAAACAACCAGCCCATAGTTCTCAAACCCAGACATTTTGAATATTAGTGGCAAATCATCGTCAAGCTCTCTAAATGCAAACTTATTCACTCCGGTCAGGTAGCCGTCATAGTAAAGCAAATCAGAGTTGTCCTTATCGACAATGTCCAATGCCTTTGTAGGGTGGAAGTAAAACACACTTTCATTGCCCAATCTCATTGGAATCCACTGCCCCAGCCCACCTAAGACACCCTCTAATTTTTTCTTTCCACCTTCGACAACCAGAAGTCCGCCGACAAAAAAATCCTTAAAGTCACTACTATTATGAGGCATACGGTCATGCTCACAAGTAAGTTCTAAATCATCAAACTCACTGGAAACTGTATCTGTGCCAAGAAAAGCGTGCCTGAACCGTCTTACATCCTCACTTTTTGCAAAACCTACTGCGCCAGAATCATCATCAAATTCTAAAGAATATACGCTATTTACCATGACTTATACCCTGTTTCCAATTCATTTCTTATACCGTGCAAGATAGCCTTTGTGTGACCTTGGTCAAAACCACCGAGGAGTTAATCAGACACCCAACACAGATAAGTGCTTCTAGCCATAAGCTATACTGCGGTTTTATCAGTTTCAAGGATGAGACTATGCCCACGGCCAGAAGCCAGCAGGTATCATTGCAAGATACCCCGTTCTATCACTGCGTCAGTCGTTGTGTTCGCCGCAGTTTCCTTTGTGGCATCGATACCTACACCGGCATCAGTTACGAACACCGCCGCGACTGGGTCGAAAAACGGTTACTCGAATTAAGTCAGGCGTTTGCCATCGAAGTCTGTGCCTATGCGGTGATGAGCAATCATACCCATGTGGTACTGCATATCGATGCCCAACAGGCCAACGACTGGAGCACCCTAGAGGTACTCAACCGCTGGCACCGAGTGTTTGCCGGGACTGAAGTTACTCGCCGTTATTGTGACGACGAGCAGCGTGACAATCTAGCCAGTGTTGAGCGCCACCAGGTGGAACGCAAAGCAGCGCTCTACCGCTCTCGCCTGGTCGATTTAAGTTGGTTTATGCGTTCCCTGAACGAATACATTGCTCGCGAAGCCAACAAAGAGGACGAGTGCACCGGCCGGTTCTGGGAGGGCCGTTTCAAATCTCAGGCGTTGCTCGATGAGCAGGCTCTGCTGGCGTGTATGGCTTACGTTGACCTCAACCCTATTCGGGCAGGTATTGCCAAGACCCCGGAGCAATCGGACTTTACCAGCATTCAAATGCGCATCCGCGCAGCCCTTCGAGGCAAACAGCCAGAGCCGCTAAAACCGTTTGATGCCAACAATTTGGGCTTGCATGCATTACCCTGTCATCTCAATGATTATCTGGAATTGATGGAGTTTACTGGTCGCGCCATCAGAGGCGATAAAACCGGGGCTATCCCAACCACCTGCGGCACGCTACTGCAACGACTCGATATCGACTTAGACAGTTGGATGGAGCTCACCGAGGGCTTTGAGTACCAGTTCTGCCACTTAGCAGGACGACTGCACAGCCTGCAGCACTGCCGGCAAACCGATGGTATGCACCGAATTCGTGGCTCTGGAAACGCCAAACGCTTGCTTGGTGCTTAATCGGTACGCTTCTTAGCTCTTAAATTTAAAACTCTTTCCCTCCAAGAGCCGCTCTGCTGTCCGTTATTCAGTGGATTGTCTTACAGAACGCGCCAAAACCGATCAGGTTGGTCACAATCTCAGCTTTTTAAAACACTCCCATCGGCCAGCCCAAGAGGGGCCACAAATGCTCAGTGAACGATTTTTAATTGGGTGTCTACTTTGCTCCTAATCGCTTTGCTGTCCCTTTGCTGTCCAGCCAATTTAACCCTACTTAATCCCGTCCAACTCCCATATGAGGTTCTTTTTGTTGCCGCCTTTCAAGGTCAAGGGTGAGACCCCCTCTAAGTCTAATTGTTGAACATTCTGACTTTCAATCTCTACAGTCAGAGCGTCCAGCCTAGACAGTAGATTTATTGCAGAATCACTGCTTAATGCCCCTATGTAGCTTTTAGCAGAAACCTTATCATTACTCTTTATTTGAAAAGCGTAACAGGATGTGTTGCCAGATTCAGCCATAGCAGAGTCGGTTGTAGTACCCTCCGAGAGTAACCTACCTTGATTCAATAGTTCACCCATTAATGATGAGTCAATATTTACCCTGACAGGCTCCTTCATGGAGTTAGTCATAACAACAGCAAAACTTTCACTTTGATTATGAGCAACCATAATTAATGAATAAGTGTAATGACTAGTTGAGCCTTGCTTCAGTGCAACATAGCTATCAATATCATCCTCGCTCGATAATGCGCTTTTCATCAAAAGAGCCTTGTCATCATTGACTCCCCAATTGCTCACGCAATAATCAAAATGACTAGCAGCGTCACTCGTTTGGTCGTTACAGCCACTCATTAAACCTACAAGAAGTAACGCCCAAAGCACCTTAAGTTTAATCGACATAGCATAGGTTTCCTTCCTGAAGATAATGGGTTCTTCTATAGCTCAATCCGGATTGTTGGCGAATCAGATTGGTATGCCTAACGGCAAATGTTTCATTTGGCCCCAACCCCCTCACAGGACTACCGATTCTTAACACAAATGGCAATTAATCAGACATCCAACACAGATAAGTGCTTCTAGCCATAAGCTATACTGCGGTTTTATCAGTTTCAAGGATGAGACTGTGCCCACGGTCAGGAACTAGGAGTCAGAGAAAATTTGAGCGGAATAACTGGACCACGCCTCGTAAACTGAGTTAGCCCGAACGTGACAAAGGGATAATATATATATTTTTCAATATCATGAAGCCAGAGAGAAGCAACTACCACGCTGTTTGATGCCGCAAAGAAAACGGCTGCAAGGGAGCCTTCTCAACCTACAGGGAAAAAACAAAACCGCTCCCTAGCGCACAAGCTTCCAGTCTACCCCAGGAGCAAGCCGACACTGCGTTACAGAGGCTGCGGCCCTTCTTTTCAAGCGCTCAGACGTTCTGCCCCGCCACGTAACCGGAGCTCCAGGCCCACTGGAAGTTAAAGCCGCCGAGCCAGCCGGTGACGTCCATCACCTCGCCGACAAAGAACAGCCCGGGCACCGTCTTGCACTCCATGGTCTTGGAGCTGAGCTGGTCGGTATCCACCCCGCCCAGGGTGACCTCGGCAGTGCGGTAGCCTTCGTCTCCCCCCGGCTTAAGCTGCCAGCGATTCAGTTGCGCCGGAATCGCCTCCAGCGTCGCCTTGTTGAGCTGTCCCAGGGGCAGGTTTTGCCAGCCATGGTAGGCGATCAGAGTCTCCGCCAGCCGGGCGGGAAAGTGCTCCGACAACCAGGTTTGCAGGTGTCGCTTCGGGTGAGCCTGGCGGGCCTGGGCCAGTGCCTCGGCCACGTCCACTGACGGCAGCAGATCGACGCTGACCGCTTCCCCCGGCTGGCGATAGTTGGAGGCCTGCAGCACCGACGGGCCAGACACACCGCGGTGGGTGATCAGCAGCTGTTCGGTAAATGCCGGCCCGCGCTGGGCCGCCACCGTGGTGGTCAGGCTGATGCCCGACAGCGGTTCAAAGTGCTGCTTGTCCTGAGGTTGCAGGGTGAAGGGCACCAGTCCGGCCCGGGTTGGCAGTACCGTCAGGCCAAACTGCTCCGCCAGTCGGTAGCCGTAGGCACTGGCTCCCAATTTGGGCATCGACAGGCCGCCGGTGGCCACCACCAGCGACTGGCACTGGATGCGGCCGATGCTGGTGGCAACCGCAAAGCCCTGATCAAGCTTGCTGACCGACTCCACCTCGGTGCGCAGCCGCAGCTGCACGCCGCCGTTGTCGCACTCCGCCAGCAGCATCTTGACGATCTCCTTGGCGCTGTCGTCGCAGAACAGCTGGCCGTGATCCCGTTCGTGATAGGCGATGCCGTGGCGCATCACCATATCGATAAAATCCCACTGAGTGTACTGGGCCAGTGCCGACTTGACGAAATGACGGTTGCCGCACAGATAGTTGGCGGGCTCCAGGTACAGGTTGGTGAAGTTACACCGCCCACCGCCACTGATGAGGATCTTCTTGCCTGCCTGCTTGGCGTGGTCGATCACCATCACCCGGCGACCGCGGGCAGCGGCGGTGGCGGCACACATCAGGCCGGCGGCGCCGGCACCAATCACCAGTACGTCTGTCTGTACACTCATCTCGTTTCACTCAGTCAAAAAACAAAAAGGGATGCGCCTGGCATCCCTTTATTCTGGTCATAGCGGGGGCTATTTTACTCGGACTTGGGGTCCCGAGACAGCAATTGTTTCGCCACCTCACGCACCGGCTTATCCTGGTACAACACCTGGTACAGCTGCTCGGTAATGGGCATCTCTACACCCACCCGCTGAGCCAGCATGAACACCTCTTTGGTGTTGCGATAGCCTTCCACCACCTGGCCAATTTCGGCCATGGCGGTATCGACGTCTTTACCCTGGCCCAGGGCCAGACCAAAACGGCGGTTCCGGGACTGGTTGTCGGTGCAGGTCAGCACCAGATCCCCCAGGCCGGCCATGCCCATAAAGGTGTCTTTCTCGGCGCCCAGGGCACAGCCCAGACGACACAGTTCCACCAGGCCCCGAGTGATCAGGGCGGTACGGGCATTGGCACCGAAGCCGATGCCGTCGGACATGCCGGCGCCGATGGCGATGACGTTTTTCACCGCCCCGCCCAGCTGCATGCCGATGAAATCGGAGTTACGGTACACCCGCAACCAGGTGCCGCAGTGCATCAGGCTGGCCATGTCCTCGGCGAACTCGTCGTCGGTGGACGCCAGAGAGATGGCCGTGGGCAGGCCCGCCGCCATCTCTTTAGCAAAGGTGGGGCCAGACATCACCGCCAGCGGAATGCCGTCGCCGAGAATCTCCCGGGCCACATCCTGCAGCAGGCGGCCGCTTTCCGGCTCCAACCCTTTGGTTGCCCACACGACCCGGGCATCATCACGCAACAATGGCTGGGCTTGCTTAAGCACCACACCAAAGACGTGACTCGGCACCACCACCAGCACATTGCGGCTGGCAGCCAGGGCCTTTTTCAGGTCGGCTTCGACAATCAGCTCATCAGGAAAATCGACGCCGGGGAGAAACTCCTCGTTGCGACGATCCGCCTGCAGCTGGGCCATATGATCCGGCAAATGTCCCCAAATGATGGTGCGATGACCATTACGCGCCAGGGAAATAGCGAGGGCGGTGCCGTACGACCCCGCCCCCAATACCGTTACTGCGGCTGGTTCAGTCAACTGACAGCTCCCGCTTACGCTTCGGCTTGTTCGCCAGCAGCTTCCTGTTGACGCTTCTGCATGTACTGAGCAAACAGGGCATCAAAGTTCACTGGGGCCAGGTTCAGTGGAGGGAAAGTACCACGGTTAACCTGGCTGGCTACGGCTTCACGAGCGTATGGGAACAGGATGTTCGGGCAGCCGGCACCCAGAGCGTGGGCCAGCTGTGGCTCAGGCAGGTTGGCGATGGAGAAGATACCCGCTTGCTGCACTTCACACAGGAAGGCCACTTCGTCTTCAACCTTGGTGGTTACGGTGATGTTCAGAACCACTTCGTAAACGTCATCGGCCAGCTTGTTGCTGCGGGTGTCCAGGTCCAGCTTAACTTCAGGCTTCCACTCTTTCTGGAAGATGGCTGGCGAGTTTGGAGTCTCGAAAGAGATGTCTTTGGTGTAAACGCGCTGAATCTGGAACTGAGGTGCCGCTTGCTCGTTGGTCGCTGCGTTGTTAGCTGCTTCTGCCATGTGTCTAATCCTAAAATTGTTGTAATCGTTCTGGGCGTCCCGTCATGGTCGGCTGCACTCCTGGCGGTCGCGCCGTGCATGCCTGTGACAGGGTCCATTCGCCGTAATTAATAGTGATCGCGCGACCTGAATCCTGGGTTTAGCGCTTTTTGCGCACTACCAGCAAGTTGGCAGACTTCCAATCGGTCATGCCGCCCTGCAGGCTGAAAACCTGTCCAAAGCCCGCGGATACCAACATTTGCGCCGCCTGAACGGAGCTAACGCCAGCGTTACACACAACTATAATGGGTGCGTCCTTGTGCTTTTCAAGGGTTGAGAGCTGATTATTTTTAATTTCTGCCAGTGGCAGATGGATGGCGTTGGCGATGTGGCCCTTGCGGAACTCATCTTCACCGCGCACGTCTACCACCACAGCATCCTCTTTGTTGATCATACGTACCGCTTCCTGAGCGGCGACGTTTTTCACCTTAGAGAAGCTGGATTTGGCCATGGTAAACACCCAGGCGCCCAGCAAACCAACCCAGGCTGCACTCAGCATTGGATGGCGGCTTAGAAAATCGATGTATTCCTGCATGTCGTTGCCTAATTTGGTTATCTTCGGGGGGCTGAAAATCGCCAGTATAACCCGATTACCCCGCTTGTGAAGTGCTGACACCACAAAGGGCACTGCCCGAGATCACGACGGCGACCAAAAAGCGCAGCTGTAATAAAATTACAGGATTGTGCGTTGGAAGTGGTGACGACCGCTGGTTACGTTGTACACTGATGGCAGTATTTTTAAATTGCCTACGCGGCAAAAAGGACCGTAGATGACCAAGCGTACTACTCCCCTTGCCCTGCTGATCCTCGACGGCTGGGGCCACCGTCAAGACGCTGATGACAACGCCATCAGCAAAGCGAACACGCCAAACATTGACCGCCTGTTCAATGACTATCCCTCCACGTTGATCTCCGGCTCCGGCATTGACGTCGGCCTGCCCGATGGCCAGATGGGTAACTCCGAAGTGGGTCACATCAACCTCGGTGCCGGTCGCATCGTCTACCAGGATCTGACCCGCATCGGTAAGTCCATCGACGACGGCGAATTCGAGCACAACCCGGTGCTGTGTCAGGCCGTCGACAAGGCACTGGCCAACGACGGCGCCGTCCACATCATGGGGCTGCTGTCTCCCGGTGGTGTCCACAGCCACGAAGATCATCTGGAAGCCGCCGTTCGCATGGCCGCCGGCCGCGGTGCGAAAAAAGTGTATCTGCACGCCTTCCTCGACGGCCGCGACACGCCGCCGCGCAGCGCCCACGATTCCCTGGCCCGCTTCGATGCCCTGTTTAGCGAACTGGGCTGTGGCGCCATCGGCTCGATCATCGGTCGCTACTACGCCATGGATCGCGACCAGCGCTGGGAGCGGGTACAGAGCGCCTACGACCTGCTGACTCAGGCTAAGGCCGAGTACCAGTTTGAGTCCGCCACCGACGCCCTGCAGGCCGCTTACGATCGCGATGAAAACGATGAGTTTGTCGCCGCCAGCAGCATCAACGCCGACGCCACCTTTAACGATGGCGATGCAGTGGTGTTCATGAACTTCCGCGCCGACCGTGCCCGTCAACTGACCCGCACCTTCACCGACGCCGACTTCGACGGTTTTGAGCGCAGCAAGCAGCCAAAGCTGGCCGAGTTTGTGATGCTGACCGAATACGCCGCCGACATCGATACCGCCTGCGCCTTCCCGCCGGCATCGCTGAAAAACACCTTCGGCGAACTGATGGCCAACCACGGCAAGCGTCAGTTGCGAATCTCAGAGACCGAGAAATACGCCCACGTCACCTTCTTCTTTAACGGCGGCATCGAGCAACCGTTTGAAGGCGAAGAGCGGATTCTGATCAAATCCCCCAACGTCGCCACCTACGACCTGCAGCCAGAGATGAGCAGCGCCGAGTTGACCGACAAGCTGGTTAACGCCATCGAAAACGGCGAATTCGATGCCATCATCTGCAACTACCCCAATGGCGACATGGTTGGCCACACCGGTGACTTCGACGCTGCCGTCAAGGCTTGCGAAGCCGTCGACGCCAGCATTGCCCGAGTGGTAGCAGCCCTGCAGAAGGTGGGCGGCGAGTGTCTGATCACCGCCGACCACGGCAACGCCGAACAGATGCAGAACGCCGCCACCGGTCAGGCCCATACCGCCCACACCAGTGAGCCGGTGCCGTTCATCTACGTGGGCCGCGACGCCGACGCCCGTGAAGGTGGCCGCCTATCGGATGTGGCGCCGACCATGCTGCATCTGATGGGAATGGAGATTCCCGAAGAGATGTCCGGCACGCCGATCATGACCCTGAAAAACTGATGATGAGTGGCCGCACCCGTTTGTGGCCCGCCATTGTAATGGCGGGCCTGCTCAGTGTTTCCGCTGGCGCCAGCCAGGAGGAGATCGATCAACAGCAGCAGCAATTGCAGCAACTGCAAAAACAGATCAAGTCCAGCCAATCGGCGCTGATCAAGAGCAAGGCCGGCCGCGATAAGGCCAGCCGGGCCCTGCGAGAGGATGAACTGGCGATCAACAAACAGGCGGCGGCCATTAATGCCAACCAGGGCAAATTGACCCAACTGAACCGACAACTGACGGTCCTTAGTGGCGAACAACGCCAACTGGAGACCCAATATTCCCAACAGCAGCAACAACTGGCCGATCAAATCAAAGCCTCCTGGATCGCCGGGCAAGGCGAAGTCGGGCAACTGCTGCTGAATCAGAACAGCGCCGATAAACAGCGGCTGCTGACCTACTATCACTACCTGAACCAGGCCCGGGTCGAAGCGATGGAAGCCATCGCCAGCACCAAGCAGGCGTTGGAAGACAACCACAGCCAGCAACTGGCTCGAAAGCAGCAACTGGAGCAGACTCAGCAACGGCTGGACGACCAGCAGCAACAGCTGAAGAAACAGCAGCAGCGGCGCAAACAGACCCTGGCCAAACTCGACCAGCAACTGAAGAAAGAGAGCAGCCGACTGAACCGGCTCGAAGTGGACAGCGAAGTGCTGGCCCAGGCCATCGAACAGGCCCTGGCGGCTCTGGCGGCCCAACCGGTGTCCCTGGACGGCCTCAGCAAGCTGAAACGCAAACTGCCCTGGCCCATCAGCGGTCGAGTCAAGCAGGGCTTTGGCAACCACCGTCAGGGGCAGCTGCGCTGGAATGGCATGCTCATCGATGCCAAAGAGGGCCGCAACGTCGAAGCGGTGGCGCCCGGTCAGGTGGTGTTTGCCGACTGGCTGCGTGGCTATGGCCTGGTGGTGGTACTGGATCACGGCGACGACTACCTGAGCCTGTACGGCCACGCCCAGAGTCTGCTTAAAGAGGTGGGTGAACGGGTCGAAAGTGGTGAAGTGATCGCCCTGAGCGGAAGATCAGGCGGGCAACTCGATAGCGGACTATACTTTGAAATTCGCCATCGGGGACTTGCAGTTGATCCGGCGCCTTACCTGAAAAGACGCTAAATCCTCCCCAAAATCAGTGACCAGAGGGGTACGCCATGTCGCGTATTGGTGCCTTACTGGTCGGCATCCTGTTTGCGTTTACCGTCAACGCTCAGGAGCACAAGGAGGTGGCACCGCCGACATTAGAGGAAGCTCAGCAACTCCTGATCACGGTGCAGGACATCGTCGATTACTACTACGTGGACTCGGTGGATCGCCAGGCGATGCTCGAAGCCGCGCTCAAGGGCATCTTCGAATCCCTGGATCCTCACTCCACCTACCTGACGCCTCAAACCCTGCAACTGCTGCGGGAGGCCAATAACGGACACTATTACGGCTATGGCATCGAAGTCAGTATCGAAGAGGATCAGATTCAGGTCATCGCACCACTGGCCCACAGCGCCGCCGACTATGCCGGGGTGAAGCCCGGCGACATTCTGGTCAAGGTCGACGACCTGACCGCCTCCCCCGACACCATCGATACCCTGATCCGTTACATCAAAACCGCCAGCAAAGAAGATCGCTCACTGTCGCTGGTACTCAGCCGCCGCAACCTGGCCGAGCCGGTGACCGTGCTGCTGCAACCCAGCAACATCAGCATCAACAGCGCCCTGTTTTTCGAGCTGCCTCAACAGGTGGGCTACCTGCAGATCACCAACTTCAACCGCCAGACCGCCGAAGAGGTGGCCACGGTGGCCGACCGCATGCAGCAGCAGGGGTACCAGCAACTGATCTTGGACCTGCGCAACAACCCAGGAGGCATGTTTGATGCGGCGGTACAGGTGGCCGACATGTTCCTGCAAAGTGGCCTCATCGTCTCCACTCACGGCCGCTTCCTCGACGCCAATAACGACTACTATGCCTCGGAGAACAGCCTGTTTCAGCAGATGAAAGTAGGGGTATTGATCAACGAAGGCAGCGCCTCGGCGGCAGAGATTCTGGCCGGTGCCCTGCAAGACCACCGCCGGGCCACGGTGTTTGGTCAAACCTCGTTTGGCAAAGGCACGGTGCAGAGCCTGATTCCGCTGATGGGCCAGCAAGGCGCCATCAAACTCACCACCGCCCGCTACGCCACCCCCAATGGCACCTTCATCGATAAGCAGGGGATCTCTCCTGACGTCAGTGTGTTACTGGAGAATGAAAAAGAAACTCCTATAATGGAAAACACCGACATCAGCGGTCGCTGGCAACAGGATAGCCAGTTGGCTGCCGCCTATGAATGGGTGTTGCAACCGGATCAGGAGTCACCATAAAACAGATTGTCGCCGCCGTGCTGCTGTGTTGCAGCACCCTGGCAACGGCCGCCGAACTGAGCCTGATCATCGATGATGTGGGCTACCGGCACACCGATCATCGCGTGCTGAACCTGCCCGCAGGCACCACCCTTAGCGTGCTGCCCAATACTCCTTGGGGCCGGCAGTTGGCGGTGTCCGGCTGGCGTCAGGGGCACGAAATCATGCTGCACCTGCCGATGCTGGCCGAGGCTGGCAACGCCTTGGGGCCCAGCGCCCTGCTGCCGGGCATGAGCCAGTGGCAGGTACAGCTGACCATCAAGCGTGCCCTGGCCGACGTCCCCTTTGTCCGGGGCGTCAACAACCACATGGGCAGTGAACTGACTCGGCAACGACCGATGATGGATAAAGTGATGACCGAGCTGGCCGAGCGCAAACTGTTTTTTGTCGACAGTCTGACCACCCCGGATTCGGTGGCCTACGACAGCGCCGCCGCCCACGGCATTCCGGCCCTGAAACGACACGTGTTTCTCGATAATGAAACCCAGGATGTGGATCTGAATCGCCAGTTTGAACAGGCACTGACCATCGCCCAAAAATACGGTAAGGCGGTGCTTATCGGCCACCCCTACCCGGAAACACTCAGCTACCTGGAGCGCAACCTGTCACGTCTGCCCGAGATGGGAATCCGGCTGGTGCCGACGTCGACACTGCTCAGCGACCGCCAGCGCCAATGGATGCGGCCAGTACAGCCCCCGACCGCATATCTTCATAAGTTGCCTGCTCCAGTACCGTCAGCGTCGCCATAGCCTGCTGATCGGTGCCGCCGCACAGGTCGGCGTCCGGCTTAAACGCGCCACACACCACCGGCCGTGACGGCTGACCGAACAGCTTGCACAGGTTGTCGTCGTTCAGCTGCACGCAGCGCACGCCGGCGGGCTTGCCCTCTGGCATCCCCGGTATGGGCGAACTGATGGACGGCGCAATGCAGCAGGCACCACAGCCTAAACGGCATTCCACGACATACCTCCATAAACGAAACGGGCCGGCAGTGCCGACCCGATAATCAAACCCGCAAACACCCGATCAGTCATCCATCAGGTTCTGCAGTTTCTTGATGGCGTTCTTTTCCAGCTGGCGTATGCGCTCCGCCGACACCTGATAACGGTCTGCCAGCTCCTGCAGGGTCACCTTGTCCTCTTCCAGCCACCGGTTTCGCAGAATCTCCTGGCTGCGCTCGTCCAGGGTGCGCATGGCGGCATACAGGCGCTCTCGAGCCTGGGCCTCATGATCTTCCTGTTCGATGTCATCGGCGTGGTTGGAGCCCTGATCTTCCAGGTAGTACGCCGGGGCGTAGCTGGTGTCCGGGTCGTCCGGCTCGTTGGGAATGTCGAAGGCTGCATCCTGAGCCGCCAGACGGGACTCCATCTCCAGCACTTCGGACTCGCTGACTCCCAGGGTCTCGGCGACGGTAGACACCTCATCGGCGGTAAACCAGCCCAGACGCTGCTTGGCTTTACGCAGGTTGAAGAACAGCTTGCGCTGCGCCTTGGTGGTGGCCACTTTAACGATGCGCCAGTTTTTCAGCACGTATTCGTGAATCTCGGCCTTAATCCAATGCACCGCAAAGGACACCAGCCGCACCCCGACTTCGGGATCGAAACGCTTCACCGCCTTCATCAGGCCGATGTTGCCCTCCTGAATCAGATCGGCCTGAGGCAGGCCGTAGCCGGAATAGCTTTTGGCCACGTGAACAACAAAACGCAGATGAGACATGATCATGGCTTTCGCCGAATCAATATCACCGCTCTGGCGCAGACGCACGGCCAGTTGGTATTCCTCTTCTGCAGAAAGCATGGGGATGCTGTTGACCGCCTGGATGTAAGACTCCAGACTGCCGCCGCCCTGGGGGACGACCATCAAGCCCATGGCATTAGTTTTGTCGCTCATTGATACCTCTGAAAAACGCTTGGCTTGGGAGTCTAGCACGAAACGGGATCCGCTTCACACGCTGTGTTTATGACCCGCAATGGCTATTGAGGTTCAATGGCAGTGAGGTGGCGCTGCACCGACAGCCAGGCGCCGAGCCAACACAGCAGCACCGACGCCAGCATCATGGTGCCGAGCTCGGCCCCGCTGAGGCCCGCCAATTGGAAACCGGACTGATAGCTGCTGATAAACTCACCCAACGCTCGGTCAAACCACACCAGGGTAGCACTGACCAGGGTCCAGGCGATCACCGCGGCGATGACGCCGTACCAGACCCCGGCATAAAGGAAGGGGCGACGAACAAAGCCGTTGGTGGCACCCACCAACTTCATCACTCGAATCTCATCCTGGCGCTGAGTAATGGCCATGCGAATGGTGTTGGCAGTCACCAGCACCACGGTGCCCACCAGCAACGCTGCCAGCCCCCAGGCCATCTTGGCCAGGCTGTTCATCAACGCCTTGAGCTGCATCAACCAATCCAAATCCAGGCGGGCGATGTCCACTTCCGACAACGCCTCCAGCTTCAGCTTAAGTTGTTGCAGTGGTTCCAACTCGCGATGCCGCAGGCTGGGGATCACTCGAATCACCGCTGGCAGCGGGTTATTGTCCAGATACTGCAGGGCATCGCCGTACTGAGACATCGCCTTAAAGTCCTGCAGCGATTGCTCCGCCGACAGGTACTCAAACCGGTCGATCTCCGCCATCCCTTTGAGCCGCGACTGCAGCCCCTGCAATCGAGCATCGCTGAGATCGGCGCGAAGGAACAGGCTGATTTCGGTGGGATCGGTCCACTGCTGCTGCATCTGAGCGCTGTTTTTTACCAGCACCGCCAACACCGTCGGCAGGCTGAGGCTGATCCCCAACACCGCCATGGTCAGCAACGACGTCAGCGGCAGTCGCCACAGCTCGCCGAGGCTGCCCAACGCATGGCGCAGGTGGCCCTGACAGTAGACGCTGATGCGGCGCCCCAGGCTCATCTTACGGCCGGACAGACTCATAACTCGGCTCCCTGATAGGCTTCACTGATCATGGCGCCGTTACGCAGAGTCAGGGTGCGGTAACGCATCCTGGCAATCAGGCCAAGATCGTGGGTGGCGATCAGCACCGTGGTACCGGCTCGGTTAAAGGTCTCGAACAGGCGCATGATCTCCACCGACAACTTGGGATCCAGGTTACCGGTGGGCTCATCCGCTAGCAGCAGTTTGGGCTTGGTGACGATGGCACGGGCGATGCCGACCCGCTGTTGTTCGCCGCCGGACAGATGCATGGGGTAGTAGTTGAGCTTGTCCCCCAGCCCCACCAGATCCAAGGCCGCCCCGACCCGCTTATCGATTTCACTGCCACTGAAGCCTTCAATCAGCAGCGGCAGGGCCACGTTGTCCTTTACCGACTTATCCATCAACAGGTTGTGATCCTGAAAGATGATGCCAATCTCGCGGCGCAAAAACGGCACTTTCGAGCGGGCCAGCTTGCCGATGTCATGGCCATGCACCCACACCTTGCCGGTGGTGGGTTTCTCAATGGCTGTGATCAGCTTCAGCAGGGTACTTTTGCCGGCGCCGCTGTGGCCGGTCAGAAATGCCATTTCACCGGGGTCAACACTGAAGTTGACCCGGTTCAGGGCCTGGAAGCCGCCACTGTAGACCTTGCTGACCTGCTCGAAGCGAATCATGAATTATCCTGTTTCCTCGGTAAACAGGGCTTCGATAAAGGCGTCGCTGTCGAACGGCCGCAAATCATCGATACCCTCACCCACACCAATGTAACGTACTGGAATGCTGAATTTATCAGCTAATGCGAAGATAACGCCACCCTTTGCGGTACCATCCAGTTTGGTCAGGGTCAATCCGGTCAGTGGCACCACTTCATTAAACAGTTGCGCCTGACTGATGGCGTTCTGACCGGTACTGGCGTCCAGAGTCAGCATCACTTCATGCGGTGCCTTGGGATCCAGCTTCTTCATCACCCGGACGATCTTCTTCAGCTCCTCCATCAGGTGCGCTTTGTTCTGCAACCGGCCGGCAGTATCGGCAATCAACACATCCACCTTACGGGCGGTGGCGGCCTGCAGGGCATCGAAGATCACCGAGGCACTGTCGGCACCGGTATGCTGAGCCACCACTGGAATGGCGTTGCGCTCGCCCCAGACCTGCAACTGCTCCACAGCCGCAGCACGGAAGGTATCGCCGGCAGCCAGCATCACCGATTTGCCCTGAGCCTGGAACTGCTTGGCCAGCTTACCGATGGTGGTGGTCTTACCCACACCGTTGACGCCCACCATCAGGATCACCATGGGGCCGTCCGGGTTGTCGATGCACAGCGGCTCGTTCACCTTGTCCAGCGAGGTTTTTAGCTCGCCCCGAAGGTGAGTAAACAACGCATCGCTGTCTTTGAGTTCACCAAAGCCAGCGCGCTCGGTCAGATTGTCGATGATGCGAGTGGTGGTTTCGATACCCACGTCCGCCAGAAGCAGCTGGGTTTCCAGCTCCTCAAACAGTTCGTCGTCGATCTTCTTGCCACGGAACAGCGCCATAAAGCCGCCGCCGATGTTCTCTCGGGTCTTTTTCAGCCCGGCTTTCAGGCGGGCAAAGAAGCCCCCTTCTGGCTCTGGCTCTGGCTCTGGCTCTGGCTCTGGCTCTGGCTCTGGCTCTGCAGTCTCTGGCGACGGCTCGGCCGCAACCGGTTGTGGATCCACCACGCTATCGGATGCCGCCTCAGCCTGAGACGATTGCGGCTCCACGGCCTCTGGCTTAGGGTCTTGCGCCGCCTCTGCTATCGGGGCAGGCTCGGACTCCGCCTCATCCGTCGGCGTGGGTTGCGGGTCCTGAGCACTGGGCTCAGGTTCAGAGGGAGACTGGGATTCCGCCTGTTCGGGCAGCTCCTGCTCGACCTCTTCGGTCTGCTCATCTTTATTGCGGCTAAACCAGGAAAAAATGCCTTTCGCCATCTTCAAAACCTTTACTGATCATTGGGGCTCGCCCTAGATACTTGGGGCCTGGCCCCTGTTACAATAGCGAGTTTTTCAAGCGCCATAGTCTAACCAGAAACGCAGCAAAAACCGAGGAATCCATGGCCAGAGGCTCACGAAACCCCAAATCCCGCACATCGACGGCCGGCAACGGCGGTCAGGTCCGCATAATTAGCGGCAAATATCGCGGCCGAAAACTGCCGGTTGCGGACCTGCAGGGATTGCGCCCCACTACGGATCGGGTGCGTGAAACGCTGTTCAACTGGCTGCAGGGCGACACCCTCAATGCTCGGGTGCTGGACTGCTTTGCCGGCAGTGGCGCCCTGGGGATGGAAGCCCTGTCCCGCCATGCGGCCTCCGTGACCCTGTGTGAACTGGATAAAGGCGCCGCCAGCCAATTACAGCGCAACCTCACCACCTTGGGGGCAGACAATGCCACGGTGATCTGCGGAGACAGCCTGCAGCGGTTGTCGACCAGCGCCACCGAGACCTACGATCTGGTGTTTATCGATCCTCCCTTCCATAAGGGCCTGGCTCAGCCGGTGATCGATGGTCTCGATCAGCACGGCTGGCTGAATGACAACGCGCTGATCTACTTGGAAACCGAGACAGATCTGGCCCCATTGGCGATACCCGCCAACTGGCAACCCCTGAAGCAGAAGCAGGCCGGCCAGGTCTGCTACCGCCTCTATCAGCGGCAGGAGGTCTGATGGAACAGTTGTGCTATTGGGGCCGTCGTGCCACCGCCATCGCCTGGGTGGCGATGATCATCAACCTGATGTGGCCACTGCCACTCAGCGACTTTATCACCCTGCTGTTGCTGGTCACCGTCACCGCCCACCTGACGTTGGCCATGACCACCCTGTTCTACAAGCGCCAGGGTCTGGTGGCCGTCGCTCGAGTATTGCTGTTTGGGGTGTTCGAATTTTTCCGACCTCAGGCAAGCGACGACAGGCCATAACAACGGTTGCGACCCAGCGACTTGGCCTTCAGCATCAGCTGATCCAGTTGCTCCAGTGCATCACCGGACAAGTGTGCGCAATTGAGGCCGCCGTAGCCGATGGAGACGGTGAAGGGCAAGGGTTGATCCGGCAGCGGCAATGGAGCCGCCATCACCGTCAGGCGAATCTTCTCTGCCAACACCGCCAACTGCCTGGCGCCGATACAGGGAATCAGCAGCATAAACTCCTCCCCACCCCAGCGCACCGCCATGTCCTCACAGCGGACATTGTCGGTCAGCAGGGCGGAGAAGTGCTGCAATAACTGATCGCCAACGATGTGGCCAAAGGTGTCATTGACCCGCTTGAAATGATCGATGTCCATCATCATCATCCCCAGCACCAGTTTGCCCGGCGACTTGGAAGCCAGACGCCGCCCCAGTGACAACAGCTCATCCAGGCGCGCTTCCATACCGCGGCGGTTGTAAAGGCCGGTGAGAGGGTCGGTCATGCTCTCTGTAGCCAGGGCCTTACCCACCTCCAACAGACTCAGATCCGACTCGATGATGTTCACCACCGACTGCATCAATGCCAGCCACTGGTGACAATGCTCCCTGGGCTGAGTGTCATAGATGCACAAAGTGCCAAACAGGAAGCCATTGAGCTGGCGAACCGGCAGCCCCAGGTAGCTGATGATCCCGGCCCGGGTCTCGCGGCCATGGGCCCATTTCGGATCCCGCCAGGCATCATCCACCGCCAGGTGTTCACCCGAGCTCATCACCTGCTCGCAATAAAGATCCAAGATGGGAAACTGTTCTCCGGCCTGGGTGGCGGGTGGGCAACCGTGGTTGGTCGACAAAATCTGCATCTGCTGACTGCTGCAGCGGGACAGGTAGGCTCCGGGCATTCCCGTCACCTGGCTGAGCATCTCCAGCAGGTGCTGCCACTGCTTCTGTGCATGGGACTCCAGCACCGGGAGTATTTTGACGTCCTGCAGTTGCATCCCAACCCCTCCCTGATTGCCGAACCCCCGCCATCACTCTCCCTGATGCACACTGAGGCATGCCATAAACTCGACGCTAACCTTCATTAAAAATACGCCATAACACAACATCTTGCTCAGAATTTAAAATCGATAATTGTTCGGATTTGTCGGCAAAATATGAGCGTCTACCCATTTTTTTCACTGCGGCAATGGATAATAATGAGTCAGGCTTCTGTATCGCTAACTTAGTGGTATTACAAACACATATTAAACAGTCATGTGGGTGTTGATATTCATAAAGAAGTAGTTAAGGTTAGCCGACAGAAGGTGGCGCGGATCACATTCCCGAACAACTAAAGAAGACAACTATCACAACGATGAAAATCATTACGATTGACCAACTTGCGTTAGGGATGTATGTCGAGAGCATTCCCGACCACCCGAAGTTGTCGATGGTTCAAAAGGGCTACATCAAGGATCCCTCCACCCTGGGGATGTTGCGCAACCTTGGCGTCGAGCGAATTGTCATCGACCCGAGCAAATCCAAACGCGCCCCCACCGTCAGCAAGCCCCAACCAGTCGCGGCTAAGACTCCGGCAAAAGACAGCCTGAAAAGCGAACTGCCCAAAGCCAAGAAACTGCTGACCCAAGCCAAACAGCTGCAGTCGCGACTGATGTCCGACGTGAAATTGGGGCAACAGCTGGATCTGCAGCCGGTTAACATCATGGCCGACGAATTCATCGGCAGTATATTTCGCAACCAGAGTGCACTGGCCTGTCTGCGACTGATCAAAGACAAAGACGACTACCTGCTGGAACACTCGCTGGGGGTTACCATCCTGATGACCCTGTTTGCTCGAGCACTGGGCATCAGCGGCACCACCCTGCATCAACTGTGCGTCGGCTCGCTGCTGCACGACATCGGCAAAATCCGCATTCCCGAAGCCATCCTCAACAAGCCCGGCAAGTTGACCCCGGAGGAGTTTGAGGTGATGAAAACCCATGCCGAACACAGCCGCCAGATCATCTCGTCCACCCCTGGCATCAGCAAGGTCAGCCTGGATGTGGCCGCCATGCACCACGAGAAACTCGACGGAACCGGCTACCCGCAAGGGTTAAAGGGCGAACAGATCACCATGGCCGGTCGCATGGTGGCGATTTGTGACATTTACGACGCCATGACCGCCGACCGGGTTTACCACAAAGGCATGGCACCCACCCTGGCACTCAAGCGCCTGCTGGGAATGACCCCCAACGGCCTGGATAAAAACCTGGTGGTGAAATTCATCCAATGCCTGGGCGTCTACCCCAATGGCTGCATGGTGGAACTCAGCAGCGGCCGGGTCGGCATCGTGATGGAAACGGAAAACCGTAAACCCACCAAACCGTTGGTGAAGGTGGTCTACAACCTCAAGACGCAGACCCACATCATGCCCAATGAAATTGAGCTGGAACGCTACAACGACCACATTCTGAAAGCGATTGATCCCCGTGACCATAAGCTGGAACTAACCAACTACTTGTAGAACTTGCCACTGGCAGACCATGAAAACCACCCGGTCTGCATCTGAAGGCGATTGCGGGTATAATTTTCCGCATTCCCCGCTGGACAGCATTGGGACGACGAGGTAACGTACGCCTCCCAATTGAGAACAATTATCATTATGAACTATTTAATCGCCAGCCTGCTGATCTTGGCAGTCGGCCCCATTCTGCATCACGGCCTGCGTAAACAACGAGGCATCATCACCGCCATCGGCGCCTTCGTGATGGTGTCTCTCGGCGGACTGGTGTTGTTTGATATTTTGCCGCAGGTGGTCCGCCTGGGCGGCGCTGCCGCATTGGGCTTTATTGCCCTGGGATTGTTCGGCCCGACGCTGACAGAAAAACTGTTTAAACGCCACTCGGCCTTTGCCCACAATCTGACGGTAACTCTGGGGATCGGCGGCCTGCTGTTGCACTCGGTCACCGATGGCAGCGCCCTGTTTATGGCCTCCAATGCCCAGGGGCCACTGCTGCTGGCGTTTGGTATCATACTGCATCGCATGCCAGCGGGCCTGGCGGTATGGTGGCTATTGCGCCCGGCCTACGGCCGTCTGATCGCCGCCTCGGTGTTGGGACTGATGATGGTCACCACCATCATTGGCTATGTGATGGGGCCAGAGTTGCTACTGACCATGACCGCCAGCCACGTGGTATACCTGCAGGCGTTTGTCACCGGTTCCATTCTGCACGTGTTGTGGCACCGCCCCCATGAGCACCACGGCCACCACCATGAGCATGAGCACAGCGGTCTGCCCAAACTGCACTCCAGTCACTGGATTGGGGGTGGCCTGGGACTGCTGTTCCTGGTGCTGCTGATGGCGGCCCATCCGGACCACGGCCACAGCGAAGCCGGTGAACACCTGCACGATGCCTCCGAGGTACACCTTGGCCACGACCCACAATCAGAATCGGATCAAGCTGACCACGAGCATGAGCACTAACTGGTGTGGTCGTGGACGATGCGCCAGTCGTCCCCTATCTTTTTGAAGATCAGGGTAAACTCTCCCGCGGGCTGATCTTTCTTTCGCAGTAGCTGCCAGCGGCCCACCACCAGGGCCGCGTCTTCTGACAACATCTGCACCGTTTCCAGCTCAAACAACAGCTTGCCCATGGTCGCGGCATCGGGGTAACGCGCTTGATACCCTTTAAGGGTGTTATCCCAGCCGTACTTGATCTTGCCACTGGAGACAAAGCGCAGCTGCTCACTGTGCCAGTACCCCTGCATGTAGCCCTCGATGTCGGCCCGGTTCCACGCGGCTTGTTGCTGAGCCAGCACCGCCCGAATGTCCGCCTCAGAAGCCAGGGTCAAAGGGCTGATCAGTAACCCGATCAAGACCAAAAGCCACCTCATAATCACCTTCCTTAGTTTTTTGGAGTATTGATTCAGTTTAACTGCTGGCTTTAACAACAGCGATTGCCACTCTGAAACGCCGGGGTTGGTATACTTACTCCATTGCTCGATACACACAGATCAATCACTATGACACACCGCATCTCGGCCTGGCTGCTTAAGCGCCTGGGCTGGTCGATACAAGGCCGAATCCCTGCCACCGGCCGGCACATCATCATTGTTGGCCCCCATACCAGCAACTGGGATTTCCCCATCGGCATCCTGGCCCAGTGGGCGTTAGGAATGAACGCCAACTTCATCGGCAAGCACCAGCTGTTCCGCTGGCCACTGGGGTGGTTATTCCGGGCGCTGGGGGGCTTTCCAGTCAACCGGGGTAAGCAGAACAATCTGGTGAATACCGCCGTCGAGCTGTTCGCCACCCAGGAGAACTTCATTCTGGCACTGGCGCCTGAAGGCACCCGCAAGCCGGTCACACGCTGGAAAACCGGCTTCTACCACATCGCCAAACAGGCCCAGGTTCCCATCTACTGCGCCGGACTGGACTTTAAGTCCAAGACGGTGATCATTCGAGAGCCGCTGGTTCCCGGCGACGACATGGCTGCCGACATGAACACCATGCTCGATTTTTTCCGCGCCATCCATGGCAAGTACCCGCAGCCAGTACCGCGCTATTCGGCGTGAGCCGGCGTCAGCGCGGCAAAATCCAGGCCGCTGGGGCGCTGCATCGGCCGCAGCTCAAACTCAGGAAGAATGGCAAACAGGTGGTCAAAGATGTCCGCCTGAATGCCTTCGTACACCGCCCAACGGGTGTCGTTGGTAAAGCAATACAGTTCCAGCGGCAGTCCCAACTCTGAGGGCGCCAGTTGTCGCACCATCATGGTCATCTCCGGCGTCAGCTGGGGGTGGGCATTCAGGTAGGCATCCAGGTACGCGCGCAAACACCCCAGGTTGGTCATGCGGCGGCCATTGACCGTCATCGCCATATCCTTGTGACCCAGATTCGCCTGCTTCAACTCCGCCAACTTCTGCTCCAGGTAGGGTTGCAGCAACTCTATGCGTTGCAACTGAGCCAGCAGCGGCTCATCCACGAAACGGATCGAATTCACATCCAGATTCACCGCCCGCTTAATGCGACGCCCACCAGACTCCTGCATGCCACGCCAGTTTCGAAAGGCATCGGTGGTCAGCGCGTACGCGGGGATCATGGTGATGGTTTTGTCCCAATTCTGCACCTTGACCGTGGTCAGCGTTACCTCCACCACTTCGCCATCGGCCCCGTACTTGGACATCTCGATCCAGTCTCCAGGGCTGACCATGCGGTTCGCCGCCAGCTGAATGCCAGCCACAAAACCCAAGATGGTGTCGCGAAACACCAACATCACCAAACCGGTGGCAACACCCAAGCCGGACAGCAGATACAGCGGCGATTTATCCAGCATGATGCCGATAAACAGGATCAAGGCGACAATGAACAGGAACAGCTTGGTTAGCTGAACGATACTCTGTACCGGCAGCCGCCGCCCTTCGGGTCGCGTCGATGCCACCATCCTGACCGTATCCAGGCAGGCGTACAGAACCCGAATCGACATCACCAACATGGTCAATTCCAGCAACCTGGAGGCCATGTCTTCCCAGAATGGCCACAGATTCAACATCATGGGAGTGAACAGATCCAGCACCACCAACGGCGCAATCTGAGCCAGCTTCTCCAACACCCGATGCTGCTTCACCGGCAATGCCCAGGTGGTATTGCTGCGTTCAATCACCCGGCGGGTACCGTGCACCAGAATCCGGATAAAGAGGCTGTACACCACAAAAGCGGTGATCAACGCCACAGTGGCAATGATGCCTACCGTCAACAGGTCATCCCCTTTGGTAGGAATGTCCATCTTGGTCATCCACTCGGCCAGCCAGTGGCGCATCTCGTTCTTAATCTCTTGTTCCACAATAATTCCAGTCTGCGAAAAGGTAGGCGCCGCCCATTATAGGGGTTCAGGATACTGACAAGCCCGCACAGAAAAAAGCCCTGCATGAGCAGGGCTTGATGTATCGCATTGAGCTACTTAGCTATTACAAGCTTGGCAGGATGCCGCCCGGCAATAAGCTATTGTAGCTGGCTCGGTGCAACAGTGCCGTAGCTTCGGTGATGTCCGGAGCGAAATAGCGGTCTTTGTCGTAAAAACTGACCCGCTGACGCAGTTGCTGCTTGGCACTCTCTACCGGCTTGCTGGCCCGCAGCGGCGTGCGGAAGTCCAGCCCCTGGGCCGCCGCCAACAACTCCACGGCCAGTACGCCTCGGCTGTTGTCCGCCATCTCTCGCAACCGCCGCGCCGCGAAGGTGGCCATGGAGACATGATCCTCCTGGTTGGCGGAGGTGGGCAAACTGTCCACCGAGGCCGGGTGAGCCAAAGATTTGTTCTCGCTGGCCAGGGCCGCCGCGGTGACCTGGGCAATCATAAAGCCCGAGTTGACCCCGCCGTTGTCCACCAAAAACGGTGGCAAACCAGACAGGTTGCGGTCGATCAGCAGAGCGATGCGACGCTCCGCCAACGCGCCAATCTCACTGATGGCGAGGGCCAGATTGTCGGCCGCCATGGCCACCGGCTCGGCATGGAAGTTCCCCCCGGAGATGATGTCGCCCTCGGCGGCAAACACCAGCGGATTATCGGTAACCCCGTTAGACTCCACCAACAACACCTCTGCCGCCTGGCGAATCTGGGTCAGACAGGCCCCCATCACCTGGGGCTGACAGCGCAGGGAGTAGGGGTCCTGCACTTTTTCACAGCCGGCATGGCTGTCTCCCAACTCGGAGTTGTCTTCCAACAGGAAGCGGAATACCGCCGCCGAATCGATCTGGCCTTGTTGACCACGCACTTCGTGAATGCGGGCATCGAAAGGACGACGGCTGCCCAGGGCGGCCTCGACGCTCATGGCGCCGACCACACTGGCGCCGGCCCACAGGTCTTCGGCGCGGAACAACCCCTGCAGGGCCAGTGCCGTAGAGGCCTGGGTGCCATTGAGCAACGCCAACCCCTCTTTCGGCGCCAGTGACATCGGCGCCAGCCCAGCCTTGATCAGGCCGGTCTTGGCATCGATCACTTCGCCGTGATAACGCACCTCGCCCTCACCCAACAGCGGCAGCACCATGTGCGACAACGGCGCCAGGTCCCCGGAGGCACCCACCGAACCCTTTTCCGGCACGATGGGGTACACCTCGGCATTCACCAAGGCAATGAGCGCATCGATCACCTCACGGCGAATGCCGGAAAAGCCCCGCGCCAGGGAGTTAATTTTCAGCACCATCATCAACCGCACGGCACTGTCGCTCATGGGTTCGCCGGTACCGGCGGCGTGGGACAGCACGATGGAGCGTTGCAACAACGCCAAATCGTCTTTTTCGATGCGGGTGTTGGCCAGTAAGCCAAAGCCGGTGTTGATGCCGTACACCACCCGGTCTTCATCAATCACCTGCTGCACCATGGCGGCACTGCGATCAATGGCGGTATAAGCGCCAGCGTCCAGGGTCAGTTTTACCCCATGCAGATCCACATGACGCAGCTGGGTCAGGGTCAGCGTACCGGGCTTGAGAGTCAGTTCAAACATCACTTCTCCTCCAACATCGGCAAGTCCAGGCCCTGCTGTTTGGAACACTCACGGGCGATGTCGTAGCCGGCATCGGCATGACGCATCACCCCGGTGGCCGGATCGTTCCACAGCACCCGCCCAATGCGGGCGTCGGCGTCGTCGCTGCCATCACACAGAATCACAATGCCAGAGTGCTGGGAGAAGCCCATGCCCACGCCACCACCATGGTGCAGGCTGACCCAGGTAGCACCACCGGCGGTATTCAGCATGGCGTTGAGCAGCGGCCAATCGGAGACCGCATCGGAGCCGTCCATCATCCCTTCGGTTTCCCGGTTGGGCGAGGCCACTGAGCCGGAGTCCAGGTGATCACGGCCGATAACGATGGGCGCCTTCAACTCGCCATTCTTGACCATCTCGTTAAACGCCTTACCCAGACGAGCCCGATCTTTCAGGCCGACCCAGCAGATGCGCGCCGGTAGCCCCTGGAATTGAATCCGTTCACGGGCCATGTCCAGCCAATTGTGCAGGTGCTTGTCATCCGGAATCAGCTCTTTGACTTTCTGATCGGTCTTGTAGATGTCTTCCGGATCGCCGGACAGGGCCACCCAACGGAACGGCCCGATGCCTTCGCAGAACAGCGGCCGAATGTAGGCCGGAACGAAACCAGGAAAATCAAAGGCATTGCTGACGCCCTCTTCCAAAGCCATCTGGCGAATGTTGTTGCCGTAATCCAGAGTGGCAGCACCGCGACTCTGCAGAGTCAGCATCGCCTGCACCTGAACCGCCATCGACGCCTTGGCGGCTTTCACCACTGCGGCTTCATCCTTAAGCCGCATCTCGGCGGCGTGGGCCATGCTCCACCCCTGAGGCAGGTAGCCATTGAGCGGATCGTGGGCCGAGGTCTGATCGGTGACCACGTCCGGGGTAATGCCCTTGTCCACCAGCTCGGAAAACAGATCGGCGGCATTAGCCAGCAGCCCGACGGACACCGGCTTGCCTTCGGCCTTGGCCTGATCCAGCATCGTCATGGCTTCATCCAGAGAAGTGGCTTTCTTATCCACGTAACCGGTGCGCAAACGGAAGTCGATGCGGGTCTCATCGCATTCCACCGCAATCATCGAGAAGCCGGCCATGGTAGCCGCCAGTGGCTGCGCCCCGCCCATGCCACCCAAGCCTCCGGTCAGGATCCAGCGGCCGCTTGCTTCGCCGCCAAAGTGCTTCTTGGCAACGGACACAAAGGTCTCGTAAGTCCCCTGGACAATGCCCTGGGTACCGATATAAATCCAGGAACCGGCAGTCATCTGGCCATACATGGCCAGGCCCTTTTTATCCAGTTCATTGAAGTGTTCCCAGTTGGCCCAGTGAGGCACCAGGTTGGAGTTGGCGATCAGCACTCGGGGCGCGTTTTCGTGGGTCTTAAACACGCCCACCGGCTTACCGGACTGAACCAGAAGGGTCTCGTCGGTTTCCAGACGCTTGAGGGTCGACACGATCTGATCGAAACACTCCCAGTTTCGGGCCGCGCGACCGATGCCGCCATACACCACCAACCCTTGCGGATGCTCGGCCACTTCCGGGTCCAGGTTATTCATCAACATTCGCAGCGGCGCTTCCGTCTGCCAGCTCTTGGCATTTAACTCGGTGCCCCGTGGAGCGCGAATGACGCGACTCTCATCGATGCGCGTTGCAGTGTCCTTCTTAATGCTCATCGTGATTTCCTCACTGTTGTCGTTGGCTGGCTTATCGCTCCCGCAGGAGCACCAGCATCAGTCCATAACCAGATGACCGCCCAGACGATATCGGCTGCCTGGGTGGGTCAATCGTGCAAAACTCACCGTACCGGAACGACTCCAGGTACGACGATGAATCCGTAAACAGGGCTCACCCTGATCGATCTGCAGTAACGAGGCGGTCTTAGCGTCCACCACCACCGCCTCCACTTCATGGTGGGCTTCCGTTAGCGGCGCCACCTGACTCAAATACTCGTGGGGCGTCTGGCGATAAAAGTCCTGCTCCAGGTAATCCGGTACCAGCGCCAGGTTGACGAAGCGCAACTCCAACTGCACCGGCTGCCCATCTTCACTGTGCAGCAGCCGGGTCTGCCCCACTTCGGCCCCCACCGCCACACCGAGGGCGATCGCCACCGACGCGTCGGCCGGTAGCCTGAGCTGCTCCAGTACCTGTACCTGATAATCATGGCCCCGATCCCGCACCTCGTCGGCAATGTTGCGAATGTTGAGCATCGAGCCCTGGGACTTCAGTGACGCCACAAAGGTGCCCTGCCCCTGGCTGCGCACCAATACCCCTTGCTCAACCAGTTCGGTCAATGCCCGCCGGGCCGTCATTCTGCTGCAACCAAACTCGCCGGCCAGCGCGTTTTCCGACGGCACCTTGGCATGCTCACGCCACACTCCTCGCTCAATATTGGCGATCAAATGCTGCTTAATTTCGACAAACTTTGGTGCGGCCAAGGGTCCACTCTCCTGAAGATAACTGGCCACAAAATGACACAGACAACTTGTATATACAAGCAAAGATTGCCAGAATGAGCTCAGACAATCAGCGCCGAAGGAGCGAACAATGGACTGGGACCAACTGTGGATTGAGGTCAATCTGGCCACCATGGATCCTGAACAGCCGGGCAGTTACGGTGAGATCGAAGACGCTGCCTTGGCGGTGAAAGACGGCAAAATCGCCTGGCTGGGGCGCCGCGCCGACCTGCCTGAGTTCGACCCCTTTTCGGTACCGGTGATCAAGGGCAATGGCCAGTGGCTGACCCCGGGGTTAATCGACTGCCACACCCACCTGATTTTCGCTGGCAACCGCGCCAACGAGTTCGAAGCCCGGTTAAATGGCGCCACCTATGAAGAGATCGCCCGCCAGGGCGGCGGCATTCAATCGACGGTCAATGCCACCCGCGCCGCCGACACCGAGTCCCTGTTCCACGACGCCCGACTTCGACTCAACAGCCTGCTCAGAGAAGGGGTGACCCGAGTCGAGATCAAATCCGGTTACGGCCTCGATCTGGACACCGAGCGCAAGATGCTGGAGCTGGCTCGTCACCTGGGGCAACTGCACCCCATCGACATTCACACCACCTTCCTGGGGGCGCACGCCATTCCCAAGGAATTTCAGGGGCGCGACAACGACTACGTCGACCACGTCTGCAACGACATGATGCCGGCACTGGCCGCCGACGGATTGATGGACGCCGTGGATGTGTTCTGCGAGAACATCGCCTTCGATCTCCACCAGACCGAGGCGGTATTCAAGGCCGCCAAGGCCCACAATCTACCGGTCAAACTGCATGCCGAGCAGCTGTCCAACATGGGCGGCAGTCGCCTGGCGGCACAGCATCAGGCACTGTCGGTCGACCACATCGAGTGCCTGGATGAGGACGGCGTTAAGGCCATTGCCCAGTCCGGCACCGTTGCGGTGCTGCTGCCGGGGGCCTTCTACTTCCTGAAAGAAACCCGCAAGCCACCGGTGGATCTGCTCAGAAAGCACCAGGTTCCTATGGCATTGGCCTCTGACTTTAACCCCGGCAGTTCACCGCTGTGCTCCACGCTGCTGATGCTCAATATGGGCTGCACTTTGTTCAGCCTGACGCCGGCAGAGGCCCTGGCCGGCGTCACCCGTCACGCCGCGCGGGCTCTGGGGGTTCAAGCCCGCTGTGGCCAGTTGAGAGTTGGCTTTGACGCCGACATCAGCCAATGGCGAATCGGCCACCCCGCCGAGTTGGCATGGCAATATGGATCCAACCCCTGCTCAGCGGTTTATAAACAGGGACAACCGGTGCGAATGCCGTAGTAAATGCTGGCAATGAACCCGGCTCGGCGCTACTATTTGCCCAGAAGCGAGATTAATAATTGTAGGGATTATGGGAATTCAAGCCGTTATCGTAGATACCGCAGGTACCACCACGGATTACGACTTCATTCAGACCGTGTTGTTCTCTTACTCAGCCAAAGAGATGGCTAAGTTTATTGAGGCCAATCAGGATCAAGTGGTCGTATCCCACTGTATCGATGACGTTAAGGAGATGGCTGCAGAGCCAGAGGCAGACCTTAACCGTGTTGTTGCCATTCTGCTGGAGTGGATCGAACAGGATAAGAAGGCCACCCCACTGAAAACCCTGCAAGGGATGATCTGGCGTCAAGGCTACCAAAACGGTGAGCTGGAAGGACACATCTACCCGGATGCCGCCGAAGGCCTGAAATCTCTGAAGCAGGACGGTAGACGGATCTACAGCTACTCCTCAAGCTCGACCGAAGCCCAGGAATTGCTGTTCCAACACAGTCAGTTTGGTGATTTACGCGACCTGTTCCATGGCCACTTCGACACCCATGTGGGTCAGAAAGTGGATCCGCAGGCGTATCGCAACATCATCAACACCATCAGCATGTGGCCTAACCTCATCCTGTTTGTCTCCGACAACCTGGATGAGCTGAATGCGGCCAAGGCCGCCGGTCTGAAGACCTGCCAAGTCGTGCGTTCTAAGGACGTGCGTCAGGGCAAACACCACGTCATCGACGACTTCAGCCAGCTGAAACTCAGCCAGTTCTGAAAAAAGCGGCCAATGGCCGCTTTTTTATTGCTGTTGTTGCCTACCAGGGGCGGGGATCCTGCAGTTCCGCCAACAGCAACCGTACCTCTTCACCAATGGCGGTAGAGCTTTCCGCCTCGTAATCGTAATGCACCATCGCCACTTCGGCTTGGGCCACCACCTTGCCCCCTTGCAGGGCCTGATGCCAGATCTTCAGTGAGCTGTTGCCGATGTGATGAATGCCGGAGCGAATCTCAACGTCTTCGCCGTAATAGGTGGGCAGCAGATAGTCCACGTTGAATCCCGCCAGAATCAAATTCCACTGACGATGGTCCAAGGTCGGAATGAAACAGCGGAAGATCGGCGTGCGAGCCTCTTCAAACCACACGGGTACCACGGTGTTATTGATGTGCCCCAAAGCATCGGTTTCTGAGAACCGAGGTGTAATTAACGTTCTGTACATCACAAATCCTTTTTTAGTATGAACAAAAAAAGGGTGCCTTTCGGCACCCTTCTCGTCAACCCTAAGCTTACTTTGCCGAGGCTTTCTTGCGCCCCACCAGCTTCTTGGCTTTGGCGTACATGGCATCAATTTCAGCTTCAAAACGCTCGTTGATTACCTTACGGCGCAGTTTCAGCGTCGGCGTCAGCTCGCCCCGCTTCATGCAGAACTCCCGCGGCAGCAAAGTGAATTTTTTCACCTGCTCAAATTTCGCCAGCTCGCCCTGCACCTCTTTCAGACGCTGTTCGAAATGTTCGACAACCGCAGAGTGTTGAATCAGCTCCAGCTGATCCTTGTACTTGATGCCTTTCTCTTTAGCCCAAGCCTCCAGCGACTCAAACGCCGGCACAATCAGGGCCGATACATAGTTCCGTGCTTCAGCGATGATGGCAACCTGCTCAATCAGCGGGTCGCGACCGACCATGCCCTCAACGCGCTGAGGAGCAATGTACTTACCGTTAGAAGTCTTCATCAACTCCTTAATGCGATCAGTGATGTGCAGCATCCCCTGCTCATCCAGGTAACCGGCGTCACCGGTCTTAAACCAACCATCTTCAAACACCGCTTCGGTGTCTTCTGGCCGGTTGTAATAGCCCCGCATCACGGTATCGCCCTTCACCAGAATCTCATTCTCGGCACCAATCTTCACCTGCGCTTCAGGCAGGGGACGGCCATTGCCATTCAGCTTGATGCTCCCGGGCAACCCACAGGTCACCGTGGCCGTGGTTTCTGTCAGGCCATAGCCACACAGCAACGTAATACCGATAGACTGGAAGAATTCATGCACGACCTCATCCAGCTTGGCACCACCACAAGGCATGAACCGCATCTCACCCCCGAGCACCGCCCGCAGCTTTGACAGTACCAACTTGTCGGCCAGTCCATACAAGGCCTGAGACACCTTACCCAGGGGTTGACCGCCGTTGTCGGCCTGGAAACGCTTCTGCCCTTGACGCAGGGCCCAGTAAAACAGGGCTCGACGATGTGCCGGCGCCTTGGAAACTTTATCGGCGACGGCGCTGTAGACCTTCTCATAGAAACGGGGAACGGCGCACATCACGTTCGGCTTGAACTCCACCATCGCCTGTTGAACGTCGGCGGGGTTTTCTAGCAGGCCTACATGCGCACCCAGACCGAGCGAATACAGAGTCCAGCCGCGTTCAAACACGTGAGACAGGGGCAGGAAGGCCAGGCTACGATCGCCCTTCCCATAGTCCAGTACTCTCGAATGCTGACGGGTAGTACTGGCGAAGTTGCGGTAATCCAGCATCACCCCTTTGGGCTCGCCAGTGGTGCCAGAGGTGTAAATCAGCGTCAACAGGTCGTCGAGGTTACACTCGTCGATACGCTGCTCCAACGCCTGTCGGCAGTATTCGACGTTGTATCTCAGCAATTCATCGTAGCTGTGCTGAATCACAGCAGCATCACGCTTGGCAATGGCATCGTTCATCAACACCAGGTGAGCCACGCTAGGGCACTGGGCTAGGGCCTCCAGCGCCTTGTCGTACTGCTCCTGATCACCCACAAACACCACCTTGGCAGCAGCGTCGTTGAGGATGTAGCCAGCCTGTTCGGCAGTATTGGTCGGGTAGATCGGCACAACCACCGCCCTGGCCTGCATACAGGCCAGATCCGCCATGGTCCATTTTTCCGAGTTTTGACCAAACAGCGCCACCTTGTCCTGGGGTTCCAAGCCGAGGTGCAACAGCACCCGCGCCAACTGAGTCACGGTAGTGCCCAACTGTTTCCAGCTGATGTCGTGCCACTGTCCTTTCTCACGATAGGACAACGCTGCCTTTTCCGGCATCTCATCGATACGTGCACGAACCAGATCAACCAGATGCAGATCTTCTAATAGTTGGGTCACTACTTACTCCCACCACAACAGGAAAGTTAGCGTACATATGTACACTGATTGCCACGAATCTTACCCAACTAACGCCTCCCAGTTAAGGTCAATTCCACTTAATTTGTGCGTTACCGCACAATAAGCACCAACTGATCCGAGCAGTTAAGAAGGCATTCAGCTTTCCAAAGGATTACATTTCCGCTTTTCAGCGAACACAAGTAAGGCTAAATGGTTTTACCTTTGCCGCCTCTAGCAAGAATAGTCCAGCAAACGAGGTGCCAGAGAAGCTCTCCTCCCTGCCCTCCAGTTCGCAATGAGCGATAAAACCTCCTACGTCGTACCCGCGAACGCCGGTACCCAGTGGCTTTGCCCTTCGTCATTCTTGCGCAGGCGAGAATCCAGTGGCTTTAACACAATAGAACCAAAGACACTGGCCCCTCGCGTTCGCAATGAGCGACGGTGCTGTTGGCAGGGTTGGTGGTAAACGGGCAGTGATTAAGGTATCGGCAAAGATCGGTGCTAGTCGTTGCGAACGTACCCTAACCACCCCTCCGTCGTGCCCGCGCACGCGGGTACCAGTGGCTTTCATTCACCGTACTCAAAACCAAGACACTGGACCCTCGCATTCGCAATGAACGACGGTGCTAATGGGGAGGAGTGGTGCTAACTGAGCAGTTATTGAGGTATCGGTAGAGCTCGATGCTAGTCGTTGCGAACGTACCCTAACCATCCCTCCGTCGTGCCCGCGCACGCGGGTACCCAGTGGCTTTGTTCACCGTACTCAAACCAAAGACACTGGCCCCTCGCGTTCGCAAGGGCGACACGGTTGGAGAGTTGTGCGGGCGGCAGGGTTAGTGGTCGCCATCTGCATCAAGTTCGCAAAGCGTCAACTACGACCCTCCGTCGTGCCCGCGCACGCGGGTACCCAGTGGCTTTGTTCACCGTACTCAAACCAAAGACACTGACCCCTCGCGTTCGCAATGAGCGACGGTGCTGTTGGCAGGGTTGGTGGTAAACGGGCAGTGATTAAGGTATCGGCAAAGATCGATGCTAGTCGTTGCGAACGTACCCTAACCATCCCTCCGTCGTGCCCGCGAACGCGGGTACCCAGCGGCTTTCATTCACCGTACTCAAACCAAAGACACTGGCCCCTCGCGTTCGCAAGGGCGACGGTGCAAATTGGGTGAGTTGGTAGTAAACCGGCAGTTTTTACGGCTTCGGCAGCGCTCGGTGCAATTAATTACCACACCAACCTCAAACATCCCTCCGTCGTGCCCGCGCACGCGGGTACCCAGCGGCTTTACCTTTCGTCTTTCTTGCGCAGGTGAGAATCCAGTGACTTTCACGCAGTAGAATCAAAGACTCTGGGCCCTCGCGTTCGCAAGGGCGACGGTTCTCATGAGTTGGGCTGGCGGTAGCCGGGCAGCACTCGCATTTCTTCAAACCATAAAAATGAAAAAAGCCCGTCGCGTTAGCGACGGGCTTTCTTGGATTTGGCGCCTGACGATGACCTACTCTCACATGGGAACTCCCACACTACCATCGGCGCTACTGTGTTTCACTTCTGAGTTCGGCATGGGATCAGGTGGGGCCACAGCGCTATTGTCGTCAGACAAAAACTGTTATCAATTCGCACAAGCTGATTTTCTCGTTTGCATTCTTGCAAGCGCTTAACTATCTGGGATATCAAAACCCATTGGGTGTTGTATGGTTAAGCCTCACGGGTCATTAGTACAAGTTAGCTCAACGCCTCACAACGCTTACACACCTTGCCTATCAACGTGGTAGTCTTCCACGGCCCTTCAGGGG